>NZ_FORU01000014.1 GCF_900114085.1 Myroides guanonis | reverse complement strand
ACAGATTTACAGATTTACAGATTTACAGATTTACAGATTTACAGATTTACAGATTTACAGATTTACAGATTTACAGATTTACAGATTTACAGATTGCCAAATCACCAGAAATACAAAAAACATTCAATTTTGAGGTAAAAAAATTAAAATAAAGGCTTTCTTCGAATGTTCAAAGACTTAAATAGTACTTTGTATTAATATTTTTTAAAAGTCCTTTAAAACGCTTTATAATAAGTCGTTTTTAATAGGTAAAAATGATATTTAGTATTAGAACTATTAGTTTTATTTATGGACTGAAAAATTGGACATAACATACGAATCAAGATTAAAAAAAAAGGAAAATTGCAGAAATCAACCAAATTGAAAAATGTTATCATTCATTCAAAGTTTTTATTACATTTACCAAAAATTAAAATTAAAAACAGAAAATGAAAAAAGGCTTATTAGTTTTAGGATGTGCTGCATTATTAGCTTCATGTAATAACGGTTCAACTACAGTAGGACAAAAATCTGCTTATGTTGATACTCAAAAATTAATGCAAGAGTATGAAGCTACTAAAGATGTTGAATCTAAATACAAGATCAAATCTGATGAATTGGGTAAAGAGCTAGAAGCTGATATTGCAAGTTTTCAAAAAGAAGCTTCAAGTTTTCAAGCTAATGCTCAAGCAAAAGGAATGGCGTGGGCTCAACAAAAAGGTGCTGAATTACAAAAACGTGAGCAAGAATTATCAATGAAGCAACAATCTATTATGCAAACTTTGCAAATGGAAAGCGGAAAAGAAATGGATTCTATCGTTAAAACTGTAAAAGCAACTATTACTGATTACGGTAAAAAGAATGGTTATGATTATATTTATGGAACAGAAGATGCTTCTACTGTTTTATATGCAAAGGAAGAATATAACATTACTGACCTAATCGTAAAAGAATTGAATTCTAAATACAAAGGTACTACTGCTATAAAAGCAGCAGACTCTAAAGTAGAGAACGCCGAGTAAATTTATATTTTAAATTGTTTGAAGAACCTCCTTTATGGGGGTTTTTTTATTATTGAATTAAGGATACTATAGAATTTCATCTACACTATGAAAAGTTTTTCAGAACAAGCACAATACGTATTACAGTTTATTAATCAAACTAATAAAAGTCTTTTTTTAACGGGGAAAGCTGGAACCGGTAAAACAACCTTATTGAGGGAGATTGTAGAAACTACACATAAGAATACTATAGTAGTTGCTCCAACTGGAATTGCGGCATTGAATGCTGGAGGGGTTACTATACACTCTTTTTTCCAATTACCTTTTGCTGCTTTTATTCCAGATTCTAACAGTGAGCCTATGTTTGCTGATGATGTAAAGTTTGAAACTAGAAAAACATTGAGAAGACATACTTTAATGAACAACACAAAAAAAGCGTTGTTTAAAAATTTAGAGTTATTGATTGTTGATGAAGTTAGTATGCTTAGAGCAGATGTTTTAGACGCAATGGATTTTGTATTAAAATCTGTTCGCAGAAATCAAATGCCTTTTGGGGGTGTTCAAGTTCTTTTTATTGGAGATCTTTTGCAATTACCTCCAGTAGTTCGAAATGCCGAATGGAATGTGCTTAGAAATTATTACGCAGGGAATTTCTTTTTTCATTCTCATGTTATTCAACAAAGTCCTTTATTGTATATTGAGCTAGATAAAATTTATCGTCAAAAGGATGACCGTTTCATAGAAGTTTTAAATAATCTTAGAAACAATCGAGTAAGCGAGAATGATGTGGCTGTTTTAAACGAGTTCGTGAATCCTAATTTCGATGTAAAAACAAATCCTGGTTATATCACTTTAACTACACATAATGCTAAAGCAGATGAAATGAATGCTACTGCTTTAGAATCATTAAAAACAAAAGAGTTTACATTTTTCCCTGATATAGTTGGTGATTTTTCAGAAAAGATATTTCCTATAGAGGCTAAGATGACCTTGAAAGTAGGTGCTCAAATTATCTTCATTAAAAATGACCTTTCTTTTGAGAAGAATTTTTTCAATGGAAAAATGGGAGTAGTAAAAGGTTTATCGTTCAATGAAATACTTGTTCATTTCCCAGAGGAAAATAAAACTATTGAAGTTGACCGCTACGAATGGCAGAATATTAAATACACTGTAGATCCGAACACGAAAGAAATAAAAGAAGAGATTTTAGGTACCTATACCCATTTTCCAATAAAGCTTGCATGGGCTATAACTGTACATAAGAGTCAAGGACTAACTTTTGACCGTGCTGTATTGGATGTATCACGCGTTTTTCTTCCTGGACAAGCATATGTTGCTCTTTCGCGTTTACGTTCGTTAGAAGGGCTTATTTTGCTTTCTCCGATACGTATGAATGGATTGGAGAATGACTATGATGTAATGCAGTATGCAAATCATAAGGCATCTAAAGAAAAATTAGAAAACGAATTGCATTTAGAAACAAAACGCTTTGTGAGAGATTATCTAATGCAAACTTATTCATGGTTTGAATTATCTACTTTATGGAGATCGCATTTGCAGACCTATATTTCCGAAGCAGAACGAAGTAAAAAGAATCAATTCAAAAAATGGGCAGAGAAGCAGTCTAATAATATGGATGCTTTATTAATTCACTCTGAAAAATTTGTGCAACAAATTAGAAGTTTGTTCCACGAAGAACCTTATAATTTTCAATTTGTAAAGGAGAGAATTACAAAGGCATACGAATACTTTTTTCCAAAAATGGACGCAATGGTGTTTGAAATTTTATATACCATTACTCAAGTAAAGCGAATGAAAGGAATGAAAGCATTCTTTGAAGAGCTTAATGAATTGGAAAATGCTTTTATCAAAGCAGTACTGCAAATGAAAAAATCTCAATTGTTACTTCAGATATTGGAGGAGGAAAGAACTATTTGTAAGGAAACATTGACATCTTTAAGCATTGGAGAATATCGTATCAATCATTTGGTATCTATATCTCAAATAATAAAAGCAACAAAAAATACGCTTATTGAAGAGGAAGAGGATGTAAGTTATTATGAAGATGAAAAACCAAAGAAAAAGGAAAGCAAGAAACCAACAGCCGATATAACTTTAGACTATTGGAGAGAAGATATGAGTATTGTACAAATTGCTGAAATACGAAAATTGACGACCCAAACCATATATTCTCATTTTTCAAAATTAGTTAAGGAAGATAAAGTAGCAATTACGGAGTTATTGAGTGAGGGTAAAATCAAAGAGTTAAAAACTCTTTTTAAAGGAAAAGAAAGTACCCCATTGGGGGATATTAAAGCTGAAACGGGAAACCGTTTTAGTTGGGAAGAACTTCGTTTGTATAAAAGTAGTTTCTAAAACCTGCAAGGTTTCTGAAACCTTGCAGGTTTTAGAGATTATTTTTTATGTATCAAACGAGTCAGTTTAATAGATAAATCGGTGAAAATCATTTTTGCATTTCCATTTCTTTCAATATGATAACTAGCATTTGAAAGTTCTTCAAAGATTTCAGCGATATTAGAACCATTGACAAAAGGAGCAAAGTTCTCCAATTTGAATTTATCAACCGTAGTTTGGTAATATACCAAATCTGGTGTTTGATAGTTGATTAACAAAGCTTGCCTAAACATTTCTATGCAGAACTCTAAGAATTGTTTCTGAGCTTCTCTACCTAGTCCTGCTAGTTCTTCACTCCATTCTACTAATTCTTGGATTACAGCCGCGTTTCCTTTCGCACGGAAGGCAGCACGAACCCATTGAACAAACCATTTTTCAAAAGGTAATCCGTTGTCTTTGTTTCTTAATAACTGTAATGCTTTGTTATAATTACCTTGTGATTGTCTTGAAATTAATGCAGCCTCATGTTTACTGCAATTTTCATTCAATACTAAAGCATCTTCTATTTCGCGTTGAGTTAACGGATTGAATTTTAATATTTGGCAACGAGAAAGAATGGTTTGAAGCATTCCTTTTTCATTTTCTGCGATCAATATAAAAACGGTATGAGCAGGTGGTTCTTCTAATAGTTTTAATAGTTTATTAGAAGCTTCAACATTCATTTTATCAGCCATCCAAATCAACATAATCTTATAACCTCCCTCAAAAGATTTAAGGGCTAGTTTCTTAAGTACACTTTGGGCCTCATCTACACCAATCTGACCTTGTTTGTTTTGAATGTCAATATGGTTATACCAATCAAACAAATTACCATATGGCTGCGTTTGTAAAAACGAACGCCATAAATCTGCAAATTGATCACTTGTTGCATTTTTTTTAACCGCTTCCGTAGTAGAAACAGGATATACAAAGTGTAAATCTGGATGTATTAAAGATTTAAATTTTAGATTACAAGACTCATTACCTCCCGTATTTTCATTACCAATATTTTTACACAAGAGATATTGTGCATAGGCAATAGCCATAGGCAAAGTTCCTGAACCATCGGGTCCAATAAACAATTGTGCGTGGGGTACACGGTTTGAAGAAGCACTTTGAATTAAGTGGTTTTTCAAATGGTTTTGACCAATAATATCTGAAAACTGCATAGACTACAAAGATAGTTTAATTATAGAAAATAGCTTGAATTACCAATAAAGATTTGAGTTTAAACCTATGGTGTAATCTTGTTTTTAAGGATTAAAAATATCAGTTTCAAGAAGAATTTTCATTTGTCTTTTCACGAATGCTTTAGGCATATTTCTAAAAAGGATATTGCGTATTGAAATTAATATTGGATTTTCTAACTGAGCTACTATTCCCATTTTTCGAGAAGTATTGATGATAAATCGAGTGCGCTTCAAACGTTTTTTTTCAAAATTTTGAAAGGCATTTTCAACATCAGTAGTTTGCTTCAACTCGTTGATTAAAACTGCAACATCTTCAAGGGCCATACAAGCACCTTGTCCCATATTTGGAGTAGTTGCATGTGCTGCATCTCCCATTAAAAGTATTCTTTCGAAGTAAAATTGATGAATGGGTTTTATATCAACAATGTCATTTTGTAATAAATCTTTATCAAGCGTGTCTGATAATATCTTGGGAATGGGGTGGTAATAGTTTTGAAAATTTTTACATAGGTCTTTTACGGTATAGTTTCTAACTTCATGCTTATGAGTGTTAATACAAGCATACCAATAAATCAAATTATTAGGTAGGGCTACATATCCAAAGCGACCTTCTTTACCCCAAGTTTCAGAACTATCTGTTAATTTTAAACCAGGATTTTTTATAATAGCTCTCCAGCAAGTATATCCAGCGTATCTAGGTTTGGAGTTAGGCAATAATTGCTGTCTAACCGTTGAACCAACACCATCGGTAGCAATTAAATAGTCTGCGGTATCAGAGGTGCCATCTTCAAATTCAACAAAAACTTCTTCTTTGCTTTGTGTGAAATTGACTAGTTTTTTATTGGGAATAACTTCGCTTTTTTCAAGTTGTTCATAGAGATACTGATGTAAATCTTTACGGTGAACAGCAAAGTTTTGATTATCTTCTTCGGAAACCAAAGTGGCATCAGCAATTGCAACTGTTCTTCCTCTGGAATCTCTAATATGAGAGGCAGTAACTTTTGTTCCAATGGATGATATTCCTTGGTCTAAACCTAGAAATTGCAATGCTTTTAATGCATTGGAAGCTAATCCCAAGCCAGCACCAATTCCTTTAATTGTTGTACTCGATTCATAAACAACAATTTTATAGCCTAATTTTTTTAAACTAATGGCAGCTGTTAGCCCAGCTATACCAGCACCAATTATGATTATTTGTTGTTGTGACATTACTTTCGTTTTAGAAGTAAATGAGTTGATTTATTGATATAAAAAGTTGTTTAAAAGTAGTATTTTTATGTCAATTTGTAAGAAGGAATTTTGAAAATAATCTTTCAAAAACCAAATTGGAAAGAGGTTTTCTGTTGGTCGGGTTCGCAAAATCACCCTTTTTCTCAAAGAAACCAATAGATGATACGAACATGTTCCAAAGAAGAGCAAGTGTGAATTATATAAAATATTTATTTTCAGTTTTTTAAAAAACCGAAATAGGTCAAAAGTGGTCATTTTAACCACTTTGAATTTTAGTGTAGTTAATTTGTTTTAAATTTGAAAAAATCTAAGTAGTTGAAATATAAAAGACTATCGAGGATATAAGGATAGTGTTTTGATTTAAATTAATGGACAAGTAAATTTTTAATAGATATTATATAAAATAAAAGATGAAATACTCAGGCTACCTTTTAATTCTGTTTATGTTGTGTACTGCTCAAGTATCTTGGAGTAGTTCTCAATTGTTTTGCCATACTGAACAAGTAACTCCTAAACCATTGGTTGTTGTTAATGGTTATTTTGTTCGATTTATTGAATTATCCAAGATTAAAGAAGATATGATCGAGTCTCGTGTTGAATTAAATTCAGAGGAAGCGATTAAAATTTTTGGGGAAACTGCAAAAGATGGGGCTGTAATCATTGTATTAAAGAAAAAGATAGTTAATAATTATGGAAATAAAGTTGATGAAGCTGTATTGCAAAAATTGGAAGAATTAACGGAGCAAAAGGAATCATTTTCTAAAGAAATAGAAGTAGAGGAAAAAGTACTTTTGGAAGGCTCGGTTAAACCGGAGATTACCCAAAAACCAATCGTTAATAAAGATTCTATTTTAAATGATATTCAAGCATTGCCGGAATTTAGTAATCAATTGCAGATTGAGTTTGAAAAATCAATTAGGAGCTCAAAAATTAGTACTGTAAAAATCAATGGAAAGCAAGTAACCAAAGAGGTCGCACTTAAACTTAATGTTTTTGACGTTGAAAGCGCCATTTCAACTTATAAAGAAAGCAGTAACGATGGAGTTTTAGAGATTTTTACGATTAAGAAATAATCAAATCCTTTTAGTATGAGCGTAATTGCATCATATAATCTGTATGTTTTTAAAATTTAAATGCTTTATTCTTTTTAAAATAAAGCATTTTTTTATGCACTTTTTTCTCTGTTTTATCAGTGAATTTTAAACGGTAAATACTTAGTTATAAGTATACTTTAACTTTTAGGTGCTAAAAATCAGAGTATAGGATTATAAAAAACTTTATATTTGTGAAATTTCAAAATTTCAAAACAATTAATCATAACGAATGAAAACTATAAACGATTTTAATTTTAATGACCAAATAGCACTTATTAGAGTAGATTTTAATGTGCCTCTTAATGCTCAATTTCAAGTGACAGATTCAAATAGAATTGAAGCTGCTAAACCTACAATTTTAAAGGTAGTTGAAGAAGGAGGTATTGCTGTTTTAATGTCGCATTTAGGAAGACCAAAAGGAGTTTCTAATGCAGATTTTTCTTTAAAACATATCGTTTCAAAAGTTGAAGAGGTACTTGGATTTCCTGTTACATTCGTCGATGATTGCGTAGGAGCAGAGGTAAAGAGTGTTTTGAATAATGCAAAACCAGGAAGTATAATATTGTTGGAAAACTTGCGTTTTTATCCTGAAGAAGAAAAAGGTGATGTCGCTTTTGCTGAAGAATTAGCTTCACTTGGGGATATCTATGTGAATGACGCATTTGGAACAGCTCATAGAGCGCATGCTTCAACGACTATTATAGCTCAGTTTTTTCCAGAATCAAAATGTTTCGGATACTTACTTGCTAAGGAAATCGAAAGTATAGATAAAGTTTTAAATAGTACAGAGAAACCGGTAACAGCAGTATTAGGAGGTTCAAAAGTTTCTTCAAAAATCACAATTATTGAAAATATCTTAGATAAGATTGATCATATGATTATTGGAGGAGGAATGACTTTTACTTTTATTAAAGCAATGGGAGGTAATATAGGTAATTCTATATGTGAAGATGATAAAATGGAATTAGCCCTTGAAATTATGGAGAAGGCTAAACAGAAAAATGTTACTATTCACTTGCCAATTGATGTGGTAATTGCAGATTCATTTTCAAATGATGCAGCAACACAGATTGTAAATGTGAATGAAATACCTGATGGATGGCAAGCGTTGGATGTTGGACCTAAAACGTTAGAAAGCCTAAAACCTGTGATTCAAGAGTCTAGAATCATATTATGGAACGGTCCTTTGGGAGTATTCGAAATGGATAAATTCGCCAATGGTACTATCACTTTGGGTAATTATATTGCGGAAGCAACTTCAAATGGTACTTTTTCTCTTGTAGGAGGAGGAGATTCTGTTGCGGCAGTTAAGCAATTTGATTTAGATTCAAAGATGAGTTATGTTTCTACCGGTGGTGGAGCAATGTTAGAAATGTTAGAAGGTAAAACACTGCCTGGAATTGAAGCAATAGAAAATTAATTAAGTAGGTAACGGGCTAGTTACCGCTTAGAAATACAATAGCATAATGAATAAAAGAGTAGCCATTTGGATGTTTGGAATTTTAACTGCGGGTGCTTGGGCACAAGCTCCTTCTGAAAATTTCTCTCATCCGGAAACAACACCAATTAGTTATTTAGATTCTATAAAAAATAGTTTTGTGAATCATTCAACGAGTAAATGCATAGATTCTCGTTGGATACAAGAGTTAACAAATCAAGAACTGTTTGAAGAAATGGAGGCAGATGTTAACAACGTTTACAGAGACGAGTCTGTTGATTATGAATTATCTACAAAACTTTTAAAAGAACGTTTAAGCAAGTTAGACGAAAAATCTCCTTTCAAAATTGAGTATAACGAATCTCTAGAACGCGTTATTAAATCGTTTCTAAAGAATAGGAAAAATTCGTTTGAAAGACTAATGGGTTTATCTGATTACTATTTTCCAATTTTCGAAGAACATTTGGCAAAATATGACGTTCCTCTAGAAATTAAATATCTTGCAATAGTTGAATCTGCTTTGAATCCGAATGCTAAATCGAGAGTAGGGGCAACTGGTCTATGGCAATTTATGTATCCTACGGGTAAGCAATATAATCTTGAAGTGAATTCTTTTGTTGATGAACGTTCAGATCCTATTAAATCATCGGAAGCAGCAGCTAAATATCTTTCGGATTTATACAAAATTTTTGGGGATTGGGATTTGGTTCTAGCATCTTATAACGCTGGACCTGGTAATGTGTCAAAAGCTATTAGACGTTCAGGAGGATATTCTAATTATTGGAATATTAGAAAAAATCTTCCACGTGAAACACAGGGATATTTACCAGCTTTTTTTGCTACAATGTACATGTTTGAATATGCAAAAGAGCATGGAATTAAAGGACATCAAGCTCCTGTAGTATTACATGAAACAGATACTATAAATGTAAAAAAAGCAATATCTTTTGAACAGGTTTCAAAACTGTTAGATATTTCAGAAGAAGAAATCGTATTCTTAAATCCTACGTATAAGCTTAAGCAAGTTCCTTATATTTCTGACAAAGAAATGTTTTTAAGGTTACCTGTTGACAAAATTGGTTTGTTTGCTTCAAACGAAAACGCGATTTATGCTTATGTTGATTATGAAGAATCTAAGGTTGAAAAACCTAACTATGAAGCAACATCAGTAGCTGCTCTTACGACAACAGCTAATACTTCATCTCAATATCATACCATTCGCAGAGGTGAAAGCCTTGGAGTTATTGCATCTAAGTATGGAATGTCTTTAACACAATTAAAGCAGATGAATAATATGAGAACTAATACAATTCATGCTGGTAAGAAATTGAAAGTTCGTAGTTCAGGGATTGCATCTAATTCAAATTCGAACTCAACTTATACGGTACAAAAAGGAGATTCCATGTATTCAATTAGTAAGAAATATCCAGGTTTAACGATTAGTAAGCTTCAAAAATTGAACAACTTATCAGAAAGCGATTTGTTGCGACCAGGTATGAAACTTAAAATTAACGGATAATCCATTCTATATTTTTGAAAAAGTATTTTTTCCTTGTGAGTTTTATTTTGTTATTGTTTTCTTGTAAGGAGAAGACACAAGAAGGCGCATCTAAACTAAAAGACTCACAAGGAGAATTTAATCATCTTACACTCGTTTTAAAAGATTCGCTTTGGAACACAGAAACGGGTGACAGTATTAGAAAGTATCTCGCTGCTTCTTTAGATGGAATCATCCCTTCTGAACCACTGTTTATAATTGAACAATTTTCTCCCAGAATATTTGTTGATAAGAATAAATTAGCTCGAAATCTAATTATTATGGATGAAGAATCAGATTGCTTATTTACATTAGAACGCAGTAAATATGCAACTCCTCAAAATGTTTTTACCATCCAAGCTCCTTCTGCTGAAGAAATGATTGACGAATTTAAAATTAATGTAGACTCTATTATCTCTACTTTTTTGAATTTTGAAATCAATGAAATGCAACATAAAATAAAAAGAGGATCTAAATTAGATGATACTGTTTTACAGGATGTATTTGGGGTAAAAATGGTGATTCCAGATACGTACAAATACGTTTTACAAGAAGATAATTTTATTTGGATTAAAAAGGATATAGCATCTGGAAATAGTAATTTATTGCTTTATGAAGTAAGTATTGATAGAATTGAAAATTCAAAATCAATAATTGAAAACATCGTTGAGGTTAAGGATTCCATAGCTGCTTTGTATGTTCATGGTACTGAACCAAATTCCTTTATGAAAACAGATGAAGGTTTTGCACCTTTCAATAAGAAATTAGTTTTAGACAATCTACAAGCGTTTGAATTAAAAGGAACTTGGGACATGCGTAAAAGCTTTATGAGTGGTTCATATTTGTGTTATGTTATAAGAGATGATTATTTCAATAGATATCTTTTCATTGAAGGTTTTACCTATAACCCTTCATTGACTAAGCGAGAATTGCTATTTGAACTAGAAGCGATTATTAAAACAGTAAATTTTCATGAATAACATAAGAATTGAAATAAAGCCTTTTAAAGAGCTTTTATTAGAAGAGCTATACGAAGTATTAGCTTTGAGAAATAAAGTTTTTATAGTGGAGCAAAACTGCGTTTATGAGGACATTGATTCTTCGGATGATAAAGCAGACCATCTTATGTTTTGGGATGGAGCAAAACTGGTTGCTTATGCAAGGTTGTTTAATTACGGTGTTAAATACGATAATGCGGCTTGTATAGGTCGTGTAATAGTAGAAAAAGAATACAGAAAATTCGGTTTTGGAAATCAGTTGATAAAACAAGCATTGCGTTACATCAATGAAAACTATGCTACGCATAGTATTGAAATAGGTGCGCAAGAACATTTAAGCGAGTTCTATAAAAGTCATGGTTTTAGAGTGACATCTGAAAGTTACCTTGAGGATGGTATTCCACATATTCAAATGCGTATTGATTAATTTATTCCGTTATTAAAAACTCAACTCTTCGGTCTAAATCTGGGGTAAGATTTAAAGGATATATATTTCCACACCCAAAAAACTTCATTCTTTTTTTATCTACTTTTTGAGTAAGAAGATATTCATATACTTGTTTAGCTCTATTGTGTGATAGTTCTCTTTTGTGAGTGTCTTTATCAAAAGCTTCTGTATAGCGTTTAGGAGTACAACAAATATGACCGTGAATTTCAAAACTCAAATGGGGTTGTTTACGCAATTCTTTAGCTATTTGACGTAGTTCTTTTTTTGATTTTCCTTTTAAACGACTTCTACCTTGTTCAAATTGAATGTTTTGAAGTATTACTCGATCTCCTTCTCGAAGAGTATCATTTAGTTGAGTATATACTCCGGGTTGTTCTTCATAGGGTATTTCAAGGAAATTAAGAATTACATCAACTCTACGGTTTTTTTGTCGAAGTTTAGTAAGGTCTTTGGCGTAGTCTTGATCAATCATTACTCGACCTTTCCCTTCAATAGTTACAATAACTTTATTTCTAATTCCTTTATTTATTATTTCTTTTTTGATTGCCTCTGCACGTCTTTCGGATAATGCGTAGTTATATTGATCCTTTCCTCTGTCATCACAATAACCAAATATTTCAATGGTTTCTATTCTTGTTGTGTCAATATCTTGGATGAATTCCAAAAGGTTTGGAAGCTCGGTTTGTCGAATTCTATCCTTATCAAAATCAAAGTACACAGAATGTACAGTCTTTTCTTGACCAAAAACAGTAGTGCAAGAAAAAAGAATCAAACCTGTTAGAGCTAAACAAAACGCGTTCATAGAGACTATTTATACCTTCGAGTCAGAGGAACATCTTCTATTGGTTTTATAATCATTGGAAAGTATTCTATTTTAACAGAGCTACTATCTAACCCAAAAGCTTTCTCCTCAGACAAACTTATTTTCTTAATCCATTCGTAGATATCTAAAATAATAGTATCTACTACGGGTAAATCATTGTCGTAAGATACTAATTTTTCGATAAGTACATATTTGAAATCACCTAAAATATTGTTTTTGTAAAGAGATTCATATCTACTCGTTACATCTATCTCTCCCGACTCAACCATGTCTGTAACTACTTTTTTAAGTAATACGTTTATTTTTGGTGCTATACGGAAGCCTAAATAAAAGTCAACTCTAATTAAGTTGTCACTACCAATTTTTCTGACTTTATATTCCATTTTATAAGGTTCGTCACTTACGTTGACATGCAAGAACCAGTAATTATCTGCTCTTTTTGGTCTTTTTTGAAGAATAGAATACATGATTTTGGATTCTATTTCGTCTTGACTCGTAGCGTTTGTTAAATAGATTAGATTCGTTGCATATTTTGGAATCGTATGGTCTTTACTGATGTCAACTAACACGGTTTTGTATTCCTCAATTTTAACAAAAGCAGTGTAGTTCTTACGTATTTTTTTACCAAGAAAGTTTATGACCATAGTAAATGCTAATAGACCTGCTATAAGTATGGAAACATAACCACCGTGGAAGAATTTTTGAATATTTGCTATGAAAAATGTTAACTCAATTGTTCCATAAACCATTACTATAAATACAATAAGAAATGGGTTGTATCGCTTTAGAATCATGTAATAAGTCAAAAGTATAGTAGTCATTAACATACACATAGTGATTGCCAAACCATATGCAGCTTCCATATTTCCAGATTCTCTAAAATGTAGAACTACGAATACACATCCAATACACAACATCCAGTTAATGGAAGGTATGTAAAGTTGTCCTTTTATGTTTGTTGGAAATTTCACTCGAACTTTTGGCCATAAGTTTAGTCGTATTGCCTCGTTAATTAAAGTGAAAGATCCACTTATTAATGCTTGTGAAGCAATTATGGCTGCAACTGTTGCAATCGTAATTCCTATAGGTAGAAACCATTCAGGCATGATGAGGTAAAAAGGATTACCAGGAGCATCGGGATTTGCTGTTAGAAAAGACAGTGTTTTTCCGCTATTGTTTATCAAATAAGCTCCTTGACCAAAATAGTTTATTACTAACATCAACTTTACAAAAATCCAACTAAGTCTTATGTTTTTAATACCACAATGTCCTAAATCACTGTATAGTGCTTCTGCTCCAGTAGTACATAAAAACACAAACCCTAAAACAAAATAACCTTCTGAATGAATAGATAGTAAGTGGATTGCATAATATGGGTTTAAGGCTTTTAATACATGAAAATCTCCTAATAGTTGATACATACCTAATGTACCCAACATCAAGAACCAGATAAGCATTAATGGACCAAAGAATTTACCAATAAATTTTGTTCCAAATTGCTGTATGGTAAAAATTCCAAATATGATTCCAATGACAATAGGCACCGTTTTCAAATCGGGATTGTAGATTTGCAACCCTTCAATAGCTGATGATATTGAGATAGGAGGGGTGATGATTCCGTCTGCTAGTAAGGCACTACCACCAATGATAGCTGGAACAATTAACCATTTTTTTCGAAATCGTTTTACTAAAGTATATAATGAAAATATACCACCCTCTCCATTATTGTCTGCTTTTAGTGTTAGTAAAACGTATTTTATAGTGGTTTGAAGTGTAAGTGTCCAAAAAACACACGAAATAGCCCCTAAAACAATTTCTTCTTTTATGACTTCCTTTCCCATTATGGCTTTCATAACATAAAGAGGGGATGTACCTATATCACCAAATATAATTCCGAGTGTAACTAATAGAGTTCCTAAGGATACTTTGTTTACCGTGTTTGAATGGGCTTCTGTGTTCAATAGTGAGCGAGTTTTATGAATACTATTTTACTAATTCCTCGTAATGGCTCGTCTTCTTTTTAACCTTTTTGAGATTGAAAATAGAGGCGGGTGATTATGAATTTTAAAACTAAAGTAATAAAATCAAGTATTAAATTTTAAATAGTTCCCTGATTGTTTTTATAATTAAATAATTGCAAGTAAAAGATGAAAAAATAACATCAACTACTCGGGTGCATTTTTTTTAATAAATTCATTAAATTTCTCAAAGAGTCTAATGGTCTTGGTTTCAATCTCTGCATAAGTAAGCCTTTCTTTGGTTTGATAAAAAAACATAATTGCATAGGGCTGATCAAGGTCACTTAATAATAAGTGTTTATTTAATCGATAGGCTTCTCTAAGAAGACGTTTGTAATAATTTCTATCAACAGCACGTTTAAAATTGCGTTTAGAAACAGAAACTCCTACCTGTAAAGGAAGGTTGTTTGTGTTTGCGATAGGTATAAATACCAATCGCAACGGATATTTACCAACGGACTTTCCGCTTGAAAACATCTCATCTATTGTGATTCTACTTTTTAAGCGCTCTGCCTTAGGGTATTTAAACGGGTGATTTTGCATTGGACAAAGGTAAAAAAAGCTTTCTATTATAATTTAAAAAAAAACGAGCTATCGTTTGAAGATAACTCGCTTTCATTTTTACCAATAGTAGATAATTAATTCTGTTTATTTTTTGGTTAGATTGTTTTAGTTTTTAGAACATTTTTGGGCCATAAGTAAAGCATTATAAGCATTAATCATTTTCCCTGATTTTGAAGCTTCAGAGAAATTGCGTTCTTTCTTGTCACCCATTTTAACTTCTTTGTTAACAGAGACTCCTGAATCCATAAGTATTCTTTTAACTTCTGAGGCATTAAGTTTTGGATAGTATGCACGAATTAGTGCCGCAACTCCAGTGGCATTTGGTGCTGCCATAGATGTACCGTCTAATTTCTCATAAGTATTTGATGGGGTAGATGAGTAAATCTGAACCCCTGGCGCAAAGATATCAAGGTCATATTGTCCAAAATTTGAAAACGAAGCGACAAGGTCTTTGCTGAATTCAGGTTTTAAGGCCCCTACCATCAAAACATTAGATGATATTTCTGGACCATTATTGATTCTGTCATTGGGATAGTGATTGATTCCTCCATTAGAATCTAAATCCAAGCCATCATTTCCCGCTCCAATTACGATAAGCACATCTTTTTTCTCTGCATAAAGTATCGCATCTATTACCCATTGACTATTTTCGTCATAGTATTTTCCAAAACTTCCGTTGATTATTTTGGCTCCGTTATCTGCTGCATATCGAATCGCTAAAGCAATATCTTTATCATACTCATCTCCATCTGGTACTGCTCGAATTGGCATTATCTCAACTACTTCTGAAGCGATTCCATCTCCTCCAAGATTATTATTTCTTTTTTGAGCTATGATTCCAGCAACGTGTGTACCGTGTTTAGCATGTTCTATATTTCCTAACACATCATTATTACCGTAATATTTGTCGTTTATGTCACTCGGATTGTCGCCTACCAATAGTTTCCTGTTGTCGAAATCAATATTTAACTTATAATTTAAAGTATTGTTTATCATATCCATCGAGCTGTTTATTGCCTTCGAACTTGTTGTTTGTAGAGTATTATACATTATCTCTTTAGCGTCTTGAATATCTTGAGGTGCTGTGGATGGTATCTTGTCTAAATCTTCAAGGGTATAATCTTTAATTCCCAAGTACTCCATAAGTTTATCGTGATTCTCTAATCTAAGTATAGACCTAAACATAGCTAACTGGTATTCCATATTATTTTTGGTCTCTTCTCTTTTTGCTAAGGCTTTTTTATATTCTTCTGTTCTGTCATCACCTCTTCTTAAAAAACGGATGAATTCAAAGTTTGCAAGTGTTGATTTTCCTAGAAAGTTCCATCCGTGAATATCATCGATATAGCCATTTTTATCGTCATCGATTCCATTAGCAGCTATTTCTTTTGGGTTTGCCCAAATTTGATCTTTTAAATCTTCATGATTAATATCAACTCCAGAGTCTATAACAGCAACAATAATTTTTTTAGGAGTCTTTTTGTCTTTCAATATTTCTTCATAAGCACGATCAACAGACATACCAGGAATGGTATCTCTAAGTATGTCCAAGTGACTCCATCTTTGTAGTTGTACCTCGGTTAAATCAGTTTCTTTTGACGGTAAACTGTCTACATTTGCGATTGGTAGGGGAGATGTTCCAATTTTAATTGTACTACAACTAACTAGATTAATGGCTAGTAGAGTTGGTAATAATAGTTTCTTTGTTAATTTCATTATAAGTTTGTTTGGTATTATTTTAAATATAAAAATATTTTAAATTTTAATACCAGAATATAACTTAACAGTTAATTAGCAATTTGAACTAAATCTTTTTATCGCAGAAGCTCAAAAAAAAGAGCTACTTTTTATGATAGCTCTTTTAAATTATTTTCTTTCGTAAAGATTATTCTCTTGATTAACATCGGCCATAAATTGACTCGGGTCGATTAATATCCTTTTTATATTTTTTTTAGGTTTTGAAATTGAAAAGCTATAATTCGGATTAGCCCATCCCCAATCATTCAATACAGTTCTTTCTATTTCTGGATAAGGGTTTGGTTTTGTCCAATGCATTGAAGAGAATGGAACGTAAAAAGTTTCCATACTATCATCTTCATACACTACCAAGATATCTAAAGGCATTCCCATTCTACCTATTCTTTTTAGATTTACTTTGGTTGAGTCTTTTCCATTATCTTGAACAGATTCAATGCCATAATCGATAGTGTTGGTAGTTTCGGTCCAGTCTACTAAATACCAGTCTAAAACCGCCCCAGAAACGCGTTCTGCTGTTCGTTTGACATCATTAGGTGTTGGATGAGTAAACTTATAGTCATTATAATAGGTCTTCAATGTTTTCATCATAGCATCCCAACCAATAAGGTAAGACAACTGTGTTAAGAAAATGGAACCTTTGCTATAAGAACCAACACTATATGCTCTGTTAAAAGCATAGCGATCTGCATGTGTTGTTTGCGGCTCTTCTATATTCAATGAAATAAGATTATAGTAACTATTATAAGTGGAACCAAATGGATTTGTATCTGATAACTCCTCTTCTTTTAATACGCTCAACATAGCTAGATCAGATATGAAAGTAGTAAATCCTTCATCCATCCATTCGTGTTTTGTTTCGTTGGTGGCCAAAGCATGTTGAAACCAGCTGTGAGCTACTTCATGAGCTGTTACTCCCACTAAACTTGGAAGGTCTCTTCCCCCTGTGATTAAGGTACACATAGAATATTCCATACCTCCATCTCCTCCTTGAATAATCGAATATTGATTGTATGGATATTCACCCACATTTTCATTGAAAAAATTGAAAAGCTTTGCAGTTAATGGTTGTAGTTTTTTCCAGTTCTCAACAATTTTTGGGTCATTCTTATATAAGAAATGTAGTTTCATTCCATTAGGTCCTGGGTAAATATCATGAATGAAGTTTGGATCTGCACCCCAAGTGAAGTCCAATACATTCTTAGCATTAAAGTGCCAAGTTAGCTTTTTACTTTTCTTGTTGTTTTCTACTTTTACTCCTGTATCTTGATAACCATGTCCTATTTCATTTTTGTTTACTAAATTTCCAGTTGAACCTATTGTATAGGACTTGTCTAGTGTGATTTTGACATCAAAATCTCCCCAAACACTGTGAAATTCTCTTCCTAAATATTGTTCAGCATGCCATCCTTCAAAATCAAATTCAGCTAATTTTGGATACCACTGTGCCATTGAAAGAGCCACATTTTCTTTGGAGTTTCTACCCGCTCTACGAATCATCGTTGGAACTTGTCCTTCGAAATCCAGAGTGAAAACAGTACTTCTATTTGGTGCAATAGGTTGCTTTAAGGTAACTTCTAATATTGTTCCAACTACTTTGGAATCGACTAAAGCACCGTCTTGTCTTAGATTTTTTACTTTTAGAAAACCTATTTCGTTGGGTTTTAATTTTGAAATTTTGCTTTCAAAAACTTTTTCTCCATTAATAGTCTGTGTTGTAACCATTCGACCATCTGGATCAGGGATGTTTTGTAATAAAGCATCCATATCACTACCAGGTTGAAACGCATTGAAATACAAGTGAAAATATACGTTTTTCAGAGTGTCTGGTGAATTGTTGGAATACGTTAGTTTTTGAGTTCCCTCATAGGTAAATTTCTCAACATCCATGTTAACATCCATTTGATAGTTAACGCGTTGTTGCCAATAACCCGGGTTAGGATTTTTTTGAGCGTGTGTAAATATGCTTGTGCTCAGTATTGCAATTGCTATTAAAATTTTATTCATAGTAGATATTGATAAGAAAACTCCACAAATTCTAAACTATTATAAGTATTAGAATCTGTGGAGTTTCTGATTTATTATATTATTTCAATGAGAATGTTATTTCTTTTTTGAAAGCTTGTCTGCTAGAATTAAAGCATTATAGGCATTAACCATTTTTCCAGAAGTTGATATGTCTGAGAAATTTCTAGTCTCACTACCGACTGCTACTTCCTTATTTACTGGAACTCCAGAGTCCATAATGATTTTCTTAACTTCTCCTGCTGTGAATTCAGGGTAATATGCACGAACTAAAGCAGCTACTCCAGCAACGTTTGGTGAAGCCATTGAAGTTCCTTGTAAGTATTCATAAGTATTGTTAGGAACTGTTGCATAAATTTTAGAACCAGGTGCAAATACGTCAACATCGTAGTTACCATAATTTGAAAAAGAAGCAACCATATTACTACTAAATTCTGGGTTTAAAGCACCAACTACTAAAAAGTTATTAGCGATTTCAGGTCCCATTTTTGTGTTGTCATTTGGGTAGCGTTCAACACCTCCATTTGCATTTAAATCCATGGCATCATTTCCAGCCGCTACAACAATAAGTACGTCTTTTTCTTCTGCGTATTTGATTGCATCACGTACCCATTGGCTATTTTCTTCAAAATATTTCCCAAAACTACCATTGATTACTTTTGCTCCATTATCAGCTGCGTAACGAATACTTAAAGCAATATCTTTATCATATTCATCACCATCTGGAACTGCTCTAACAGCCATTATTTCAGTTACGTCTGACGCAACACCGTCTCCTCCTAAATTATTATGTCTAGATTGAGCAATAATTCCTGCAACGTGTGTTCCGTGTTTAGCATGTTCTCTATCTCCTAAAACATCGTTGTCTCCATAAATTTTATCATTTATGTTAGTATGGTCATCTCCAACGAGCTCTCTTCCATTAAATTCTAAATTTAAGTGATAGTTTAGTTGGCTGTCTAAATATTGTTTATATCCCAATATTCGAGAAAAAGTCCCTGACTCTATAGCAGAATACATGTCTTCTTTCGCATTGCGTAATTCCTCAGAATCAGAATCAGTGATTCCGTCTAAGTCTTTAATTGTATAGTCTTCTTTACCAAAGTGTTTAGAAAGTATATCATGCTGATTAAAAGGAGCTGCTGATAAAACTCTTTGTTTATTGACTTCTAATTCGCTAATTTCTTCTTTGTGTTTTTCTAAAGCTCTTTTGTATTGTTCTGAACCATCATCTCCACGTTTGATTACACGAACAAATTCTAAGTTTTCATGATTAGATTTTCCTAAAAAATTCCAACCATGTATGTCGTCTATATAACCGTTTTTATCATCATCAATTCCGTTTGAAGCTACTTCTTTAGTGTTTACCCAAATGTGATTTTTCAAATCATCATGGTCGATTTCTACTCCAGAATCAATTACCCCAACAATTACTTTCTTAGGTAATTTGCGGTTTTTTAATAATTCTTCATATGCACGATCAACAGACATACCTGGAACAGTATCTCTAAGGATGTCTAAATGACTCCATCTTTGTAATTGAGCCTCTGAAAGTGTTGATGTTCTTTTAGGTAAATTGTTTACATCAGTTATTGCATCATGTGATATTGCAACTTTTGCACCACCACAACTTGTCAAAGCTAAGGCAATTGCAGCTGATAGGTAAATAGGTTTTAATAAACGCATTATAGTTTTTGTTTTTATATTTATTGATAAAAATATTTTAAATTTTAATACAGCGATAGTGACTTAACATTAAATTAATATATCACTACATTTATAAACCTCATTAAGTCTAGGTCCTTTCTCCGTTTTTTTAAGCGTAATTATTTGATTGTGAGAGTCGTGTTCTAAAAATAGATACATATTTTGCTCTGTAGCCATTTGTAAAAACTTTTCTTTTTCTGCTATGGTTAAGAGAGGACGTGTATCATATCCCATAACATAAGGTAGAGGAATGTGACCCGCAGTTGGAAGCAAATCAGCCATAAATGCGATTTTCTTATCTTGATAGTTTAAAATTGGTATCATCTGCTTTTCAGTATGCCCATTTGCTATAAACACATCGAATCCCAATTCGGAAAGATGTTGATAATCTGTTTCCTTTCTATCGATGAAATGTAATTGGCCGCTTTCTTGAATAGGAAGTATATTTTCTTTTAGGAAAGAAGCTTTCTCTCTTGCATTTGGATTCACAGCCCAGTCCCAATGTTCTTTATTGCTCCAATAGCGAGCATTTTTAAATGTAGTTTCATATCCACTACCGTCTTTATTCCATTGTACAGCACCGCCTACATGATCGAAATGTAAATGAGTAAGAAATACATCGGTGATATCACTTGTGTGGAAACCGTGTTTTTGTAATGATTTCTCTATGGTGTCATTACCCCATAACGAATAGTAACCAAAGAACTTTTCGGATTGTTTGTTGCCCATCCCGGTGTCTACAAGTGTTAACCTATTTCCTTCTTCAATAAGAAGCAGACGTGCTGCAATGTCAATTAAATTGTTTGAATCTGCTGGATTCGTTTTATTCCAAATAGTTTTTGGAACTACACCAAACATAGCTCCACCATCTAATTTAAAATTGCCACTTTCAATAGCATATAGTTTCATAAATATTCTTTTTACTGGTGCAAAATACTAAAATTCTAAAGACCCTACAATTCGGAAAAGGTGATAAATGGAATTCACAATTAGTAGTTATAAATTTGAACCACTGTTTTTTAGGTTCTTGAAAAAACAATAATTCTTGAAATCACATAGAATTTGATTCGATTAAAAGCATGATAAATGTCAGGTAAATGATTTTATAACGAAACTTTAGTTAAAATGGGCGGTTTTTAATACTGTTTTTGAGTAAATCGAACTATCTTTGAATTAATGTAAATTATTGTAATACAAAAGATTAGCTCAATAGGTTTTAGCTATTCTTTCATTAGTTATAAAAATGTTAGTGTTGTGAGTAAACCGTTTTTTTTGTGGTATATTTGCAATTAAATAAGAATCAATCCAGATTAGACATGATAAAAGTTTCAGATACAGCAAAAAAGCGCGTGGCTCTACTGATGGAAGATGAGGGCTTTAATGCAGAAATAGACTATGTACGTGTAGGTGTTAAAAGCGGAGGTTGCTCCGGACTTTCCTACGATTTAAAATTTGACCATAATGTGGCAGAAGAAGATAAGATTTTTGAAGACAATGGAGTTAAGATAGCAGTTGATAAAAAGAGCTTCTTATACCTAGTTGGAACAACCTTAGAGTTTTCTGGTGGATTAAATGGAAAGGGGTTTTACTTCAATAACCCAAATGCAAGTAGAACTTGTGGGTGTGGAGAAAGCTTCTCACTTTAGAATTTTTTTATAAGGAATGTTGAAACATTCTTTTGCTATTAGAATTAATTAAATAAAGCATACGAGAAAGTTATCGCTTTTTAGTATTAAAGAATATGAGTAAATACACTGAGGAAGAACTCAAAAAAGAGTTAGAGACAAAGGAGTATGAGTATGGTTTCTATACTGATATAGAATCGGAAACATTTCCTAACGGTTTAAATGAAGACGTTGTTAGAGCGATTTCTAAGAAGAAAGAAGAACCAGAATGGATGACGGAATGGCGTCTTGAAGCATTTAGAGTTTGGAAAGAAATGGAAGAACCTGAATGGGCCAATATCCATTATGAAAAACCTGATTTTCAAGCTATTTCATATTATTCGGCTCCGAAGAAGAAAGACTTGAAAAGTTTAGATGAGGTGGATCCAGAATTATTGGATACTTTTAATAAACTTGGAATTTCTTTAGAAGAACAAAAGCGTCTTGCTGGAGTTGCCATAGATATTGTTATGGACTCTGTATCTGTTGCTACAACGTTTAAAGATACTCTTGCAAAACAGGGTATTATTTTCTGCTCTATTTCAGAAGCAGTACACACACATCCAGAATTAGTTAAGAAATACATAGGTTCAGTAGTTCCACAAAAAGACAACTTTTATGCGGCTTTGAATTCAGCTGTGTTTTCTGATGGCTCTTTCTGCTATATTCCAAAAGGAGTTCGCTGTCCAATGGAATTATCTACTTATTTCCGTATTAACCAAGCTGGTACAGGTCAGTTCGAAAGAACTTTGGTTATTGCAGATGAAGGTAGTTACGTTTCTTACCTTGAAGGTTGTACAGCTCCTTCGCGTGACGAAAATCAATTGCATGCGGCAGTGGTAGAGTTAATCGCTTTAGATGACGCTGAAATAAAATATTCAACGGTTCAAAACTGGTACCCTGGAAACAGTGAAGGTAAAGGTGGAGTATTTAACTTTGTGACTAAACGTGGTATTTGCGAGAAAAACGCAAAAATATCTTGGACTCAAGTTGAAACTGGTTCTGCTGTTACTTGGAAATATCCTTCTTGTATTTTGAAAGGAGATAATTCAATCGGAGAGTTTTATTCTATTGCGGTTACCAATAACTACCAACAGGCAGATACTGGTACGAAAATGATTCATCTTGGTAAAAATACTAGATCTACGATTATATCGAAAGGTATTTCAGCTGGTAGATCTCATAATAATTACCGTGGATTAGTTCAAGTAGGAGCTAGAGCTGAAAATGCTCGTAACTTCTCTCAATGTGATTCTTTATTGATGGGGAATAAATGTGGAGCTCACACTTTTCCATACATTGAAGTTAAGAATACAACAGCTCAAATAGAACACGAGGCAACAACAAGTAAAATTGGTGAAGACCAATTGTTTTATTGTAACCAACGAGGTATTCCAACTGAAAAGGCTATTGCATTAATTGTAAATGGCTTCTCTAAAGAGGTGTTGAATAAATTGCCGATGGAGTTCGCCGTTGAAGCTCAGAAATTATTGGAAATTTCATTAGAAGGTTCAGTAGGTTAAGAGTTACAGAATTAGAAACGTTTATTAAAGTAGATAAAAATGTAGAGTCATTTATTGACGTACGTTTTTAGACATAAATCATACACAGAATAATGTTACAAATAAAAAATTTACATGCCGGTATTGATGGCAAAGAGATATTAAGAGGTATTAACCTAGAGGTTAAAGCTGGAGAAGTTCATGCTATTATGGGGCCAAACGGTGCTGGTAAAAGTACGTTGTCTTCAGTAATCGGAGGAAACGAGAACTTTGAAGTTACTGAAGGTGAGATTATATTATGCGGAGAGGACTTGGGAGAATTAGCTGCTGATGAACGTGCGCACAAAGGTATCTTCTTATCTTTTCAATATCCTGTTGAAATTCCTGGGGTTTCTGTTACTAACTTTATCAGAACTTCAATTAATGAGTCTAGAAAGGCTCAAGGACTTGAGGAAATGACTGCTAGCGATATGTTGAAAAAAATTAAGGAAAAGGCAGAGTTGTTAGAAATTGATAGAAAATTTTTATCACGTTCTTTGAATGAAGGTTTTTCAGGTGGAGAGAAGAAACGTAATGAGATTTTTCAAATGGCTATGTTAGAGCCGAAAGTAGCTATCTTGGATGAAACAGATTCTGGATTAGACATTGACGCACTTCGTATAGTTGCTAAAGGAGTTAATACATTAAAGAATGAAGATAACGCGGTGGTTGTTATTACACACTATCAACGTTTATTAGATTACATAGTTCCTGATTTTGTTCACGTTTTAATGGATGGTAAAATTGTAAAATCAGGTGGTAAAGAATTGGCATTAGAATTAGAAGAAAGAGGATACGACTGGATTAAAGAAGAGATGAAGTAATTCGTCGATTTTTAGTATTCATTATTCTAATTTATTAAGCTTAATTATGGAAGAGTTAAAAGAAAAATTAATAGCGTCGTTTATTGCTTTTGAACAAGGCGTTGATGTAGATGGAAATGCTCCACTACATGAAATGCGTGTAGAAGCGTTAAAAACGTTTGAAACTAAAGGCTTTCCTACTAAAAAGGAGGAAGCTTGGAAGTTTACTTCATTAAATGCGGTTTTAAAGAATGATTTCAGCCTTTTTCCAAAGACGGATAAAGCAGTTGATTTTAAAGATGTAAAGCAGTATTTTTTAAGTGACTCAGATACTTATAAACTGGTTTTTATCAATGGAGTGTTCAGCTCTCATTTGTCTTCGGATGCTCAAGATAATGTAGAAATCACTTTGATGTCAGCAGCTCTGAGTAAACCAAAATATAAAATGGTGATTGATTCATATTACAATCAAATCGCTGATAAAAATGATAGTTTAACAGCTTTAAATACGGCTTATGCTTCAGAAGGGACTTTTATTAATATCCCTAAAAGTAAAGTTGTTGCTAAACCTATTGAATTAATATATTTCTCAACAAGTGATCAAGCGGCTATGCTTTTACAGCCTAGAAACTTAATAGTTGTTGGAGAAAATGCTCATGTGCAAATCGTTGAGCGTCATCAAAACTTGTCAGAAGCAACTGTTTTGACAAACTCAGTTACTGAGATTGTTGCGCACAAACGTGCTATTGTTGATTACTATAAAGTTCAGAATGATACGCAGACTTCTAATCTAGTTGATAATACATATATCAATCAGAAACAAGAAAGTCGTGTGTCTGTACATACTTTCTCTTTTGGTGGAAAAATCACTAGAAATAACCTGAACTTCTATCAAAATGGTGAGCGAATTGATAGTACTTTGAAGGGAATTACAATTATTGGTGATAAACAACATGTTGACCATTATACTTTGGTTGATCATATTGAGCCTAATTGTGAAAGTCATCAGAACTATAAAGGTATTTACGATGATCAATCTAGTTCAGCCTTTAATGGTAAAATTTATGTTCATTCGGAAGCTCAGAAAACAGATGCTTTCCAACAGAATAATAATATTTTATTAAGCGATAAAGCTACTTTAAATACTAAACCTCAGCTGGAAATTTTTGCAGATGATGTGAAGTGTTCTCATGGTTGTACCATTGGACAATTAGATCATGAAGCTTTATTCTATATGCAGCAAAGAGGTATTCCTAAAAAGGAAGCTAAGGCTTTATTGATGTATGCATTTACTGATGAGGTGATGGCAAGTATTAAAATACCAGATTTAAAGAAACGTATTTCTAGTTTAATTGCTAAGAAATTAGGTGTTACTATAGGTTTTGATTTATAGGTATATACCTTAAATTTATATAAAAGCCCTTTACTTAACTGTAAAGGGTTTTTTTATAGCACTTAGTTTTAAGGGTTTGTACAGGCTTATAATTGAGTTTAGGGCTCATTTGTTTATAGATGATGTTAAGTAGTGTCTTTCAATCAAAAGTCTTTTAAAAGCCTTTGTTTTCAAGTATTTTTACTAGTAATAGAGAGGTTGAAAATGGAGTGGGGTGACTTCAGAATTTGATGGGGTGGTTGAATATTAAAAATAAAAAAGGGGTTATCTTTTCAAGACAGCCCCTAATTAAAAATCTAGTGATTTAACGGATATTATGATTCACAACTACTGCAGTTAACCAAGTTGGTTACCATTTCTTTCGAAACACTTTGACTGCGCTGGTAGTATAATGTTTTAACTCCTAATTTCCATGCTTCAATCATTAATCGGTTTACCTCTTTTATTGGTAGACCTGATGGAATATTAAGGTTTAAACTTTGTGATTGGTCAACATATTTCTGTCTAATAGAAGCTTGTTGAATAATCTCTAGTTGGCTGATTTCTTTAAACGTTTTGAAAACTGCTTTTTCTTCTTCAGTTAATCCGTCTAATTGTTGAACACTTCCACCTGTTAACATAATGTTTCTCCAAGTTTCTTCATTATCCATGTTCTTGCTTTCCAACAATTGTTTCAGGTATTTGTTTTTACGCATAAAGTTTCCTTTTGAAAGACCAGCTTTATAGTAATTACTACTGAATGGTTCAATACCTGGAGAAGTTTGTCCTAAAATAGCAGAAGATGAAGTAGTAGGTGCAATAGCCATTGTTGTGGTATTGCGTCTTCCATATCCTTTTAATACTTCTGGTTCTCCATATATACGAGCTAACTCTTGAGTTGCTTTGTCAGCTTTCTGTTGTATTCTTTGAAAGATTTCTGTTGTGCGTAGTTTAGCTTCCATTCCTTCAAAAGGAATCATGTTCTTTTGTAGATAAGAATGCCATCCAAGTACACCTAAACCTAAAGCTCTATGTCTTTTTGCAAATCGATTTGCTGAAGCTAAATAGTAGTTTCCTTCTGTCTTTTCTATAAACTCCTGTAATACTGCGTCTAAGAAGAATATTGCTAATTTAACAGCTTCGGTATCTTTCCATTCATCATATAACTCCAAGTTCATTGAAGATAGGCAGCAAATGAATGATTCGTCTTCTGAAGAAGGCAACATAATTTCAGAACATAAATTACTTGCATTTACTCTCATGTTTAAATCTTTATAAACTTGAGGCTTGTTTCTGTTTACATTGTCAGAGAAAAATAAATAAGGCATTCCTTTTTGTTGACGACTTTCTAATATTTTAGCCCACAATTGACGTTTTTCTGGATTTCCGTCAATCATTTCTTGCATCCAATAATCAGGAATACAAACTCCATAGAATAGATTTTGTATAGGATTACCGATGTTTTTTATTTGTATGAATTCTTCGCAATCTGGGTGATCTATATCTAAATAAGCTGCAAAAGCTCCACGTCTAACTCCTCCTTGCGAAATGGTATCCATAGCGGTGTCAAAAAGCTTCATAAAACTTACTGCTCCACTACTTTTTCCGTTGTCGGTTACAGCACTTCCTCTTTCTCTAAGATTTCCAAAGTATCCAGAAGTACCTCCACCGATTTTTGTCTGCATAATCACTTCTCCTAGCTTGTGAGTGATTCCTTCAATACTGTCTGGTATGTGAACATTGAAGCATGAAATTGGCAAGCCTCTTTCCGTACCCATATTTGCCCAAATAGGAGAGCTTAAACTCATCCAGCCTCTTTCTATCATCTCTTGAAAAGACTCTTTTAACTCTGGTTTATAAAGTCTTTTAGCAGCAGCCGTACAAATTCGGTCTATAGCTCCTTCAACAGTTTCGCCTTTTAATAAATAACCACGGTTAAGAATCTGCTCGCTTTCGGAGTTTTTCCACCATAATTTTTCTCTCAATTCCGTTGTCTCTTTTGTTTGAAGAGGTAATTCGCTATTATATATATCCATTTCTTTTTCTTTTATTTTTTAAAATAAGTCGTCTGCTGTAATACTTTTATCGTGTTTGGTATAATCAACGGGTCTTTTTGCAAAGAAATCATCTAATGTGTTTGCAAAAACCTCTTCTTCAAACCAAGCCATTGGCTGATATTGCTCGGGAGAAATATGGAATACTTTCTCCATCCCAATCTTAATCATACTTTCGTCTACTCTAAACTTCATGAAGTTTAGTAAGTCCGTTTTGTTTACTGTTTCTATTGCTCCAGCCTCAAATATCCAATCTAATATCTTTCTTTCTATTTCAATAGAATTGATAACTACTTCGTTAATATGAGCAATGGTTTCTTCGTCGAAGAAGTCAGGAAACTCTTTTCGGATGATGTTTACAATATATATTCCCGCATTCGCATGAACTTGCTCGTCAATAGATGTCCAAGCAATAATATTACTAACGTTTTTCATCCAACCTTTGAAGCGCGTGAATGATAATATAATTGCAAACTGACTGAATAATGACACATTCTCAATTAATAATGAGAATAGGATTAAGGAAACTACATACTTTTTACGGTCTGTATTATTAGCATTTTCTAGTGCCTTAGATAAGTAATCTACACGTTCTTTGATTACTGGTATTTTCAATAAGTCTTCAAACTCGTCGTTATAACCTAGAACTTCTAATAGTCTTGAATAAGCTTCGGAATGTCTAAACTCACATTCAGCAAACGTACTTCCTAAACCATTGAACTCTGGCTTTGGAAAATGCGTATATAAATTACCCCAAAAAGTTTTTACTGAAACTTCAATTTGAGCAATAGCTAATAAACTGTGTTTAATAGCTAGTTGTTCTTCTTTGGTTAAATGAGAATGAAAATCTTGCGTGTCTGCAGTGAAGTCAACCTCACTATGAACCCAAAATGATTTGTTTATAGCTTCTGTGAATTGATAAATTCCAGGATATTCAAACGGCTTGTAGTTAACTCTCTTATCGAAAATAGACATATTGAAAGATTTTGATTAAACAATATGTGTCTAATTTTATAACTTGAATTTTCTGAATAATCAGTTGAAAAGGTTTTAACTACTTGATATATATCTTGTTTCGAATGAGGATATACTATATAGAAAACAAGTAAAAAATGTTTATTGACACACTTCAAACTTACAATTTAGATTGTTCAAGTTCAAGTATTTGAGAAGTTAATGAGTTTTATTTATCAACAAGTGTTTGATAAATAAAAACATCTAAAAAATTGTATTTATCAATATAATTTTTTAGATGTTTATAGAGTGATTTAATTAAGAAATTGAATTATTTTTGTACTGTAGAAGGTTCAATAGGTGTTGTACTATGAACAACTATGAAATTGGAAATTGCATAGTAAGCTTTTCCGTTCTTTTGATTGTTTGCCCAATCAGTAAGCTGATATTCAAAAGTAAATGATTTTGAAGCTAAATTTCCAGTTAGTAAATCAATTCTTGTTGGAACTGCCATTCCTGGACACCATCCAGCACGCTCACCTTGCCAGTTTCCTGGTGCTTGGTTGTTTACTGGATTGTTAGCACAACCGATAGGCCCTAAATAATGCTCATAGGTTGGTGAACCATCGATTAATATATTATGTGTCCTAAAACACCATTCTGCACAACCGCGTCCTCCTGCATCATTTGGAGTTGCATGTCCCCACCCTGAAATAATAGTACGGATATATGCCTGTTCGGTATTTGAAGGAAGTTTGATAGTTTTTGTTAAATCACGATTGTGATTTTCTCCATAAGGTACACCATCAATTGAGGATTTATTTTCTTGAATTATCGGTGTAACTGCAGAATACTTATAAGCCGTTTCTCCATAAATAAAGTCAAAGTCAACGCTGTATTCTCTACCACCAGCTGACCATGTTTCAGTATATATTTTAAGTTCAGTTTCTCCGTTTAATAAAGATTTGAAATCGGTTACATCTATTTCTAAACCTCGTTCTAATTTTTCAAAACCTACCCAATAAGGGGTTATAAAGCGACCTATCTCATACCATTCATCTGTAGTTTTATTTTTAACATACACATTTGCATAACGATCCCATTCATCACAAGATTTATCAGGACATTCGTTTTGAATGTACATTTTTATAGTCTTTACTTTTTCTATATCCGTTGGAAATGTAAAGCTTCCTTCTGAACTTTGAGATTGTCCAGTTTCAATACCAACATACACTTTGTCAAATGTTTTGTAATTATAGGTTCCCTCCTTTGGTGGTTCTGGTTCTTCTATTATTGGTATCTCTGGATCATCTGGATTACCTTTTTCAGGTTTAGTATCATCACTTGAACAATTATATAAAATGCTCGTTGATAATAGAAGTAAACTGGATAAGAAGAGGGTTCTTATTTTCATAAATTGTAGTGTTTTGGTTAAACTTCTGTAAACATATGAAAATTTATTAAGCATAAATAAAAACACCCACTACTAAGTGGGTGTTTTTTATGTTAAAATATAGATTTGAATTATTTTAATTCAGCGACTATATCTCTCCAACTTTGTAATTCTGGAATTCCAGGTTTTCTCTTACCAAAAAATTGAACGATGATTTCACCTGCCTTATTAAATACTTCAATAGCTGTTACTTCTCCATCTTCAGTTGGTTTTCTAACGATCCAACATTGGTCTATTTTTGACATGTCCAAGTGCATATTGAAATCTGGGTCTAAAATATTGTACCAGTTTTCATGCCACATTAATTTCTGAATTTCTCCAGTATGAATCTGAATATTTCCTTTATTTCCAATAAACACCATTATTGGAACTTGTAATTCAACAGCTTTTTCAAGCATACTCACTATAGAATCTTTGTCGATTTGTTTTGCAAAGTGTTCGCTTGGCGCTAAACGAAGTGCTTGAACACGACTAAGGCCGTGCTTTCTCAATAGCATAAAGAAATCATGAGTGTCTTTAAGGCTTTCCCAACCTGCTTGAAAACCTGTTACATCAATTTCATTGTCCGGCTTTTCTTCTGCACTTGGTGAGTAAGGTTCAGTTGTTTCATGTTGTGATTGGTCCTCTGATTTGAATTTAGTTACTAATTCATCAAATGCTACTTCAACACTGTCTGGAGTAAGGTATATTTTGTGGATTGCTTCTCCATCTTTACCAAAAAACTGCAAACTCTTACGAGTGATAGATCCAGCTTGTTCAGTTACTGCAAATGCTGTTTTCCAATGTGATAAGAAGATTCTTAAATCAATATCAGGATTTACGAATAATCCTGCATGTGGTGAAGAGAAATCTGGGTTTAAATAAACTCCTTTACGTTCATGCACTGCTTCATCATTTCTAGTTAGTCCCATCACCTTGCCTAGTGTTTGAACTTCACTTAAAATTTCTTTGAATTCAGGTTTTAAGCGTGTAACTGTATCGTTTATTTGTGTAGCAAGTAGCTCTACTTCACTTACTTTTAATTCTTGTGCTGCATTTCTAATTCTCATTCTTGGGTTAGCAGTTTTTAAGGCTTCCCAACGGTCTTGTAATGTTTCAGTCTGTGTATTCATAAATATTAATTTTTATCCAAAAATGATTAGTGGATGATTTGTAATTGGATTTGTTGTTAAAGTACATGGATAATTGTAAACATCGCTGATAATCTCTTGTGTCAATACATTGATTGGACTATCAAAGCACACTTTTTTGCCTTTTTTAAGCAAAAGAATTTTATCAGTAAATTGAGCAGCTAGGTTTAAATCATGAAGAACTACGAGTGCAGAGTTACCTCTATTAGTAAATTCTTTGATGTACTTTAAAAAATTATGTTGGTGTAAAACGTCTAAGTTATTTAACGGTTCATCTAAAAACAATATTTTATTCGAATTTCTATTTTCTAATTGTGCTATGACCCTTGCGAGGTGAACTCTTTGTTTTTCACCTCCTGAAAGATGATTATATTCAAAATTGGATAATGATTCGGTATCGGTTTTTTTCATAGAATATAAAACGGCATCTTCATCGTCTTGACTTGGATTATTGTCAAAATACGGATAGCGACCCATCATGATAACATCGAACACCTTTAACGGAATATCACTGTTGTTATTTTGGGAAAATTTAGCTTTATGCTTGGGTAATTCTTTAGAATCCCACTTTTTATATTCGTTATTTTTGAAAATGACCTGATTGCCTTTTTGATGAAACTCATTAGCCAATATACTCAAAAAAGATGATTTGCCTGCTCCATTCGGACCGAGTATGCCAATTAATTCACCTTGATTACATTCAAAATCAATTGCATCAATGATATTGAATGCATTTTTATTATAACTTATGTCTTTTGCTTGTAACATCGTTATAGAGATTTTTTAAAACGTATTAGAATAGCTATAAATACGGGAGCTCCCATAATTGCTGTGAGTATACCTATTGGTAACTCTGATGGTGCAACAAGTAATCTACTTAAAGAGTCTGCTACTAATAATAAGATACTACCGCATAAAGCAGATAGTGGTAAAATCATATAGTAATTAGACTTAAATAAAAGCCTTAAAATATAGGGTACTATTAACCCCACAAATCCAATAGTGCCTGAAAAGGCTACGGATGTTCCCACCATCAAGGCTGTAAAAAGTACAATTCTCTTTTTTAACTTTTCTACATTTACTCCCAAGTGCTCTGCGTCCTTTTCTCCGAGCATCATAGCATTCAATGCTTTCCCCTTGTTGATTAAGGCTCCAAGAGAAATTAATATTACAATGGATAATATTGCAACTTTAGTCCAGTTAGATCCTGCTAAGCTACCAAGTGTCCAAAAAGTCAAATTTCTTAGTTCTTCGTCTGTTGATAGGTAAGTCAATAATCCTGTTGTTGCTCCAGTTAGAGCTGTTATCGCAACCCCTGAAAGCAATAAAACCGCGATGTTTGTTTTACCGTTGGTAGATGACATTTTATATACAAAGCTCATTGTTAGGATAGACCCAATAAAGCTCATAAGACTAAGTAAAGAGTAATGTAAAAACTCTGGTATTAGTGCTCGAATATAACTACCTAATACAATAGTTACTGCTGCAAAAAGAACAGCTCCTGATGTGATTCCTATTAAATCTGGAGAAGCCAAAGGATTTTTAAACATACCTTGTAGGCTAGTTCCGGATACTGCTAAACCACTCCCGATTAGAATTGCCATTATAATTCTCGGAATTCGTATGTCTTTTAATACATATAAATCCGTAGTAGATAATTGAGAGTGGTCAAGTATTAATAGTTTTAAAGTTTCCATGAATCCATACTCGAATTGATAAACTCCTAAAAAAAGAGATAATATCGCTAGTAACACAAGTGCTAACGTTAATGAGAACAGATAAATAGAAAGTTTTTGAGTCATTATTTTGAAAGCAATTGATTAAGTTCTTTTACTCCTTTTCCAACTCTAGGTCCAAAACCTGATAAAAGTTGGCCATCCATTGCAATTATTTTTTTATTCTTTCCAGCATTTGTTTGAGCAATACCGTCAATTTTTAAAACTCCATCAATACCTCCAACACTTTGTAGTCCTGTGTCAAAAAGTAAAATATAGTCTGGATTGTTTGCTAATAAAGACTCAGGTGTTAGTGGTTTGTAATCACTAAACTCCGTAATAGCATTTTGTCCTCCTGCTAATTTAATCATTTCGTCAATTGGTGTGCCTGTACCTGCAACCATTAACATTCCAGCTCCACGTGCATAGATGAATAATACTTTTGGTTTGTTTTCTAAAACAGTAACATCCTTAATTTCTGTGTCAATAGTTGTTAGCAATTTGGTGTAGTTTTCGTTTTTAACTGCTTTTGCAACTTCTTGAATCATTTCTTTACTACCTTCAATACTGTGTTTTAATGTAATTAATTGAACATTAACTCCAGCGTCTGCTAATTGTTTCTTAAGGTCTTCTGAAACCTCATTTTCTAAACCTAAAACTAAAGTAGGTTTTAATTCCATGATAGATTCTATAGATACTTTATTTACATGTCCTAAATCTTTTGCGACATTTTTTATTGATTCTGGATAAGAACTTGTTACATCTACTCCTACAATTTGTGTGTTGTAGTCAAGAGCTGCAAGGATTTCTGTAATACTACCGTTCAAAGAAATGATTCTGTCTTGCTGAATTTCAGCTTCTTGAACTACTTGTTCATCTTGTTTTTTATTTTTCCCACATGATACTAAAAGGAATACCATAAATAGAATTTGAATGCTTGTTTTCATCTTTATTGTTTTGATTAAGTCTAAATAAAGGCAAATCTAGTTTCTTTTTGGTAAATGTCAAAATATATTTAGATTAATTTTAAACTATAATAAATGAGGCATGCCGAGATGATTTCTTATCTTTGCAAGGAAATTTTATAAGTTTAGAAAACTTATTTTAATCAATAGATTATGTTTGATATTCAGTCTGTAAGAGCCGATTTTCCTATATTAAAAGAAAAGGTCAATGGCAAGCCATTGGTTTATTTCGATAATGCAGCTACAGCACAGAAGCCCAAGGTGGTGATTGATGCTATTGCAACCTATTATAATACCATCAATGCTAATATTCACAGAGGAGTACATACTTTGAGTCAACTAGCAACGGATGCTTATGAAGAGGCACGTAAGAAAGTACAACATCATATTAATGCTGTACATGATAGAGAGGTTTTGTTTACTTCAGGAACAACTTTTGGAATCAATTTGGTAGCTAATGGTTTTGCTTCTTTATTAAAACCTGGTGATGAAGTTGTAGTTTCTGCAATGGAACATCATTCTAATATTGTGCCATGGCAATTTTTATGTGAACGTACAGGTGCTTCATTGAGAGTGATTCCCATGAATAGCCATGGAGAGTTGATTCTTGAAGAATTTGATGCGCTGTTGAATGTAAACACAAAGGTTGTTGCTGTTACGCATGTTTCTAATGCTTTGGGTACAATTAATCCTATAAAATATATTATTGATCAGGCTCATAGAGTTGGGGCTGCGGTTTTGATTGATGGTGCACAAGCAACACCTCATATTAAACCTAATGTTCAGGAACTTGACTGTGATTTTTATGTTTTTTCAGGACATAAAGTATGCGGGCCTACGGGTACGGGTATTTTATATGGTAAAGAAGCTTGGTTGAATAAATTACCACCATATCAAGGTGGAGGCGAAATGATTCAAACGGTTACTTTTGAGAAAACTACTTATGCTTGCTTACCTCATAAGTTTGAAGCGGGAACACCAAATATAGCAGGAGGAATTGTTTTAGGAGTTGCTTTGGATTATATGAATACTATTGGTTTTGATGCTATTGGTAGTTATGAACATGAGTTGTTACTATATGGTACTGAAAAGTTGTTAGAAATTGATGGATTACACATTATTGGAACCGCTAAAGAAAAAACAGCTGTTATTTCATTTAATATTGAAGGAATACATCCTTATGACATTGGAGTGATTGTTGATAAATTGGGTGTTGCGGTTAGAACTGGACATCATTGTACACAACCAATAATGGATTTCTTTGCAATTCCTGGTACAGTTAGAGCCTCTTTCAGTTTTTATAATACAAAAGAAGAAATAGACACATTAGTAGCCGCTGTAAAAAAGGCGAAAGAGATGTTATCCTAAAAAATAAGACAAGTTATAATGACAATTAAAGAAATACAAGAAGAAATAGTAGATGAGTTTTCAATGTTTGATGATTGGATGCAACGATATGAGTACATCATTGAGTTAGGAAAATCTCTACCAATTATCGATGAAACATATCAAGTAGAGGAGAATCTTATAAAAGGTTGTCAGTCTAGAGTTTGGTTACATGCGGAAGAAAAAGACGGAAAACTTTTCTTTACCGCAAATAGCGATGCTATTTTAACAAAAGGAATTGTAGCTATTTTAATACGAGTTTTTACGAATCAACCTGCGAAAGAAATATTGGATGCAGATATGGGATTCATAGACGAAATAGGATTAAAAGAGCATCTTTCCCCTACGAGAGCAAACGGATTGGTCTCAATGATTAAACAAATAAAAATGTATGCGTTAGCATTTCAAGCAAGAAGATAATTATGGAAGAAATTAATGTACAAGAATTAGGTGAAAATATTGTAGGTGTTTTAAAATCTATTTATGATCCTGAAATTCCAGTTGATATTTATGAATTAGGACTTATTTATGACGTTTTTGTAAATGAGGACTATGATGTTAAGATTTTAATGACATTAACTTCACCTAACTGCCCTGTGGCTGAAACTTTACCAAGAGAGGTAGAGGAGAAGGTACGTGCTATGGAGAATGTTAAAGGAGTTGAAGTAGAACTGACATTCGATCCTGCATGGAGTAAAGACCTCATGAGTGAAGAAGCTAAATTAGAATTAGGAATGCTTTAATTATGGAAGGTGAAATTATTAATAAAGTATCTAACAGTGCTTTAAAGGTTTTTGATCTAGAAGATTATTATCCTGAAAATCCAAGGATGGAATTGGATATTTCTCAATGGTTATTTCATGGATTTGTATTAAAAGAAAAAGAGTTTAGATCTGCTCTAAAAGACTTTGATTGGGTGACATTTAAAGACGCTTATGTTGCTTTATCTTGTTCTACGGATGCTATATTACCTTCATGGGCATTTATGTTAGTAAGTAGCTATTTGCAACCTATTGCAAAAAAAGTTTTTCTAGGTGATTTAAATCATCTTGAATCCTCAATTTATCAGGATATCTTGAATGACATAGATTATTCTGTTTATGATAATCTACCCGTTATAATAAAAGGATGTGCTAAAAAACCTATACCTGATGAGGCTTATGTATTGGCAACTCGAAAGTTAATGGCTCATGCTCGTTCCATTATGTTTGGAGAAGCTTGCTCTGCAGTTCCAATATTTAAGAAGAAGTCTTAAAAACTAATAATTATTTGTTTTTTTTATGCAAAAATGCTAGTTTTGAGTTAAAATTAGAAAAGAAATGAAAAAAATCGTATTAAGTTTTTTGGGACTATTGTCTGTTTATGGTGTTCAAGCTCAAGAAGCTGACACTTTGAGTACGTGGACATCAAAAGGTAATTTTGCATTATTAGCAAACCAGTCAAGTTTTTCAAATTGGCAAGCTGGAGGGGATAATAACTTCTCAGGAACAGTAAATGTCAATTATGATATAAACTATAAAAGTGAAGATTGGACTTGGGATAATAAATTGCAATTAAATTATGGGATTACTAAGTTAAAAGGAGATGAGGCTAAGAAAACGGATGACCGTATTGAAATCAATTCTCTTTTAGGAAAGAAAGCTTCTGGATATTGGTATTATTCTGCATTCTTGAATTTCAAAACTCAAATGGATGCAGGTATAGATCCAAATACAGATTTGCGTAATTCACATTTTTTCTCTCCTGCATACTTACAGATTGGACCTGTTATGTTGTGGAAGAAGTCTGATAATTTGAAAGTGAATATTGCTCCTGCAACTTCAAGATTTATTTTTGTTCATGATCATTTTACAGCTCTTGGATCCTCTTTTGGTGTTGAACAAGGAAAAACGATGAGATATGAATTAGGTGCTTCAGTTTCTGGTTATTATAAAGTTGAATTGATGGAAAATGTTTCTATTGAGAACATTTTGAATCTGTATTCAAACTATTTAGAAGATCCACAAAATGTTGATATTGACTATCAATTAAATGTTGTATTGAAAATCAATAAATACCTTTCTACGAATCTTGCTTTTCAAGCAATTTATGATGACAACGCTTATAAAGGATTTCAAATTAGAGAGATGGTCGGTTTAGGCCTTAATTATAATTTTTAATTACACTCATATATAATATAAAAAGGTCGTAAAACACAGTGTTTTACGACCTTTTTATATTTATCTATTTTACGAATATCTTTGTTTAGTTCTCTAAAAACGAGAGACAACTACTTGTATTAATTTTCTCCTTCTTCTTTTTCTTCTTCTTGAATATCTTTAAAGTCAGGATATAAGAAATCATTATAAGGAAAACGGGTAATGTGTATTTGTCTTACAGCGCTATAAATTTTTTCACGGAACTCATCGAAGTTTTCTTTATTAGTAGCAGATATGAATATCGTATTGTTTTCTCCCACTTTAGCCATCCAAGTTTTTTTCCATTCTTCTATACTATAGTGTTTTGAAGTCCTTTCTGTTATTAAATCATCTTCTTCAATTTGGTCTGGTATATAGGCGTCTATCTTGTTGAAAACCATGATGGTAGGTTTGTTGGCGCTTTTTATATCTTTAAGAATTTGATTTACTGAGTCAATGTGGTTTTCAAATTCATGATGAGAGATGTCTACAACATGTAATAGTAAATCTGCTTCTCTTACCTCGTCCAGTGTACTTTTAAAGGATTCAATCAACTGAGTAGGGAGCTTTCTGATAAAACCTACAGTGTCAGTAAGCAAAAAAGGTAAGTTTCCGATTACAATTTTTCTAACAGTAGTATCTAGGGTAGCAAAAAGTTTGTTTTCAACAAATACTTCACTTTTTCCAATAGCATTCATCAGGGTAGATTTTCCCACGTTGGTGTAACCAACCAGAGCTACACGAACCATTGCTCCTCTATTACCCCTTTGTGAAGCCATTTGCTTATCTATTATCTTCAGCTTGTCTCTAAGAAGAGATATTCTATCGCGAACGATTCGTCTATCTGTTTCAATCTCTGTTTCTCCGGGGCCACGCATACCTATACCTCCACGTTGACGTTCTAAGTGAGTCCACATTCCAGATAATCTTGGTAGCAAATATTGAAATTGAGCTAGTTCTACTTGAGTTCTAGCATAAGATGTTTGTGCTCTTTGAGCAAAAATATCTAATATGAGGTTAGTTCTATCTAGAACTTTACAATCTAAAACGCGTGTAATATTTTTTTGCTGAGCAGGGGTTAGTTCATCGTCAAAAATAACTGTATCAATGTTGTTTTCAATAATATATGTATGGATTTCTTCTATCTTACCCGTACCCATAAAAGTTTTAGGGTTAGGTTTGTCCATTTTTTGTGTGAATCTTTTAAGAACTTGTCCACCTGCAGTATAAGTTAAAAACTCTAGTTCGTCTAGATATTCTTTAAGCTTGTCTTCATCTTGTTCTTGAGTGACAATTCCTACAATAACAGAACGCTCAAAATTAATCTCTTCTTTGTCTAACATAACTTATATTTTGTATTACAAAAGTAATAAGAATTTTATGAATGATAACTTGTTGTTTTATAGATGATCCTTAAATTTAATTAGAAAAATGTCAAAATATTTTTTTTAACATTTGGTGTTAATGAAAAGCTAATTATTTATTCTTATATTTGAAAAATTAACTAATGAATTTAGTGCAAAAGTAAAGAGTAAAGTGTTGATTTTACTGTCTTTTATCTCTAGTTTCGATATTGGAATTTTGAGATGAAAATTTTAAAAAATCGATGTGTCTATTGTTTGTAAATAAGTAATTTGGTTAAAATTGAAATAAACTTTTAATATTATTATTTTTCAAAGAAATTTTAAGCCCCTTAATGTGATTTAAAAACGTGTAAATTATGAAGAAATTATATTTATTAGCATGCGCTGCATTTATTTTTGTTGCAGATGTACAAGCTCAACAGAACCCTCATTATTCGCAGTATATGTATAATCAAAGTGTGTTGAATCCCGCTTATGCTGGTTCAACAGAAGCTTTGTCATTAGGGGCATTACATCGTCGCCAATGGGTTGGTTTAGAAGGAGCTCCTGTTACAACAACTTTGTTCGGACATAAGCGTGTGGGTAAAAACGTTGGATTGGGACTTTCTGCTATTTCAGATAAAGTTGGACCAGTCACTGAAAACAATATTTATGGAGATTTCTCTTATACATTAGATTTGGGAAATAATCAACATTTGGCATTGGGTTTAAAGGCCGGTGTAACTATGCATGATATTGGATTGTTTTCCGAAATCGGAATGGGAGGAGAAGGAGGAGTTGGACATTTGCCACAAAGTGGTGACAATGCATTTGCAGAGGATTCAAAATCTACACTTTTCAACGTTGGTTTAGGAGCATTTTACTATTCAGAGAATTACTATGTTGGTTTAGGGGTTCCTAACCTTTTAAAGGGTACTTATTTGGATTATGATGGAAAGCAATACGGTTCTCAGGAAATACATATGTTTCTAACCGGGGGATATGTGTTTGAGGTGAATGACATGCTTAAGTTGAAACCTTCAGCAATGGTTAAATATGCGATGAACTCTCCTATTTCCTTTGATGTTTCTTTTAATGCATTGTTTATGGATAAATTGGAAGTGGGTGCGACATATAGATTAGAAGATGCTGTTGGTGGTATGATTAATTACAGATTATTACCTAATCTGAGAGTGGGATATGCTTATGATCACGTGATGTCTGATTTAAATGTTAAAGGAAAAGCTTCCCATGAATTTATCTTGTTATATGATATTTTCTTTTCACGAAAAGTATCAAGTTCACCGAGATATTTCTAATTTATTATTAAGCTAATACGATACGATACAATTATGAAGAAATTATACGTAGGTTTATTTTTTGCTGGGGTTATGTTTTTCGGACATGCCCAACAAAAAGCAAAAACTCCATTAGAAGTTGCAGATACTCATTATAATAATTATGAGTTTGTCGAAGCGGCTGCAGTTTATCAAAAGATGGTTAGAGGTGCTAAGACAGATGTTTATGTATATCAACAACTTGCTGATTGCTATTACAACGTTTTTAATACTGTTGAGGCAGCTAAGAATTATGCGAAGTTGATTGAGAATGGCCCAGCACAAGATGCAGAGATTTATTATCGTTATGCACAAATGCTTAAAGCAAGTGGAAGATATGATACTTCTAACGAAGTTATGAAGCAATTTGCAAAAATGGTCCCTGATGATCAACGTTCTATTGCATTTCTTCGTGAACCTGATTACATACCTAGACTTCGTAGTCAAGAAGAGTTGTTCACATTTCAAGATACTGGAATTAACGATTTAAAATCATCTGATTTTGGTGCGTTTATGACAAAGCATGATACTGTTTATTTTGCTTCTACTAGAGCGGAAAAGGGAAAAAAATATGGATGGAATGAGCAACCTTATTTAGATTTATATAGAGCAAAATATAAGGGAGTTGAGAATCCTTTAATTGATGTTGAGGCTGTGTCTGAAATTAACACACAGTATCATGATGGTCCAGCAACAATTAGTCAGGATGGGAAAACTATGTTTTTCGCTACAGAAAGTTTCCGTCAAGGGGATTATGTAAAAAATAAGTCTAAGAGAATTAAACTTGGAAAGGTTAGTTTATATAAAGCTACAATGAAAGGTAAAAAATGGACTAATTTTGAACCAGTTCCATTTAATGGGAAAGATTATTCTGTAAGTAATCCTAGTTTAAGCGCAGATGGTAAAACATTGTATTTTGCTTCTGACATGCCAGGTACTATGGGAGGAATGGATGTATGGAAAGTAGCACTATATGAAGATGGATCTTATGGAGTTCCATTGAATATGGGTAGCCAAGTGAATACAGAGGGGCGTGAGTCATTCCCTTTTATTGCTGAAGATGATAAATTGTATTTTGCTTCTGATTCTAGAAAAGGATTTGGTGGATTAGATGTTTATGTTATTGATTTAGTAATTCCACGAGCGGAACCTAAAAATTTAGGTACTCCTATTAATACAGCTAAAGATGATTTCTCATTTTCTTTTTACCCAGTTAAGAACATAGGTTTCTTTTCTACAAATAGAGTTGGTAGAGATGATATCTATAAAGCAATTCCTATCTGTAATACAGAGATGTATATTACTGTGAGTAATGAAAAAACGGGTGAAGTGTTGGCTGGTGCTACAGTTGCTATATTTGATGACCGTAGAAATTTAATTGAAACAAGGACATCAGATTATCGAGGTATTGTTGAGTATGTAGTTGATTGTAATAAGTTTTTTAATCTTCAAGTCTCTAAGCAAGATTTCGAGAGTAAAACAGTAGAGATACCATTGCATAAAGGGGGACGTCAGCAAGTAGCTGTAACTTTAAGACCGATCGAAGTAATTATAAAAGAAGAACAAATTTTATTGGGAGATATTTACTTTGAGTTTAATAAAAGTAATATTACAAGAGAAGGTGCATTTGAGTTAGATAAATTAGTTCAGGTGATGAAACGTCATCCTAATATGAGAATAAAAATTGGGTCTCATACTGATACAAGAGGAAGTGATGTTTATAACTTAAAGTTATCACAACAAAGAGCAACTACTACCGCTCAATATATATTGTCAAAAGGTATAGAAGGTTATCGTTTAGAGTCTGAAGGTTATGGAGAAAGCCAACCGAAGATTAATTGCGGAGATAATTGTACAGAAGAAGAGCACGCTATTAATCGTAGGTCAGAGTTCATGATTATCAAAAAATAGATTATACTAAGTTTTTAAGTTAGATTATTAAGAAGGGCGCCCTATAAAGGCGTCCTTTTTGTTTTAGGTATTTAATTAGGATAGACTTAAATAAAATATAAAAGAAAGAGAGTAAAATTAGATGTGAAATTAATGACCGATATTTGGCTTGATATAACTCAAACTTCTTTTATCATGAAATCTTTTATCCATATAATCATCGGACTGATGATACTAATGATTAGTGCCTCTAATTATGCTCAAGATATTGAGAACCAAATTGTGGTTGAAAAGCGATTTAATTCTAAACAGCAACTTAACAAACCTTATGTAATATTGATTTCTGCGGATGGTTTTAGATATGACTATATCGAAAAGTATAATGCTGAATTTCTAAAGAGAATTAGTAAAAAAGGTGTTAGATCTTTGGCGTTGATTCCATCTTTTCCTTCTGTTACTTTTCCTAATCATTATAGTATTGTAACAGGTTTATATCCTTCACATCATGGTTTGGTAGGGAATAATATGATTGATGTTAAATCAGGAGAACGATACTCATTGAGAAATAAAAAAGCAATTGTTAATCCAAAATGGTACGGAGGAACTCCAATTTGGGTTTTGGCGGAACAAAATAATATGTTAACTGCGTGTTATTATTGGCCAGGTTCTGAAGCGCCAATAAAAGGATTTTTACCTACTTATTTTTATAAGTATTCAGAAACTACTCCTATTGATGATAGAATAAATGAGGTGAAGGAATGGTTACTTCTACCTGAGGATCGTAGACCACATTTGATTACATTTTATATGCCGGAAGTAGATCATGCAGGACACACTTACGGTCCAGATTCAAGTGAAACTGAAACTGCAGTTAGATTTGTCGATGAGAGTTTAAAAAAGTTAAATGAAGTAGTTAGTAAATTAGATTTACCTGTGTATTTTGTTTTTGTATCTGATCATGGAATGAATGCAGTTGATCAAGCTAACCCAATTATATTTCCTATCAAGGTGGATGAGAATAAAGTTGATATTGTAAGTAATGGAACTTATATTAGTGTTTTTGTAAAAGATAAAAAGGATGTTTTATCTTTCTATAATCTTATAAAAAGTGGACAAAATAATCAATTTGAGGTATATTTAAAGGAAAATATACCAAGTCATTTACATTTTGATGCTAAGGAGGATAGATATGCTAGAATAGGCGATATCGTGTTATTAGCAAAGGCTCCATATCTTTTTTCAAATGGAAAGCCAATTCCTGGAGCTCATGGATATGATCCGTATGAAGTTGAAAATATGAATGCAACTTTTCTTGTTTGGGGAAATTCAGTGAAGCCGAAGATAATAGATAAAGTAGAGAATATTCATATTTACCCTTTGTTGGCAAAAATGCTCGGATTAGAAGTTAATGAACAAATTGATGGGGATGAACGATTGATTGATTTAATTCTATAGTGTAGAAGTTATGTATATTTAAAATGGTGACTTTAATAATAAAGTCACCATTTTGATTTTTAAGAGCTAATTTTCTTAGTTATTCACGTTTTACCAAAAGACATATATCTTCTTCTAAGAACATATAACCTTGATTATAAATAAAAAAATATTCATTGCCGTTTTTTGTCTTATATAAACTAGTCATTAGTTGAAAATCAAAACCCTTTTGTTGTAAGATTTGTTTAGAAATCTTGGTTTTATTTTCTTTATTGTACTTTGATAGAATGCGGTAGTTTTTTCGCAATTGGTTATTAGTATTTCGCATTAAGTTGCTACTGTCTTTGTTTATCTTATTATTATACGCATTTCGACAAGCATCATTGCAAAATTTTTTATCTTCTCTTCCAATAAGTTTTTCACTACATTCTAAACAGACTCTCATAATTTATTTCAGTTTGATAGTTCTATATAAGTCTGAACGTCTATCTTTTTTCACTCGCACACTACCATGTTCGTGTAGTTCCTTTAAGAGATCGACGTCAACGTCAACAATTAAAGTCATTTCTGTGTTTGGTGTTGCTTCTGCTTTAACTCCATTTGTTGGAAACGCAAAATCAGAAGGTGTAAAGACTGCAGTTTGTGCAAATTGGATGTCCATGTTATTCACCTTAGGCAAATTCCCGACACAACCAGCTATAGCAACATAGCATTCATTTTCAATAGCACGTGCTTGAGCACAATTACGTACACGGGTATAACCATTTTGAGTGTCTGTTAAAAATGGAACAAATAATATGTCCATACCTTGATCCGCTAATAAACGAGAAAGTTCTGGGAATTCAACATCGTAACATATCATTATTCCTATCTTACCACAATCTGTGTCAAAGGTTTGTATTTTAGAACCGCCTTTCATTCCCCAATAGTGAACTTCATTAGGAGTTATATGGATTTTTGAATACATATCGTAAGTTCCATCTCTTTTACAAAGGAACCCGACATTATATAGTGAACCATCTAGTAAATAGGGCATGCTACCAGTAATTATATTGATATTATAAGAAATAGCAAATTCTTGAAACCTCTTTCGAATTGGATCTGTATATCGAGCTAATTCTCTTATGGCATCGGCTTCTGATAAGTGATTGTAATCTGCCATTAATGGCGCTGTGAATAATTCTGGAAACATAGCAAAATCGCTTTCATAATCAGCAACAGCATTTATAAAAAACTCTGCTTGATCGAAGAATTCTTCTAAATCATTTAGTAATCGCATTTGCCATTGGATTAAACCAAGTCTAATTACACTTTTTTTTGCATTGATTAATTGTGGAGATTTTTCATAGAAAATATTATTCCACTCCAATAATACTGCATAATCTTTTGAACTAGTGTCTCCCTCTAGATAATTGCGCATTAATCGAACCATGTGAAAGTCATTACTTAATTGAAAAGACATTACTGGGTCATGAATTTCTTTTGCTTTTACTTTATCTAAATATTGCTTTGGTGTTAGTTCATCTGAATATTTTGAATAGTTGGGGATGCGACCCGCAAATACAATTGATTTCAAATTAAGTTGTTCACACATCTCTTTTCGGGCATCATATAAACGTCTTCCCAATCGTAATCCTCGGTATTTCGGATGTATAAAAACATCTATTCCGTATAGAATATCTCCATCAGGGTTATGTGTTGAGAATGTTGAATTTCCTGTTATCATGTCGTATGTATGAGTTGACATGGCTTGTCTTTCATCGACTATTAAGGATAATGCAGATCCAACTACTACGTCGTCTACTAAAACGACTAATTGACCTTCTGGGAAAACGTTTAGGAGTTTTTCAATTTCCCCTTTATACCAATAAGAATCTTCTAAGCCTTTATAGGACTCTAACATTGATTTTTTTAATTCTAAATAATCATCGATTAGTAGATTACGTAACTCTATTTTACTGATAGTATTGTCCATGATTAAAAGGTGGTTTTAATCTCAAATATACTAAAAAAAGCGTTTACAAATGCTTACAATTAGTTATTGTCGTATGTAAGTGTTTTTTAACCGAATGCACAGGAGAAGGAATTGCAATTTTGTAATGGTATAAATAACAATGTTTTAATCATTAAAATTTGAAATTATGAAACAAATTAAAAATCGTATCGTGTTAATTGGTAGAGCAGGTCAAGCACCAGAAATTAAGTCTTATGATACAGGAAGAAAAAGGGCTCAATTTTCATTGGCAGTAAGTGAGGTTTATTATGACGAAAAAGGAGATAAGGTTGAATGTACTCAATGGCATAGAGTAGCCGCATGGGGAAAAGTAGCTGATTTCATCGAGAAATTTGTTCACAAAGGTTTAGAGTTGGCGGTCGACGGGAAGTTATCTACTAGGAGCTATGAAGACAATGATGGAAATAAACGTCATACTACTGAGGTATTAGTGTCAGAAATTCTTTTGTTAGGTGGGAAGAAAAAAGATTACGCATCACAAAAGTAAAGGTTTACTATTATTAAGAAATCGCTTAAAGCTTGGTGTTGTCTTTAAGCGATTTTTTTATTGTGATCGCTGAAATATATTATAGAAAGGTGATTTTATAAAATTGTGTAGATTTGTATACTAGTCTAAATTTATGAAATCATCGAAAAAATCAGCCGCTGTAGGTTTTATCTTTATTACATTACTTATTGATGTAATTGGGATTGGAATTATATTACCTGTTATACCTAAACTACTACAGGAGCTTATACATGCTGATATAAGTGAAGCTGCTAAAGTAGGAGGATGGTTAGCTTTTTCATATGCTTTTGTACAATTCTTATTTGCTCCTTTAATTGGGAATCTAAGTGATAAATATGGAAGAAGGGTTGTCTTGTTACTATCACTTTTTGCCTTTGGGGTCGATTATTTAATATTGGCTGTGGCTCCTACTCTTACCTGGATTTTTATTGGTAGAATCTTAGCTGGATTTACTGGTGCTAGTATTTCAACAGCGGCAGCTTATATTGCTGATGTTAGTACTGAAGAAAATAAGACTAAAAACTTCGGACTAATAGGTGCGGCTTTTGGAATTGGATTTATTATCGGACCTGTATTAGGAGGTCTGCTTGGACAGTATGGTTCAAGAGTACCATTCTATGCTGCTTCAATTTTATGCTTTTTGAACTTCCTTTACGGTTATTTTATATTGCCAGAATCATTACCCAAAGAAAAACGAAGATCTTTTGATTGGAAAACTGCCAATCCTGTAGGAGCATTAGTTAAGATGAAACAATTTCCTCAAATAACATTATTGGCAATTTCGGTATTTTTCGTGTACTTAGCTTCTCATGCTGTCAATGTAAACTGGAGTTTTTATACTATTTATCGTTTTGATTGGGATGAACGGATGGTGGGAATTTCATTAGGTGTAGTTGGGTTATTGGTTGCATTAGTACAAGGATTACTAATTCGTTGGGTGAATCCAAGATTGGGAAATGCAAAAAGTATTTTAATCGGCTTATCATTAAATGCAATAGGAATGTTTTTATTTTCCATGGCTACGGAAGGATGGATGATGTTTTTGTTTTTACTACCTTATTGTCTAGGTGGAATTGCCGGTCCAGCATTGCAATCTGAGATTACAAGCCATGTAGATTCTTCGGAACAAGGTCTTATTCAAGGAACATTGGCTAGTTTAAATAGCGCTACAGCGATTGTAGGACCTTTAATGATGACTAATATTTTTTATTATTTTACGCATGATGATGCACCTTTCCTATTTCCAGGAGCACCATTTCTCTTAGCATTTCTTTTCATGCTAGTGTCGATTTATTTAGCAAATTTGGGTTTGAAAAAATACAGCAGTTCTTATAAGTCTAAATATGTGAGGAAAATATAGTTTAATTAATATAGGATTTGTTTGTTTTTATTTTAAAATCCTTTCAATGAGGAATCGTTATCTTTACACTTATGAGCCATATATTAGTTATAGAAGATGATATCCGTGTAGCGGAACTTCTGAAGAGAAGTTTAGAAGAGCAGCATTATATTGTGACTGTTGCGTATGATGGTTATCTAGGCAAAAAAATTGCTTTACAAAAGGAGTTTCACATTATTATTACAGATGTTATTCTACCTAATATTAATGGAATTGACTTATGTAGGCAACTGAAAAAAGAGTTACCTCATACGCCAATTATTATGTTGACAGCGTTAGGGACAACAGATGATAAGGTAGATGGTTTTGATGCAGGTGCGGATGATTATTTGGTAAAACCCTTCGAAATACGTGAATTATATGCTCGGATTAGGGTTCTTTTAAAGCGATTCGATACTGTTTCAAAAGAGCAATCATCGGTACTTACCTATGCGGATTTAAGTTTAGACTTGAACGAGAAAAAGTTTAGTAGAGCAGGAATTGAAATACATTTAACACCTAAAGAATTCAATCTTTTACAGTTTTTGATGGAAAACTCTGAAAGAGTCTTGGCTAGATCTGAAATATCAGAGAAGGTTTGGGATACTCATTTTGATACTGGAACTAATTTTATTGATGTTTATATAAATTATCTAAGAAAGAAGATTGATAAAGACTCTGAAAAAAAATTAATCCACACGAAATCAGGTATGGGTTTTATATTGAAATTAAATGAAGATTAGAACTAGACTTACTTTTTTGTTTACTTTTTTATTAGCAGTGTTATTGTTAGTTTTGATGGGTATTCTATACTTGACATCAAGCAAAAGTAGGGAAGTAGAGTTTTATGGAGAACTTAAAAAAGAAGCTGTTACTAAAGCTAATTTATTTTTAGAAGCGCAAGTAAACCCTAAAACCCTTCATAAAATATATCAGAATAACAGTCAAATTTTGAATGAAGTAGAGGTTGCGGTTTATGACACTTCTTTTCATCTACTTTATCACGATGCCGTTGAAATTGATAGGGTAAAGGAAACAAAAGAAATGATTGATAAAATCAATCAAAATGGCTCACTTCAGTTTTATCAAGGAAATTGGCAGGTAATAGGTATTCTCTATAATTATCAAGGTGACGATTATATTGTTACAGCAACTGCCTATGATGAATATGGATATAATAAACAAGCGGATTTATTAAAAACGATATTAATACTCTGTAGTTTATCTATATTAATCTTATTTTTTGTTGGAAGATTTTTCGCAGGAAGAGCATTGAATCCTGTAAAGAGAATGATTGATGAAGTCAATAATATAAAAGCTACAAGTTTAGATTTGAGGCTTGCTTCTCAGAAAAATAAAGATGAGTTAAATGCTTTGGCTACTACGTTCAATGAGATGTTAAATCGTCTTGAACAATCATTTGATTCTCAAAAGCAATTCGTTTCTAATATTTCACATGAGTTGCGGACCCCATTGGCTGCAATTATCACAGAATTGGAATGGGCAAAAGATACTGAAAGAAGAAAAGAAGAGTATCAATCTAGTATTCAACATGCTTTAGTTGATTCTAAGAGAATAGTAAAACTAAGCAATAGCTTATTAGATTTCGCTAAAGCTAGTTATGATGCTTCTGAAATTAGATTCAAAACTGTACGTGTGGATGAAGTTTTGTTAGATGCTTGTCAACAATTACAAAAGTCTAATCCAACATATAAGTTTAATATTAATATTGGTGAATCACTTGATTCAGAATCACTAGTCTCTATTGAAGGAAATCCTTATTTATTACAAGTTGCTTTTGTGAATCTCTTAGAAAATGCGTGTAAATTTTCTAAAGAGAATCAATGTCATGTTTATTTGAATAAGGAGCAATCAAATCTTGTTTTGAAGTTTGTAGATAAAGGTATTGGTATTTTGACCAATGATTTAGATAGTATATTCATTCCTTTTTATAGAGGAAAAGGCAAACATTTTATAGAAGGTAATGGTATTGGTTTATCATTGACGAAGAGAATTATTGAATTACATAAAGGTACTATTGAAGTACAGTCTAAGTTAGAAGAAGGTACTACGTTTATTGTAAAACTGCCTCTTGTGAAATAGGAAATCAATTATACTGGAGTTTAAAATAGAATGGCACGTATGTTATTATTTGAATAATGTACGTGCTTTTTTAATTCTAATGAGATTCTAATAATTTTCTAAAACTTCTCTAACCATCATCTATAAAACAGAGCTTTAGTTTTGCACTACAAAAATGAAGGCTGAGGTTGACTGCAAAAGAGTTTGAAATAGATACATTATTATCAAAGTCAATCATCGGATTATTCTTAAAAATTTAAAAGAGATGATGAGAGCATTAATAATTATTGGATTATCGAGTTTATTTGCTTTTTGCAATAAGCATGGTTCTATTGAAACCAATTCAATAGCCTATGTTAAGGAACAAGGAACAATCTTTTTACCCGATAACTCCGTTTGGCGTAACCATATAAAAGTAATAGAAGTTTTAGAGGAAGATCATAATTTTGATCACATGGCTACCGCAGTTGTGAAGACAATTCCAACACAGTATGCAGAAATTGCTTCGCCATTTTCAGGACGAGTAGTGAAGTCTTATGTAACTCTCGGGCAGAAAGTATCCTTAAATGCACCTATCTATGAGGTTACTTCTTCAGATTATTTTGAAACTCAAAAAGAATACTTAAATGCGAAACAAGAATTTCATTTGTCTGAAAGTCAATTTCAAAGAGAGCAAGATCTCTATAATCATGGGGTAGGTGTTCGACAAGAAATGGAAGCAGCTCAAACAAATTTTGAAATGGCCAAGTTTGCATTTAGAAATGCGGAAGAAGCATTAAAAATATTCGATATGTCACCTGGAAAAGTTCGATTGGGGACTCCTTTAATTGTTCGTGCTCCTATATCAGGAGAGATTATTGAAAATAATATTGTGATAGGGCAGTACTTAGGAGAAGAAGCAGAAGCTTTAGTGAAAATTGCGAATCTAGATAAAGTATGGATAGTTGCTCGTGTAAAAGAGAAAGATGCACATAATTTAGTGAATTACGAAAAAGTGGAAGTATTGAATCATACAGATTTGAGTTTACCAACATTTGGTACTTTGATTCATATAAACGAGGTGGTTGATGAAGAAAGTAGAAGTGTAGAAGTGTTTGTTGAAGTTGATAATAGAAATCGCTATTGGAAGCCAGGTATGTTTACTAATATACGGTTTATAGATAAGTCAGTAGAGGTTATCAGCGTACCTGAAAAAGCCGTATTGCAATCTGAGGATTCAGAATTCGTATTCGTAAAAGTTGGTGAGAACAGATATCAAAAAAGAAATATTAAAACGTCAGGAATTGAGAAAGGTAAAGCGATTGTGATAGAAGGACTTAAAGCATCGGAAGTGGTTGTTAGTGAAGGTGGGGTTTATTTGCTCAAGGCATTGTAAAAGAAAATTTTATGAAAAATATAATAGAAAGAGCAATTCAAAAGAGATGGTTGATAGTAGCCTTGTTCACTATGATATGTGTTTTTGGATACTATTCTTGGAAACAACTGTCGGTAGAGGCTTATCCGGATATTGCGGATGTAACTTCACAAGTAGTTACTCAAGTACCTGGACTAGCTGCAGAGGAAATGGAATTACAGATTACCATTCCCATTGAAAGGGCATTAAATGGAATGCCAGGAATGCATGTGATGCGTAGTAATAGCACTTTTGGATTGTCTATGATTACTATGGTTTTTGAAGATGGAGTAGATGACTACTTTGCGAGACAACGTATTCAAGAACGTTTGCAAAGTATAGAATTACCTTACGAAGCAGTGCCTGAATTAGATCCTTTAACATCACCTATTGGAGAAGTGTATCGCTATATAATAGAGGGAGAAGGATATAGTCTACGGGAGCTGACCGACTTACAGAACTTCACAATTATTCCTATGCTGAATCAGGTGCAAGGAGTGGCAGAGGTAACTAATTTCGGAGGAATTACCACGCAGTTTCAAGTTGAATTAGATCCTATTAAGTTAGAATCATATGGTTTGTCTTTGAGTGAAGTGGTTGAAACCATCGAAGAGAATAATAAAAATGCAGGAGGAAGTGTACTTACCAAAGGGGATTTGGGGTATGTAGTAAGAGGGATTGGGTTGGTAAAAGATTTATCAGACTTAGGGAAAATTGTAGTAAAATCAGAAGGAGGGAGCCCTGTCCTTTTGAATGATTTGGGTGTATTGAAATACGGAGCTCTTGAGCGAAAGGGAGCGTTAGGTTATACAGATAGAGAGCGAGATTACTCTGATAGTATTGAAGGTATTGTTCTGTTGCTAAAACATGAAAATCCTTCAAAAGTATTGGAGCAAATTCATCAGATTGTCAATAAGCTTAATGATGGAGGATTACCTGAGGGGGTTAGAATTCATACATTTTTGGACAGAACTGATCTTGTGGATATGACATTGAGCACGGTGTCGAAAACTTTAATGGAGGGAATAGGTTTAGTTATTATTGTCCTGATTATTTTTTTAGGAAGTTGGAGGGGAGCATTATTAGTAGCAATTACGATACCAATATCTTTACTGTTTGCATTTGTATTGATGCGTTTCACAGATATACCGGCTAATTTATTATCATTAGGAGCAATTGATTTCGGGATTATTGTAGATGGGGCCATCGTAATGATGGAGAGTATCTTGAGAAAGAGAGAGGACAATCCAGATAAGGAGTTAGAAGAGAAATCTGTTAGTAAAAGAGTAAAGGAAGTTGCTAAGCCTATTCTATTTGCAACGTTAATTATAATCACAGCTTATTTACCTTTGTTTGCTTTTGAACGTGTAGAGAAGAAGCTTTTCACGCCTATGGCATTTACTGTTGGCTATGCTTTACTCGGAGCATTACTAGTTGCCTTGTTCTTAATACCAGGTTTGGCTTATGTGGTTTATAAGAAACCGAGAAAAATTTACCACAATAAATGGTTAGAAAAACTAACTCTTTATTATCATAATGCTATCACGAGGATTATAATTAAACCTAAAAAAGTTTTCTTACCTATCATACTTGTTTTGATAGTAACAATGGGCTTGAGTATTAAAGTAGGTAAGGATTTTTTACCTCCTTTGGATGAAGGATCCATTTGGTTGCAAGTGTCATTGCCACCAGGTATATCATTAGAGAAATCAAAGGAGTTGAGTGATACTTTGCGTGCAAGAACAATGAAATATAACGAGGTGACTTATATTATGGTTCAAGCAGGGCGTAATGATGATGGTACAGATCCGTTTACTCCCTCTCATTTCGAATGTTCAATTGGGTTGAAACCTTATAAGGAATGGCCTAAAGGAAAAGTAAAAGAAGACCTTATTCATGAATTAGCTACTGAATATGAAACATTACCTGGTTTTACAGTTGGTTTTGCACAGCCAATGATAGACGGTGTAATGGATAAAATATCAGGAGCCCACAGTGAACTTGTGGTTAAAGTATATGGGTCAGATTTTCATGAAACTCGTCGTATTGCTGCTGAGGTTTTAGGTGTTTTAGAAACAGTTGAAGGAGCTGTTGACTTGGCCATAGACCAAGAGCCTCCTTTACCACAACTACAAATTCATCCAGATCGTGATAAAATTGCGCAATATGGGTTGAATATAGTAGATGTGACAGAGTTGATTGAGGTAGCCATTGGAGGGAAAGCAATCTCTCAGGTTTTTATAGATAACAAGGTGTATGATATTACAGCTCGATATACAGAGCATAGTAGAGATACACCAGAGAAAATAGCTAATCTAATGCTAACAACTTCTTACGGTGCTAAAATACCATTGTCACAAGTGGCGACTATTAAGACTACTACTGGAGAAAGCGTTATTACGAGAGAGATGAATAAGCGCCATCTAACAGTAAAGCTCAATGTTAGAAATCGAGATTTAGCGTCTTTATTGAAAGAAGCTCAATCAAAAATTGATAAACAATTGGTTTATGATACAGATTCCTATAAAATTGAATGGGGAGGTCAATTCGAAAATCAAGAAAGAGCATACGGTCGCTTGGCGGTGATTATACCTCTAACATTATGTTTGATGTTTGTATTGCTATATGGAGCTTTTGGACAATTTAGACAGGCGGGATTATTAATGACTATAGTGCCATTAGCTTTATTTGGGGGGATGCTTGCATTAGTGGTAAGAGGAATGACATTAAATGTTTCATCAGCCGTTGGTTTTATAGCTTTATTTGGAGTGGCCATACAAAACGGTGTTATAATGATTTCTCATATTAATCAACTTCGTAAGGAGGGAAAAGCGTTAAAAGAGAGTGTAATGTTAGGAGCAGAACAACGTTTTAGACCTGTTTTAATGACCGCCACTGTTGCTATATTAGGACTGTTTCCTGCATCTATGGCAACCGGTATAGGTTCTGACGTTCAGAGGCCTTTGGCAACTGTAATTGTATATGGTTTACTCTTTTCGACTTTGCTAACACTCTTTGTGCTTCCAGCATTGTATTATATGTTAGAAAAGAGGTTTCTAAAAGAGACTAAAGAAGTTGAGTAGACGATGAGGTAAAACCTTAAAAATAGAATATAATTATTAACATCCTAAAACGAGTATAAATGAAAAATGAAAAAGTGATATTGATGATAGTATTGTTTACAATAAGCCTACATTCATTAGCACAGTCAAAGGGTGATAAAATATATAAAGACATAAGTTATTCACAGTTTTTAGAACAGATGATACAAAACAATTTGTCTTATGCGGTTGAAAAGTATAAGCTTCCTATTGCAGATGCAGAGCTTTATGCGTCAAGAATAGTAGCTGATCCGGAACTTAATGTAAAATGGGTTGACAATGGAGATAAACAGCTAAAGTCAGGGTATGGATTTGAAGCTGAGGTAGGATGGGAAATTGCGTTGAGCGGTAAGAGGAAAGCGAGAACTAATTTGGCTAAAAATGAATTGGCTCGAACAGAATTTGAGGTCAGAGCATTTTTCGAGGAATTGAGAGCACAGGCTACTATTCAGTATGCAGAAGCAATTAAAAATAAAATGATAGAAGAAATTCAAAGTAATTCTTATAAGGCGATGGTTGATTTGGCGAAATCCGATAGTTTAAGATTTCAATTGGGGCAAATAAGTAAGGTCGAATCTATTCAGTCAAATTTAGAAGCAAAGTCAATGAGACTTGAGTGGAAAAACGCAAGTACTGAATGGTTTAATAGTCTAGAAGAGTTGAAAGTATTTTTGGGTGATTCAGAGAAACATTCAATTTATTTACCAAAGGGGAATTTAGAAAATGCTACAAGGATGTTTGAAATCGAGAGTCTTTTAGAACAAGCTCCCTATTTGAGATCTGATTACTTAGCTGTAAAACAACAACAGTTAGTAGCAGAGGCAGATATAAAAAGAGCTAAAGCAGAACGAGCGATAGACTTAGGACTTAGTATGGGTATTGAAAGTGATACGTTTTTTAATGATGTTATAGTACCAAGACCAGAGGGTACTTTAGTGACTTTTGGTCTTACCATTCCATTAAAGTTTTCGAATGCAAAGAATTCTGAATTCAAAATTGCTAAGATTAATGAGGAGCAAGCAAAGTTAGAAAATCAGCTCGCTTTGCAAGAAATGAACAAGGAAATTGTTCAGGCATTTAGGAATTATAATAATAGGTTAGAGCAAAAGGAATTATTTGAAAAAGAGATGCTTGAACAAGCTAAAGAGGTTTTAGATGGCCGATTGTATAGTTATAAACGGGGGTCAAGTAGTCTTTTAGAACTCTTGGAAGCTCAAAGAGTATATAATGAAACCCAACAAAATTATGTTGAAACCTTGTTTGAAAGCATCACCGCACTAGTTCAATTAGAACGTACTGTAGGTATTTGGGATATAGAATTATAAGCCAAGGTTTAAATATTAAATAACTTTTCTATTTCTGACAGCTTTTTTAAAGTAGTGAATTTAGGGTGGATAACCTCAAAATCAATTCGTTCATGAGCCCAAGTGGTATGGAAAGGTATATGAATTGCATGTCCACCAATATCAAGGACAGGTAGCACATCTGATTTTAACGAATTACCTATCATAATAAATTCTTCTGGTTGTACATCAAGTCGTTTGAGAAGCTTTTGATAGTCTAGTTCTTTCTTGTCAGACATTACTTCAATGTGATGGAAATAAGGGCCTAAGCCTGATTTGTGTAGCTTTCGGTGCTGATCTTTTAAATCACCTTTAGTAGCGACTACAAGCTTATATTTTCCTTGAAGCTTCTCTAAAATGCTTTCAACATCATCTATAAGTTCTACTGGTTTCGTAAGAAGATCTTTACCAATTCGAATAATATGATCTGTAGCTTTAATATTTATAGTACCGTTGGTGATTTGGCTTGCAGCTTCAATCATTGAAAGAATAAAACCTTTAATACCATATCCATATAGAGGAAGGTTGTTGATTTGTTTTTCAAATAATATAGCAGAGGTACTTTGATGTGAAAGATAGTTTTCCATTAATATACAGAATTGCTTTTCTGCATCGTTAAAATATGTTTCGTTTATCCAAAGTGTATCATCTGCATCGAAAGCAATGACTTTAATAGAATTCATAGTGTTATTATTGAAGAAATACAAAGATACATTTTTGAAGGGATAAAGAAGTATTAGTGAATATGTATAAATGACTATCTACCTCGCCATGTTAAATAATCTTGAAATTTTTGGTATGTATGCAGTTAGCGGAATAGTTTTAATAGCTTTGTTTTTCGTTTCTAAAGAATGGATAGATCATTTCAAAATCATAAATAAAATGAGATTAAAAAAAGCCTTATTAACAACTTTTAGTTGTTTTTGTTTGTTTTCACTACATGCAAATGAGAGCATATCAAAACCTAAATTAGTAGTTGGTTTAGTAGTAGATCAAATGCGTTGGGATTACTTATATAAGTACGCGGACCGTTATTCACAAAATGGTTTTAATCGCTTATTACAAGAAGGGTTTTCTTGTGAGAATGCCTATATACCATACGTTCCAACTTATACTGCAATTGGGCATAGTACGGTTTATACGGGAAGTGTACCAGCTATACATGGAATTGCGGGAAATGATTTTATTATTCAAGCAACAGGAGAGTCTATGTATTGTACACAAGATGATGCTGTAGCAGCAGTTGGTGGAAGTGGAAAAGTAGGGCAACAATCTCCAAAAAACTTATTGGTTTCAACAGTTACTGACCAATTAAAATTAGCTACCAACTTTCAATCAAAAGTAATAGGAGTTGCTATTAAGGATCGTGGAGGAATATTACCAGCAGGTCATTTTGCTGATGCAGCTTATTGGTTGGATGGATCAACAGGTGATTGGATAACGAGTACTTATTATATGGATAAACTTCCGAAATGGGTGCAGGATTTTAATAAGAAAAAATTGGCCGACACTTATTTCAAACAAGGATGGAATACGCTTTATCCTATAGATAGTTATGTTTTAAGTACAGCGGATGATACCCCTTATGAAGAATTGTATAAGGGAGAAAAAGCGTCTGTTTTTCCAAGAGATTTAGTGAAATTGAAAAAAGATAATGGATATGATTTGATTAAAGCAGTACCGCAGGGAAATACATTGACTTTAGATATGGCCAAAGCGATTATATCAAATGAAAAATTAGGACATAATCCACATAATGTAACGGATTTTTTAGCACTGAGTTTATCTTCAACAGATTATATAGGACATCAGTTTGGAATAAATTCTATTGAAATTGAAGACACCTATTTACGTTTAGATTTAGAAATTGCTGATTTTTTGAATTATTTAGACAAAGAGATAGGTGAGGGTAACTATACACTGTTCTTAACCGCTGATCATGGAGCTGCTCACAATCCTAAATTCTTTAAGGATCAAAAGGGAAATTCAGGATATTTTGACACTAAGGAAGTGAGAAAACGTCTGAATGATAGGTTACAGCAAGTATTTGGACAAACTGATTTAGTAAAAAGTTTGACAAACTATCAAGTTCATCTGAATTACAAGGTTATTGAGGACTCAAAGTTAAACGAAGAAGATATTAGAAATGTGATAGTTAAAGAATTGAGGAAAGAGGAAGGTGTAGCATTTGTAACAGATATGGATAAAGCGGGAACTTCTGCAATTCCAGAACGTATTAGAGAGCGAATAATCAATGGTTATAATTTTAAAAGAAGTGGAGTAATACAAATCATATTGGAGCCTCAATGGTATAGTGGAAAACAAGATGCTAAGGGAACAACACATGGAACTTGGGCGTCGTACGATGCACACATACCTGCGATATTTATGGGATGGGGTATTAAGCAAGGAAAATCTGTTCGTGAAATTCATATGACAGATATAGCTCCCACGATTTCTTCAATATTAAAAATCGAAGAACCAAATGGAAATATTGGGACCCCTATATTCGAAGCGATTGATATAAAATAGTTGTTTCGATTATTAATAAATAACATTAACCTATATGGTTGATTAAAAACGCTTTGCTGTATTTAGTAAAGCGTTTTTTTTTTATTAATAAATTGTGATTATAATAATTGAACAATAATTATTATTCATAGATTTGGGTGTTAATCAAAAAACAACAAATTATCTATGAGAAAGAAACACCTCATTTTAGGTTTTGTATTTTCTTTAAGCGGCTTTATACAGGCGCAATACAAAACCTTGACTGCGAAAGATGGCAATGGATTCGCTTATGAATACGTTGAAAATGATCCTTCTAAGACGAGAATTTACACTTTAAATAATGGATTAAAAGTGTATTTGGCTCAAAATCATGATGCACCAAGGATCCAAACATTCATACCAGTTAGAACGGGTTCTAATAATGATCCAGAAGACAATACAGGTTTGGCTCACTACTTAGAGCATATGTTATTTAAAGGAACTTCGAAATTAGGAACATCAAATTGGTCTAAAGAACAAGTGCTAATTAAGCAAATTTCTGATTTGTATGAAGTTCATAAAAAAGAAAGCGATCCAGTAAAGAAGGTTGAAATTTATAAGAAAATAGATCAAATATCTAAGGAAGCATCTCAATATGCAATCGCTAATGAATATGATAAATCTGTTGCGTCAATAGGAGCGTCAGGTACCAATGCCCATACTTGGTTTGATGAAACAGTCTATCAAAACGACATTCCATCAAATGAGTTAGAGAAATTCTTAATGATTGAACAAGAGCGTTTTTCAGAATTAGTATTGAGACTATTTCATACTGAGTTAGAAGCAGTATATGAGGAGTTTAATAGAGGCCAGGATAATGATTATAGAGCAACGCACGAAGCAATGATGCGTTTATTATTTCCAGATTCTCATTATGGTACTCAAACAACTATTGGTACTTCAGATCATTTAAAGAATCCTTCAATGGTGGCTATTCATAATTATTTCGAGCAGTATTATGTTCCTAATAATATGGCAGTAGTTTTAGTTGGAGATATTGAGTTTGAACCTACTATTCAGTTGGTGAATGCGTATTTTGGTTCAATGAAGAAAGGAGCTCAACCTAAGGAGTATGTAGCGGTAGAAAAACCTATAACAAAGCCAACTTCTTATGAAGTTTTTAGTCCACAAAGTGAAAGAGTTGAAATTGGATTCCGTTTAGAGGGAGCTAAAACAAAAGATGCTTTATATGTTTCATTGATAGATATGATTTTGAGTAATAGCAAAGCAGGTTTGATTGATTTAGATATTAATCAAAAGCAAAAAGCGTTATATGCTCAAAGTTCTCCAATGATTATGAAGGATTATTCTGTGCATAGTTTAATGGGGATGCCAAATGAAGGTCAAACTTTAGATGAATTGAAAGATTTACTAATGAGTGAGTTGGAAAAAATCAAAAAGGGAGAGTTTGATGATTGGATGATTGATGCGGTTGTAAATGACTTTAAAAAGCAAGCAATGAAAGCTTTGGAGAGTAATGAAGCTTTAGGAGCACAGATGTATAATGCTTTTATTCAAGGGAAATCTTGGAAAGAAGTAGTTGAAGAAATCGACGAGATTTCAAAAATATCCAAGCAAGATGTAATGGAGTTCGCTAAGAAGAATTACACGAATAATTATGTAGTAATCTATAAAAGACAAGGAGAAAATAAAGATTTAGTTCGAGTAGAGAATCCTGGAATTACACCAATTGATTTGAATCGTGATAGTGAGTCAGAATTTTATAAACGTTTACAGCAAGTGAAAGTAGCTGAAATAGCTCCTGTGTTTATAGATTTCAAAACAGCAATTAAGAGAGAGAAAATAGGAAAACAAAGTGCTGATTTAGCATTTATAAAGAACACTACTAATGATATTTCAACCGTAAACTATATAATTCCAGTTGGTTCGGATCACAGTAAGAAATTGTCTTTAGCAGTTGATTATTTAAGCTACATTGGAACAACGAAGTATTCAGCAGAAGACTTGAGTAAAGAGTTTTATAAATTAGGAATAGACTTTGGTGTAAATGCAGGTTCAGATAAAAGTTATATTTATATAAGTGGATTACAGGAAAACATAGAAGAAGGAATCAAATTGTTAGAGCATTTGTTAAAAGATGCGAAGGCAGATAATGTTGCTTATTCAAATTACGTAGAGCAAATTTTAAAGTCAAGATTTGATGCTAAATCAAGTAAAAACGGAATTCAAAGAGCATTAAACAGTTATGTAGTTTCTGGAAAAGAAAGTAGATTAAGAGATGTGTTATCTGAGAGTGAGTTAAAAGCAATCAATCCAGAAGAATTAGTTACATTATTACATTCTGTTTTTGATTATAACCAAGAGGTATTCTATTATGGAAATGATTTGGAAGGTACAAAAGCAGCAATAGTTGCAAATCATAATTTGGGTAAAGGTAAAAAGATACCTACTGCAAAAGTATATCCAGAGCCAGCTACAGATGGAACTGTTTACTTTGCACCTTATGATATGGTTCAAGCTGAAATTACATATAGAGGAAGAGATTCTAAATTCAATAAAGACTTTTTGGGAACTGCATCTGTGTTCAACTCTTATTTTGGAGGAGGAATGGCATCTGTAGTTTTTCAAGAAATTAGAGAATCGAAATCGTTGGCGTATTCAGCTTATGCATACTATTCGAGTGCATCTAAAAAAGACAGATATAACTATGTTGTTGCCTATGTTGGCACACAAGCAAACAAATTACCTCAGGCGGTAGATGCTATGATGGAATTGATGAATGATATGCCAAAAGCAGAAAGTCAGTTTGCAAATGCTAAGGAGTCGGCTTTAAAGAGTATGGCAACGGAGCGTTATACAAAAACAGCTATATTTTATTATTGGTTAAGTTTGAGAGAAAAGGGAATTGATTATGATATCAATAAAGATATTTACGCTCAAACAAAAACGATGACAATGGATGACTTGACTAATTTCTTTAATGCTCATATTAAAGGAAAGAGTTTTAATGTAGGTTTATTAGGTAAGAAAGAAAACTTAGATTGGGAAGCTGTGAAGAAATTTGGAAAAATACAAGAGTTGAGCTTGGAGGATTTATTTGGTTACTAAGAGCGTGATTCAATGAATCTATGAAAATGAAAAAGGGTGTCGTTTATCGACACCCTTTCTTGTATATACTTGATAGGTATTATATTAATTGAATAAGTTCTAATGCTTGTTTTACACTCTTTACATTCTCAAAAGTTAATAACAATCGAAGTCCATTTTTCGTTTGTTTTTCTTTCATCTTACATAGATTTGAATGTTGTTGAACGAAGAGAAGTACTTTTTTGAATTTAGAAGACTGATAGTATGGTGAGTTTTGATCACCAACAAAATAACAAATCATCTTACCTTGCTTTATAACTAGTTTTTCTACACCTGCATTTGCTGCAAACCATTTAATTCTAAGACTGTCTAAGAGAGCAATAGCTTCCTTAGGAAGTTTACCAAAGCGGTCAATAAGTTTTTGCTCGTATGCTTTTAAATCCTCTTCTTTAGAAATGTTACTAAGCTCATTGTATAGATTTAGTCTTTCCGTAATATTGTTGATATAGTCATCAGGAAAAAGTATTTCAAAATCAGTGTCAATTTGTGTGTCTTTTACAAACACCTTGTTTTCTTCCTTGTTTTCTTCTTCGTATAAATCTTTGAATTCGTTTTCTTTCAGTTCTTCAATAGCTTCGTTCATGATTTTTTGGTAGGTTTCAAAACCTATTTCATTTATGAATCCACTCTGTTCACCGCCTAATATATCACCAGCACCTCTGATTTCAAGGTCTTTCATGGCGATATTAAAACCGCTTCCAAGATCACTGAATTGTTCCAATGCTTGAATTCGCTTTCGTGCATCTTCTGTCATAGCAGAGTAGGGAGGGCAAATAAAATAACAGAATGCTTTCTTATTACTTCTTCCAACACGCCCTCTCATTTGATGTAAATCAGAAAGGCCAAAATTATTAGCATTATTTATGATGATAGTGTTTGCATTAGGAACATCCAATCCGCTTTCAATGATAGTAGTAGCAACAAGAACATCAAATTCGCCATCCATAAAAGCAAGCATTAACTCTTCAAGTTTTTTACCTTCCATTTGACCATGACCTACTCCAATTTTTGCATCAGGAACTAGTCTTTGAACCATTCCAGCAACCTCTTTGATATTTTCAATTCGATTATTGATAATAAAGACCTGTCCACCTCTTTCAATCTCGTATGATACGGCATCTCTAATGATTTCTTCATTGAAAGAAACCACTTGAGTTTCTATTGGATAGCGATTAGGTGGAGGGGTTGTTATAACCGATAAATCGCGCGCAGCCATTAAAGAAAATTGTAAGGTACGTGGAATTGGAGTTGCAGTTAGAGTTAGGGTATCAACGTTTTCTGATATTGTTTTTAGTTTGTCTTTTACAGCAACACCAAATTTTTGCTCTTCATCAATAATTAACAAACCTAAGTCTTTAAACTGAATGCTTTTATTTGCCAACTGATGAGTTCCGATTAGAATATCTATTTGTCCTTCGGCTAAATCCTTGATGATTTCATTTTTTTGTTTCGTAGATCTAAAACGGTTGATATAATCAACACGTACCGGCATATCTTTTAAACGGTCTCTAAAAGTCTTATAATGCTGAAATGCTAAGATTGTAGTAGGAACTAATACGGCAACTTGTTTACCGTTGTCAACGGCTTTAAATGCAGCTCTAATAGCAACTTCTGTTTTTCCAAAACCTACGTCACCACATACAAGCCTATCCATAGGACGTTCGCTTTCCATATCTGCTTTTACGTCTTGAGTAGCGGTAATTTGGTCTGGGGTATCTTCGTAAATAAAAGAACTTTCCAGCTCAGCTTGTAGGTAGCTATCAGGAGCGTATTGAAAACCTTTCTCCAAGCGCCTTTTGGCGTAGAGTTGAATAAGGTTAAAAGCAATATGTTTAACCCTTGCTTTTGTCTTTTGCTTTAATGTTTTCCATGCACTTGATCCAAGTTTATGAACTTTTGGAGGAGTCCCCTCCTTTCCATTGAATTTGGATATTTTGTGTAAAGAATGAATGCTAACGTATACAATATCATTGTCCGCATAGACTAGTTTAATAGCCTCTTGAATTTTACCATCTACTTCGATTTTTTGTAAACCACCAAATTTACCAATTCCATGATCGATATGGGTAACATAGTCCCCTACTGTTAATGAATTGAGTTCTTTTAGTGTGATAGTTTGTTTTTTAGTGTAGCCGTTTTTTACAGAAAACTTGTGATAGCGTTCAAATATTTGATGATCTGTATAACAAGCTATTTGAAGTTCTTCATCGATGAAACCTTCGTATAGAGGAAAAACTTTTGTTTTATATTGCTCTACTACATTTTGGTGGTCATCTTTTAAAGATGCAAATATTTCTTTGAAGCGTTTGGCCTGTCCTTGATTGCTGCACAACAAAAAGTTCTCAAAACCATTATCCGCATTGTCATTTAGGTTTCTGGCAAGTAAGTCAAACTGTTTGTTGAAAGAAGGTTGTGGTTTTATGTGGAATTCAAAAGCTTTTTTAGGGTTTATTAGTGTTGTTGGGTATAGCTCAACATAGGTGAATTTTTCAATATTGTCAAAATATTCTTCCTTACTTAAGAACATAAGCTCTGGATTCTGATGTTTAATGTCCTTAGACAATTTTTCAAAAACCTCACTTGCTTTTGTAAAAAGTAGTTCTAGTTTGTCGGAGATAAGGGATGAGTTTTTGGCAAATATTACCGTTTTTTCAGAAATATATTCAAGAAAACTTTGTCTGTTTTCTTGAGTGAATTTATTTTCTACATTTGGGATGATGCTGATTTTCTTTTTCTTTTCTATAGAAAGTTGTGTCTCTACATCAAAAGTTCGGATAGTATCTACCTCATCTCCAAAAAATTCAATTCTATATGGATTGTCGTTAGAGAAAGAGAATACATCTATAATCCCTCCTCGGACAGAGAATTCGCCAGGTTCTGAAACAAAATCGACTCTTTTAAAATGATATTCAAAAAGTACTTCATTAACGAAATCAATAGATATTTTGTCTTCGACTTGTATTTTTAGAGTATTCTTATCCAGAGTGCTTTTCGTAACTACTTTTTCAAATAGAGCATCAGTATAAGAAACAATTATAGCTGGTTTTTTCCTAGAATTAATTCTATTTAAAACTTCTGCTCTTAAGAGTATGTTGGCATTATCGGTCTCTTCTATCTGATACGGACGTCTATATGAACCTGGGTAGAAAAGTACGTCATCTTTGTTGATTAGATTCTCTAAATCATTTAAGTAATAGGCTGCTTCTTCCTTGTCTTGAAATACCAATAGAAAGGGTAAATCAGCTTTTGTAAAAAGACTTTCGATTACGAAAGAGATAGAGGAGCCTATGAGGCCTTGAAGTTGGATTTTATTTCCTCTTTGAACTAGTTCATTAGAGATAGATTGCACTTTGGGTGAGTTATGATATCGCTTTTGAATCTCCATGAAAAAAATTATTTAGTATCTGATGATGACGAATCAGATTTTAATATAGCTTTTGATTGTTGTTGAAGTCTTTTTTGTATGGCAGGGTCAGCTAAAGGGACTGGCTTCATTCGTAAAGAAGGATGGGTTTGAGATAATTGACTAGTTTGAAGCATTGGATTGGCGTGGCGAATTGTATCTAACGCACGAAGCATCTCTTCTTCTCCCATTTCTTTCGGAATTGATTTTTTGGTCATTATCTCATCCATTTTCTGTGAGATAGATGTAATTTGTTTATTAACCTGTGGTAATAAGACATCTATTTCTTTGATTGGGACAGGATCAATTCTTAAGTACATATCTATAAAGTTGAATGTATTTATCAACACTGTAAATCTTGCTCTAATTTCAGGTTGCTCAAATTCTGTTGGTAACGAACCGGGCAATGCAGATAGAATTGAATTTAGCTTTTCTGTTTTCTTTTGAAAAGCAACAATAGAGGATACAGGTTTAAATTTTAGTTCATCACTAAATTCAGACCATTGTTTCCAATCTTTAATCTCTTCTGAAACGGCACTAGAAACTGCAGGCATTCTAAAATTCCATTTTTCATTTAAAACTTTAAAAACGCTGTCGTTATGTTCTTGTAACCTAATTTGATTCTCTTGTAGCTCCTTAGTATTGTCTTTGCAAGAATTCATAATTAGTAAAAGACTTATAAGTAGGCCTATGTAAATTCTCATGAGTCATATTTTAAGTCCTCAAATTTACGAATGTTATTGAATATATCTGTAAGATTCTATGGATGTTTAAAGTCGGATTGTTCATGAATACAAACATAGTAATCCCATTGAGAATGATTGATATATTGAAATCTAACTACTATATTTGTGCAGGTAAAATATACACAAATGGGAACAAAAATTTTAATACTAGGAGCTTGTGGTCAAATCGGTTCAGAATTAACACTAAAGCTTCGAAAAGTATATGGAAATGATAATGTTGTAGCTTCTGATATTAGAGAAGGAAAGGAAGATTTAATGAGTTCAGGTCCGTTCGAAATTATAAACGCAATGAATTATGATGAGATAGCCGGAGCGATTGATAAACATCAGATAGATGAGGTTTATTTAATGGCAGCTTTACTTTCAGCTACCGCAGAAAAAAATCCTGCATTTGCATGGAGTTTGAATATGGATTCTTTGTTTCACGTATTAAACTTGGCAAAAGAAGGAAAGATAAAGAAAATCTTTTGGCCATCTAGTATAGCTGTTTTTGGACCGACTACACCTAGATTTAATACACCTCAATATACTGTGATGGAACCTTCTACGGTTTATGGTATCTCTAAACAGACCGGTGAACGTTGGTGTGAGTATTATTTCAATAAGTTTGGGGTAGATGTTAGAAGTATTCGTTACCCAGGTTTGATATCTTGGACAACTCCTCCGGGGGGTGGAACAACTGACTATGCGGTGGATATTTTTTACAAAGCAATAGAAGATAAGAAGTATACATGTTTCCTTTCTGAAAAATCTGCTTTGCCTATGATGTATATGGAAGATGCACTAGATGCTACTATTGCAATTATGCAAGCTCCAAAAGAGAATATTAAAATACGCTCGTCTTATAATCTTGGTGGAATTTCTTTCACCCCTGAAGATGTTGCAGCTGAAATTCAAAAACATATACCTGATTTTACTATTGATTACGAACCAGATTTCCGTCAAGCGATTGCAGATAGCTGGCCAGCAAGTATTGATGATTCAAGAGCTCAAGAAGATTGGGGGTGGAATCACAAATACGATTTGTCTGAGATGACTAATGTGATGTTAGAAAACTTAAGTAAGGTTTTAGTAAAATAAAAAATTATTTCTTAAGTTCTTTTGGTTTGCATTATGAAATATGAAAACCTTAAGAGTTGCTCTTATGTGAGTTAGAGAATAGTGATTTACAAGAATAACATGAAAAGTCGAAAAGATAATTGGAAAATTATTTTTTCGACTTTTATTTTTTCAAGCTTCCGTATACAAGTTTAAATAGAGGAACAATTACAATAGCGAGACCTATGAACATCAATATCTCTGCTATACCTGTCTTTAAAATACCCTCTGCCTTTAATGCCAAAGCGAGTATGAATAAAGCCATTCCGACAATAAAAAAAATGACATTTTTTCCCATGATTTCTAAGATTTAATAGTACTAAGTTACGTTGTTTTTTATGGAAAAGTAATTTTAAATTGTTAATTCTTAGAAGAGGTATTCTATTTTTGTAACTTTATTAAAAATAGTTTGATATGCACTTTGACTTAGACAATACCCTTGAGGTAGCGGCAAGAGATTATGAAATATGGAAAAATACAGATCTCGATTCTCGCATAGCTGTTGTGAAATTAATAAGAAATCAACTTATAGAGCAGAAGTTTAAATATGCTACTTCTATTACAAAAGATATGCATAAACCTATTAGTCAATCCTTGGCAGAAGTAGAGAAATGTGCGAAACTCTGTAATTACTATATTGAAGAGTCTAAACGAATATTGAAGGGACGTACTATTAAAACAGGATGGTCTGAGGTATATTTAACTAATGAACCTTTAGGAGTGATATTGGGTGTAATGCCTTGGAATTATCCGTTCTGGCAGGTTTTTCGTTTTGCTATTCCTACATTGCTTGCAGGGAATACGGTTTTGGTGAAACATGCATCAAATGTACCTAATGCGGCTGTAGCATTGGAAGAGCTTTTTAGAATAGTAGGAAATCAACAAGTCTATTTCAATTTACCTATAGGAAGTGAGCAAGTAGAAAATGTTATAGCAAATCCTGTGGTAAAAGGAGTTTCGTTAACGGGGAGTGAAGCCGCTGGAAAATCTGTAGCGAGTATAGCCGGAAAATGGTTAAAGCCTGTATTGTTGGAATTGGGGGGAAGTAATGCTTTTATAGTTTGTGAAGATGCGATTTTAGATGAGGTAGTCCCGGTGGCAGTGCGTGCGCGTATGCAAAATGCAGGTCAAAGTTGTATAGCAGCTAAACGTTTTATAATACATAATAAGCTAAAGGATCAATTTATTAAAAAGTTTGTAAAAGAATTGAAAACATTTAAGTTTGGTGATGCAATGAACGAGTCGACGAGCTTCGGGTCTATGGCTCGAGAAGACTTAGCAGAGGGGCTTGAGAAACAAATGAGAGATTCTATAAATATGGGTGCTACACTGGTTCATGGGGGAAAACGGGATGGTGCTTTCTTTGAGCCAACTGTATTAACTAATATTAATGTTGATATGCCGGTTTTTAAGGAAGAGACGTTTGGACCTTTAGCTGTAATAATGGGATTTGACGATTTTGATAAAGCGGTTGCTTTGAGTAATGGATCTAACTTTGGATTAGGAGTGTCTATTTTTAGTAAGGATGTAAATTTTATTAAATCTAAAATAGCATCTTTTGACGAAGGAGCTTTATTTATAAATGAAATGGTCGTCTCAGATCCTAGTGTTCCTTTTGGGGGTATAAAGAATTCAGGTTACGGAAGAGAAATGTCAGATGAAGGATTGTTAGCATTTGTAAATAAAAAAACAGTTGTCATAAAATAAAAGCATGAAATACTTGTTGAAAAATATTAAAGCCTCTTTGAGATGGGGTTGATACTAAATTTTTGGGGTACAATTAAATTTGTAGACATAATAGAATTTTTAGGAACCTTTGCATTCGCTATTAGTGGTATTCGATTAGCTTCTGCAAAAAAGCTGGATTGGTTTGGGGCATTTGTAGTTGGATTTGTCACGGCTACTGGAGGTGGGACGTTGAGGGATTTATTACTGAATGTTACACCATTTTGGATGCTGAATAGTGTTTATGCTTGGTGTACTATACTTGCTTTAGGTTTTGTAGTGATTTTTAGAAAAGCTTTGGTAAAGCTAAATAGTACTTTCTTTTGGTTCGATAGTATAGGCCTTGGGCTGTTTGTGGTCGTTGGGTCAGAGAAAGCATTGGCTTTTGGGTATCCAGTATGGGTTGTAGCCATAATGGGGACCATTACAGGGGTTGTTGGAGGAATTATAAGGGATATTATGATTAATGAGATTCCTGCTATATTTAAGCAGGAATGGTATGCTGTAGCTTGTATGCTTGGTAGTCTTTTGTATTGTAGTTTATATTATCTAGGAGTTGCAGAGTCAATAGTTCAAATTATTACGGCTGTATTTGTTTTTCTTTTGCGCTTAATAGCAACACGTTATAAATTAGGGTTACCTTTTTTAAAAGGAGAAGAGTGATTTTTTTCATTTTTATTTGTGAAGTAGAAATATAGTTATATATTTGCCACCGCAATAAAGGTACTAAACCTTCCTCCTTAGCTCAGTTGGTTAGAGCATCTGACTGTTAATCAGAGGGTCCTTGGTTCGAGCCCAAGAGGGGGAGCAATAGAAGCACTTACAGAAATGTAGGTGCTTTTTTTTTGTACTTATCTCATGTGAATAAACAATAGTGATAGGAATAAGTACTGTTATAAAACAAGAGAAAAACTTAACTCGTTTTATTAGAACGAAATAGTTTAATATGGTAGGGTACTATGAGGTGAGTTATAGAGCTATGTGTAGCCTTGAAAAAATTAGGATATAAAAGGGTAAAAAAAGCAGGTGGATACGGACTTAAGGCAATCTTACGGGTTTAATGAATGCTCTTCGTTGGATGGACCTGCATTGTGATTTAATGAACTATCATTTTTCTGAAAAAAACGATTTTCTATTCCATTTTCATTTGAAGGAAAAACCCCTCTTAGCATAATAACCAGCCCAAATATAATTAGGAGTATACTACTCACTTTTTTGACTTTAAGAATGTTTTTTGAAGTAAGTTTCCTTCTTAATTGCTTAGCAAGAAGTATTTTGAATATGTCAGTAATAAAGTAAGCGGTGATTGTGAAACCAAAGAATAGAAACATTCTTTTTGGATCCATGTCCATCTGTGGTCCTAGGGTGATTATAATGGCAAGCCAGAATCCTAATACCCCAACATTTATAAAATTTAGAAGAAATCCTTTCGCAAATAAATTTAAATATTCTCTTTTTAGGTTTGGAGCGTTTAGTTGAAGTGTGTGAATCTCAACTTTTTTAAGTTTAATAAAAGATATTACTCCATAAGTAATCATTAATATGCCCCCAAAAATAAATAAAGCTGGTTCATCCTTAATACCATTAATAAGACGAAAACTACTAAAAAAGGCTACTGCGAAGAAAACCGCATCTGCGATAACAACACCTAGATCGAACGATATGGCGGCTCTTATTCCTTTGGTAATACTAGTTTCGATAAGAATAAAAAACACAGGACCTATCATGAAGCTTAAGAAAAAGCCTAAAGAAATACCTGTAATTAAATCATCCATCATGGGTTGTTAATTAAAAAGAATGCCAATAATTATTGGCATTCTAGTTTAAGGTGTTGCAAGTTAACTATTATTCTGCTAAAAATAGTTCTTTTTTACTATTTTACAATTGTTACCGTACCTCCTGCAATGTTTTTTTCTCTTAATTCTTTAGGTTCTCCAAAAACTTTAATAGCTCCACCAGCTCTAGTTTTTGCATCTACAAGATCGCTTGCTTTTACTTCGGCAAAACCACCTGCGTTAACAGTTACATCTGTTTGCTTTGTCTGTAGGTCTTTGTGGTTGATTTCAGCCCCTGAATTCGAAACAATATCTTGGAAGATAGCCTTTCCTTTTAGGGTGCTAATACCGCCTGTATTGCCTTTTACAGAAACTCTATCTGATTCAATGTTTGCTGAAAGACGACCTCCTTTTTTGACATTTATTTTTAGAGCTGTGTTTTTTATTGTTTTTTCTGCCTTTACGAAGGACCCTTCATCGGCAATGATTTCGTCTAAAGTTGTATAGTATACTATTGCTTTTACATCATCTCCCTGAAGAGTGTTTTTTAGGTTCATTTTAATTTTTAAAAAGCCGTTCTTATTAATAAGTTCCACATCATCACTTCCTTTTCCTGACAATTCTACTTTATGTTCGGAAGAAGGAATCAGGGTAGCGGTTATCTTATCGAATACGGCTATAGATGTAAATGTACCAACATCCTTGGTTGTTTGTGAATAGCTAGTTTGAAGTATTAGAAAACCGAAAAGTAAAAATAATTTTTTCATACTGTTATTTATTTTGTTTAATGAAATTAAAATCTAATTGTTTCTTAACTAAGTCGGCATTTTTTACCGTTACGATTACTTCGTCTCCAAGTTGTAGGACGTTTTTGGTAACTTCTCCAACTAAAGCGTATTGCTTTTCATCAAAAAGATAATAGTCTTCTTTTATGTCTCTAATACGGACTAATCCTTCGCATTTGTTCTCTATAATTTCAACAAATATTCCCCATTCAGTTACGCCTGAAATTACACCAGCAAATTCTTGTCCTTTGTGGTCTTGCATAAATTTCACTTGCATGTATTTAATACTATCGCGTTCTGCGCTAGTTGCTAATACTTCCATTTGAGAACAGTGAAGACATTTTACTTCTAATTCTTCTTCATTTACAGATTTTCCATGATCTAAATAATGTTGAAGAAGTCTATGAGCCATTATGTCTGGATATCGACGTATAGGTGATGTGAAATGTGAGTAATAATCAAATGCTAAACCGTAGTGTCCTATGTTTTCTGTAGAATAACTGGCTTTACTCATACTTCGTATGGTTAGAGTGTCTACTAAATTTTGTTCTTTTTTACCATTTACATCATTCAATAATTGATTCAATGATTGAGAAAGGTCATTTTTAGACTTAAAATTAATTGAGTATCCAAATTTTGAAATAATTCCTTGTAGGTTTATTAATTTGTCTTCATCTGGTTCATCGTGAACTCTGTATAAAAATGTTTTTTTCTGTTTACCGATAAATTCCGATACTTTTCTGTTGGCAAGTAACATGAATTCTTCTATAAGATGATTAGCTTCTTTAGATTGTTTAAAGTAGACACCTGTTGGTTCGTCATTTTCGTCTAAATGAAACTTCACTTCTACCTTGTCGAATGAAATTGCCCCGTTATTCATTCGTTTTTGACGAAGTGTTTTTGCTAAAGAATTCATTTCTAAAACGGCATTTGCAACTTCGTCTGGAATTGTTCTAAGGGTATCGTCTATAGAGATGGTTTCTGGAATTATTTTTTCTTGAGTCTCTATGATGTATTGAGCCTCTTCATATGCCATTCTGAGGTTGGAGTGGGTAACAGTTCTACCGAACCAATTGTTTACAATTTCGGCTTTAGGGTTAATTTCAAATATTGCAGAGAATGTATATTTGTCTTCGTTTGGTCTTAAAGAACAAGCAAAATTAGAAAGAACTTCTGGGAGCATAGGAACAACTCTGTCTACTAAATAAATAGAAGTTGCTCTCTGGTATGCTTCAGAGTCAAGTATGGTTCCTTCCTGAACATAATGAGATACATCAGCGATGTGAACACCAATTTCGTGGTTGCCATTTTCTAGTTTTCTATAAGATAATGCATCATCAAAATCTTTTGCGTCTCTAGGATCGATAGTGAATGTTAGTACATCACGTAAATCTCTACGCTTTGCCACTTCATCTTCTTGAATATCGGTATTTAGTTTTTGTGCATAAGCTTCAACTTCTATTGGGAATTCGGTTGGTAAGCCATATTCCGCTAAGATTGCGTGCATTTCAGTATTGTGTTCACCTTGTTTTCCAAGAATTTTTATTATAGAACCAAATGGACTGTCTGCTTTTTCTGGCCAATCTTCAATTTTTGCCAATACAACATCACCATCAACAGCATCTCCAACTTTGTTTTTTGGTATGAAAATATCTGTGTACATTTTCGGGTTAGCAGTGGTAACAAATGCAAAATTCTTTTGTATTTCTATTACACCAACAAATTCTGTTCTTTTTCTCTCAATTATTTCTACGACTTCTCCTTCTGGTTTCTTGCCTTTTCTTCTGTTGTATAAATATACTTTCACTGTATCGCCATCTAACGCTTTGTTAAGGTTATTGGTTGGTATAAAGGCGTCTTCTTCAAGCTCAGGACATACGAAATATGCCGTTTTTCGACTTGTCATATCTATGTAGCCCTGGTAATAATCTATTTGAGGTATTATCTGAAACTTGCCTACTTCAATTTCTACAATTTTGTTTTGTGAATGAAGCATTTTGAGCTCTTTGATTATTTCGTTGCGCCCTTGTGTATCAGTAACTTCTAGCTGTGCAGCTATCTGTTTATAGTTGAATGTTTTGTTTGGTGACTTCGTCAAGACTTTGAGGATTTTTGCTCTATAGTCTTGGTCTTTATTTTTCTTTATTTTTCTGCGCATTTTGCTAATTTTATTGTTGTTTGTAGATTCTTGAAGTAAGAATTCTGAATCTTATATAAAAGTACGACATCGTTTCTTTCCAATCTGTATTCTAAGCTAAATTTAATTTGAATTTAATTTTAAGATTAGGTTACGAATTATCTTTTGTAAATTAAGAGTTGTAATAGAGTAGGTGTGCTATTCATTACAAATATATTGCCAATTTTAATATTTTTAGTTTTTTGAGATATCGTGTCGTGAATTGTATGCCGAAACTTAAAATAAATATTTTTAATGTTTCTGGGTTTGTTATAACTTTGAAAACTATTTTACAACACAACATATATGAAAATTTCAATCGGAAATGACCATGCTGGTCCAGCTTATAAAAAGGCGATAGTAGCGTATTTAGAATCAAAAGGGCACCAAGTAGTCAATTATGGTACTGATTCATTTGATTCAGTAGATTATCCAGATTTTGGTCACAAGGTGGCGTTGGACATAGAGAACAAGATTTCAGAATATGGAATAGTGATTTGTGGAAGTGGGAATGGTATTGCCATGTCAGCCAATAAACATCAAGGTGTTCGTTGTGCTTTATGTTGGACAAAAGAGATTGCGGAATTATCACGCCTTCATAATAATGCTAATATTATTAGTATTCCTGCTCGTTTCACATCTATAGAACAAGCTGTATCTATGGTAGAGGTTTTTTTAGAAACGGTATTTGAAGGAGGACGTCATGCTACTCGCGTGGATAAAATCTCTTGCTAGTTTTTTTACATTTTTAGTATTTAAGATTAATAAGAAAAGGCTATTTCAATGAAGAAATAGCCTTTTTTGTATTTAGATTAGAAACGTTTAGTTTGCTAAAATGATAATCTTGTTATCGTTCATTTCTAGAGTACCTGTTTGAATTGGTAAATGATAAGTAGTATCATTTATCTTTTCAAATTTAGATAAACTTTCTTTTGCAATATGGATATTATCTGCAACAACTTTAATGCTTCCTTTTGTCAAAATTGAAACAATAGAAGCGTGATTGTTTAGAATTTGAAACTCTCCATCAATACCAGGAACTGTTACCATGGTAACTTCTCCTGAGAATAATGTAGCTTCTGGTGATACAATTTCTAGTTTCATATATAGAGACTTTTAATGATTAAACTTCTGCAAGCATTTTCTCTCCAGCAGCAATCGCTTCTTCGATTGTACCTTTCAAGTTAAATGCAGCTTCTGGTAAATGGTCTAATTCACCATCCATAATCATGTTAAATCCTTTGATAGTATCTTTAATATCAACTAATACACCTTTTAGACCAGTAAACTGTTCAGCAACGTGGAAAGGTTGAGATAAGAAACGTTGTACGCGACGAGCTCTTGATACAGATAATTTATCTTCTTCAGAAAGTTCTTCCATACCTAGAATCGCGATAATATCTTGTAATTCTTTGTATTTCTGTAAAATTTCTTTTACTCTTTGAGCACAAGCATAATGTTCGTCTCCTAAAATATCTGGAGTAAGGATTCTTGAAGTCGAGTCCAATGGATCAACTGCAGGATAAATACCTAACTCAGCAATTTTACGAGAAAGTACCGTTGTAGCATCTAAGTGAGCAAAAGTTGTAGCTGGTGCAGGGTCAGTTAAGTCATCCGCAGGAACGTAAACCGCCTGTACAGATGTAATAGAACCTTTTTTAGTAGAAGTAATACGTTCTTGCATAGCTCCCATTTCAGTTGCTAGAGTAGGTTGGTAACCCACTGCAGAAGGCATACGACCTAAAAGGGCTGATACTTCAGAACCTGCTTGTGTGAAACGGAAAATGTTGTCAACGAAGAAAAGAACGTCTTTACCTTGGTCATCACCAGCACCATCACGGAAATATTCAGCAATTGAAAGACCAGATAAAGCAACACGTGCACGTGCTCCTGGAGGTTCGTTCATTTGTCCAAATACGAAAGTAGCTTTTGAATCCATCATTCCTGGTTTGTCAACCTTAGATAAATCCCATCCACCATTTTCCATAGAATGCATAAAGTCATCACCGTAACGGATAATTCCAGACTCTAACATCTCACGTAATAAGTCATTTCCTTCACGTGTACGCTCTCCAACACCTGCGAAAACTGAAAGTCCACCGTGTCCTTTTGCGATATTATTAATTAATTCTTGAATCAATACTGTTTTTCCAACTCCAGCACCTCCAAATAAACCAATTTTTCCTCCTTTTGCATAAGGCTCAATTAAGTCGATAACTTTGATACCTGTAAACAAAACTTCAGAAGAAGTTGATAGGTCTTCAAATTTTGGAGCATCTCTGTGGATCGGTAGGCCATTAGCACCATCTTTAGGAAGGTTTCCAAGACCGTCAATAGCGTCTCCAATAACATTAAACAAACGTCCGAATACTTCTTTTCCGATTGGCATTTGGATTGGTGATCCAGTAGCAACTACTTCAAATCCTCTGCTCAAACCATCGGTTGAGTCCATTGAAATAGTACGTACAGTATCTTCTCCAACGTGAGATTGGACTTCTAATACTAATTTAGTACCATCTTTTTTAGTGATTTCTAATGAATCATAAATCTTTGGAAGGTCGGTGTTTTCGGTGTTGAAAACTACGTCAACTACCGGACCGATAACTTGTGCAACTTTTCCTGTAACTTTAGACATTGCTTATGTATTTATTTAACAGCTATTTACGTTTAATGAAAAAAGCTAATTTTTCAGAGTGCAAAGATAGTTTTTTTATCTGAAAATTAAAATCTTTCAAATTTTATTTTTATATAAGAAAAGCGATACTTAAAAAAATATCGCTTTTTATTTTATTCCACTGTCACTGATTTCGCCAAGTTTCTTGGTTGGTCAACATTACAATTTCTCAATACTGCAATATGGTATGAAAGTAATTGTAATGGAATAGTAGTTATGATTGGAGAAAGCGCCTCGGAAATTGAAGGTACCTCAATTACGTGGTCTGCCAAATCTCTTACTTGTGTATCACCTTTAGTAACAACTGCGATTATTTTCCCATTACGAGCTTTAATCTCTTGTACGTTACTAACAATTTTGTCGTAATGATTTTGGTTCTGAGCTACAACCACTACTGGCATATGTTCATCGATTAATGCGATAGGACCGTGTTTCATCTCTGCAGCTGGATAACCTTCTGCATGAATATATGAAATCTCTTTAAGTTTTAATGCTCCTTCTAATGCAACGGGATAGTTATATCCTCTACCTAGATACAGGCAGTTTGGTGCATCTTTATAAACTTGAGCTATTTTCAGAACTTCCTCATTTTGTTTTAATGCTTCTTCTACTTTAGCAGGAATGGTTCCCATTTCATTCAGATACATCTGGTAATCAGAATTACTTAAAGTACCTTTGGCTTTTGCAAGTCTAAGTGCAATTAGAGTAAGTACTGTGATTTGTGTAGTGAATGCCTTGGTGGAAGCAACTCCTATTTCAGGACCTGCATGTGTATATGCTCCTGCATGTGTTTCTCTAGCAATTGATGAACCAACCACGTTACATACTCCGAATACGAATGCACCTCTTTCTTTAGCTAACTTAATAGCAGCTAATGTGTCGGCGGTTTCTCCAGATTGGGAAATTGCAATTAAAATATCATTTTCGCTTATAATTGGATTGCGATATCTGAATTCAGAAGCATATTCAACTTCGACTGGAATTCTTGCAAATTCTTCAATTATGTATTCCGCAACTAAAGCTGCGTGCCAAGAGGTTCCACAAGCGGCAATAGTAATTTTGTCAGCTTTAAGAAATTTCTCAAGATTGTCTTCAATACCAGCCATTCGGATGATGCCTTGTTCAGGAAGTAATCTTCCTCTAAAAGTATCTGTTATTACATCAGGTTGTTCGTGAATTTCTTTGAGCATAAAGTGATCATAGCCACCTTTCTCTATTTGTTCAAGATTAAGCTGAAGTTGTTGTATGTCTGGAGTGACTAGAGAGTCATCTTTTATTTTTCTTATCTTTAAAGGTTTATGAAGGCGAATAATTGCCATTTCTTCATCCTCTAAATAGATTGCATTATTTGTATACTCAATAAAAGGGGATGCGTCTGAAGTGATAAAATATTCGTTTTCACCAATGCCTATAGCTAAAGGGCTACCTAAACGAGCTGCAATAATTTCGTTAGGTTTCTTAATATCCATAACAGCTATAGCATATGCACCTACAACTTGGTTTAATGCAACTTGAACTGCTTTACCTAATTTTAATTCTTGAGTTTTTTGTATTTCCTCTATAAGATTTACCAAGACTTCAGTGTCAGTGTCTGAATGAAAAGTGTAGCCTCTAGAAATCAATTCCTGCTTTAAAGAATCGTAGTTTTCAATAATTCCATTATGAATAATAACTAATTCTCCAGAATTAGAGTAGTGAGGATGAGAGTTAACATCGTTTGGAACACCATGTGTTGCCCAACGAGTATGACCTATTCCTATAGTCCCTTTTAATGTATTATCACATTTTTTTTCCAGATCAGAAACCTTGCCTTTTGTTTTGCATAGATTTATTTTTTCACCGTCAAAGATTGCAAGTCCGGCACTGTCATAGCCTCTGTATTCTAATCTAGTTAGACCTTTAATGATTACTGGGTAAGCCTGTCTATGACCAATATATCCAACGATTCCACACATAGTAATTTAGTTTTTGGATTTAGTGTAAAAAATATCTAATCTCATCTTCTTTTTCTCATCAGATGTATTACTTCCATAAATAACAGTTCCTAATGGGGATTCAACCTCTAGAGCTGGAATTGCTTTTACAGCTGTTGGCTGATTGCTTATTTCAGTTTTTAGTTTTTTATAGGTTGTGACTATTCCATCATTATCATAATCTTTTGCTGAGATCAAGGCTAGTTTAGGGCTATAATTTCCATCTTGTTTAATAAGACGACGGATATGTTCAGTTACTTTAAAGCGGTAGCGAATACCTTTTTTGTTGTTCTCATCTTTTCCTTTTTCAATGAAACCACCGAATGTGGATTTGAAAATGGAAGCATTATTAGATGATTGAGAGTCTGAGGCGTAATCTATAAGTACTTTTTGTTCGTCTAAATTGTAAAGATATAAGCGTTCTGGCTCATATTCGTTAGAATTCATTGTAGCAGCATCGATATAAATAGTTAGAATAGCTTCGTTTATCATCAGCTCTTCTTCCTTCAATTTCTTAAGCTCTTCTTGGTTGTTTTGGTTAAATAAATTTATTACTCCAAATGAACCATTACCACCTTTTAAAAACAACTTTTCATCACCATTTGTTTTATCCGCAGCGCTTAGGGCTTGAACATAAGAAGCGTTGAAATTATCGTCAAAGAAACTGATTTTTGGAACGCTAGCGTCCATACCGTATTCTATTACTTTGTGTTCTCTGCTTGTTTTTCCTTCTTTGTCAGTTTTGTCTTGAGAATAACGAATCACAAGTTTTGCCTTAGACATATCTAGTTTGACTTGGGTGCCCTGATTCCCATTCGGTGTAACACTAAAGTACAGGCCTCGAAAGTAATTTCTAAATGAATTTACTTCGTCGATTTGATTTATATTGTCAAAAATTAATCGTTGAAAATAATCTTTGTCTAATTCAGTAAACAATCCTGGGGTCAATCGTTCTAAAACAGCGTCTTTTTTATTGTCGCCATCGCCTTCTTGTATGATGTTTCCGTCCTTGTCTCTTTTGTAAATAACAATTTCATTATTGCTAACTGTAAAGTTTGAATTCTGAGTTTTATTTTGAGAATTGTTTAAAACAAAACTGTTTTTCACATTCTCAATTAGTTGTTTGTCGTTAGAGTAGAAATGTTTTGAGTCATTGCTTCCTCCGACATTTGGTTCATAAAGGTAATAACCATTTTGATGAATTTTTAAGTCGAAGGTACCGTTTCCGTAACTATTTTTTAGCTTATATACGGGTTTAGAATCGTCGTCATATTTCTCTATTTCACTAAAATAAGGAATGTATATATAAACAGAGTCTAACTTGATGTTTTTTCCAAACTCAGTCGGAAGGTCCACGAATTTAAGAGCAGTAACAAAGCTTGTTGACGTAGTTCCAAAAACAGGATTGTTGTAAACTCCTAGATTAATTTCTGATAAATTACTTGATTCAACGCCATTAGGTGCATTTTCACCCGTTGATTGGTTATATGTAATTAGGTCAGAAACCGTGTAGGTTTCTATATCGAAATTAGGTTCACCAATAACGCCGTTTCCTAAATTGTTAAAGTCTTTATCACACGACTGTAAAGTCAAGATTCCTAGACTAAGAATCAATCCTTTTAATATGTTTTTTCTGTTCATGTATGCTATTCCAAAATTGGTTTACAAATGTTTTTTGTAGAATTCGGTATACGCTTCTGCAAAAGTTTCTTTTGGAGTGAAAGGTAAAAAAGGTTTTTCTGAAGATTCTATATATTTTGTTAAACTTGGTAAAACATTTTCGGAAGCTATAATTACTCCGTCGGAGTTATCGATAGCATTCTTCATAATATTTTCAAAAGTAGAATCTTCGAAATATTTTAATGAGTCTTCTGGTAATTCGTCAAAAGCTACTTTGCTTTTCATTTCAATACCTAGAGGACCATCGAAGGATTGACTAAATATGGAAGTGATTATTTTAGTGTCAGAAAAAATAGCTTCGTCTTGGTAGTATTTCTTCATGTATAAAGGCAATAAAGAAGCCATCCAACCTTGTACGTGTATGATATCTGGAACCCAGTTTAGTTTTTTTACAGTTTCAATAACCCCTTTTGTGAAGAAAATAGCTCTTTCGTCGTTGTCAGTGAACATTGTATCATCTTCATCGGTGAAGGTTGATTTTCTTTTGAAATACTCATCATTGTCTATAAAATAAACTTGGATGCGCTCTTTAGGAATAGATGCGACTTTGATAATCAACGGCATATCCATATCATTAACTACCAAGTTCATACCCGATAATCTGATAACCTCATGTAATTGATGTCTTCGCTCATTGATGCTACCATATCTAGGCATGAAAATTCTTATCTGTCCGCCTTGATCATTGATCATTTTTGGAGCGTCGTAAGACATATTTGAAACTTCATTTTCTGCTAAGTAAGGAACCACTTCTGATGATACATACAATATCCTCTTATCTTTCATCTTAAATTTGATTTATTTGTTCGTTATAAATAAACAGTGCAAATTTACGAAATTTTATGCAGTTATTCGGTAAAATACTAATTTTGCAAATATTTTAAACTAGATATAGATGTTTGTTTTTAATACAAAAGGGGAATTGGAGCACTATTTGGAATCTTTTAGAGGTGCTGGACAATCCATTGGTTTGGTACCTACTATGGGGGCAATTCATGAAGGTCATCTTTCTTTGATTGCTCAATCCAACAAAGAAAATACATGTACGGTCGTTAGTGTTTTTGTGAATCCAACACAGTTTAACAATGCTAAAGATCTAGAAAAATATCCTAGAGATCTAGAAAAGGACTTGAAAGTTATCTCTTCTATAGAGGGAGAAATTATTGTCTTTGCCCCAACTGTTTCTGAAATGTATCCAGAAAATGCAGTTGCTGAATCTTTTGAATATGAAGGTCTTGAAGATCAAATGGAAGGGGCCCAGCGTCCAGGACATTTTGATGGAGTAGGAACTATTGTGAAAAAGTTGTTTGATTTAGTGGAGCCTACAAAAGCGTATTTTGGTGAAAAAGATTTTCAACAATTGCAGATTATTAGAAAATTGGTTGAAAAGGAAAATATGAATATTGAAGTTGTGGGTTGTCCTATCCATAGAGCTAGTGACGGTTTAGCAATGAGTTCTAGAAATGAAAGACTTTCTAAGAATGGATTGTTAGAATCTACCTTCATTTTTAAAGTACTTTTAGAGGCTAAAAAACGCTTTAAAACTGACAGTATTAAAAAAGTTCAGGACTTTGTCGAGTCTGAATTTAAAAATAATTCTAACTTTGACCTCGAATATTTTACAATAGCTGACGAAGAAACCTTAAAAACCGTTACTGAAAAACAGGAAGGTAGAAAATATAGAGGTTTTTTGGTGGCACATATTGAGGGTGTTCGTCTAATAGATAATATGTCATTTAATTAAAGCATTATGCAAGTTGAAGTAGTAAAATCAAAAATTCATCGTGTAACCGTTACTGGAGCAGATTTGCACTATATTGGAAGTATAACGATAGACGAAGTGCTATTGGAAGCTTCTAATATTTTAGAGGGTGAAAAGGTGTCTATAGTTAACATCAATAACGGTGAGCGTTTCGAAACCTACGCAATACCAGGTCCGAGAAATAGTGGTGAAATCACGTTGAATGGTCCAGCAGCGAGAAAAGTTCACAAAGGAGATGTTGTGATTATAATTGCTTACGGGCTTTTAGATTATGAGGAAGCAAAGACTTTTAAACCTGCTATTATCTTCCCAAATGAGAATGATAATACTTTAACTTAGACTCGTTGAAAAGTAAAGTAAGCAAATTTTTAAATATAACACTCCCACTATTGTTGGGAGTGTTTTTAGTTTATTACGCTTACAGTTCATTTACTGCGGATCAGTTAGAAATAATGAAAGGGCATTTTAAAAATGCCAATTATAATTATATAGTTATAGCAACTATATTTTCTATTGTTAGTCTTTGGTCTCGCGCATATCGCTGGAATTTTGCCCTTGAATATATGGGGTATAAATCGAAGACATCAACAAACTTAATGGCCATTTCTATTGGCTATATAATGAATCTTACACTTCCTAGATCTGGAGAGTTTTCGAGAGCACTTATATTACAGAAATATGAAAAAATACCGTTTGACAAGGGGTTTGGTACCATTGTTTCAGAGCGAATAGTTGATTTGATTTGTTTGCTTCTTTGTGTTTTTACTGTTTTTGTGTTTCAATATAACGTGCTAAAGGATTTTCTGATGGAACGTATTCCTATTCAGAAATTACTGTTGCTAGGTAGTTTTTTGCTCTGTGGTCTAGTTGTAGGTGTTCTATTGTTTTTGTATTCTCAATGGAAGCCAATTCTATTCATAAAAAGAAAAGTGGCTGGTTTAATTGAAGGCGTAGTTAGTATTTATAAAATGCCTAAAAAGGGTGCTTTTTTACTTCATACACTTATCATTTGGGGTACTTATATTCTAACTTTCTATTTTGGAATGTGCGCTTTAGAAGAAACTAGTGCGCAGAGTTTTGGAGTAGTAATGGCAGCTTTTGTCGCAGGTAGTTTTGCTGTTAGTTTTACTAATGGTGGTTTTGGAGCTTTTCCACTAATTATCTCTGAACTATTGTTGTTTTACGGAATTTCTCAAGAGGCTGGTACTGCTTTTGGTTGGATTTTGTGGTCTTCCCAAACCGGATTGGTTGTTTTAATGGGAGCTTTATCCTTTCTTATTTTACCTTTATTTTACCGAAATAAGAACTAAGCGTTTTATTTTTCTGTTTTTCTTTTTATTACTTCATGTATATTCATGTTGGTTTTGTTTGTTATTAATAATCTCCTTGAACAGTTAAGTTAATCACCAATTTTTAAATTAAAATTACTTAGCTTGAACTATCATCAAATTTAAAATTAGATTTTAAAGATGATTATAATGATATCGTTTGATCTCATTTGATTTATTTTTATTTGTAGAACGCTTAAAATCAATATTTTATTTATTTATAAAAGTGCTTTGTTCGGGATCTCTTCGGGGATTTCCAGTGTTTACTTGGGTTAGAGGCCCGTTTTCCGAACAAGACCCGAATAAGACCCGAAGGAAACTCGAACAATATGGATGTTTGAATCCTGAAATTAACCTAAAACATGCCAAAAAGTATTAAGCATTTGTAAGAAAGGGTCGATGTCTATTCGTTTAGATTTCAGCCCTTTTTTAGTTTCTATCAAAAGCTAGGATTAGATGTGGATAAAGTGTGTAATGTTTAGTCAAGGTCCACTTAAAATCCATTTAAGGTTTACTCAAAGTCTACAAAATAAATAGAGGATGAATGGACTTTAAGTATAGTTTTAAAGGAGGTTTGATACTTTATTGTAGGAGTATATAGAGTGTTGAAAACTATTAATGTAGGGATTTGTGTTTTTTTCAAACAATGATGATTTTTGATTATTAGTTCTGTATTACATTCATTGAAAGGGTTATGTTTAATGTTTAAAACAGTAAGATCTGTATCGTAACTAGAATAGGAAATAAAAGTGTGAATGGAATGTCTATGATTTTTGCTATTGGTAGGTGTAAAAACACCGTTTTTAGTAAGTGGAATAATGGAGCTAATTTTCGTATTTTTACCATTGAATTAATTAATAATAATGCAATAGCGAATTGTTGTTGTTTAAAAAATAAGTAATGGCAAAGGTTAAAACAGCATTTTTCTGTCAAAGTTGTGGGGCTCAACAACCTAAATGGATGGGACAATGTCCTTCTTGTAGAGAGTGGAATACTTTGGTGGAGGAAGTCTTACAGAAAGAGGAGAAAAAACCTTGGAAATCAATAACAACTACGGGCAGTGCGCGTGTTGCTAAACCTTTAAAAGTTGAAGAAATTGACAGTACCGAAGAAATTAGAATGAACACGCTTGATGGAGAGCTTAATCGAGTTTTAGGTGGTGGGATTGTGCCGGGTTCTATGATTCTTTTGGGTGGAGAGCCAGGAATTGGAAAGAGTACACTTCTTTTACAAATATCCTTAAAGTTGCCTTATAAAACACTTTATGTTTCTGGAGAGGAAAGTCAAAAGCAAATTAAAATGCGCGCTGAACGTATCAACGCACAGAGTCAAAACTGTTATATTCTAACAGAGACGAATACACAGAATATTTTTAAGCAGATTGAAGAGATAGAGCCTGATGTTTTAATAATCGACTCTATACAAACACTGCATACTGATTATATTGAATCGTCGGCTGGCACGATTTCTCAGATTAAAGAAACTACAGCTGAATTGATAAAGTTTGCCAAAGAGACAGGTACTCCTGTAATTCTTATTGGACATATCACAAAGGATGGAAGTATTGCTGGACCGAAGATGTTAGAGCATATGGTAGATACGGTTTTGCAATTTGAAGGTGATCGAAACCATGTGTATCGAATTCTTCGTTCTTTAAAAAATCGTTTCGGCTCAACAGCAGAATTGGGTATTTATGAAATGCAAGGTAGTGGATTGAGAGAGGTTTCTAATCCATCAGAGATTTTGATTTCTCATCGTGAAGAGGAATTATCTGGAACAGCTATTTCGGCTACTTTGGAAGGGATGAGACCATTGATGGTTGAGATTCAGGCATTGGTTAGTACTGCTGTTTATGGTACACCCCAACGCAGTGCCACGGGTTATAATCTGAAAAGATTAAACATGATATTAGCTGTACTTGAAAAGAGAGTAGGGTTTCATTTAGGGTCGAAAGACGTTTTTTTAAATATTACAGGTGGAATTTCAGTAGATGATCCTGCAATTGACTTAGCGGTAGTTGCGGCGATTCTTTCTTCTAATGAAGACATTTCTGTACCTAAAGATTTTTGTTTTGCAGGTGAAGTTGGATTGTCTGGAGAAATACGTCCTATAAATCGCGTAGATCAGCGTATTCAAGAGGCTGAAAAACTAGGGTTCTCTACGATGTTTGTTTCTAAATACAATAAGATAGCTCATAAGGGATCGGGTATTAAAGTGGTCTTGGTTTCTAAGATTGAGGATGTGGTGGAATTTTTATTTGGTTAGTTTATCATTTTTGGCTCGCTTTTAGTGTGGCTCTTATAAAAGATAGTTTATGAGATATAGTATAGTATTGGTTGCCTTATTGATGAGTATGGTTGGTTGGGCACAAAAACCGCTTTATACACAAGCGCAATTAGAATCAGCACGTGTATATTACAACGGTGCAGAGTTAACGCAGAAAGCGCAGTTAAAACTTCCAAAAGGTATGTCGGAAGTGGTGATTACGAATGTTTCTGACCAGTTGAATGAAAATACCATTCAAGTGGGGTCTATTGCAGATGTTACGGTAATGTCTGTTCAGTTTTCAAATTCATATATTGAGGAATATGATAATGCTCAAAACTCACCTTTAGCCAAACCCTTACGTGATAGTATTGCTATGGTGGAGTTGGCACTAGACAAAATGACTAATGAGATTAATGCTGATTTGCAAACGGTGCAATTGTTGGATAATAGATCCTCTTCTAATGGGGATAAAGAATATAGCTTTGCCGATATGACTAAATGGGTTGATTATTATAAAAGTAAAAGACAAGATCTTCAAAATGGAATTTATTTAAAGAAGAAGGAAAAGGAAAAAATCGAATTTAAGTGGAATGATTTAAAGTCTAAATTAGCTTTGGGTGCTAGTAGTACTGGTAAAACCAGTCAAGGAAAGTTAATCGTGCAGGTGATGAATGCGAAAGAGGGAGAAGTTCCTTTTAGGGTTAATTATTTAACTAATAGGGCACAATGGGTTCCTTCCTATGATTTACGAATTGATAAAGTAGGGGCTCCTATAAAAATGATGTACAAAGCCCAGGTGGTTCAAACTTCGGGTATTGATTGGAGAAATGTAAAGTTGAGCTTAACTTCGGGCATGGTAAATCAGAATACATCCATTCCGAGATGGAGTAATTGGTTTATTGGTTATGAACCCATCGTTGAAAATGAGATTGTTGTAAGTACGGGCTACCAAAATTCACCAAGTAGAAAGCATGCTGGTGCTGTATCTAGAATTAGTTCTAATGATATGATGGTAAATGCTGCGCCGACGGTGGCAGAGCAAGTTTCTTATTCAGAACGCCAAACGATGGCAGAATATACCAACGTTGTTGAGAGTCAATTGAATGTGACCTTTGATATTTCTATTCCGTATTCTATAGTTAGCAATGGAAAAAAACACAGTGTAGATTTGAATACCTTTGAAATGAAAGGAGATTATCAGTATTACAGTGTTCCAAAACTAGATGCTACGGCTTATTTGGTGGCTAAAGTAGCTGATTATTCTAAGCACAATCTATTACCAGGAGATGCGAATGTGATTTTTGATGGAATGAATGTTGGTAAAACCTTTTTAAATACGGAGAACACTGATGAAACACTACGTTTGAATTTGGGTAAAGATCCAAAGGTTTCATTGGAACGTATTTTAGTGTCGGATAAATCAGGTACTAAAACACTCTCTTCTAAAAAAGAACAATCTTTCACGTATGAGATTACAGTGAAGAATAACAAGAATGAGGCGGTTGATATTCAAGTAGAAGATCAGTTTCCATTGAGTACAGATACAAGTATTGAGGTAACGTTGAACGAAACTTCTGGAGCGGAAGTAGATAATGAGAAAGGGTTGTTGAAGTGGAATATAAACATGAAACCTAATGAGAGTAAGAAAATTCGTTTTAGCTATCAAATACGATATAATAAGGATCGTACTATGATGGGGATATAATTAGCATTACATATGATAAGAAACCAGTCTGATTTATTAGTCTGGTTTTTTTGTATCTTTATTTTAATCAATAGGTTTTCTATGTACGAATACGCGGATATTGTTGTCAGGAGTTTATCGGTTTACTTGTTTATGGTGATTGCTCTTCGAATTTTTGGCAAGAAGGAATTGTCACAATTGAATACAGCTGACATTATACTTATATTATTGATCAGTAATTCGGTTCAAAATGCCATGGTAGGTCCAAATACTTCTTTGTTTGGAGGATTAGTTGCTGCTTTGGCTCTTTTTATTATTAACCACTTATTAAAGTGGTCAATGCGAAAAAGCAAATGGTTACGAGGAGTATTGCAACAAAAGCCAGAAATATTAATCCATAACGGAATTGTGGATTTTGCGATGGCTACAAGATTAGGGATTTCCTCTGAAGAACTGTCTGAGGCTATGCGTGAACATGGGGTAGAATATTTTAAAAATGTAAAATTAGCTATGTTAGAAATAGATGGCACCATCAGTATTATAACGGGTGATGAACATTTAAGACAAACACATTATAAAAGAAAACACACTCGAAAAGATTTAACGGATCATTGAGGGAGTTTGATGTTTCGCAAATCATCAGACGCAGGTGATTCAAATACCTCTAATTTGAAATATTTTGTCGAAGCAAATAAATGATCGAACAAATCGGATAATATAGTTTCATAAAATACCCAACGAATGTCATTTGTGAACATATACAACTCTATCGGAAGACCGTGTTCTGTAGGTTGTAATTGACGTACCATTAAAGCGTGTTCTTTATGGATGTTTGGGTTTTGCTGTGCATATCGCAATACATATGCACGAAATAAGCCTACGTTGGTCATTCTTCTGCCATTTACGGGCATTGCAGGATCTGCTTGGGTTTCTCTATTGTAGTTTTCTATTTCAAGACTACGCTCTTCTATGTATGGAGCAAGTATTCTGATTTTTTTCAGCTCTTCTATCTCTTCAGGATCAAGAAAGCGAATGGAAGATATCTTAATGTTGATAGCTCTTTTGATTCTTCGTCCGCCAGAATTTTGCATTCCTCTATAGTTTTTAAAAGAGTCGCTAATTAGTAGGTGCGTTGGTATAGTAGTGATGGTCTTGTCAAAGTTTTGAACTTTTACAGTGTTTAGATTGATTTCTAAAACAGTTCCATCAGCTCCAAACTTGCTCATCTCAATCCAATCTCCTACGCGAATCATATCGTTGGAAGATACTTGTATGCTCGCTACAAATCCCATAATAGTATCTTTAAATACCAACATAAGAATTGCTGATGCAGCTCCTAATGATAGTAAAAAGTCAACAGGTGATTTACCAGTGAATAGTACAAAAATGGAGATTCCAGCAAAAAAGTACATGATAATACTTATTACTTGAAAGTAGCTGTCTAGAGGTTTGTCAGCTAGGGAAGGCCTGGTTTTGGCAAAGTCTTTTAAACTTTTTAAAATAGATCTAATAAAAAGTAAAACCGTTATTATTAATACTAATGATATTAATTTTTCGATGCTTTTTATTAGGTTTGGGAACCCTATAAATACAAAAGGAAAAAAGTTAATGGCTATAGTTAACGGTATTAGATGAACTCCATAGTCAAATACTTTATTTGCTACAATAATGTCGTCTAGTTTTGTTTTGCTTTTCAGTATATACGACTTTAAAAGGCGTAGAATAATTCTTCTAATAACAAAATCTATAATAAGTAAGCTACACCCAATTAGTATAAGCAATACAGCTGAGGTAATGAAATGTGTATAATAGTCTGATAGTTGTAATAATGCTAGTTTTTGGTAGCACCAAGAATACATAAAGTGAAGTGCTTTATCATCGACAAATTGTACAGAATCTTGCATGAAACTTTTATAGGATGTGATTAGGAATAGGGTAAAGATAGATAAAAAAAGACACCTCTTGAATAAGAGATTATTCAAGAGATTGTCAGATTTTTATAAATCGTTTAACATTTTTGATATTTCATCTAATTTTGGAGCTAAAATCACCTCAATTCTTCTGTTCTTAGCTTTTCCTTCTGCAGTTGAATTGCTCATTAATGGTGCGTATTCGCTACGACCAGCTGCTGTTAGATTTTGCTTGTTGATACTCGGGTTTTCTGAAAGTACGCCAACAATTGTTGTGGCTCTCTTGGTAGATAAATCCCAGTTATTTTCAACTCCTCCACCTAAGTTTCCTAGTACTTTATCATTATCTGTATGTCCTTCGATTAATACGGAAATATCAGGATTTTCACCTAAAACTTTCCCTAACTCTACAACTGCCTTTTTACCCTCTGGACTTATACTCCAACTTCCAGAATTGAAAAGTAGTTTATTCTCCATAGAAACATATACTTTTCCGTTTTTATGCTCGATAGTAAGACCCTTTCCTTCAAAGTTGTTTAGTGCCTTAGATAAAGTGTTTCTAAGTGTTGACATTTGCTGTTCTTGTGCAGCTATTTTTCCTTCTAGTTCAGCTACTCTTTTCGAACGTTCTTCTAGTTCTGATTTAATTTTCGCTAAACGGTCTGCTTCAATTTTTAAAGCTGCTTCACTGTATTTTTCTAAATTTGTATAAGAGTTTTGAAGTTTGTCTAAATTACCTGTTTTTTCCGCTATATCAGCATTTAGACGGTTGCGTTCCTCTTCAAGTTCTGCAAGCTGTTGCTGTGTTTTTTCTCGTTCATTTTTTAAGCTATTTAAATCGGCACTAACATTGTCAAAATTGTTTCTCAATAATTCATTTTCATTAAGAGCTGTTTCGTATTGTCCGTTCAGTTCATTGTATAAACGTCTAGTTACGCAAGAAGACAAGAGTGTTATACTTAAAAGTCCTAAGGTGATTTTCTTTAACATGGTTTACTTTGTTTTAAGGTTGTATTTCTATAACTATTGGGCAATGGTCTGAATGCTTAGCTTCTGGAAGGATCAACGCTCTATTGATACGTTCTCTCATCGGTTCTGAGGCTAAGTGATAATCTATTCTCCATCCTTTGTTGTTGTTTCTAGCATTCGCACGATAGCTCCACCAACTATAGTTATGAGGTTCTTGATTAAACATTCTAAAACTATCAATAAAACCACTTTTCATAAAAAGGTCTAGCCAATTGCGTTCTTCTGGTAAAAAGCCTGAAACTTTTGCATTTCTAACTGGATCGTGAATGTCTATTGCCTGGTGACAGATATTAAAATCACCACCTATAATAAGGTTTGGAACTTCTTTTATAAGATTATTTATATACGCTTGAAATTCGTCCATATATTGAAATTTGTACCCAAGTCGGTCTATGTTAGTTCCTGATGGAAGATACAAAGACATAACAGAAAACGTGTCAAAGTCTACTCTTAAATTTCGCCCTTCAAAATCCATATGTTCAATTCCTGTACCATAAACAACGTTGTTTGGTTTTTCTTTGCAGAAAATAGCAACTCCACTGTATCCTTTTTTTTGAGCAGAGAAATAATATTGGTATGGATAACCTGCTGCTGTTATTTCTTCGGTTGGAATTTGTGATTCCATTGCTTTTATTTCTTGAAGGCAAATAATGTCTGGATTAGCAGCTTTTAACCATTCTAGAAAACCTTTAGTAATGGCTGCACGTATTCCATTTACATTATAAGAGATAATTTTCATTTCGCATGTTTTTAAGATTTTCAAAAATACTTAAAAAATCATGAAGCGAAAAGTTATAATTGTGCAAATACAAGTGATTGATGTCTAGTTTTATGAGTATGTTTAAAAGTGAAAATGGACCCTTGGTAATTTAAAATTAAAAAAGAGTAACTAAAGAATTAGTATATTTGTGTTGGTTTAATAATTATAATGAATGGGGCTAGTTACTGCGAAAGAAGTTGCGAAAGCAATCAACGTTGATAAATATGGTTTTTTAGGTACTTTTTCGGGGTGGCTCTTGATGAAAGCCCTAAAAATTTCTGCGCTAAATGATATTTATGATCGCAATAAACATTTAGAGGATGTGGAGTTTTTGAACTCTATTTTGGAGGAATTTCAAATTGAGTTTGAGATAAATCCTGAAGAATTAAAAAGATTACCGAAATCGGGACCTTATATCACTATTTCAAATCATCCTTTGGGTGGAATTGACGGCATTTTGTTGCTTAAATTGATGTTGGAACGCGATCCTGATTTTAAAATTATTGCAAATTTTTTATTACATCGTATAGAACCTTTAAAACCTTATATACTTCCTGTAAATCCATTTGAGAATAACAAGGATGTGAAATCTAGTGTTATTGGTTTGAAGGAGACACTAAAGCATTTGAATGAAGGAAAGTCTTTGGGGATCTTTCCTGCGGGAGAGGTGTCTACCTATAAAAATGGTGCCGTTATTGTTGATAAACCATGGGAGGAGGGAGCCATTAAGCTAATTAAGAAAGCCAATGTTCCTGTAGTTCCTATTTATTTTCATGCTCAAAATAGTAAGTTGTTTTATTTTCTATCTAAGATAAATCCGACAATGCGTACAGCCAAACTTCCTTCTGAGTTGTTGACCCAAAAGGATAGAGTTATTAAAGTACGCATTGGAAGACCGATTTCTGTTGCAGAACAACACGATCATCAGGATATTACGGAATATGGAAACTTTTTGAGATTCAAAACTTATATGTTGGCGAATGCTTATAAGAACGACAAGACAAAATTCATAAAAGTACCGTCTTTTAAAATTCCTAAAATTCCAAAAGAGATTGCGAAGGCGTGCGATAGACAGGAGATTCTTTCAGAAATTGAGTCTTTGCGCAAGGATGATCATAGATTACTTCAAAGTAAGAACTATGAAGTGTTTTTGACCAAAGCAGACAAAATCCCTAGTATCTTACACGAGTTAGGGCGTTTGCGTGAAATTACTTTTAGGCAAGTCGGTGAAGGAACAAACAATTCTTTAGATCTTGATAAATATGATAAGTATTATCATCATATGTTCTTGTGGGATAATGAGGCGAATGTGATTGTAGGGGCCTATCGTATGGGATTAGGAAAAGAAATTTTCAAAAAGCACGGAATCTCTGGATTCTATCTGCAAGAATTGTTTCGCTTCGAATCTGAACTTTATGAAATGATGTCTAATTCTATTGAAATGGGAAGGGCATTCATAATTAAAGATTATCAACAAAAACCAATGCCATTATTTTTGCTTTGGAAAGGTATTGTTCATACAACCATGCGTTATCCTGAGCATAAATTCTTGATTGGTGGCGTAAGTATTAGCAATCAGTTCTCGGAATTTTCTAAATCGTTGATGATTGAGTTTATGAAATCCCATTATTATGATCCTTATATTGCTCAGTATGTATCTCCTAAAATGGAATATAAAGTACAGTTAGAAGATACGGATAAGGATTTTGTGTTTAGTGAAACTGAAGCCGATTTAAACAAGTTTGATAAGATAATTGATGAAATCGAACCGGGTAATTTAAGATTACCAGTGTTGATTAAAAAATATATAAAACAGAATGCGAAGGTAATTGCTTTTAACGTAGACCCTTTATTCAATAATGCGGTAGATGGTTTGATGTATATTCGAATTGCGGATTTACCAGAAGAAACGGTTAAACCCGTTATGGAGGAGATTCAAGCTGATTTAGAGAAGAGGGGATATCAATAATTTTGTTGTTGATTTTGAAATAAAAAAAGGGCTACTTTTAAAGTAGCCCTTTTATATTTTTAGAACCAAGGCTTTTTGTTTGCTTGGTAAGTTTGGTAGAATTCTTCATCTGATTTGGTTAAATAGATAATTCCTTCAATAAATCCAATAAGTCCTGCTGCTCCACATGTTACAATAGAAGCGATAATCTGAATAATTCCTTCTTTAGTATACCCTAAAACGAATTTGTGGATTCCTAAATAACCGAATAAAATTCCCATTATTCCTGCTAAGACTTTTTTGTTGTCTTGTGGGTGTGATTGGTTGTTTTGTACTTCGTGCATAATGATTTTTTTTTTCAAAAATAATGCAAATTTTTTGGAACTTTATTATAAAGTAATCCTTTTTAGTTTGTCTAAAATGGTCTGAGCTAGTTTTTCTTTACTTTCCCATGTCCAACCTGCTATATGCGGAGATAACAGTACATTTGGTGCGTTGATTAGGTAGTTCATGGGTTCTGGTAGTGTGCCTTCAGTGAACATATCTTCAAAAGAGTTTTTTTCATATTCTAGTACGTCTAAAGCTGCTCCTCTAACTTTTTCTGATTTTAATGCTTCTACTAAATCTGCTGTATTGACTGATTTACCTCTTGCAGTATTAATGAACCAAATTGGTTTTTGAAAACCTTCAATAATATCTTTGTTGATGAGGTATAGTGTTTCAGGTGTTTGTGGGGTATGTAGACTTAGTATATCAGTACGGCGCTGTAGTTCTCTTAAGGATACTTGTTTTGCAAAATCATCTTCTACATTGGGTTTTATATCATAAAACAGTACTTCGCAATCAAAACCTTGTAGTCGCTTCGCAAAAGCTTTCCCCATATTGCCATAGCCTATTATTCCTACTGTTTTACCTTCTATTTCAAATCCTCGGTTTTCTTCACGTAACCAAACTCCATTTCGAACCTCTTGATCGACTAGATTTAAACGATTCATTAGACAGAGTAACATACCTAGGGCGTGTTCTCCCACCGCAGTTCGATTTCCTTCTGGTGCTGCTATTAAGGCAATGCCTTTACTCATTGCATACTCGCAATCTATATTCTCTAGACCTGCTCCTACTCGTGCAATGAATTTCAAGTTTGTAGCTTTTTTAATAAACTCTTGGTCTATTTTAAAACGACTACGTATTACAATTCCTTCATAGTCCGATATCGATTTTTCAATTTCTTCTTTTGTAGAAATATAGTTTTCAACGTTTGTATAACCTAAAGCTTCTAATCCTGATAGCATAATAGGATGATTGCTGTCAATATGTAATACTTTTTTCATGTTGGTGTATATTAGAAGCCTAAAATAATTTTTGCAATAGAGAAATAAATAAGGATACCGAAGATGTCATTGCTGGTGGTTATAAAAGGACCGGTTGCTAAGGCTGGGTCAATACCATATTTATTTAAAAAAATAGGTATAAACGTTCCAATTAAGCTCGCAATAACAATAACACTTACCAATGCGATGGCTACTGTTATTCCAATCATATAGTCTACTTGTAGTAGAAAATGACTTCCCAATAGTAAGATGATAGATAATATAAATCCATTGAAGAGACTAAGTGTCACTTCTTTCAAAAGTCTCTTCCATATTGAACCAGAAATGGTATTGTTCGCCAAACCTTGAACAATAATAGCAGAAGATTGAACGCCGACATTTCCTGCCATAGCGGCAATTAACGGGGTGAAGAAGAAAAGGATTCTGAATTTCTCCATAGCTCCTTCAAAGCTTCGGGTTACATTTACTGCTACAAATCCACCAATCATCGCAAGTATTAGCCAAGGGATTCGAGCTCTTGTAAGAGTTAGTATACTGTCATTGGCTTCAACGTCTTGGGAGATACCTGCTGCTAGTTGGTAATCTTTATCAGCTTCGTCTTTAATTACGTCTACGATATCATCAATAGTAATTCTTCCTAACAGTCTACCCATTTCATCTACTACTGGTATAGCTTCTAAGTCATATTTTTGCATGATACGAGCTACTTCAACATCTTTGGTGTCTACACGTACGTAATCTACATTTCGAATATATACATCGCTGATATGTGTGGTTGTTGAGGTTGTAAGTAAGTCTTTAAGTGAGAGACGTCCTTTTAAGCGCTGATTGTCGTCTACGACATATATGGAATGAACTCTAGAAACGTGTTCGGCCTGTTTCCGCATTTCTTTCACACATGTTAATACAGTCCAGTTTTCATTTACGGATACTAACTCTGTACCCATTAATCCCCCTGCTGTATTCTCATTATAGCGCATTAAGTCTACAATGTCTTTCGCGTGTTCAAGATCTTCTAATTCCGAGATTACTTCTCCTTTTCGTTCTTGAGGTAGTTCTGAGATAATATCTACCGCATCATCGGTATTTAATTCGTCTAGCTCTTCTGCAATTTCTTTAGATGAAAGGTTTTTTAAGATATTCTCACGAACGTTTTCATCTAGTTCTAATAATATTTCTGCTGTTACTTCACTGTCTAGTATGTTAAAAATATAAATAGCTCCTTCTTCGGAAAGCTCATTCATAATTTCTGCTATATCGGCAAAGTGAATATCTTTTAGTATCTCTAAAAGCTCTTTTTCATTCTTTTCAGCAATTAAATCCTCGAACTGTTGTATAGATTCTCTACTGATTTTAAACTCCATTGGCTTCTAGTTTTTGAGTTATGTATATAAAGTCATTTACATCTAATTGTTCAGGTCTTAAGTTTAAGATCTCATCATCTTTCATTTCTTCAGGCAGATTGAGTGACTTTAAACTATTTCTCAATGTTTTTCTTCGTTGATTGAATGCTGTTTTTACTACGGTAAAGAATTTCTTCTCACTACAAGGTAGTTGATAGTTTTCCTTTCTAATCATTCTCATTACTCCTGATTTTACTTTCGGAGGAGGGTTGAAAACGTGCTCTGATACTGTAAATAGGTACTCTGGCTCGTAAAACGCTTGTGTTAGTACTGACAGGATACCATATGCTTTTGTTCCTTTTCTTTCACAAATTCGCTCGGCAACTTCCTTTTGAAACATTCCTGAAAACTCTGGAATATAGTCTCTGAATTCTAATACCTTGAAAACGATTTGGGTTGAAATATTATAGGGAAAATTACCAATGATGGCAAACTGTTCTTTATTAAAAGCTTCTACTATATCATATCTCAAAAAATCTTCACTGAAAATATGGTGATGTAGTTTAGGGTAATGTTTACCTAAGTATTCAACAGATTCTTTATCTATCTCAATCACGAAGGTTTCGATAGGTTTGTCTAAAAGGTATTTGGTTAATACTCCCATTCCTGGACCAATCTCTAATACTTTAGTATATTTTTCCATTGTGAGCGTGTCGGCAATCCTCTTGGCGATATTTTCGTCAATCAAAAAGTGTTGCCCTAAGTGTTTTTTTGCTCTTACCTTTTCCATGTTTTTCCTATTTGTGTTCGCTAATTAACTCTAATTCTGTTTTGAAAGTAAGCATAAGCTCACCAAAAAGGCGCTTAGCTTCTGACTCAAACTGGTCAAAGTCTTCCTTGTAAAATTGATTGAGTGTTTCCTTGTTGGGAGTTTCAAATTGTATGGAGTACGTTGTACCTCCCATTTCTTCTTCTATCAATACTTTAACCATACGGGCTTTTTGGAACTTACCGGTTTTTAAAAGTCCTGGTATATAGTGCTCGTTAATCCAATTCATCCATTGGTCGTGTACACTTTCATGTATGTTTATAGTTACATTGTAGAGAATCATAGATTTTTTATTTATATAAGTTATATAAAACGGTTGAGTTTTATGTGCTTTAATACAAAAAAAGCACCAAATATCTTGAATCGTTTTTTGGTGCTTTTTATATGGTTTTATATTGTATTATTAAAACTAGTCAATAATGTCAAAGCCCGTGTATGGTCGAAGTACTTCTGGTATTCGAATTCCTTCAGGAGTTTGATAATTTTCTAATATTCCTGCTAATACACGTGGCAATGCCAATGAACTACCGTTCAGAGTGTGTGCTAACTGATTTTTACCTTCTTCATCTTTGAAACGCAATTTTAAGCGATTTGCTTGAAATGTTTCAAAATTTGATACAGAACTGATTTCTAACCAACGTTCTTGAGCGGTTGAATATACTTCAAAGTCATAAGTTAAAGCAGAGGTAAAGCCCATGTCTCCACCACATAATCTCAATATACGGTACGGTAATTTTAATTCATCTAAAATTCCCTTTACATGCTCAACCATTCCGTCTAACGCTTTGTAAGAGTTATCAGGATGTTCGATGCGAACGATTTCTACTTTGTCAAATTGATGTAAACGGTTCAAGCCTCTAACGTGTGCACCATAAGAACCTGCTTCTCTACGGAAACAAGGTGTGTAAGCAGTGCATAGTATAGGAAGCTCTTCTTCTTGTAAGATAACGTCTCTGAACATGTTTGTTACAGGTACTTCAGCAGTTGGAATTAAATACAAATCATCTACTCCTGCATGATACATCTGTCCTTCTTTATCAGGTAATTGACCTGTTCCATATCCAGAAGCCTCATTGATTAAATGTGGGACTTGGTATTCTTTATAACCAGCTTCTGTATTCTTATCTAGAAAGTATGAGATTAGGGCGCGCTGTAATCTAGCTCCTTTTCCTTTGTATACTGGAAATCCTGCTCCTGTAATCTTATTTCCTAATTCGAAATCAATGATGTCGTATTTTTTCACTAACTCCCAATGTGGTAAAGCACCTTCGTGTAAAACGGGTACTTCTCCTGCTTCAAATACATTTAAATTATCTTCGGCTGCTTTTCCTTCTGGTACTATCTCGTTAGGTAAGTTTGGAAGTGTATAAAGTTTTTCAGTAAGGGCTTCAGCAACTTCATTTATAGTTTCTGTTAGCGCTTTACTTTGGTCTCTTAAATGTGTCGTTTTTTCTTTGATGATTTCCGCTTTTGCTTTCTCACCATTTTTCATTAATTCTCCTATGCTTTTGGATAACTTGTTGGATTCTGCTAATACGGTGTCTAACTCAGCTTGTGTGCTTCTTCGTTTTTCATCAAGTGCTATCACTTCTTTCACCACGTCGGCAACATCAAGGTTACGTTTTGCCAATGCTTGGACTACGAACTCTTGATTCTCTCTAATAAATGCTATCTGTAACATATTTAAAAAATTAATTATATAGCAAAGTTAGAAAATACTTTTATAATGAACAGTGATTCTTCTTGAACTTCTTTGATTTTTACTTATTAAAGGATATAAGGTTTGCTATAAGCTTAGTTTATTGATGATTTTGCCTTTAAGTCATGCCGTAAATCATTTATTAGTAGCGTCTTTGTGTGTTTTGGAATTATGAATATTAGTAATATGGGATGGAATTTATTAAAAAGGGTAGAGTTTCAAAAAAAATACGGAATAGTTAAAGTAAAACTTTATTTTTGTCCAGTAATCATATTTTGTAAATCATAAAAATGGAAATAATTATTAAACTTTCTCAGTTTTTGCTGAGTTTGTCTTTGTTAATCATCTTGCATGAATTAGGGCATTTTATCCCTGCAAAGCTTTTTAAAACTAGAGTTGAGAAATTCTATTTGTTTTTCGACGTTAAGTTCTCTTTGTTCAAAAAGAAAATTGGGGATACTGTATATGGAATTGGTTGGTTACCATTAGGTGGTTATGTGAAAATAGCTGGGATGATTGATGAAAGTATGGATACAGATCAAATGAAACAAGAACCACAACCTTGGGAATTTCGTTCGAAGCCGGCTTGGCAACGCTTGATTATTATGTTGGGAGGGGTAACCGTGAATTTCGTACTTGCTTTTGTAATATATATAGGGATGGCTTATGTATATGGAGATTCTTATTTAAAAAATGATGATCTTAAGGATGGTATTAGTGTAACTAATCCTGTTTTACAGAAAGCGGGACTTCAGACTGGTGATAAAATAGTTAGTGTTGATGGTCACATTATCGAACGATTTAACGACTTACCCGAGGCATTATTAGTTGGTGTAGGGAAGGACGTTGTCTTAGAACGTAATGGTGTTCAGCAAACAATTACCTTACCTGCTGATTTAATTGGTCAGGTTGTTGATGAAAATTCTAAGTCATTAGTTTCTTTGAGAATTCCGTTTGTTATTGCCGGTTTTGCTGAAGGAAGTGCTAATGAAGGTAAGCTACAACCAAAAGATGTTGTTTTGTCTGTTAACGGAGAGCCTTTACGTTACTATGACCAAGTTGAGGTTGCTATGTCCAAATATAAAGGTCAAACAGTTCCAATGGAAGTCTTGAGAGACGAAAAGAAAACGGTGGTTGATGTTACTGTAGATAAAGATGGTAAATTGGGAGTGTTTAATGGATTAGTAGGAATGCAGGATATGGAGCGTATGGGGTATTATACACTTAGTCATGATAAGTACAGCTTCTTAGAGTCTATTCCAGTAGGCTTGGAGAAAGGAAAGGATAAGGTTGTTGGGTATTGGAAACAATTAAAATTAATGGTTTCACCTGAAACAGGTGCTTATAAGGGTGTAGGAGGTTTTAAAGCAATCTTTGATATTTTTCCACAGTTCTGGAGCTGGGAATTGTTTTGGAGTATCACAGCGATTCTATCAATTATGTTAGGGGTAATGAATTTATTGCCTATTCCTGCACTTGATGGAGGGCATGTAATGTTTTTATTATATGAAATGATTTCTGGTAGAAAACCGAGTGATAAGTTTATGGAGAATGCCCAAATGGTTGGTTTCTTTATACTTATAGGATTGTTGTTATTCGCAAATGGAAATGATATTTACAAAGCTATACTGGGTAAATAAAAAAGCTTGCATTTTTTTGTAAAAATGTTTGCAGACATAGAAAATTGGGCTATATTTGCATCGCAATAAAGGTAACACACCTTCCTCCTTAGCTCAGTTGGTTAGAGCATCTGACTGTTAATCAGAGGGTCCTTGGTTCGAGCCCAAGAGGGGGAGCAAAAAAGCACTTACAGAAATGTAGGTGCTTTTTTTATTTTATCAAATATTGAGATTATGCTTTACGTATATGTTCTGTATTCTTTGTCTGCGTACAAGTTTTATATTGGAGAAACATCTGGGCTTTCTACTGGTATCGCTTGGCATAAATTCTAAACATTCTGAAAATGCTTATACTGGTATAGCAGATGATTGGGGAGTGTTTTTGGAGTCTTTCATGTTCTACAATATTTCAAGCATGAAAAACAGAAAGGCATATTAAATTGATGAAGAGCCGAAAACATCTTAAGAATCTTAGGCGATATCCTTAAATAACAGATAGATTGCTTGAAAAATATAGTTAATCAGAGGGCCTTGACCCGGTAGCTATCAGGAGGGGAGCGAAAAGCACTTATAGAAATGTAGGTGATTTTTTTGTTTTATCTATTTCAGGTTAAACACAATGTGTGTTCTGTGTTAACGAACAGGTGTTGTGTTTGAGAAACATCCGAGTTAACTACTAGATGCTTTTTATAATTCTAAATGTTTTCAAGATGCCTATGAGGGTATTTGAAAAAAAGAGTTTTTTGTTCTAAAAAAATCCAATATGTATATTTATAAAAAAAGGCTATCTAGTTTTATAGATAGCCTTTTTAGGTTTAGAATTGGATTGATTTACAATACAATCTGATAATTTTGGTTTTTATTTCCTTTAGCAACAACTGTGTTTAGAACTTCTCCAGTTGTTGAGTTAGTAACGATAATAACTACTTTTAAATTTTCTACTTCTTTAGCAGTGTAGTTGATTACCATGTCTTTTATTTCAAACTCACTTCCTTTTGCAGTTTGTGCTGCTGGAATTTCTGTTCCTCTAAAGTTTCCAGATGACATTCCGATTAATGTGTTGTTATGAATGAAGTTTTCAGTCCAGTTATTTTTCCAAATATACGGTGCCGTTTTGTAATATTGAGTTGAGTTAGATTGTCTAAATTCTAAACCATCTTCTAAAACAAAAACTGCATAGTTTAATTTGTCAGAATAGTCTTCTGTAAATTTAATTGTCGCATTAATTGTTCCTGTTGAATTTGTTAGGGTAGAATTAATTTTAACACCAATAGTTGAATGAGATTTGTATCTTTCTACAACTGAGTTAGGGTTTTTTCTGAAATCTTCTACTCGGTTAGTAATAGCAAATGGATAACCTTTTAGGCCTAATTCCTTTTCGAATTTTCTTCTAGCAGTAGGATTGAAATCGAATGGATCATATCCTCCATAGTTAGGGTCTGTGTTGTTAGGGTCATAGTTATTGTGAATTGCTATAGCTTGAAATTTTTCTGGATCAGAAGTTTCGAATAATTCGATATCGTAAGCTACTAAAGGACAATATTGACACCATACACCTGTCATATCCTCAACCAATGTTTTGTGCTTGAATTTTGTAGCGTTTTTAATCACTTCTTCATTTTCAATAACTGTTAGTGTAATAATATTACTGTCAAAAAGACCTTCTTTTTTTGCACTAATTGTGAATTCTCCTTCAGTTTGGAAGCTGTAAGCAGAACCTGATATTGGTTCATTGTTAATGTAAATAGTTGCATCATTTACTGCTTCACCGTTAGCATTAACTACAAAGTGAACTTCATCATATAGAAGTACAGTGTTGCTCTCGGTGGTTAATACTAGTGTGTCGTCATTTACGTCTCCACCTCCATCATCACTACTACAAGATGCTAGAGTTAAAAACAAGCACAACATTGGGGCAAAAAAATTTCTAAAAGATTTAGTTTTCATTGTATTTAAAATTAAGTTAACAATGTAAATGTATAGATAAATTAAGTATAACAAAAAGTTAATTTGAGTTTTTTTGAATATATTTGTCACCAAACGAACTAAAAAAAAATATAGAATGAAAAATTTACTTACGCTATTTGTGTTATTGATTGTTTCAGTAGGTATGGCTCAAAAGAAGGATTTGCCAAGTGTACAATTAAAAGATTTGGATGGAAAAATAGTGAACATTGCTGATTATAATAAATCTGATAAACCTATTATTATCAGTTTTTGGGCTACATGGTGTGGACCTTGTTTAAAAGAATTGAATGCAATAAAGGAAGTGTACAGTGATTGGCAGGAAGAAACAGGAGTTGAGTTGATTGCGGTTTCGATTGATGATGCAAAATCTGTAAAAAGGGTTAAACCTTTAGTGAATGGGAAAGGATGGGAATATAAAGTTTTATTAGATGATAATCATGAATTAAAAAGAGCAATGAACGTGGTAAATGTGCCATTTACAGTGATTGTTTATAAAGGAGAGATTGTTTATAAACACACTAGTTACACTCCTGGAGTTGAGAAAGAGTTGTTTAGAAAGGTGAAAGCATTGACAGGGAAATAGTATGAAAAGAATTTTATTAGCAGGTATTTTATTAACTGCGTATTCAGGTTACTCACAAATCAGAGTTGGATTTGAAAATAATTCTCAGTGGTATGTAGATGATAAGAAAGTCAAGATCGATCCTCAAGAGGCTGAGGATAGATTAAGAACTAACTCATATTTGAAGGTTGATTATGATTATAAAAAATGGTCATTCGGAACTCAAATAGAAGCTTATGAACCTAAGGCATTATTGAATTACTCACCCGATTTTGAGGGTGTAGATATTGGAACTATTTACGCGAGGTATAATGATTATGAAAATGGATTGGATATTACAGCAGGACATTTCTACGATCAGTTTGGTAGTGGATTGCTTTTTAGATCTTGGGAGGATAGACAAATTGGTATAAATAACGCTGTTTTCGGTTTGAATGCTAAGTATGATATTACGGAAAATATTAAAATTACGGCATTAGGTGGAAAACAACGAATAGGAATGGGATTTGATTTGTCTGATTCATATTTGTTTGGAGGAGATTTAAATTTTGATTTAGGTTCAATGTTTAAGTTTGAAGAAATTGATTTTGGAGCTGGAGTTAGTTATTTGGGTAGATTAGAAGAAAAGAATGATTATAATAAAGGTCTTGATGAATTAACTAATGCGATGTCTTTTCGGTTGAATGCAAGTGGAGGAGGTTTTTATGGAGATGTCGAATATGTTTATAAGCAAGAAGACGCTTTAGTGGAATTGGGTAGATTATATCCAAAAGTAAAACAAGCAGGAAATGCTTTGTTGATAAATGGAGGGTATTCTCAAAAGGGGGTGGCTTTGAATTTGAATTTACGTCGTATGGAAAATATGGCTTTTTATTCTCAGCGTGATCTTAATGGGGATATTTATATGAGGGGTGTAATTAATTATATTCCAGCTCTAACTAAGCAGTATGATTATTCTTTGCAGAATATTTATGTTTATCAAGCGCAACCAAATTTTGATATGAATATGCAGAGAAAATTGGGAGAAATTGGTGGGCAGTTTGATTTTTTCTACGAATTTGAGAAGGGTAGTGCCCTAGGAGGTAAGCATGGAACTAATTTGGTTTTAAATGGTTCATATTGGGCTGGTATTAAATCTGAAGTAAAGAAAAATAAGACAGGTGTTACATCTGATTTTTTAGACTTTGGAGAAAAGTACTATCACGATTTTGGAATGGAAGTTCGCAAAAAGTGGAGCAAAGATTGGTCTTCAATTTTTATGTTCTTAAATCAGTATTATAATAGTCCATTCCTAAATGGAGAATTCGAGGTTGTAAAGACTAATATTGTTTCGGCTGAATCGACGTATCAATTTTTAGATAATAAATCAGTGAGATTAGAATTGCAACACTTATGGGCTGATGCTGATAAAAAGAATTGGGCTGGAGGTACTGTCGAATTTGCGGCTAATGCTAATTGGTCATTTTATGTGAGTGATATGTATAATTATGGTAATGATATTGAAGAGGAACGTATTCACTATTACAATGTCGGAGCAAGTTTTACAAAAGGCACTACTCGTGTTTCTGCTAGTTATGGACGTCAACGTGGTGGATTACTTTGTGTGGGAGGTGTTTGTAGAATGGTGTCTGAGGCAGCTGGGTTAACAATTGGAATTACTACTTCGTTTTAAATTGTAATACGATACCTTGTTTTATAAAAGAGGACTTTCATAGTCCTCTTTTTTTGTTATGGTCTTGAATTGCTGAATTTGTTGATGAGTTTTAATCTTGTAATCCATGATCGGAAGAAGCGCTTTGTTGAAAGGGTTTTCTTTAGGTGTATTTGTATTCATGTTTAAAACCGCGACAACCCTTTGTTTAATAGTCAGGCTTGTTCTGTAGGTTGTCAAGTTTACATAAAATCTCTACCTTATATAAGGAGCGATTTTCTTAAATTTACTACCGAAGAAGCACCCCAAAGGTTCTTTTGAAGCTAAAACAATATTTTTCATCCAACACAAAACCCTATTTAGCTATGAAAACACCCGATTTACCGGTTTACAGCTAAAATTTTCTAAAAAAACAAAGCGTGAAAACCAATCCCTATGCGCCCTTGCACAAGAAAAGCCAAGAGAAACCCCGTTAAAACGCCGAACACAAAAAAAGAAACAAAAAATAAATGAGTCGGTAACGATAAGTTAACGTGCGAGTTACGAAATACTGTTGAAAAAGATTAGAAATAAAGCGAGATAAAGTTTGCGAGTGTGGAAAAAGAAGCTACTTTTGCACTCGCAATACGGAAGAAGTCGCAAGACAAAAAGTACTGCACACGTTCTAATACAAGCAGAGAAAAACTTTTAAAATAAACCTCCTGAATAATTAGGAAGTGAAAAACAAAAGGTGTTATCTTTGCCATCCGCTAAAAGGGCAACGTTCTTATAAAAATGACAAGAAAAAAGAAAGAAAATATTTTTTCAAAAAAGCTTGTCAGATTAAAAAAGAGTTGTACTTTTGCAACCGCTTTGAGAAACAAGCGACATTAGAAACGAAAGACACGTTCATAGACATATTGGATTGACAGCAAAAATAAAGAGAGAGTAAGGTAAGTCGTAAGACTTGAATTAAGTCCGCAAAATCTTATAACATTAAAAATATACGATGAAGAGTTTGATCCTGGCTCAGGATGAACGCTAGCGGCAGGCCTAACACATG
>NZ_FORU01000006.1 GCF_900114085.1 Myroides guanonis | reverse complement strand
ATAATGCTGTAGCCGAGAGGGTCAATGGAATCATAAAAGGTGAATTTGATTTAAATTATTCAAATCTGGGATATCAAAAAACAAAACAGATACTAAAGGATAACATAGAGGCATATAATAGTCTTAGACCACATAATAGTTGTGACAATTTAACCCCGAACCAAGCTCATTTAGAAAAGGGTTTTTTAACCAAGAGATGGAAGAACTATTACAAGATAAAACAACTAAAAAAAGAAGATGTACAGCAATCTTAGGACTACTAAATTACATGTACAGTTATAAGCAGGATTAATAACAATAACTGTACAGCTATACTAGGACGAGACAACCTCTATTACTATAATAGACTTTGAGTGGAGTTTAAGTGGACTTTCAATGGACCCTGAGCACACTTTTACAAAAATACCCTAGCTGTGGCTATAAAGCTGACTAGGGTTTAAGCAGGGTATGTTCTATATATTATAACCGATAGCCTCCTTATATATAAAGAGGAACTTATTTGTTTTTCAAATGGTGGACTATAAAACAAAACTCCTTATATAAAAGTAGAGGTTCTTATGTATACTTGATATCCTAAGCAATAAACACGGCTATTAAAAAAAGAGTAGTTTAGGTTTTCAAACATGAATACAAAACATCCTAAAAAAAACCCTTCCAACAAAGCACTTCTTCTAATCATTAATCCCCTTCTCCTCTACTACTATATAAGTTTATTAAATCAACAAACCTTTTAAAATAAAAATATCACTGTTTTCCAAATAGCCTCCCAAAAAGCCCTATGTTTTCATCCATAAACTAAAACTCACTTATACTGCCCATATATTACAAATTTCATGTAATTCCCTCATCACTAAACAGCTATTCCAACAACAAAAAATATATACATTTACCAAAGCACACATAAACATGTTAATCGCTAGTTAAAGGCTATATTTCATAAAAAAATCTTATTATTTTTACTCATACCCAACAACTATTAATAAATAACGCTATGAATAAATTTACAAGTATATTATTAGTTTCTCTTTTAAGCGGAGCCATTACCTTAGGAGGCTATAAATTATTTTTTGAACCAAGAGAAAACAATACACCAAATGAGATTTTCTCAAGAAACACCTCACATTCATTAGATAAACAAAATTTAAGTTTAACTAGTATGGATTTTACTGATGCTGCAGAAAACACAGTACATGCAGTTGTCCACGTAAAAAACTTAAGTTATAGAACCACACCTAGCAATCCTTTACTCGAATTTTTTTATGGCTATAAAGGAGGACAAACTCAAGCACAAATCGGAATGGGTTCAGGAGTAATTATTTCAGAAGATGGATACATAGTCACAAATAACCATGTTATTGCCAATGCTTCAGAACTAGAAGTAACTCTAAACAACAATCAGACTTACAATGCTAAATTAATAGGTACCGATACCGAGATGGATATTGCTCTACTAAAAATCGATTCCCCAAAGAAACTTCCTTACCTAGTTTTTGGAGATTCTGATGGAATCCGTCTAGGAGAGTGGGTTCTTGCTGTAGGAAACCCATACAATCTAACGTCAACTGTAACTGCAGGAATAATATCAGCAAAAGCAAGAAACTTAACAAAATCAGGAATACAATCCTTCATACAAACGGATGCGGTAGTTAACCCTGGTAACAGCGGCGGAGCATTGGTTAATAGCAGAGGAGAACTAATTGGTATAAACACCATGATATCCTCTACGACAGGTTCCTATGTAGGTTATTCTTTTGCAGTACCTTCAAACGTTACAAGAAAAATTATTGAGGATATTCTAGAATTCGGAAATGTCCAACAAGGCGTTTTAGGAATTCAAGGAATCGAATTAAATAACATGTTAGCTGAAGAACTTAAGGTAAAAACTCATCAGGGATTCTACATTCAAAATATAACCAAAAATTCTGGAGCTGAAAAAGCAGGAATTCTACAAGGAGATATCATAAAAAAAATAAACGATCGAACCATAAATACCTTTGTAGACATCAAGTCTATATTAAACACAAAAAGACCTCAGGATATTGTGAATCTACAGATTCTAAGAGGAACTGACGAAATAGACTTTAAAGTTGCCCTAATAAAACCTGAAAACGCTATTTTTAACTTTAACGGCTTTGAATTAGAAGACCTAAGCACCGAGGAATTAACCAATCTAAATCTCAACTATGGTGTGCGAATTAAGAAAGTTACAAATAAAAACTACCTAGCCTACCAGAAAGAACTAGAAGGCTCTATTTTACTAACGATTAATAAAAACAAAATAAACAATACACAAATCGCAAATAAAATTCTAGATAACAGCTCATCTACTAGTAGATTTCGGTTAGAAGTCTTAAATACACAAGGAGAACTAATTCGTATTCTCCTATAGTCTCTAATTGCTATCAATATTAAGCTAAGTTTAGTAAAACTGGGCATAATATTTGATTAATTGGATTAAAAATCGGTATTTTGCACTAATTTATTACAACACAATCTAATATGAAAAACACTGGTTTATACGAGAAAGAATTAGCTTTTCAAGCAGACCGCAGAAAAGCATGTGTAGAGCTAATTAAAATCGTAAGCGACTTATGGTATGACAAGTCTATCGAATTGATTATGTTTAGAAATCAATTAATAGACAGAAGCGTTAGCGACATTATTAACTTACATGAGTATGCAGCAAAGTTTGTTGAAAAACCAATCAACATTTTTGACTCTGTAGAAATTGCAAAAGCAATTTTAGCTTCTGATTTACCTCCATCTAGAATTGATATTGGTCGTTTGACTTATGAATACCATTTAGAAGACAACAAATACGACAATGCTTTAGCTTTTGTTGTAAGTAAATTAAAAGACGCAAAAGAAACAGAAGATATCGCTCCTAAAGACGTAGTATTATATGGATTTGGACGTATTGGCCGTTTATTGGCTCGCGAACTTATGAATAAGATGGGTAAAGGTCAACAGCTTCGCTTGAGAGCTATTGTTACCCGTGATAAGAATAATGCTACACTTTTAGAAAAAAGAGCCTCTTTACTTAAATACGACTCTGTTCACGGTGACTTCGAAGGTTCTGTTATTGCTGACCCTGAGAATAATGCTTTAATCATTAACGGAACTACTGTTCATATGATTTCAGCCAACAATCCTGAAGATATTGATTACACATCATTCGGTATTGAAAATGCTTTAGTGATTGACAATACAGGCGCATTTACAACAGAAGAAGACTTAAAACGTCATTTATCTTCAAAAGGAGCTGACAAAGTTTTATTAACTGCTCCTGGTAAAGGTGTTCCTAATATTGTTCATGGAGTTAACCACGAAGAGTACGACCCTAATACAGTTGATATTTTCTCTGCTGCTTCTTGTACAACAAATGCAATCACACCTATTTTAAAAGTAGTTGAAGATAGTTTAGGAGTTGTTAAAGGGCATTTAGAAACTATTCATGCATATACAAACGACCAAAACTTGGTTGATAATATGCACAAAAAATACCGTCGTGGTAGAGCAGCAGCTTTAAACATGGTAATCACTGAAACTGGAGCTGGAAGTGCTGTTGCAAAAGCATTGCCATCTTTAGCTGGAAAATTAACTTCAAACGCAATTCGCGTACCAGTTCCTAATGGTTCCCTAGTTGTTTTAAACCTGGAAGTAAATAAAGAAACTTCAATCGAAGATATTAATCGTATCATTAAGAAAGCAGCACTTCAAGGAAATCTTGTTGAGCAAATCAAATACTCTTTAAATAACGAACTTGTTTCATCTGATATCGTTGGAACTTCTGCTCCAGCAATTTATGATAGTAACGCTACAATTGTTTCTGCGGACGGAAAGAATATTGTTTTATATATTTGGTATGATAACGAATATGGATATAGTCATCAAGTAATGCGTTTAGCTAAATATATTGCAAAAGTAAGACGCTATACGTACTATTAATAGTTCGTATATATTAAAATAAAAACGGGTTCATCTAAAAAGATAAACCCGTTTTTTTATTCTAAACCATTTTTAAGTACTTCCTCTACATTTTTTTTAGTTGCTCAATCTTTTCAAAAAACAATTGATCTATCCTCGGCTCTTTACTTTCTAAATATCCAGTCTTCAAAGCATTTAAATACTTTTCTAAATCTGTTATAACAGTTCCAGGCACCAACTCCACCGGCACTACTAACCCCTTTTCTCTGATTTTGTTAAATGACTCCTCAATATATAAATGTTTATTCATTTCTCAACTTATTTTTAAGAACACAAATTTAAGGGTATTTACACAGTCTAACAACAAATCAGTACTTTACAGTTAAGTTAATTATCACAGTCTTTTTCTGTTATCTCTGGAATTCGTGTCAATTAATTTATTATAAGGGTCTATTCCAACTTCTAATGGTTTTTCATCTACTATTATAACAAACTCATTCTCTATCTGTGTCACCTTTACTTTTTTCAAGTACAAAATTCTTTCTTCTGGAATATGTATATTTCCTTCATCAGCAGTAGTCATACTAAATTTCATTTCCCTATCGCCGCTACTAAATACACCAATTTCAATATAGTCTGACAAGGGTAAAGATTCAATTGTTCTTCCCTTCTCATTTTCGAACTTTAAACTTTTCTTTTCTCTATCTATATAAATTCTATCACCCTTCTCACCAGACCTGTATTTACTTACAATTCCTTTAATCTTAATCTCATACTTTCCATTCTCTAACTCTTTAACAGTTGCTCTATCAATATAATTATTATATAAAGTAATTGTTTCAAACATATCTTTAATCATATACTTCAAAGAATCCGGAGTAGCTTTACGCAAGTCTTCTACTAACTCTTTGGAAGTGGTATAAGGAGCTTCTTGAAAGGCTACTTTCTTAATATAATTTCTAAGCACTTCATTTAATTTCCCCTCCCCTATATAATCACTCAAAGTATAAAAAACTAAAGACCCCTTGTTATAATGGATATATTGCTGATTCTCATTATACATTAATGGTTTTTCCTTTTTATTTTCACTTCCTCGACCACTTAAATAACCATCTAATGCTTCTTGTAAAAATTTTCGCATTTGCTCTTTTCCATACTCATGCTCTAGTACTTTCAAAGAACTATATTCTGATAAACTTTCTGATAACATTGTCACTCCTTGAACATTTGCTCCAATCACTTGATGTGCCCACCACTGATGTGCTACTTCGTGCGCTGTTACAGAAAATGGATAATCTACAGCCTTAGAATCTTTATCATCTACTTCAGCTATAAATCCAATTGATTCAGAAAAAGGAATTGTATTTGCAAATGATTGTGCAAATGTTCCCATAGTATTTGGAAACTCAACAATACGAACTTGTTTATGTTGATAAGGACTAAATTCTTTAGAATAATATTCTAAGGAACGTTTTACCCCTTTTATCATACGACCTACATTATAATCATGTCCTTTGTGATAATACACTTCTATATTAATATCTTTCCATTTATCTTTTTTCACCTCATAACGCGCAGAGTTAAATGCATAAAAGTTAAGCATCTTATCATCCATTTTATAATGAAAATAACGTCTGCCATTTTCAGTCCATTCCTTTTGTAAATACCCTGGTGCAATCGCAATTTGATCTAAACTTGTACTAACAGTTGTCTCAAATGATATCCAATCTGAATCATTACTTATATAAGTATTTTGGAGTGCTCTCTTATCATCTTGTGTCGCCATACGATCCTTCGGCTTCAATCCATATTTCTTACGTATTTCATCATCACTAATTTCATACGCATCAGAATATCCTAGAGACGGAAAACTACTATTATTCACAAAAGTTCCATTGTTTAAAATTGGAGAATTATTTTTAAATAATGTATTAGGTTTATTCTTTACAGTAAAGTTCAAAATAATTGAATCCTTTGGTTGTAAAACTGTATTCAAAACATAAAATTGATAGCCATATACAGTGTCGTTAGAAACTAACCTAGCACCGTGAATCTCGATTTCATTCTTCAAGTCTACTAGATAAGACACAATAAGCGTATCAATATTAGTTTCAGCCTTATTCACTAAAGTATAGCGCCCTCTTGCCAAAAAATCATTGGTATCTGGATATATATCAAAATCTACAGATACATCTACTATCCGAGGCTGAATTACATTTTCATACTTCTTGTATTTCTTTTCTCCTTCAATACGCATTTCTTCAATTTGCTTACTTGAATAATGCACCTCTTCAATATTTGATTTATAATATAAAAAACCTCCTAATCCAACAAATGAAATCATTAGGAGCAGTGTAATAACTAATACTGTGGGTTTAGCATTTTTCTTGGCATAATAGATTCTATCTCTAAATCCAGAAAAAATCCCTCTTCTCCAAAAAATCAATGTCAAACATCCCAGAAAACCAACAAAAAGCAACCAATAAAAACAATATAAATAATACTTAAAAACACCTGTCCCAAAACCATTCATATCGGAATAATGCGGCTCACTTACATCATTAAAGAAGAAAATCTCATTCTCTATCCCTATTTTATCAATGTAAGGCCATATAATCATCATCACTAACAAGCAAAAAGCTCCGAGAATGTAATTTTTAAACAACGTCTGGACAGCCATTGACATTAAGGCCCAAATAATATAAAAAATCCAACTTAAGCCTACAAGTGAAAATAAATACAATCCAATTTCAAAATTATAATAACCGTGATAAGCTTGAATAGAAATTCCCGTAACCACAATAACGAGCAATAGCACTAATTGTACTGCAATTAATGCAAAGAATTTTGAAACAAAAAACACCCAGTTTGGAGTAACTGTAGAATCTACCAATAAATTCATTCTTGATAAGGAGCCTCTATGAACTAATTGTCCTGCTCCTAAGAAAGTAATTATCAATATAAAAAACTGGAAAGTACTCCCAGGAACAAATAGCATCACTGATGTCACAGGATATGTTGGAGTACCATATAAAGAAGAAAGTGCTGTTGACACTAAAATCATAAATAATACGCCAATTCCAATTAAAATTAAGAATACTTTGTTTTTGGCAAGATATTTAAAATCCAATTTAGCAAAGGCAAAAACGTTCTTCCAATTTGATTTGGAAGAAAAGTCATAAGCAACCTTGGGCAAATCAATTTTAAAAACACCTCCAAAGTTATTCTTCACTAACCTCTCTGCTTTATTCTTTTTACCAAATGAAGTCTTTTCTTGAGAGAACTTAAATAAAAAGCCAAGTATTATCAAAAACAACAAAGCTATACCTACCCAAATCATTCTATTTACAAGGAGGTATTTTCCCATTGGCAGATAATTTGAATTAATATCTTCTATCGTCCAATATTCAGTATAATATGACAATGCTCTAGCCCCGGTAGGATCAATTAGTGCTGCTATTAATTTATTGTCCATATTCTGAACAAGTCCGGACATCATTCCCTGAATAAAAAACAAAATTATAATTCCAACAAATCCAATATAAATACTTCGACTCAAGGTCACTAAAACAAATACAATGGTTCCTGTAAATAACATATTAGGGATGACGATTAATACATAAGGCTGTAAATACCCCCATAATGTAGAAGGTCCGATTAATTGTTCATTAATCCACGGAATAAAAGTAGCTAAATAGAGCCCCAACCCCATTGACAAACTAATGACTAATACAATTAAAAAAGAACTTAAAAACTTACCTAATAAATAATTCGTCTTTGTGAATGGATAAGAATAAAGTATATGGTGTACGTTATATTGAAAATCCCTGTAAATAGAGGTACCTATAATAGATGGAAATAGAAAATACAACAAATTATTAAATCCCCCAATCAATGAATTTATAACATACGGAGAATTCATATACATTAATGTACTTGTTGTATTCTTAACAACATCAAATACTCCAAGTGCACTGGCCATTACCATGAAAGATAATCCAAAAAAAACGGCTAAATACACATAAAACACCCAGCTTTTAAACCATCGTTTTAATTCAAATGAAAATATAGTTGCAAACATAGCTTAGTTTTTTTTAAGTGCAACAAAATAGACATCTTCTAAATTCGGTTTTGCCTGTGTAAAACCCGTATCTGATAAAGAATCTTGAGAATACACTCGAATATTCAACTTATTTTCTTGATTGTATTTCGCCGAAAGTATATCAAATGATTTTTCCAAATCTGTAACTTCTTCTCGAGTAACCTCTTTGGTCCATATAGTTTTTTCCAAAGATTGCTCCGCTTCTTTTGGTGTATTACGTTCTAATAATTTCCCTCCATTAAGAATTGCCATTTCATGACAAAGCTCATTCACATCATCTACAATATGAGTAGAAAAAATCACGGTATTATTTGTTCCTATTTCTCTAAGAACATTTAAAAATCTATGTCTCTCTGCAGGATCTAATCCCGCTGTTGGTTCATCAACAATAATTAGTTTTGGATCATTCAAAAGCAATTGAGCTATTCCAAAGCGTTGTTTCATCCCTCCAGAATAACCACTAACACTTTTTTTACGAACCTCAAATAGATTTGTCACTTCCAATACTCTTGAAACCATTTCATTGCGCTGAGAAACATTTGATATTCCCTTTAACCTTGCAAAATAATCTAATAAATCAAGTGCAGACATATTTGGATAAACTCCAAAATCTTGAGGCAAGTATCCCAATATCTTTCGCAATGCCATCGGTTCTTCTAATACATTGATACCATTAAACTCTATGGACCCTGAATCAGGTTTCTGTAAAGTAGCGATTGTTCTCATTAAAGTGGATTTACCAGCACCATTTGGCCCTAACAAGCCGAACATTCCTGCTCCTATCTCTATATCCAAATCATCTAATGCTTTTACACCATTTCTATAAGTTTTACTCAAGTTTTTAATCACTAATTTCATGTTACTTTGGTTATTGGTTACATCTATTAGTATATAACTATTCCCTTTCGTTACACTTTATCTGATTTTTAAGATAAAATATTTAAATTAAAAAACAAAAACCAACTCTAATTCCAAAACCTGACTAAATAATTCAACATAACACAAAAAAAGCAACACTTGAAGTGTTGCTTTTTGATTAACTTAAAGTAGAAATAAAAAAAGGAAACCCTAAAGAGAGTTTCCTTTTCTATAATCTATTAAAATCGATATTTATTTAATGTATTCTACATGGTTTTCGGCTTGTAAATTTACATTATCAAAAAAACCTTGTTCACTCATCCAATCGTCACTAAAAACTTTACTCATATATCGAGACCCGTGATCTGGAAATATTAGAACAACATTACTATTCTCATTAAAAACTCCTTCTTCTGAATACTGTTTGGCTGCTTGAAAAGCTGCTCCAGATGTATAACCTACAAATAGTCCTTCAACTTTAGCAAGCTCTCTAGCCGTATGAGCACTTTCTTCATCAGAAACTTTCATGAACTGATCGATAACATCAAAATCTGTAGCTGTTGGTATTAAATTCTTTCCTAAACCTTCAATTCTGTATGGGTAAATCTCAGACGAATCAAACTCTCTAGTCTCATGATATTTCTTCAAAACAGAACCATAAGCATCAACACCAAGAATTTGAATGTTAGGATTCATCTCTTTTAAAAACCGAGCTGTTCCTGAAATTGTTCCTCCAGTACCAGAACACGCTATTAAATGTGTTATTTTACCATTGGTTTGTTCCCATATTTCTGGACCCGTAGTTTTATAATGTGCATCAACATTGAGTTCATTAAAATACTGATTTATATAAACAGAACCTTTCATTTCCTCATGAAGTCTTTTTGCTACACTATAATAAGATCTTGAATCATCTGCTGATACATTTGCTGGACAAACAAACACTTTTGCTCCCATTGCTCTCAGCATGTCTATTTTATCTTTTGAGGATTTAGAGCTTACTGCTAAAATACACTCATATCCTTTTATAACACTTACCATAGCAATACTAAATCCAGTATTTCCTGATGTAGTTTCTATTATGGTATCTCCAGGTTTTAAAATTCCTTTTCTTTCTGCTTCTTCAATTATGTGAAGGGCTATTCTGTCTTTCGTGGAATGCCCTGGATTAAAAGCTTCTACTTTTGCATAGAAATTTCCTTTCAATCCTGCACTAATTCTGTTTAACTTTACTAATGGTGTATTACCAATTAACTCCAACAGATTATTACAGGCTTTAATCTCTTCTTTCATAAGTATTATTTTAATTAAGGCTCTAATTCGTACTATCCTTTAGACCTCTAAAACAGAGCAAATTTAATAAAAAAAAGCGAATTACTTTCGTATTCCTTCTAAATCTAATAAAAAAGCATATTCCTTCGCAACTTCTTTTAGCGATTCAAACCTTCCGGATGCACCTCCATGACCAGTATCCATGTTTATTTCGAATAATAGCAAAGTATCATTAGTTTTAAATTCTCTAAGTTTAGCAACCCATTTAGCAGGTTCCCAATATTGAACTTGTGAATCGTGTAATCCTGTTGTCACATACATGTTAGGATAATTAGATTTCTTAACATTGTCATAAGGAGAATATGACGCTATATATTCATAAAATTCTTTCTCGTTTGGATTACCCCACTCATCATATTCACCTGTAGTCAAAGGAATTGTGTCATCTAACATAGTAGTTATTACGTCTACAAATGGCACTTGAACTATTAATCCATTATATAATTCTGGTGCTTCATTCGCTATAACGCCCATTAACAACCCTCCAGCCGAACCTCCTTCTGCATATAAATGAGAAGATGATGTGTATTTTTGTTCAATAACATACTTCGAACAATCTATAAAATCTTGAAAAGTATTTTTCTTATTAAACAATTTTCCATCCTCATACCAATCACGTCCTAAATCTTCTCCTCCACGAACATGTGCAATCGCATAAATAAAACCTCTATCTAATAAACTTAATCGAATGCTTGAAAAATAAGCTTCCATTGTTGCTCCATATGCTCCATAGCCATATAATAGCAACGGATTATTACCATCTTTTAAAAGACCTTTCTTATATACTAAAGATATTGGGACTTCTACTCCATCTTTTGCTTTTGCCCAGATTCTCTCTTCAACATAATTATCCTTATTAAAAGCTCCTAAAACAACCTGCTCCTTCATCACAATTTGCTCGCCTGTTCGCATATTAAAATCTATAACAGATGATGGTGTTTTAAGTGACTGGTATGCATATCGTAGAATCTCTGTTTCAAAATCAACATTAGCACCGGTATACGCAGTATACGTTTCACTTTCAAAAGGTAAATAGTATGATTCTACCGAGGAATCCCAAGGCTGAATTTTAATTCTAGGCAAACCATTTCTTCTTTCTGAGACTACCAAATAATTACTAAACACATCAATACCTTCCAATAATGTCTTATCGGAATGAGCAATTAACTCTTTCCAATGCTGCATTTCGGTTTTTTCTTCTCCTACATGCATTAATTTGAAATTATAAGCATCATCTTTATTGGTCATTACATAAAACTGACTATCGTAATGTGTAATACTATATTCAAGTCCTCGTACTCTTGGTTGAAATATTCTAAAATCACCATTTGGATTATTAGCTTCCAAAATTCGATACTCTGATGTAAGTGTACTCTCTGACCCGATAACCAAAAACTTTTTAGACTTCTCTTTATAAATAAAAGTATTGTAAGTTTCATCTTCTTCAAAGAAAACCAATATATCATTGATTTCTTTATCGTGTAACTTATGCTTATAAATTTTATCTGCACGTAAAGTCACCTCATCTTTTCTTGAATAAAATAAGATTTCATTATCACTTGCCCAAACAGAACTACCAGTAGTTTTCTCTATAGTAGTATCAAGGGTTTCTCCAGTAAAAAGATTTTTAATATAAATAATATATTCTCTTCTTGAGACAATATCAACGCCATAAGCCGCCCACTGATTATCTTCAGAAACATTGATTCCTCTTAAGTGGAAAAACGTATGCCCTTCTGCCATTTCATTACAGTCGAACATAATTTCCTCCACCGCTTCTAGCGATCCTTTCTTTCTAGAATGGATAGGATAATCCTTATCTTTTTCAAATCGCGTAATATAATAATAGCCATTATAGAAATACGGAACAGAACTATCATCTTCTTTTATTCTTGCTTTCATTTCTAAAAACAATTCCTCTTGCAATGATTTTATATGCTTTGTCATTTCTTCAAAATAACTATTCTCAGCATTTAAATAATTAATCACTTCTGGATTCTCTCTTTCATTCATCCAATAATAATTATCTATTCGAGTTTGTCCGTGAATAGACAAAACCTCTGGTTTAATGATTGCAACTGGTCTTTCTGCTTTTATCTTCATTCTACTAAAACACTTTTATGAGTCTCAAAAGTACTACAAAAAACCAGCAAGTATTGTTACTTTTCATTTTACTTATTTCTTGATTGATTGTGAAGTGATTTTAATACATTTGTCTCACTAATTCTAATTCATAAAAAATGTTTGGAGACTTAATGGGCATGATGGGCAAACTAAAAGAAACTCAAGCCAAAATTGAAGAAACTAAAAAAAGATTGGATTTCGTATTAATAGACGAACAAAGTAGGGATGGACTTTTAAAGGTTACTTTAACAGCAAATAGAACTATTAAATCAATTGAAATAAACCAAGAATTACTAGAAGACAAAGAACAACTTGAAGACTATTTAATTCTTACACTTAACAATGCTATCACCAGAGCTTCAGAAATTAATGAAGTTGAATTAGCTGCTGTAACAAAGGATGGCATGCCAGATATTCCGGGGTTAGATCTTTTTAAATAACTTACATGAAACAATACATACTACCAATCTTATTTTTAGGAACAATGCTTTTTATCTCATGTGATAAAAAAGAAGTTAATGGAAACTTAACTATTAATGGAAAAGTTGAAGGTTTAAAACAAGGTGTTTTATACTTACACAAAATTCAAGACACTACAATAGTTACACTAGACTCGATTGTTGTTAAAGGTGATTCTAATTTCTCACGTCAATTCAATATTGACTCACCAGAAATGTATTATCTAACCTTGGATAGGGGTTCTTCGAACTCCATGGATAATGAATTGATGTTTTTCGCAGAACCTGGAACCATAACAATTGAAACAACTTTAAAAAAGTTCTATAGTGATGCAAAAGTAACTGGCTCTAAAAATAATGATATTTATAAAGAATATCTTAAGACCAGAAGTGCTATTACAGATCGTCAAAATGAATTGATCATTGATATAATTAAAGCTGAAAATCAAAATGCTTTACATCAAAAAGATAGCCTTATGGCGCTTTCTAAAAAGATGGTTGCTAGAAAATATTTAAATGCTGTCAATTTTGCATTAAACCATAAGAATTCAGATGTATCACCATATATCGCTCTAATGGATTTATATGATCGTCAAATAAAATACTTAGACACCATAAACAACTCTTTGACTTTAGAAGTTAAGAATGGTCATTACGGTAAGCTACTTGAAGCATTTATAAAAGAACGTAAAGATTCAGAAAATCAACCAATAGCAACCGACAATCAGTCAGAATAAATAATTTCATTATCAATAAAAAGAGCTAACTATATTAATGAGTTAGCTCTTTTTTTTAAATTAATTCTTATTAACCTTCATTCAAAACTAACCGTAGTTTAGTTAACGAGTAGCTTAACTGTTTCTGTTCCTTTTTTACTAGTAATAGTAACTATATACATTCCCTTAGCAAAATTTACTGGAACTTTCTCCCTATCATTATACAAAACATCTAACACTATTTCTCCTGCCAATGTTTTAATTAAAATTTTAGAGCCATTTTCTACTCCTTGAATGTAAAAATATTCAGTAGCGGGATTAGGGTAAATCACAACCTTTGAAAATTCATGTTTTTTAATACTTAAATTATTATTCCATATATCTCCCGCATGTTCTCCCCAAATATAATCTGCTAGCTCTGGCATATCTATAAATGGATTTCTGTTTTTTTGCCATTCGTAAATAACATTATTTCTATTCATCTCGAAATCATCAGCTTTATCCGTTTTATGCCATTCCAATAACGCATCTAAATCTCCCATTTTAAAAGATGTTGAAGTTGGTAAGAAACCTCGACTAACATCAAGATCATTATAACGTATAGACATATAAAACAATGACCTCGCAACGTCTCCTTTCCAACTTCCTTTTGTATTTGTGGGTCCATTGTACCCTCCAGATCCATAACTCTTGTTACCTCTAGAGCTATTTTCTGGTCCGTCTGTTGCTCTAATATGATGTGCATCGGAATGTGCTGCACTTAAATCATCCGCATTTGTACTCTCCCATTTATTAATTCCATCTGACCAAGTTGGCATTGCCCCCGCAAAACCACCTCTAGATTGTGGAAATATATGTTCACGGTTCCAAGTTCCAACACTATTAGATGTTAATTGATAATCTAATTTTGATCTTTCTTTCTCTAAATACATTAACCATACTTCACTGCTATTTTCAGGATTTTGATCAGATATCTTTAAAATATCAACCACATCTCCATAAGTATGCTTTCTAACAATCAAGTCATCTGCAATAATACTCTTTAAAGCATTTCTCAATTCTTCTCCTGACTTATTATTCAAAAAAGCATAATAATCTATTGGTTGAGTAGACACTGCCTCTCCATAAGTAGGATTAACGGGAGTTCCCCAATTCGCTTTAGAATAATTTTTATCAATAATCCGAACTATCAGATTATTATTCAAAGCTACAAATCCATTTGGCAATGAATTCATTGCAATAACCATTTCTTCATCACCTTCATTGACTCCGTCATCTATAACCTCAATAACAACTGATGCCCAATCTGTATTTTTGGGAATTACAACAAATAAAGGGCCCTTGAAATCACTTTCATTGAAATTGCTGTTTTTTAACGAATATTCTATTCGCAAACTATCCTTTAAAACCTCATTAACTCTAAAAATAATTTCTAAATCTTCTCCCTCTCCTACGGAAGTATTTTGTGGCTCTATTGAAATACCAAGAGCTGTCACTCCTCCTCCATCATTGAGCACACCTGGCGTTGAAAGCTTTACTTCATAGGTTCCATCAGATTTTCGTTGAATAGAATGGTTATCCTTATCTCCAAATTGATTTTCATTGTAAATTATACTCAGTCCTAATGAGTCCATTAAATCCTTAGCACTACTTGAATTATTGCTATATGCTAATGCATGAACCAAATTAACTTTCGTAGCTACTTTGTAAATTGGAAAATCACTGATATTGCCTTTATAAATTGCTACAGCATCTGGTCCATTTTGTATTGTATTATCTGCAATTATCTTTGAAGGAACAGGAGAAACACCATTATTTCCAATCAAGACCAATCCATTAATGTCGGTCTTTAATCCGTTCAAATCTATGGAATGATAAATTCGATTAGCGTCACTAGAGGTTGGATTTCCATTAAACAAAGCCAATATCATTCCGTCTAATGAAAAATAAGGTATATCCGATTTTAACTCTATAAATTCTTTATTATCGATCCCTTTTGTATCAGAATCAACTTCATTAATGACAAGTTGCGCATTAACAGACCAACCAGAAATTAAACTAAAAAACAGAATGAAGGTAGTTTTATTCATATGCAAGTTGTATTTCTTTTATATATAAAAAGCAAAAAAAAAGAGACTGCCTAAAAGACAATCTCCTCTATAAAAAAGATTAGTTAGTTTCTGTTTTATACTGAAAAGGGTTATAACTATGAATTTCCCATATATCCTTATCAAGCTCAAGATAATAATAATTTACATTATCCTTTTTATCAAACGCACCATTTTTATTGATATCTTCTATAGTTCTAAAATATAATCTATTCTGGCTCTCTATTACACTCCAATCTAATACTTCATGAAGTTCCTCAGATAATTTCTTAAAATTGGAACCATTTATATTACTGATATAAAGCGATTTAATATCTTTTGAATCTATTTTTCCATCTCTATTAGTATCCTCATCAAAAACACTATAAACCAAAATCTGCTTTTTAGTCTTTTCTGCTATAGTATTCAGATAAGTAGCTGTTTGAATTTGCATCACAACTTCAGATAACGGATGTAATGTTACTGAATCAATATGTTGAAACATGAGGTTTTGAAAATAACCAGTTAATTCAAATCTATTATAATTGGAAATAGCATAAGAAACCTGATTCACTTTACTCGTTCCGTATTTAGAAGGTATATCATACACTCGAACATCTCCAATAGGATGAATTAAGTATTTCGTCCCCTCCATCAAAATAGGTAAATCAGCTATTTTAATTTGCGTAGTATCAATTTTTTTAACCTCTGGCACAACTACTTTTTCTTGTTCGTAGATTACTTTCGGTTGTTCTTCTTTATTACAAGACATGAACAATGACACCATTCCCAAACAAACTATAGCCTTAAAATAATCCATATTATTAAGCTTTTTATTATATCAAAGATAAAAAGAAAAATGAGTGCAAGGCAAACTTATTTAAAATTTCAAATTTATTTTCAAATTAAATGTCCTAGTAGTCATATAATTTGGAATACCATATTGATTTTTGGTATAAACATCTCGAACCCAAGTATTAGTAATAGCATTTTGATTATCAAAAAGGTTATATATTTCAAAGCCAACAGATAACTCTTCTATTTTCTTTAACCATACTTTTTCTTGACCTAATTGAGAGTCTTTGAAAACATAAGAAAATCCGGCATCAACTCTTCTATAATCCTTAAGTCTATCTTGATATTGATAAGGGTCAGCATAAGAAGGAGACCCTCCAGGTAAGCCCGTATTATAGACTAAATTCAAATACAATTTAAAATTGGGAATAGAAGGCATATAGTCCTGAAACAACAATCCGAATTTCAATCTTTGATCTGTAGGCCTAGAAATGACTCCCCGATCTTTATAATTCTCTTCTGCTTTCATATAACCAATACTAACCCATGAATCAGCCCCGGGAACAAAAGCCCCGTATAAACGCATATCTATACCGTATACAGTAGCTTCTGCTTCATTATCTGCCCTATACCTAATTCTAACGTTATCAACCGTATAAACATTCACATCTGAAAGCACCTTATAATAAACCTCTGTCATTAATTTAAACGGCTGTCCCCACATAACAAAACTATAATCATTTCCTAAAATTAAGTGTGTAGAAGTTTGAGCCTCTAAATCCAAATTAAGAGTACCGTCCATAGACCTAAGCTCTCTATATGAAGGGGGTTGCTGATAAACTCCTACTGCGAAACGAAATAACATATCTTTATCCCAATGTGGTTTCAAAGCAAATTGCAATCTAGGGCTCAGAACAAATTTCCCCTTACTTTTTTGATCTCCTTCAATTATATTCCAATAATGTCCACGAATACCTAAATTCACCCAAGCATCAACTTTTCTCCAATTCATCCTATGTCCCCACTGACCATATAGCTGTATTCGATTAATAACTGGAGAGTTTGTCGCTCTTACATTCTGATACGGTAATAATGGTCCAACAAAAGGTTCGTAAGGCTCATACTTTGATGTTTTTTTTATAGGATCAGGTAATACATAGCCAGCAGAATCTATAACTTCCCATTCGACCATCCTGTCTTTTATATCTTCTCTACTATATTTTACTCCCCATTCTAGATCGCTCTTTAAAAACTCATGCACTCCTTTCAACTCAGTATTGAATAGCAGTGCATCATAGTCATTTCTTGCATGATTTAACTGAGTTCCTCCCCCTTTCACATACTTGACATCTCCAAAATTTTCAGACCCTAAACTAGTTTCCACTTCTCCCAAATAGTAAGAAGCTTCAATATCGTAATACTCTTGCTCTCGAGCGTGATAAGCCCCCGTAGTCCATGTAAACATGGTGTTTTCATTATGTTTAAAAGCCCCTTTAACAGATCCAAAAAACGTTTTATAAGAATCCTTTTCTTTTCCATTATAATGAATTATCAAAGCAGTTGGGTTATCAAGTGTTCCAAAGTTTGTTTGTCGCTTTAAAGGTTCATAATCATACTTATTAGTACTTATATTCCCCAAAAAACTCCAACTCCATTTTGGAGAGCTCATATAATTAATTATCGTTTGAAGATCTAAAAATCTAGGACTATAATGCGCTTCAGTTTCCTTACTATCAACCAATAGTTTATTATTTCTATAACGAATACCTGTAATACTGCTCCATTTCTTGTCTCTAGAAATCAAATCTACAGTTACACCTCCTCCAAGAAAACTAGCATTTAAAGACGTTTGAAATCTTTCTGGTGTTCTATAAGTAATATCCAATACTGATGATAACTTATCTCCATACTTTGCCTGAAAACCTCCAGCTGAAAAGGATATATTTTCAACCATGTCGGAATTCACAAAACTCAATCCCTCTTGTTGTCCTGATCGAACCAGAAATGGTCTATAAACTTCAATTTCATTTACATAAACCAAATTCTCATCATAGTTACCACCTCTAACAGAGTACTGAGTACTTAACTCATTATTAGAATTAACACCTGGTAAAGCTTTTAGTAAATTTTCAACACCTGCATTGGCTCCAGGAATTTTCCGAACTAAAGAAGGTGATAATAAAATAGACCCATTTCTATTTTCATAATCTTTGTGAATAATAATTTCACTTAAAGTTTCATTGTCTGTTATAAGAAGTATGTGCACCTCTCTCACTTCATCGGGTTTTAACGACAACCAAGTTTTTGAAGTCTGATATCCATCATGAGTAAATTTTAACTCTACTTCTTTTTGAACATTTAATAATATTTGATAATAACCGAATTCATTGGTTTCTACAACCTTTTCTCCCCCATCGCTAATAACCACATTAGCAACAGGAAGTCGCTTCTCATTTAGAACTATACCATGAACCTGCGCTATCTGCGCATATGTTACTATGTAGCTCCCTAGAAAAAGGAGTGTTATAATATATTTATACTTCAAAAGATGTTTTACTTATTTAATATAAAAGTGAGTTTGAAATTTCGCTTCATTTCCCACCTTATCCTTTACAACAATAGATACCTCATTTTTACCTGAAGACACTATACCGTCTTCAAACAAATGTACTATTTTATTTGTTTTGTAATCATAATCAAACAAAGCCCATTTATCATTAATGAATCCTGCGACAGATTCAATTCCTGATAAATCATCTTTAATGTAAAATTCAATTCTATTACTATTTGTCAACAATTCTCCTTCAGAAAAACTAGGTTTATATATCACAGGAACTTCCAAATCATCTATTAAAGTATAATCCCCAAATTCTCTTGTTCGAATTGAGAATTTTTTACCTCTTTTTCGTGTTGTATAGTATTCCGTTTTTCCCTTCGAGATTCTACCTAAAAACGCCTTGTCGAAATTAATGTTTGAAATATCCTTAGCATCAAAAGTAATCGTAATATTTTTGTGAATAGGAACTGAACTATCATGAAGAGATAAACGTCTTTCATCTGAAGACATATTTAAATAAAAGTCATTATAAAAAACGCCAGATGGAAACTCCACAACAAAATTATCTTTTTCAAATATATATTCTTTTCCAGAATCGATAAATGTTCCAACATTCTCTTTTGGATCGTGCTTAGAATCCAAAGGACTATATTCGATCGGTATATGAATTGTAGTCTTGTTATTATGAAAATCAGATAAAACTATCTTATAACTATAACTTTCTCCCGGCTTAACGTCGACAAGACCCTTATTTCTATCTTTTTTTATTATGGACAATGGAAAATATTTTTCTGCAAATAATTTTTGAACTCGTTGATTTGTATTAGTGTAAATCGAATAATCAATAATAGCATTTACATATCTTGATTCACTAAAAGAAAATGCATCAAAAATATACGCATATACTAGTTCCCCATTCAAGGAAGCCTCAATACTATAAAGTCCATTTTTTGCATAATTAAAATCCGACTCATCGTATGAGTTTACTCCAAAACCAATTAAACCTTTTGCCTTTATTGGATCTACAAATAGATTACTACCTCTTTTCTTATAAGTTAATTGATTCGGAATTGCAGTCTGATTTACAAGAGCACCTTCTCCAATTGCATATACAGTCACAGAATTAACTATGGGAACTTTCGTGTCTTTCACAAAGGCACTCATACCATAAGCAAGAGGATTTAAAATTTGTTGTGTTTTTGTATCTCTAAATTCATAATGTAAATGAGGTCCACCAGACCCACCAGAGTTACCCGTAAAACCAATTACATCTCCCTTCTTCACTTTTAACTCGTTCTTCTTAGGGTACATTTCAATTTCAAAATTTTGTTCACTATAATGACGTTCTTTTACAAAAGTTGCAATATCCCCATTATAAGCCTCTAAATGTCCATACACTGTAGTAATACCATCAGGATGATCAATATACAATGCTTTCCCATATCCAAAACTAGAAACCTTAATTCGGGACACATATCCATCAAAAGGAGCATATATAGGAAAACCAGTTTTTTGCTGGGTCCGAATGTCCAAACCCGCGTGAAAATGATTATTTCTTAGTTCTCCAAAAGTACCTGAAGGAATTATATCTATTCTTAAAGGGCTCTCAAATGAACTCCCAATATCAACTTGAGCATTAAGAGATAGACCACATAATAACATAAAATACAAGTACCTCATAAATTGTTTTTTTGCTAATTTAGAAAAATTCAGATTGAATTTCAGAAAGTTTCTTAAAAAACTAACTCCATAAGAACCAAAAGCTTATTCTTTTTTGCTAAATAAATTACTTTTTTTAAATAAAAACCTTTTAAATTTGAGTTAGTAATAGTAACTTTGTAACATAAGTAATGTATGATAAAGTATAAATGAGTGAACTAAATCAAATTATTGATTCAATTGAAATCAAGTTTGCAAAACTTATACAAAAGCTAAGCGCTTTAGAGTCCTCTAATAATGATTTAAAAAAAAGGTTATTGAGAACAGAAGAGACCCTAAAAGAAAAAGAAAAAGACTTAACAGTATTGCAAACAAAATATGAGTCTTTAAAGCTTGCTAGTTCATTACTGGGCAGTGACGAGAATAAAAGAGATACGAAACTCAAAATAAATTCATTAATTCGCGAAATCGATCAATGTATTGTACAGCTTTCAAAATAGTTGACTTATGAGTGATGAACCTTTAAAAATAAAAATATCAATTGCAGATAGAGTATACCCACTAACAGTTGAGTATTCTCAAGAGGAAGGATTGCGTTCTGCTTCTAAAAAAATTGATATGATGATTCATCAGTTTGAAGAAAATTATGCTGTTAGAGACAAACAAGATGTTCTAGCTATGTGCGCATTACAATTTGCATCACAAACAGAACAGACAAAAATAGACACTTCAGAAAGTTATGTTAGTGCAATAAATAGACTAATGGACCTTGATGAAAATCTAACCCGTATCCTCTCAGAATAAAAAACGTTCTTTACATAAAACTAAGATACTGCTCACATTAGTACCTGTTTGATAAACTCAACACTAACAAATTAAAATGGGTGAATATTTGCTACTAAAGCACGCTGCATCACGCAGATCCTTGAACAGCAATTTAGCTCAAAACTTGTCTATTTTCGAGTTTATGCAACTTCCCTAATGTGAGCTTTTTTTATATATAATTTTAATAAAACTATGGAAATAATATTCATTATTGTAGGTACAGTAATTGGATTTGGTGCTGGAATTGCAGTTGCAAGATATCTAGAAAAAAACAACGCATCTTCAATCTTAAAAAACGCTACTAACGAAGCTAACAATATGCTTAGAGATTCTAAAGCTGAGGGCGAAGCACTTAAGAAAGAAAAGATACTCCAAGCTAAAGAAAAATTTATTGAGCTAAAAGCTGAACACGAACAAGTTATTCTAGCTCGTGATAAAAAAATAGCTGAAGCTGAAAAAAGAACAAGAGACAAAGAATCTCAAATTTCAAGTGAATTAGCAAAAGCTAAAAAATCTTCAGAAGACAGTGATAAGAAAATTGAAGAATACACTATTAAACTTGAACAACTAACTAAAAAACAAGAAGAAGTTGAGAAACTTCACAAAGCTCAAGTTGAGAAACTTGAAGTGATCTCTGGTTTATCAGCTGAAGAAGCTAAGAATCAAATTGTAGAAAGCTTAAAGAACGAAGCAAAAGCTAATGCTATGTCTTTTATTCAAGACACCATTGAAGAAGCTAAATTAACAGCTCAACAAGAAGCTAAAAAGATTATCATCAATACTATTCAACGTATTGGTACAGAAGAAGCAGTTGAAAACTGCGTTTCAGTATTTAATATTGAATCTGACGATGTTAAAGGTAGAATAATCGGTAGAGAAGGTAGAAATATCCGAGCTATTGAAGCTGCTACTGGTGTAGAAATTATAGTTGACGATACTCCAGAAGCTATCATCCTTTCTTGCTTTGACCCTGTACGTAGAGAAATAGCTCGTCTATCATTACATAGACTTGTTACTGATGGTAGAATTCACCCAGCGAGAATTGAAGAAGTTGTTGCAAAAACAACTAAACAAATAGACGAGGAGATAATCGAAATTGGAAAAAGAACAGTTATCGATTTAGGTATTCATGGTTTACACCCAGAGCTTATTAAGATTGTAGGTAGGATGAAATACCGTTCTTCTTACGGACAGAACCTTCTCCAACACTCTAGAGAAGTAGCTAAACTATGTGGTTTAATGGCAGCAGAACTTGGATTAAATGTAAAACTTGCTAAACGAGCTGGTTTACTACATGATATCGGTAAAGTCCCTGAAACAGAAAGTGAACTTCCACATGCTATACTCGGTATGCAGTGGGCAGAGAAATACGGTGAAAAAGCAGAAGTTGTCAACGCTATTGGAGCTCACCATGATGAAATAGAAATGACTTCATTAATTTCTCCAATAATTCAAGTTTGTGATGCTATTTCTGGAGCTAGACCTGGAGCTAGACGTCAAGTTCTAGATTCTTACATACAAAGATTAAAAGACCTTGAAAGTATCGCAAATGACTTTAATGGAGTAAAAAACTCTTATGCTATACAAGCAGGTCGTGAACTTAGAGTTATTGTAGAAAGCGAAAAAGTCACTGATGATATGGCAGCTACACTATCCTTTGATATTTCTCAAAAGATACAAACTGAAATGACATATCCAGGACAAGTTAAAATTACAGTTATTAGAGAAACTAGAGCAGTTAATATTGCCAAGTAAATTCTTGTTGACATAATAAAAAGGCGAATAAACATAGTTTATTCGCCTTTTTTGATATAGGAAATTCTTCTTTAAACTGAAAAAATAAAATAAAAAAAGCTGTTTCTTTTACGGAAACAGCTTTTTACTTTTATTAACAGCAGCTCTATTTATTTAGGTCTACTCATTCTATATACATTCTTTATAATATTCGGATCTTCCTTATCAAGAACATTCCAATTAACATTTAATGAGTCAATCATTTCAAAATGATATTCAACTATTTCATCATTTAAAATAATCTCAATATCATAGTTTGCAGCTGTTGTAGTCTCCTTAACTATATTCTTTAAAAAAGCATTATTATAAATAGTGATTTTCTCTTTATAACATAGATTCCCATCATTTACAAGAACCTGACACATATCATCTTTCGAAAAATTAATCCCTTTAATACTTGCTCCAGAAACTTTCCAGTTTCCTACGATCCAAGCTGGAGGCGAAATACGAGCAGCTGGGTCCACTTTTTTTGAAGTTACAGCATCATCACTCTCATCACAAGACACAAACAATATAGCAATTGATGCAATTAATGTCAACGTTATTTTTTTCATAATCAAAATAGTTTATCAATTTTCAAATATAGAAAATAATATAGATTAGGCATCATAAAAATCTTAATAAAAACCTATAAACGTTAATATTTATCAAACAACATTATGATGGATTAGCATCTTCTCTACAATAATTACTTTTCTCTTCTTGAATTTCTTCTTTCATTTTTTAATTGACGAGTTTGTCTAGGTGTCGTACGCTCTCTTTCAAATTTCTTTTTAGCAACACCACTATTTCCGAAGTTAGTCCTTTTCTCCGTCTCTATAGTGGATTCAGAATCAATACTAGCTTCTTCTGTTTTCAATGATGGAGCTATCAATTTATTTAATTCATCAAGCTCATTAACAGTAAGCTCTCTATACCTACCTACAGGAACATCTAATGAAATATTTATAATCCTAACACGCTTTAAAGCAACTACTTCATATCCTAAATACTCAGTCATCCTACGAATTTGCCTATTTAAACCTTGTGTTAAAAATATTCTAAAAATGTACTTTGAAATCTGAACAACCTTACACTTTTTAGTAACAGTATCCAAAATAGGAACCCCTTCACTCATTTTTTCTATAAATTCATCTGTAATAGACTTATCGACTGTCACAATATACTCTTTCTCATGATTGTTCTTTTGTCGAAGAATCTTATTGACAATATCCCCATCATTAGTCATAATAATCAGACCTTCACTCGCTTTATCCAAGCGACCAACAGGAAAAATACGCTTTGGATAATTAATAAAATCAACAATATTATGCCTTACATTAGTATTGGTAGTACATTCAATTCCAACGGGTTTATTAAAAGCCAAATAAATAGGCTTTTCATTGCTATCCTTAATCTTTTCACCATCTACTCTAATATCATCTTCAGGAGTCACCTTCAACCCCATTTCAGGCACATTACCATTTACGGTAATTCTGCCTTGTTCTATCAATCGGTCGGCCTCTCTTCTTGAGCAATATCCTACTTCTGATAAATACTTATTTAAGCGTACTTGATTTAATTCCATTTTACAAAATTATACATTTTATTACTAAAGACCTTAATTTTAATCTCACCTATCTAATCATTCATTTCAATAAACCAATTCTAAAACAGAAACACCTTATTAATCTACAAAAAAAAGGGCTAATTCAAATTGAATTAGCCCTTAAATATCTCGTATTATATAAACTAGATTTTAGCTAACATCGCTTCAATCTTTTCTCTTTCTTCTTCCGCCAATGCTGAATCAACAAGAATTCTTCCACTGTGCTCATCCGTAATAATTTTCTTTCTCGCAGCAATCTCAACTTGCGTTTGAGGCGGTATTGTAAAATAAGAACCAGCAGACGCTCCTCTCTCAATAGAAACAACAGCTAAACCGTTACGGACTCCGTTTCTAATTCTGTGATAAGCTGTTAATAAACGCGCTTCAATGTCTTCTTGCAATTCAACAGACTTTTGGTTCAAAAGATTTTCTTCGCGTTCAGTTTCAGACATAATGCTATTTAATTCACTTACTTTGTGATCTAAATGCTCTTGTCTTCCATTTAATTTTTCTTGCGTTTCTTTAATATTTTCCTTTTTGAATTCAATACTTGCTTTCATTTCACGAATGTGTTTTTCTGCAAGCTCAATCTCAAGATTTTGAAATTCTACTTCTTTTGTCAAAGAGTCAAATTCTCTATTGTTTCGAACATCATTTTGTTGTTCTGTATATCTTTTTATTGCCTCTTTAAACCCATCAATAGAAGCCTTCTTTTCTTTAATACCTACTTCGATATTAGAAAGATCTACATGTAATTTCTCTAAGCGTTTGTTAAGACCAGCAACCTCATCTTTCAAATCTTCAACTTCTAAAGGTAGCTCCCCTCTCATGTTTTTAATTTCGTCGATTCTTGAGTCAACCAATTGCAAGTCGTATAGGGCTCTTAATTTATCCTCAACGGTTTGTTCTTTTTTCTTTGTCATCTTTATATGTAGTTAACTGGATTTGTATTTACAGTAGATAAAATAACGGCAAAATTAGGCATTTTTTTTGAAAGAAACTCAACTATATAATTTTTTGTAAATCTTTCACTTTCATAATGACCTATATCCGCTAATAAAATTTGATTTTCTGCTTCATAAAACTGGTGATATTTTAAATCGGCAGTTATAAATGCATCTGCTCCTTGTTGAATTGCATCTTTTATAGCAAAACTTCCCGAACCTCCAAGCACAGCAACTTTATGAATAGGCTTGTTTCTAGACGAGGAAAATCGAATACCTCCAGCTTTTGTATTAGACTTAACCATTCTTAAAAATTCCTCCTCATTCATTGGCGTCTCCAAAAAACCAATTCTCCCCATACCTACATTTTGAAGTTTGTTTTCCAAATTATAAATTTCAAAAGCTACTTCTTCATAAGGGTGATTTTTAAACAGATTTTTCAAAATAGATTTTTGTAAATGTCTTTCAAATATTACTTCTATCTTGATTTCTTTAAGCTCTACAAACTCATCTCTTTTTCCGATTTTGGGAGTGCTACGCTCATTTCCTTCAAAACTCCCAATGCCATTCGAACTAAAACTACATCTCTTATAATTCCCTATCGATCCAGCCCCAGCCTGAAACAATGCTTCCCTCACCTTTTCGTCTGTCCCCTCAGGAACATAGGTTACCAATTTTTGAATATAATTTGTTTTTGGTATCAACACTTCTGAATTTATGATTCCCAATGTATCACATAAAATTTTATTTACCCCATCCTCATGATTATCCAAAGCTGTGTGTATGGCATAAATAGCAATATTATTTCTTATTGCCTTAATTACAGCTCTTTCTACATAGTTCTTACCATTTATCTTCTTTAAGCCAGAAAAAAGGATCGGGTGAAAACACACTATAAAGTTACAATTCTTTGAAATCGCTTCATCTATTACCTCTTCCAATGCATCATGACAAACCAATACCCCCGTAATATCTTGTTCAAACTCTCCTACTAATAAACCTACATTATCAAAATCCTCAGCATAAGCTAACGGAGCTAGTAATTCAAGTGTAGGTAAAAACTCACTAATTTTCATTTCAATGTGTGTAAATAAGTTAAATTCTAAGTATCTATTATTTCTTCAAAGTTAAAAAAGTTGGTATTTTCGTACTATGAATAAACTACGAAAACTTTTATTTCCTTTCTCTATCCTTTACGGGATTATTACTGACGTACGAAACGCTTTGTATTTTGCTAATATACTCAAAAGAACACGGTTTGAAAAACCCGTTATTACAGTTGGTAACCTAAGCGTTGGAGGAACTGGTAAAACACCATTTGTAGAATACCTCTTACGCTTATTAAACACTAAATATAACACCGCTACATTGAGCAGAGGATACAAGAGAAAAACCTCTGGTTTTATAATAGCCGATGCTTCAACAACAATGGAAGAAATCGGGGATGAGCCTTATCAATACCATCATAAATTTAAATCGACTAAAGTAGCTGTTGATACAAATCGTGTAAATGGGATTAACAACCTACTAGAAAAACATCCTGAATTAGATGTAATCATACTTGATGATGCATACCAACACTTAGCAGTTGAAGCTGGACTAAATATATTATTAACCACCTATTCAGAATTATACTGCAAAGACTTCATGTTGCCTGCTGGTAATTTAAGAGAGACTCGTAAAGGAGCTCAGCGTGCAGACATTATAATCGTAACCAAATGTCCAGAAAACCTAACTAATAATAGTATAGAAGAAGTTAAAAGATGTTTACGGCTAAAAACAAACCAAGAATTATTTTTCACATATATAAATTATAGTAATCATTTTATTTCAAATATCGATAGTATCCCTATCAATGAAGTGAATTTTAATGAAGCCATTTTAATTGCCGGCATAGCTAAACCACAAAGCTTTTTCAATTTTTTAAAAACAGAATATACAAAATGCCTTTCGTTTCCTGACCATCACAATTTCACAAAAACTGATATTAATCGCATTTTAGTAGAAGCTAATGGAAATAAAATTATTACAACTGAAAAAGATTTCGTACGTTTAAAGAACCAGTTACCTGCTAACCAATTATATTATTTACCAATCCAAACCTCTTTTCTTAAAGATAAAGAGAAGATGGATAAAATCATTTTAGACTATGTGGGAAAAAGTTCAAGAAACAGTAAAATTCATCCAGGAAAGAACAGATAATTTTGAACCTACTATAGGAATTGTATTAGGATCTGGGCTCGGTAATTTCATTGATGAAATTGAAATCACTTACAAAATACCATACCATCAAATTCCAAATTTCCCAACCTCAACTGTGGAAGGCCATAAAGGCAATCTAATTTTAGGCACTATTGGCTCCAAAAAGGTTATAGCAATGCAAGGAAGATTTCATTATTATGAAGACTATAACATGCAACAAGTAACATTCCCTATCCGCACAATGAAATTTCTTGGAGTTGATACATTAATTGTATCTAATGCTTCAGGAGGGGTTAACCCTTCTTTTCAAATTGGAGACATCATGATTATCAAAGACCATATTAATGCTTTTCCAGAACATCCTTTACGCGGAAAAAACGATGAACGATTTGGACCTAGATTTCTCAATATGCACAACGCCTATTCACCAGAACTAATTGCAATCGCGAAACAACAAGCAAAAACTAATGATATACCTTATAAAGAAGGTATATATTATGGACTACAAGGACCTAGTTTTGAAACTTTAGCTGAATACAAAATGGTACGCCTAGTAGGTGCGGATTGTGTAGGTATGTCTACAGTTCCTGAAGTAATAGTTGCCAAGCATATGGATATATCTTGTTTTGGTATTTCCATAATATCAGATATGGGAAATGAAGAAGGTATTACAAACCTCAGCCATCAAGAAGTACTAAATGCTGTTAAAAAAGCTGAACCAAAAGCAAACTCATTGATTAAAAACCTAATAATAAACACATAATTAATCTTTATAGTACTATTTTACGAATACCCACAAAGATTTATTAAAATCATTGCAAGTGTTTTAATTTATTGTAACTTTACTTTAACAAGGACATTACAAATGGATATCCTTTCATTACAATTCAATAACTAAAAACATTTTTATGAAAAAAATTATTTTATCTGCTATCGCTCTTGCAGCGTTTTCATTCGCTGCACAAGCACAAACTCCAGATTTGAAACTTGGAGCAAAAGCAGGGGTTAACTTTGCTAACTTATCCAATTCTGATGGAGACATGAAAACTGGCTTCCACGTTGGGGTATTAGCCGAAATTTTTATTAATGAAAAATTCTCTGTACAACCTGAGTTATTGTATTCAACACAAGGTACAAAAATTAAAAATGAGATAGGTGAAACAAAATGGAATACCGACTATATCAATGTACCCATTATGGCTAAGTACTATGTAATTGATGGCCTAAGTGTTCAAGCTGGTCCTCAAGTAGGTTTCTTAGTAAAATCTGAAGCTAAAGCTGAAGATAGTATGGCCGGAGTTGAAATTTCCGCTACAGGAGACATGAAAGACGTTACTCAATCAGTTGATTTCGGTTTAAATTTTGGAGCAGGGTACGAACTTCCTATGGGAGTATTCTTTGATGCACGTTACAACCTTGGATTATCAAAAGTAAATAAAGAGTCGCAAAGTGGAACAAAAGACTATAAAAATGGTGTAATTCAAGTTTCTGTAGGGTATAAATTCTAACAAAAATGTTTAAATAGTAAAAGGAGGTACTTTATACCTCCTTTTTTGATCAATCTATTATTTGCATTTTCTTCATTATAAATGTCGCATTCTTATTCTTACAGATTCCATCTTGAATTTTATAGTCAAATACAAGTTCATCTTCTACAAATGCTACTTCAAAACATTTATTAACTACTATATCTGGATAATCATTAGCTACTTCACAAACTTCTAAATCATGAGTTGCTATTAATCCATATGTTTTTTGGTGAATTAATTTCTTTATTACACCAATAGTTCCACTCTGCTTGTCATCGGAATTTGTTCCTCTTAAAATTTCGTCTAACAATACAAAACAAGGCTGAATGGCTACGCTCTCAACAATTTCTTTAAGTCTTTTAACCTCAGCATAAAAATAAGACTCACTGTCCTCCAACGAATCTGTTAACCTCATTGAAACAAACAACGGTAATGAAATAAAGGTAGCTCCAGTTGCACAAATTGGTGCTCCAATATTAGCTAAAACGAGATTTATTCCAACTGTACGTAGGAATGTACTCTTCCCAGACATATTAGACCCAGTCAAAATCACAAATCTTTGATCTCTAAAATCAATATCATTGCAAACTCTTTTAGTTGTATTAATCAATGGATGTCCTAAATCTTTAAAGGACATTTCTTGTTTTACACTAAGATTAGGAAATGTATACTTTCTATTGTTATAAGAAAAATTAGCCAGTGAATTCAATGCCTCTATTTCCGCTACCACTTCTACTGATAGCATTACATACTTTGCATTCTTCTTTTTCCATATCAATAAACTATTCAAGGAATGTACATGAAATTGCCAAAATCCATTAAAAACAACATTCACAAAAATATTGGCTACAGTATTCAATTTTTCAAAATGAGACGAAAGCACTTTAAACTCCTTAGAAGAACGGAAATCCTTATTTTGAAGAACATCAACCAATTCAATCATCTTTTTACTTTGAAAAGACTCTTTCTCTATCTTTTTAAAAATAGACGCATAATTCTCTACTGTTTCATGTATTTTATCCGCTCCGCTAAGTTCTTGTTGTATCTGCTTTACCTTCATTATAGATAAGACTAGATTTAACGAGAAGAATAAAGACACCAAGTAGCCCCAAATCAAGTGACTCTCAATAAAATAAAGCACTACACTTAGCAACAATAATCCTGGTAAAATATATGCAGCATACATACTCTTCTTAGAAACTAATTTCACATCAGATTCACTCCATTTTTTAAGATAGTCAAAAGTAGACCTATCAATTTTAGACATTTTATTATAGGCTAAAATCTTATGCCTCCAATCCAATTTTTGAGAAAGCTCTTTAACAGCTTCTTGATTTTCTATTATTTCATTTGGAAGAAGTTGCTCATTTAATAAATCAGCTAGTTTCTTGGCTCCATTATACGAGGCTGTTCTATTTAGATATTGAAATAGGGATCGTTCTCCGAAAACATCTAAGTCAAAAGAATAAGGATGGTTTTGAACTTCAAACTCTTTACCCCCGTCAAATTCCCTAACATCATCTTCTAGAAACTCTTCCTCATCTTTATTTATATCTTTCAATGCCCTTTGATACTCCAACTTCCAAGTCATAGAAACATGAAGTCTCAACAAAACTAAAAAAAAGATAAGTATCCCACCTGTTATCAAAAGTAGATAGTAATTCTCTTGACGCATAAAAAGATAAAAGCTATATATTATACCACAGAAAGCTAGAACTCTTAATATTCCTAATACCTTATGCCTTTTCTTAATACTTAAATAAGATTCGTTAAACTGTTTAGTTCTTTTTTTATAGATACTCATATACCTCTTTATTTCTTTTGAATAAACTTTCTTTGATTTATGTAACAAATGTATTCTTTTCTACAATCTATTTACTTTTATAAAAACAAAAAAGCCATTTTCTATTTCTAGAAAATGGCTTTTTAAAGTTATATATCTTACACTATTGTTTTTTCATTCTTCTTTCTCTTGCTAACAAAGTATTTTTCAAAAGCATAGCGATTGTCATCGGTCCAACTCCTCCAGGCACTGGAGTAATGAATGAAGCCTTTTTACTAACTTCTTCAAAATCCACGTCCCCAGTTATTACATATCCCTTTTCTGCAGTTGCATCAGGCACTCTTGTAATACCAACATCAATCACTACCACTCCTTCTTTTACCATATCTCCCTTTAGGAAATTAGGTACCCCTAATGCAGAAATAATAATATCAGCACTTCTAGTTATTTCAGCTATATTTTCAGTTCGGCTGTGTGTTAAAGTCACTGTAGAATCACCAGGATACCCCTTTCTACTCAATAGAATACTCATAGGTCTTCCAACTATATGAGAACGACCAATCACCACAGTGTGTTTTCCTGAAGTCTCAATCTTATAGCGCTCTATTAATTCCAGAATACCATACGGAGTTGCAGGAATAAACGATTCCATGTCCATAGCCATTTTCCCAAAGTTCTCTGGATGAAAACCATCTACATCTTTAGAAGAATCAATCGCCATTAATATTTTTTGCTCATCTATATGCTTAGGTAAAGGAAGCTGTACAATAAAGCCATCTATTTCATCATTTTGGTTTAATTCATCAATTTTAACCAACAATTCTTCTTCTGTAATTGTATCTTCTAAATGCAATAATGTTGACTCAAAACCTATTTGTTCACAAGAACGAACTTTGCTTCCAACATAAGTCAGGCTTGCACCGTTATTACCAACTAAAACCGCTGCCAAATGAGGAACTTTCTCTCCTCTATCTTTCATCTTCTGAACTTCAACAGTGATTTCATTTTTGATATCGTTAGATATCTTTTTACCATCTAGTAGTTGCATGTATAATTCTATTAAGTGTGTTGTTAAAAGAAAAAAGGTTTAAATCTCAAAAGAACTTTAAACCTTAATGTTTATTGTTATTGCATTCCTTTTAGGTTCCCCATCATCCTCATAAGGTTCTTGCCTTTAGATCCTTGCATCATCTTCATCATTTTACTCATCTGATCAAATTGTTTTAGCAATTGATTTACTTGCTGAACACTTGTTCCTGATCCCCTAGCAATTCTATTTTTTCTCTTTACATCTAACAAAGAAGGTCTCGTTCTCTCATCTGGTGTCATAGAGTATATTATAGCTTCGATATGTTTAAATGCGTCATCTTCAATTTCTACATCCTTCATCGCTTTTCCAACACCTGGTATCATTCCCATCAAATCCTTCATATTCCCCATTTTTTTCACTTGTTGTATCTGTGAAAGGAAATCATCGAATCCGAATTCATTCTTAGCAATTTTCTTTTGAATTTTTCTAGCCTCTTCTTCATCATATTGAGCTTGTGCACGCTCTACTAATGAGATAACATCACCCATACCAAGAATACGGTCAGCCATACGGTTTGGATAAAACACGTCAATAGCATCCATTTTCTCTCCAGTTCCAATAAACTTAATTGGTTTATTAACTACTGATTTAATAGATATTGCTGCTCCTCCTCTAGTATCTCCATCTAACTTAGTTAATATAACCCCGTCAAAATTCAATCGATCGTTAAAAGCTTTTGCAGTATTTACTGCATCCTGTCCTGTCATTGCATCTACAACAAATAACGTTTCTTGAGGTTGAATAGCTTTGTGAATATTAGCTATTTCATTCATCATCTCCTCATCGACTGCCAATCGACCTGCTGTATCGACAATAACAACATTAAATCCATTTGCCTTAGCATGTTTAATTGCATTCTGTGCAATTTCAACTGGATTCATATTGCCCGCTTCAGAATATACCTCTACACCTAATTGTTCTCCAACTACATGTAACTGATTAATCGCAGCTGGACGGTAAACGTCACAAGCTACAAGAAGTGGATTTTTAGATTTTTTGCTTTTTAAAAAGTTCGCAAGCTTACCTGAAAAAGTAGTCTTACCTGAACCTTGCAATCCCGACATTAAAATCACAGAAGGATTACCCGATAAATTAATACCTGCTGCCTCACCTCCCATTAACTCAATCAACTCGTCCTTAACGATTTTTACCATTAACTGACCAGGTTGAAGATTTGTCAATACATCTTGACCTAAGGCTTTCTCTTTTACTCTATTTGTAAAATCTTTGGCTATCTTAAAGTTAACATCCGCATCTAAAAGAGCTCTTCTAACTTCTTTCAGAGTATCTGCAACGTTAACCTCAGTTATTTTTCCATGTCCCTTAAGGATATGAAAGGCTTTATCTAATTTATCGCTTAAATTATCGAACATAATGGTATTTTTTAAATACTGAAAGGCAAAGATACTATATAACTATTAAAGTCACAAAAAGCAAGTATCATTAATAAACAAAACACTAAACCACTAAAAACAAACATCTTACACTATAAAAAGACAAAACAAGCTATCATAAGCTCTGAAAATATACCTGATAGTTATAAAAATCCGTTATATCCATCCAATTACCATCAACTATTTACTGCTCATTGTTTAATAAAACATGATGTAGTTATAAATTGACTATTTTTGCAAAAAAAAGATGAATCCTCTAAATAAAGTTTTAAGAAGTTTCAAAGCAGATATAAGTTCTATAGAATTACCTAAAAGATTTACTTTCCCTTTTTTTTATGAACCACATCCTTTGTGCGTTGTCGCTTCTTTAGAACTTCAGCAAGAACTAATTGAAAATAAAGACATACAATCTTTATTTGACACTAGTTCTAAAATCTGCTTACCCTATGGAAAAATGTTTGGTGTATTAATTGTTCAAAAAAAAGATAATTCAATTGGCTATCTAACAGCATATTCTGGAAAATTAGGTCATTTAGAAAATATCGAAAACTTTGTACCGCCTGTATTTGATCTTTGGAATAAAGACGGTTTCTTTAAAGCTGAAGAGTCTGTTTTAAATCAAATCAATAAAGAGATTGAAGAATTAGAGTCTAATCCTGAGTTTCTCCTTCTCCATGAAAAACTCTCATCAGCTATTGCAACTTCAGAGGTATTAATTAAAGAAAAGAAAGAACAATTAAAAACACAAAAAGCTACTCGTAAAAAACAGAGAGAAACAAATAATTTCTCTTTAGATTCCGAATCTTACAAGATGTTTCAGGAAGATTTAATTAAACAAAGTTTACGGGATAAACACGAATTAAAAATCTTGATAAACCAATGGACAGATACCATTGCATCAATCAATAACTCCCTAGACACCCTAACCAATAGGTTAAAAGAAAAAAAAGCGCTTAGAAAAGAAAAATCAAACCTTCTTCAAACAAAACTATTTCAACAATATCAGTTTTTAAACATACGTGGTGAACAAAAAGACTTAATTGAAATTTTTGAGAACACCACTGAAAAAAATCCACCAGCAGCAACAGGTGATTGTGCCGCTCCAAAATTACTTCAATATGCTTTTCTACATCAATTAAAACCACTTGCAATGGCTGAATTTTGGTGGGGAAATGCACCTAAATCAGAAATTAGAAAGCACAAAAACTTCTATCCAGCATGTAGAGGAAAATGCGAACCAATTTTAGGTCATATGCTTGAAGGAATGGATATAGATGAAAATCTACTTATAAATCCACAAGAAATCATAGGAGAGTTGAAAATAGTCTATGATGATGAAGATATAGTTATAGTCAACAAACCATCGGAACTATTGAGTGTTCCAGGAATTAACATTCAAGATTCTGTTTACACACGTATTAAAGCCTTATACCCCAACGCCACTGGACCACTAATCGTACACCGTCTAGACATGGCTACCTCTGGCTTATTGATAGTAGCTAAAAACAAAGAATCACATAAAAGTTTACAAAAGCAATTTTTAAAAAAAATTGTCAAAAAACGTTATATAGCGCTTTTAGACAAAGAACTCACCACTAAAAATGGTGTTATAAACTTGCCCTTAAGAGTAGATTTAGAAGACAGACCAAGACAACTAGTATGTTTTGAATATGGAAAAAATGCAGAAACACATTGGGAGTTAATAGAGTCCATTAACAACAAATCCAAGGTGTACTTTTACCCTATAACTGGCCGTACACATCAGTTGCGCGTTCATGCTTCTCACATATCAGGCCTTAACTCTCCTATAGTTGGCGATGATTTATATGGAAAGAAAGACAACAGACTTCATCTACACGCAGAGAGCATAGGATTTCATCATCCTAGAAGTTACGAATGGGTTCAATTTAATGTGAAAGAAGACTTTTAGAATTTTTGTATCTTTATAATTAAATGATACACTATGACTGATAAGAAAAAACAACTACGCAAACATCAGGCAATTGCTACAGGTCTCTTTGCAGTTATGGCTTTACTTTACATAGTACTTTTGTTTCTTCAAAAACACCAACCGCAACCTTGGATAGGCTACGTAAAAGCATTTTGTGAGGCCGCAATGGTAGGAGCATTAGCTGATTGGTTTGCAGTAACAGCCTTATTCAGACATCCTCTTGGTCTCAAAATCCCTCACACGAATCTAATTGAAAGTAGTCAAGCGAGCATTGGTGAAAATCTCGGAGATTTTGTAACAGAGAACTTTCTAACCCCTAAAAACATAAGACCCTATATAGAGCGATTAGATTTAGCCAATTGGATTGCCAATTGGATTAAAAAAAAGGATAATCAATTAACAATTGAAAATGAAGCTTGTCATATTATTGAACATATTATAACTAAATTAGATGAAGAAGTCTTACTAAAATACCTATCTCAAAAAGCTGAGAATGCGATCCATGAAATCCCTCTTCAAAACATTGCTTCACAAGGTATTTTATATGCTTTGGAAAATAGAGAGCCCGATCGTATCCTTGCTCTATTAATACCTCAAATTCACAATTATATAGACAACAACAAAGAAGAAATCTATCAAACAATTATTGAGAGAAAACCCATATTAGGACTTATAGGCGGAAAATCAATTACGAATCAAATCATTACAGGTTTGCATTCTTTTTTAGAGGATATTTCAGAGTCTCCGAATCACAAAATAAAAATTGAGATTTATGAAAAACTAGCCAATTTAGCTATTGAAATCAATGAAAGTCAAGAGTGGAAAGAAAAGTTCAACACTATACTAACGCAATTCTTAACTCCAGATAAAATAGAAAAATACGTCCAAGATTTCTATGTTTCAATTAAAACTAGCTTACTCAGTCAATTAAAAGATGATACATCTACTTTGAGACAATACATCCGAAATGGCATATCAGATTTAGAACAAACCTTAAAGAAAGACATCGCATTACAAGCCAAGATCAATTCAGCAATAAGACTGTCACTCTATAAAATGGCATTAAACAATGCTAGTGAAGTAGGATCGATTATCAAAACCACAGTAGAACAATGGGATGGTAAAGAGCTCAGCGAAAAACTAGAACTAGAAGTCGGTAAGGACTTGCAATATATACGAATAAACGGAACTCTTATTGGCGGACTCGTTGGACTACTCATATATACCATCACGCATCTTTTAATATAGTATATCTCAAACTCTTCTATTACAACAGATATCAATTCTATTACTCCATATAAACAAAATATTGTCTTTAAAATAACTAAATATCTTATAAACCCATTTGATATTTTAAAGTCAATTTTACCCTACCATCATCTAAAAGTCCATCTGTATCAATTAAATAAGCTAAAGTTTCCTCAGAACTTTAGCTAAGATAAACAAAGATTTTAGTACTTAAGAAAACATAAATCTATTTTAAGGAAGGAGATTCTCTATGCTTAAAAACAGATAAAAGGTTTCAATTTACCTCGAATCTCAGTAGACTAACTGCTACACATCACGAAAATCTTACTGCTTCTTTTAGTTCTCTCCATTTGCTTTACACTCAAGTCCCTTGCCTGAATTATCTGCTTCCCATCTACAACTTTTGAAAATTAAGTCGCCCATTCCATCTCTAATTAATCCTTTTGAATCTTGAACTGCCATATTTATAAATTTAAAATTAACGGTGCTATTTTATGAGTCCGACTAAAGTTTTGCTTGCTTTTTTAATAAGACTATGCTCACCCTAGCGATATCAAGCCCTAAGACATACTAACTAAATACTATAAACGATATTCCTCCCGTAGAAACATGGACTAACCTCGTCCTGTATACGCTCTCAATACGACCTTACCTCGGTCAAGAGTAGAAGCATCCATACTTGATCCCTACTTCATCCCTACAGTAACTAAGAAGAAAAGTACAATGCGCTTTACTCTTTCTAGTCTCAAATTAAAATGAAAAGAGCCAGAGTAAAACAATTTCTTAAGGCTTTAACATGGTAGTACTAGTAGTACCTCCTATATTATTGTCAAAAAATTACATTTAATTTGAGTTTATAACTTATAAATCTAAGTACCATGAATTACATTATTCATTTAAATCAGTTTCTAAAAAAGGTGGAAGAATCAGAGGCAGTTTGTCCAACCCACATTAGCCTTTATCTGGCTTTGTTCCATCTGTGGAACCATCATTATTTTCAAAGTCCAATCGCAGCAGTGCATATTGAATTAATACATGTAAATAAAATTAGTTCGAAAACCACTTTTCACAAGTGTATTAAAGATCTAGTAGCATGGATGTGGACAAAATATACGCCTTCCACGAGTATTTACAGAGGTAATTCATTTCGATTATTATCCTTTTCTAACAGTCCAAAAAATGGACCGGGTAATGACCCAAATGATAGTCCCAACGCTAAGACAAGTAATGGTATTTCAAACGAACCCGAAATGGTATCATATAAGTAAACTAATACAAACGTTTTAAACTTAAAAAACAATAAATCAGTTTTAATAATTTTAAAGAACTATGATGAAGAGCTATAAGAAGCTATTGCTTAAAAATGAAAAAGCCCCGCATAATTGCGAGGTTTTCCCATAATTTAAAATATTGTTTTGTATTATATATTTATTTTATCTGGATTGTGTTTGTATTTGAACACAATAGCAAACACAATTGTTATTACTAATGAATAGGCAGCAAATACGAGCCAAGAGGAATACCATCCTTGCATTTGTTCCATTACATCCGTTTTATTGAACACAAAATGATTTACCACGTATTGAGCCCCCAACATTCCAATCGTTGCCCCAAAGCCATTTGTCATCATCATAAAGACACCTTGAGCACTAGAACGAATATCCTCATCTGTTTCATTATCCACAAATAAAGATCCCGAAACATTGAAGAAGTCAAATGCAATTCCATAAACCAACATAGACAATATAAACATCCAAACACCACTTCCTGGATCTCCAAAACCAAAAAGAGCAAATCTCAACACCCATGCAAACATAGACATCAACATAACCTGTTTAATTCCAAATCGTCTTAAAAAGAATGGTATGAGTAGAATACAGAACGTTTCTGAAATTTGAGAGATAGAAATTAAAGCATTCGCATGATTAGCTCCAAAACTGTTCGCATATTCCGGTACTTCTTTAAAGCTTGTTATAAATGGATTTGCGTATCCATTTGTAATTTGTAATGAAACCCCTAGAAACATTGAAAAAATAAAGAAGATTGCCATTCGTTTGTCTTTAAACAACGAAAATGCTTTTAATCCCAATGCATCATACATTGTTTTCTTCTCTTTTGATCTAGATACTTTACAATGAGGTAAAGTGAAACTATAAACGAATAATAAAACTCCTAAAACAGCAGACACATAGAACTGATGGTATGTGTTTTGAAAACTTATAAATTCACCTACACTAGATTTTGCGAAAGCAAATGTCAAATTACCATTTTGAAATCCTATAAAATCTACAAACAACATGGAAAAAATAAACCCTATAGTTCCAAAAGTTCGAATATGAGGAAAGTGCTTAATAGTGTCCATTCCATTGCTTTTTAAAACGGCATAACCTGTCGAATTTGAAAGAGCAATTGTTGGCATATAAAAAGCTACACTCAGCGAATAAAGAGTAAAAATGGTTGTAAAATCAACATTTTCACCAGCTGTATAACCATAATAACCTGTCGCCAACATAAAGAAGGCCGCAGCCAAATGATTTAATCCTAAAAGCTTTTGAGATTCTACCCATCTATCTGCAATTATTCCCATAAGAGCAGGCATAAATATAGAAACTATACCTTGCATTGCATAAAACAACCCAATCTTAGGTCCTAAATTGATAGAACCTAAATAATTCCCCATTGAAGTTAGATAAGCTCCCCATACTGCAAATTGCAGAAAACTCATCAATATTAATCTACTTTTTATACTCATTTCTTTAGTAAAATAAATGTTCTAAGTGACCTGAAAATTGGCCTACATATGCTAATACACATAAAATCTATGCCTCTTTAATTTTATTTTGAGCCATCTGTAATATTAAATCAAATTGTTCTTCTTTGGTCAAATTAGAATTATCAACTTCAATAGCATCTGAAGCCTTTATTAAAGGAGAGTCTTCTCTAGTTGAATCTAATCGATCTCTTTCAACAACATTTTTAAAAACCTCATCAAACTGTATATCCTGACCCTTATTTTTTAATTCCAAAAATCTTCTTTCCGCTCTAATTTCAGGAGAAGCAGTCATAAAAATTTTCAATTCTGCATATGGAAACACAACAGTTCCAATGTCTCTTCCATCCATAACCACCCCTTTTTCCCTGCCTAAACTTTGTTGTTGTTCTACTAGTTTTTTTCGTACCTCAGTAAGTGTGGCTATTTGACTAACGAAGTTTGAAACTTCAAGAGACCTAATTATTTCTTCAACGTTTTCTTGATTGAGATATACCTCCGCAAACCCTTTTTGAGCATTGTATATAAATTGCAAATCTATATCGGTTAAAGCTTCAATTAATTTCTCGGCATGAAATTCACGATTATTAATAAAGCCTTTTCTCATTGCAAACAAAGTCACTGCCCTATACATAGCACCAGTATCTATATACGCATAACCTAATTTCTTTGCTAACTCTTTAGCCAAAGTGCTCTTCCCTGTAGAAGAAAAACCATCAATGGCAATTGTTATTTTTTTCAATTGATATTTTGTTTTTATTTACTTCAAATCTATTATTAGTCCAAAAAGACTCGTATTTGCAGCTATTGTTTGCCTACTGTAGGAATATTCAAAACGCATTCTATTCACTTTAAAACCAAACCCTGCTGTAATCCCAGAAAAATGACGTTGATCAGTAATTCTTAATTCCTCTCCCTTTCTAAAATTATACCCCAAACGGATATTAAAATTTCTATCTGGAAATAATTCAATTCCAAAAATCAAGTGCCTTATAGCATTATTAAAAAAAGTCACATCTTCTTCTGTCACAACTCCCTCCAAATCAGTCTCAGACCTATTTGGATTAGAAAACGAAAGATCCCACTTTTGAAGGTTATCTAATCCGATATGCCAACGAATTGGAACATTATCAAGCTTTTTGGAAACTGCTATCATGATATCTAATGGTAGTTTTTCACGAACATCATTATAAGTTGAGATTTGAGCTCCAAGATTCCTAATTGTAAATGCAAATGTAAGATTATTTTCCTCGTTGACATTTAAAACACCCAAATCTAATGCAACTCCTATTGATGAATAAGATTCTAAGTAAGAACCTATGAACTTTGTATTAGCACCAAAATACCAGTTAGTTTGACTAACATTATACGAATACCCTATGTTCAAGGCAACTTCATTTCCGCTAAACGTTCCAGTTTCATTACCAAATTCATCATACCCTTCAATATCTCCATAGTTCACGTAATTCACACCAAAAAACACATTCTTTTTATTGTCGAATGATTTAACGTAGCCAGCCGATCCATAGGTAATAGCTCCAAAATACTTACTAAAATTCAACGCTAATTGATTGTTCATTTCAGAATTAATTACAGCTGGATTTACGAAACTATGATTGACATTATTATCTCGAATAGTAATATTTTTACCTCCTAATGAAGCTTGGACTGGAGAGGACGAAAGGTTCAAAAACTGATAAGAATGGTCACCCCCAACTTGAGAAAAAGCACTAAGTGAAGACAAACCAATATACAACATTAGTTTCTTTACCATTATTGTTTTCGAATTACAATTAAGATTTGAAGTTGCTAAGATATTATTTTTTTTAATAGCTCTATTAAAAAAGAAAAGCACAAGGAGCTAACTCAGTGTGCTTTTCAGATGTTTCAATTCTGTTTATTATTTTTTAACAATCTCGAAATTTTTTGCTCCTTTTACTTTTTGATCAGTAATGGCAATTTTTAAGACTTCCTCCATTCTGTCTACATAATGAAATGTTAGACCTTTTAGATAATCCTCTTTAATTTCATCGATATCTTTTTTGTTTTCTTTACATAAGACGATCTCTTTAATATTAGCTCTTTTTGCCGCCAATATTTTTTCCTTTATACCTCCAACTGGTAATACTTTACCTCTTAATGTAATTTCACCTGTCATAGCAAGATTCTTTTTAACTTTTCTCTGTGTAAAAGAAGAAACCATAGAGGTTAACATCGTAATTCCAGCACTAGGCCCATCCTTTGGAGTTGCACCTTCTGGAACGTGTATATGTACTTTATAATGTTCAAATAACTCAGGTGAAATTCCTAAATCCTCTGCATGAGCTCTAATATACTCCAAAGCAATTGTTGCAGATTCCTTCATAACAGTACCTAAATTCCCAGTGATGGTTAGGTTTCCTTTACCTTTAGACACCAAAGATTCAATATATAAGATATCTCCACCTACACTAGTCCATGCTAACCCTGTTACTACACCTGCAACTTCGTTATTTTCATATTTATCACTATCGAATCGTGGAGTACCTAAAATTTTCACAATGGCATCTTCATTCAATTTTATCTCATAAGACTCTTCCATCACTATTGCTTTAGCAATACCACGAGCAATATGAGCTAATTTTTTATCTAAGCCACGCACGCCCGATTCACGAGTATATTTTGTTACAATAAACTCCATTTGTTTTTTACCTAGAACCGCATCTTTTGAAGTAAGACCATGCTCTTTCAGTTGCTTAGGAAAAAGATGCTGTTTTCCAATCTCTACTTTCTCTTCGATAGTATAACCATTCATTTCTATGATTTCCATACGATCACGTAATGCTGGTTGAATACTAGCTAAACTATTTGAAGTAGCAATAAACATAACTTTAGACAAGTCATATCCCATCTCTAAGAAGTTGTCATAGAAATCAGAATTTTGCTCAGGATCTAAAACTTCTAATAAAGCAGAAGATGGATCACCACTATTACTTGTAGATAGCTTATCTATCTCATCTAATAAAAATACAGGATTAGATGTTTTAGCTTTTTTTATACTCTGGATTATTCTTCCTGGCATAGCACCAATATAGGTTTTTCTATGACCTCTAATTTCAGCCTCATCTCTAAGTCCTCCTAAAGAAATTCTCACATACTCACGTCCTAAAGCTTCAGCAATTGACTTACCAATTGAAGTTTTACCAACTCCTGGAGGTCCATACAAACATAATATAGGTGATTTTAAATCATTTCGAAGCTTTAATACAGCCATATGTTCAAGTACACGTTTTTTAACTTCCTCAATCCCGTAATGATCTTTATCAAGAATTTTCTGAGCATTCTTTAAGTCAAAGTTATCTTTAGAAAACTCATCCCATGGTAACTCTAAAAACAATTCCAAATAATTTCTCTGAATGGAAAACTCAGCAACTTGCGGGTTCATTCGTTGAAACTTCATGAGTTCTTTATCAAAACGCTCTTTTACCTTTGAATCCCATTTCTTAAGTAACGCCTTTTCACGCATTTCCTCAAACTCCTCCTCATTTGAAAAACCACCCAACTCTTCTTGAATCGTTTTCATTTGCTGATGTAAGAAATATTCTTTCTGTTGTTGATCTAAATCAAATCTAACTTTAGATTGAATTACATTATGAAGTTCAAGTCTCTGAATCTCTAAATTCATTAATTTCAAAGTTTCAAAAGCTCTCTCTTTTAAATCAACTATCTTCAATAGGGTCTGTTTTTCTTCTACAGAAAGACTCATATTTGAAGAAATGAAGTTTATTAAAAATGAATCACTTTCTATATTCTTAATCGCAAATGAAGCTTCACTTGGAATATTTGGATTGTTTTTTATTATATCAACCGCTGCTTCTTTTATTGACTCTACTATAGCTCTAAACTCAGTATCTTCATGCTCAGGTCTTGTTTCAACAACTTCCTTAACTTTCGCACGAAAATAAGGCTCCTCTGTAATTAATTCTTCTATTTCAAACCTCTTTTTCCCCTGAAGAATAACGGTAATATTACCATCAGGTAACTTTAATACTTTCAAAATTCGAGCAACAGTTCCAGTATGATAGATTTCATCAAATGAAGGATCTTCAATATCCTCGTCAATTTGAGCGACTACCCCAATAGTTTTCTCACCCTTTTGAACGTCATTTAAAAGCTTAATTGATTTATCTCTCCCCGCAGTTATAGGAATAACTACACCAGGAAATAAAACCATATTTCTTAAAGGTAAAATAGCTAATTCCATAGGTAATTCTTCTTTATTCATTTCTTCTTCATCTTCCGACGATAATAAAGGAATAAACTCAGAATCTGAGTGCATATCTTGAAGTGACAAACTGTCCAATGTTATTATTTTTTGATTCGCCATAATATTTTTTAATGTCTTTTTGTCATCAATGTTATCAGTTGCTAATAAAAACTTTTGATTAAAAAACCATAAAAGCCTATATATCAACAATAAACATAAATAAATTGATCTTTAATACTATAATTAAGACAATCACTATGCCATTAACTTAATTATAGCTCTTAACCATTTGACCAATACAAACAAAGCACAAAATTGATTATTTCATTAAATAATTAGGGTTTAAGATTTCTAAATCATATTAACTAATTATACCCCTATCTATATTTTAATAAAACTCTCTTTAATATTTGGTTACAGATTTATTGAAGAAAATCAAAAAAGGACTATAACTAAATGTTACAGTCCTTTTAAACTATTAAAATAAGGGTACAAAATTAGTATGGTAATCTAAAATCACCTCCTTTAACTTCTATAACCCCTCCTTGCTTATTCTTTAATTGTAATGTAAATGATGCACTTATAACATTAGATTCATTCTTTCTAACATGCAAAGAACTCTTAGTTAATTCCTTACTAGTATTATAAACAACTCCTAATGGAGAAACATAAGTTCCCTCTATAGAAACTGACCCATACACTCCTTGCTCCAAGTCTTTATTAAACTTAAGTTTTATTGACTCTTCGCTTACAGAACTACTAGAGTTTACTACTAAATTCTCCTCTTCAATTTGAGCAAATGCTGAACCAGATACAAAAGACTTCCCATCAACCGTAGCATCAAAATATTGCGCTTCTACACGGTCATATCTTAAATTAATAAACTCTCCTTGCACCTCAAACGGTCTCAGGTTTAATTCATTCATTAGCGGAGGAAAAATTTTAATCTTAAACTCTCCATTAACTGCTCTAGCTAACTTATTTACACGATTTATCTTAATATAACCTGATGAATACTGTGGTCTGGAAATATCCAAAGAAGACCCAAACTCACCAGTTTTCCCAATTTTCTCACCTTCAGAATCAAAAACATCTTCGCCCAATTCAGAAAAAAAATATTTTGCAACATTGATATTTGTAGGATAAGTCCCCTCTTCAAACCCAAGTGTTAAAATGTTCATATAGTCTTTTCCAAGCATTTCTAATTTAAAAGAAAACTCTCCACTACCATTTAATACTCCAGAAATTCCTTTCCTGATGATTAATGTATCGTTATACTGAACTCTTACTATTGATTCACCAACCTTACTCTCATCTAACAGCTCACTTTGAATACTCTCTTTCTCGCAAGAAGTAAAAAAAATTGCGCCTAAACTCAAAAAACTTAGCGTTACAATTAATGCCTTTTTTTTCATCATATTTTCTTATTATATACTATTGCCAAATATAAAAAAATTTACCAAACTTTATGTTAAATGATAAATTTCTATTTTCTTTTTAATTTATTGAGACAATCGATTTAAATTTCTACTACAAATTCAATTATCAATCAAGTATAGAGAGCAATCATCAATATTATATATTTAAAAACACCCCCTAAAACATCCTACTTTAAATCTTTAAGATGCCCTATCTATTTTAGGTATTCTTGCTAATAGAATAACACCTATTATAAAGAATACAATTAAAAATAGAATTGCATTTTGCATCTTACCTGTAAAATCAGCTATAAATCCATACAAAACCATACCTATTACAATTCCAAGTTTCTCCGTAACGTCATAAAAACTAAAAAATGAAGTTGTATCCGTTGTTTCAGGTAACAACTTAGAATAAGTAGATCGTGAAAGCGACTGAATCCCTCCCATCACCAATCCTACACTTGCAGCTGCAATATAGAACTCATTTGGACTTATTATCGTATAAGCATATACACAAATAAAAACCCATAGAATATTAATCACTATTAAAGCATTTATATTTCCAATTTTAGAAGATACGAAAGAGGTTAAAAATGCTCCTACAATTGCAACTAATTGAATCATCAATATACTTACAATTAGTCCCATTGTCCTTTGACCATCACTAATCCACTCTATTTCTTTTTCACCAAAATAAACAGCTATAATCATTACTGTTTGAACTGCCATACTATAAGTGAAAAATGCAACTAAATACTTTTTTAGAATAGGATGGTTTTTCAATTCTGTCCAAACCTTTTTCAATTCTCGAAACCCTGAAAAGAAAACATTTTTTGTGATTTTATTTTTGTTCTTAAAGTCTGGAAGATACTTATAGGTATACTGACTAAACCCAAGCCACCATAACCCTACTAAAACGAATGAAACTCTCATAGCTTCCATCTCTGAATCGAATCCAAAAAACTCAAAATTCATCAACATTAACAGATTTAAAATCAGTAACAATACACTTCCCATATACCCCAAAGCATATCCCTTTGCACTAATTTTATCTTGCTGTTCAGTAAATGCTATATCAGGTAAGTAAGAATTGTAAAACACCAGGCTACCCCAAAAACCAATTAATGCCATCATGTAAATGAAAAGACTAATTAGAATATTCTCAATGTTAAAAAAATAAAGCATCATACAAGACAAAGAACCAATCCAACAAAACAATTTAAGAAAAAACTTTTTAGTTCCTAAAAAATCAGCTATACCAGAAAGAATAGGTGTCACCAAAACAATTAGTAAAAACCCCAATGAGGTTACATAACTAATTATTGACTCACTAGGTAATTCTTTACCAAAAATCTCATATGATTCAATGCCGTTTTCTCTGAATAATGCTCCATAATACAATGGAAAAATAGATGAGGAAATTACTAATGCATAAACCGAATTTGCCCAATCATAAAAAGCCCAAGCAAATAAGGTTTTTTTATCCCCTTTTTGAAATATTTTCATATATATCAATAAAAAATAGCTGCTTATTAAGGGCAGCTATATATTTAAATTTTATTTAAACGTAACTCCAAATTTTAATGCTTCTGCACGAGCTTCTGGAATAAGTCTTTTTAACTCAGAAATTCTCGTTTGATTACTTGGGTGAGTACTAAGGAAATCTGATTGTCCATTTGCTTCAGATCCGCTAGCCATTCTCGACCAAAAAGAAACAGCTTCGTTAGGATCGTAACCCGCAATAGCCATTAATGTTAAACCTATTTTATCTGCTTCACTTTCATGGCTTCTACTAAAAGGTAACATTCCTAAAACTTGAGAACCTCCACCATAAGCCATTTGAAAAAGCTGCTGTGTTTGTTGACTCTTACTTGAAGTAGCAACATTCAATGCTTCTGCACCAAGTTCTTGTAACATTCCTGCACTCATACGTTGTTGTCCGTGATTAGCTAATGCATGTGCAACCTCATGCCCCATAACAGTAGCAATTCCAGCATCTGTTTGACAAATTGGCAGAATACCTGTGTAAAAAACAATTTTACCACCTGGCATACACCAAGCATTAGGCTCCTTACTATCTATTAAATGATACTCCCATCGATATCCATCTAAATACCCCTTATATCCATTGGCATTAAGCCATTTTTCAGCAGCCATTCTTATTTTCCCACCTACATTCTCAACCCGCTGTGCATCTTTTGTACCAGTAATTACCTTATGCTCTTTTAAGAAGCTATCATATTGTTGAAAAGAAGTTGGAAAAAGGGAACTATCACTTACCAAAGCCATTGTTTTTGACCCAGTAAAAGGATTAGTAGCACATGAAACTAATAATGCTACAACAAGTAAACTAACGTACTTTTTCATCATTTTTATTTCAAAAATAATACGAAATAAAATGTTAAACAACAATTCTAAAAATTATTCAATATCTCTATCCTCACAAATTGCTTATTTTTGTAAAAAACATGATATGAAAAACGGTTCTTTCAAACATCAACAGTCTTTGAAAATTCCAAAATCAATAGTATTTACAGGAAAATTCTTACAATTCCTATCTAGCGATTGGGCTACATTATTTGCTCAAAAAATCTTCATCACCCCAATCAAGTTTAAAACACCGAAAAGAGAAATGGAAATGTTGGAAAAAGCCATTAAATATAACGTCTATATCCCTACTATCAATAAGTCAATAGTTACATATAAATATGGAAATGGTGATAAAAAAGCACTAATCATTCATGGTTGGAATGGTAGAGGAACTCAGTTAGTTACAATAGCAAACAGACTAAAAAAGGAAGGTTTCACAATAGTAAGCTTTGATGCACCTGGACATGGTTTTTCACCAAAAAACAATAGTAACATGACCGAGTTTATAGAGATTGCACTTTTTATACAAAAAGAGTATGGAGAATTCGATGTTGTAATTGGTCATTCATTAGGTGGCATGAGTACCATTAATGCAATTCAAAGAGGACTCAAAGCTAAAAAAACAGTTATAATTGGTAGTGGAGACGTCGTTGAAGACATTATTGATGATTTTGTTAAACAACTACATCTAAAATCTATCATTGCTTCTAAAATGAAGGTTCGATTCGAAAATCAATTTCAACAAAGTATGGATAGTTTTTGTGTGCATAAATCAGCCTCACAATTAACAATACCTATACTTGTAATACATGATGAACAAGATTTAGATGTACCCGTATTAGCAGCTCACTCAATCTATAAGCATATAAAAAATGGAGAACTTATGATTACCCAAAATTTAGGTCACAGAAAGATATTAGGATCAAAAAATGTAATTAATAGGATAAATAATTTTATTAATAATGAATAGCGTACTTAAACTCTTACCCATACTTTTCGTAACTTTCACACTAATTACGTGTCAAAAAACCAAATCTCAAAATCTTAATATTATGGCAAATTCTGAAGAATACTATAAATCAAATCTAAGCGATGAAGAATATTATGTATTAAGACAAAAAGGTACTGAACCACCTTTTTCGGGCAAATACAATGATTTTCATGAAGACGGCACATATCATTGTGCAGCTTGTGGACAAAAACTTTTTGAATCAGTTACTAAATTTGACGCACATTGTGGCTGGCCTTCTTTCGATCAAGCTATAAAAGGTTCTGTAGAATATATTGAAGACCACTCTCATGGTATGACAAGAACTGAAGTAGTTTGTTCTAATTGCAAAAGCCATCTAGGACATGTATTTAACGATGGACCAAAAGACACCACAGGCCAACGTTATTGCATGAATTCTATATCATTAAAATTTAAACACAAATAGTCAAAAGGTAGCTAGTAGAGTATTTTTACTTCCTTAATATAATATTCAACTGTATTTCCACTTTCCAACAAAACCACCAATGTTCCTTGCTGGCTAACATTTTGAATAATCCCCATAAAGCGCTCACCTGAAGGAAGTTCAAAAGCGCTTGGGGTAGATATTCTATACAGATTATTATGATACTCTTGCCAAATCGCTTTCTTATGTCCATTCCTCAAAGAATTAAAATAATATCGCAATTGCTTCAACACACTATTCATCAAGATTTCCTTATCAAAATCCTTTCCAGCCATGTTCGCCAAAGAAGAAGCTTGTGACAAATCACCAAAGATCTTCTGATTAACATTAATTCCAATACCTACAACAGAAAATATTTCTCCATTAGATTTTATAATGTTTTCAATTAAAATCCCTCCAACTTTTTTATTATCTGCCAAAATGTCGTTTGGCCATTTAATCGACAAACCACCGATTCCTAAGATTTTTATTGCGTTAAAAACACTCAATGAAACTGCAACATTCAAATCGTAAATTGATTCAATCCCCAACAACAAATCCTTAACTAAAACACTAAAGGTTAGATTACTAGAAGGTTCAGAATTCCATACAGCTCCCCTTTGTCCCTTACCCGCAGTTTGATTTTCTGCAACAACTACTGTGAAGTTTTCAAGATTAAGATTTGCTAATAAATTCTTTAAATAAACATTCGTAGAGCCTATGGCATCGAGTTTGATTATATTCATTAGAAATAAATATGGAATAGTTAGAAGTGATTCATATATTTGGAGCCAAAATTAGCTACAAAAAGGATAACTTTGCACAAATACTTAAAAAATAAATGACAGTTAAAAAAATCAACAATGACGATTTGCTAGCGAGCATCATCAAGGGAATCGAAGAAGTAAAAGGAGAGAACATAAACATTCTTGATTTAAGAAATATTGACAACACACCATGTGACTACTTTGTAGTTTGTGAAGGTAAATCCAACACTCAAGTAAACTCAATAGCATCTTCAATTCAAAAAATTGTTTCGAAAGAACTTCATGACAAACCATGGCATGTTGAGGGACAAGAAAATGCAGAATGGATTTTAATGGATTATGTAAACATAGTCGTTCACGTATTTCAAAAAAACATACGCGAATTCTATAGAATCGAAAACTTGTGGGGTGATGCAAAAACAACAGTCATCCAATCGCAATACTAAATATCAATTAATTTTAAACATATTACATGTCTAAAAATATCAATCCTAACTCAAACAAACCAAAATACAACCCATGGTTGTTATATGGTAGCGTTGTAGTCATAGTACTAGTAATAAACTTCCTATCAAATGGAAGTAGTTTTGGTGACTCTAAGCAATTAAGTTTGTCTAAGTTCTATCAATATCTTGACTCATCTTATGTAGAGAAAGTCGAATTTAATAGAACTGTAGCAAAAATATACTTAACCGAAGATGCTTTAAAAAACAGTGAATTTGAAAATCTTCAAAAGAAAAGTATACTTGGAAAAGAAAGTACAGGGCCACAATTCTTAACAGATATTGGTAACTCTGAAATATTTCAAAAGAAACTGGATGAAGCCTCTTCACAAGGTAAATTAACCGAATACAAATCTGAACCTGAAAGCAACTGGGGGGATATCTTTTTTAGTATGCTTCCTATAATCATTATTATAGGTTTCTGGTTATTTATGATGAGACGCATGACAGGCGGTGGAGCTGGAGGTGGCGGAAGTCAAATTTTCTCAATAGGAAAATCTAAAGCAAAACTATTCGACGAAAAAAACGATGTAAAAGTAACATTCAAGGATGTAGCTGGATTAGAAGGTGCAAAAGAAGAAATTGTTGAAATCGTAGAATTTTTAAAAAACCCAGAAAAATACACTTCAATAGGAGGTAAAATTCCAAAAGGAGCATTATTGGTAGGACCTCCTGGTACAGGAAAGACTTTATTAGCAAAAGCTGTTGCGGGAGAAGCAAAAGTTCCATTCTTCTCACTATCTGGTTCAGACTTCGTAGAAATGTTTGTAGGTGTAGGAGCATCAAGAGTTCGAGACCTTTTCAAACAAGCTAAAGAAAAATCTCCTGCTATTATATTTATTGACGAAATTGATGCTGTTGGTAGAGCTAGGGGTAAAAGCAACTTTTCAGGTTCTAACGACGAAAGAGAAAATACTTTAAACCAACTATTAACGGAAATGGATGGTTTTGGATCACATACTAATGTGATTGTTTTAGCTGCAACTAATAGAGCTGAAATCCTTGACAAAGCATTACTTAGAGCAGGTAGATTTGACAGACAAATATACGTTGACTTACCGGATGTAAAAGAAAGAGAGCAAATCTTCGAAGTACATTTAAGAAGTATTAAAAAGGTAGATAATTTAGATATAGATTTCCTTGCGAAACAAACACCTGGATTTTCTGGAGCAGACATTGCTAATGTTTGTAATGAAGCTGCACTTACAGCTGCAAGAAAAGACAAAAAACAAGTAGATATGCAAGACTTCTTAGATGCAGTAGACCGCATCATCGGAGGTTTGGAAAAGAAAAATAAAATTATTACTCCAGAAGAAAAGTATGCTATAGCCATACATGAAGCTGGTCACGCAACTGTAAGTTGGATGTTGGAGCATGCCGCACCGCTTGTTAAAGTTACAATAGTGCCCCGTGGTCAAAGTTTAGGAGCCGCATGGTATTTACCAGCAGAACGTTCAATTGTAAGAACAGAACAAATGCTAGACGAAATGTGTGCAACAATGGGAGGTAGAGCTGCAGAAAAAATCATCTTTGATAAAATTTCTACTGGTGCGCTAAGTGATTTAGAAAAAGTTGCGAAACAAGCCAAAGCAATGGTTACCATATATGGTTTAAATGACAAAATAGGTAATGTTACTTATTACGACTCTTCAGGTCAAAATGAATACAACTTTGCAAAACCATATTCAGAAGAAACTGCTCGAACAATCGACATTGAAATTTCAAGTTTAATTGAAGGTCAATACGAAAGAGCACAACAAATACTTGAAGCTAATAGAGAGAAACTAATAAAATTAGCTGACCTACTTTGCGAAAAGGAAGTGATTTTTAAACAAGACTTAGAAATCATATTTGGTAAAAGACCCTTCGATAAAGAAGAAGAGCCAATTACTACTGAATAACCCAAGTAACAACTTGCATTAATATAACTAAAAATCTTAACTTAAAGTAACTATTAAGTTAAGATTTTTTCTATCTTTGAATGTTCTATTCGAACATTATTTCTCTAATTGAGTATATGAGTTTTTTAAAAAATATATTTAAAGGTTTTTTTAATAACCCTTCAACCGCAGACCAACCAAAAGAAAGTCAATATCTGCCAGAGATAGAACTCCCTATCGACGAGGAGTTCACTATGAACTTTAAAAACAATGGTGGTAAGTTTCTGTATTGTGAAACTGAAGCGGAATTACAAGATACTTTTGTCAACATTTTAGTTGAAAATGATTGGTTTGAATCTGAAGCAATCACTTTTGAAAAAGAAATTTATCCTTTACTTCAAGAGAATAGAATTTATTATAAAAACATACAAAACCCAGTATTCTTTGTAGCAACTTGTGAAAGTTTAATAGCTGACGAAGGTTCTATTTTATTCTCTTCAACACAGCTTTCACATTTAAAATCTACTGAACTACCAACCAATATTATAGTATTTGCTAGGACTAGTCAAATCACAAGAAGTAAAAGTGATGGTCTACGTATTATAAAAAATAAATATCTAACGGAATTTCCAAGTAATATAACAGCTATCAAATGCTTTAGTAGCTCTAATAATGATAGTTTTTTAAACTACGGCAGTGCACCTAAAAATTTATATTTAATACTTCTAGAAGACTTATAATATGTCTGAAAATATTACAAGGTCTATTTCTGGACTTATATATATTATATTACTAATTGGAGCTACTTTATATTCCGAATGGAGCTACCAAATACTAATACTTTCTTTTTTGCTAATTGGAATATATGAATTTTCAAAACTAACAGACCTTCCAATTCTAAAAAGCTTTATAATAGCAATATTACCGGTACTAGCAATCTATTTCACTCAGAGTATAATACCTTTTTATTATTACAACCTATTTGGAGTAATAATACTTATTCTCCTCTTAATACAATTATTTCAAAAAAATATAGATAGCCAAAGCAAATACTTAAATTATCTTTTCTTAATCGGATATATAAGTATTCCATTTATTACACTATTAAAAATACCACTTATAGATAATAAATATGAACCGAGAGTGATCATTGGTATATTTATTCTAATCTGGACAAATGATACTTTCGCATATTTAACCGGAAAATCATTTGGTAAAAACAAGTTATTTGAAAGAATATCTCCTAAAAAAACAATAGAAGGCTTTTTGGGCGGTATTTTATTTACAATAATAGCTAGTTTAGTAATTAGCTACTATTTTTCATTTTACAATAGTATTATATGGATTAGTAGTGCTATTTTTGTAAGCCTTTTCGGAACAATTGGAGACCTTGTTGAATCGAAATTCAAGAGGCAAGCCAATGTAAAAGATAGTGGAAAGATTATGCCAGGCCATGGAGGAATACTAGATCGATTAGATAGTATTATCTTTGTAGCACCATTTTTATATTTAATTTTTAAAACATTTCAATAGTTATGTTTCACAAAGAAGGAGCGAAAATTATTTTGATCACGCTATTTTTAGCAGTAATTGCAATATTAGCAACAGATTACCTTATTCAAATTAGTTGGTTAAAAACTCTAGTACAGGTTGTGGTTTTGTTTTTCCTATTAATGGTTCTACAATTCTTCCGAAATCCGAAAAGAGATTTACAAATTAGTGACAATATCATTATTGCTCCTGTTGATGGAAAAGTAGTAGTAATTGAGGAAGTTTATGAACCTGAGTATTTTAAAGAAAAAAAACTTATGGTCTCAATCTTCATGTCTCCCATCAATGTACATGTTACAAGGTATGCTTTAAGTGGAATTGTAAAATACAGTAAGTATCATCCTGGAAAGTACCTAGTAGCATGGCACCCAAAAGCAAGTGAAGAAAACGAGCGAACTACCGTCGTTATTGACAATCCAGTTTTCGGAGAAGTTATGTATAGACAAATAGCAGGAGCATTAGCAAGGAGAATAGTAAATTACGCAAAACCATCAACGAATGTAATCCAAGGTAATGATGCTGGTTTTATTAAGTTCGGTTCAAGAGTAGATCTTTACCTTCCATTAGGAACAAAAGTAAATGTAACCTTAAATCAAAAAGCCATTGGTAACCAAACCATTATAGCTACTAAATAAACTCAGCTATGGACTCATTAGATAAGGAATTTGAAGAAGCATATACCAAAATATCCGAAGAAGCTATTAACTTACCTCCAGACGTGATGTTACGAATATATGCTTACTATAAACAAGCTACACAAGGTTTGAGTCATAAAGATTTTGAAAACATGTCACAAAGCTTAAAAAACTCTTTTAAGTTTAATGCTTGGACACAAGTTAGTCACTTATCAACAGAAGAAGCTAAAAGAGAATATATCAAAATAGCTCATGAAATTTTCAAAGAAAATTAAAACCTTCACTCCAACACTTATAGTGTTTACTTTATTCTTGTTTAGTTGTCAAAACGACAAGGAGTTAACAGAGGTACAAATACCAGTCAAAAGTACTTTCATTAAAGAAAGTCAATTTCCAGACCCTAGTCTGGTAAAAACAACACACGGACCTTTTGATATGGAGGGATTACCATTCAAATATGACGCTATCCCATCTTTCATAACTCCATCTAACGCAGAACTACATTATAGTAGACATCATTTAGATTATGCAAATGCACTAAACAAATTGATGGACCAATTAGGCTTACAACAACACAACATAGAAACAATTTTAAAATCAGCTGAAACATCTAACTCTAATCTAATATCGAACGCTGGAGGATTTTACAACCATAATTTATATTGGAAATCCATAAGTAAAAAAGCCAACACTCTACCTAATGCCATATTAACGGATAGACTAACAAAAGATTTTGGTAGCCTAGATGAGTTTAAAAACAAATTTAAAAAGACCGCCAATGAACTAATAGCTTCAGGTTGGGTATGGCTAATTTACAACGAAGGAACTCTCAGCATAGTGGCTACTCAAAACAACGATACTCCTTTTAACAATAGCTTATATAAAGGAGGATTACCTCTTTTAACAATCGATCTTTGGGAGCATGCTTATTATCCAACCTATCAGAACAATAAAGAACAATACATAAATGAATTTATTAATCACATAGATTGGGATTTTGTAAGCTCAAAACTAGAATCACATATAGAATAAAAAAAGCGCCCTCTTCAGGGCGCTTTTTTTATTCTATATGTACACTTCATTTAAAAAGGAATATCATCATCAGGCATTGAACTCCCGAATACATCTTCGCTTGAAGGAAGTCCTCGTGTAAAATTACTCTGCTCCTCCCCGTTTATCTGAGAAGGTAAAGCATCAAATGACATTAAATTATCCTCTAAGTTGTCAAACTTACCGAGTTTACCAATAAACTTCAGTCTAATATTATCCAACCCACCATTTCTATGCTTAGCTATGATGAACTCAGCTTGACCTTCTGTAGGACTACGCTCTTCATCATCCCATTCATCGATTTTATAATACTCAGGTCGATAAATAAACGATACAATATCAGCATCTTGCTCAATAGCTCCAGACTCCCTTAAATCCGATAATAATGGTCTTTTTGAAGTACCACGAGTTTCAACTGCACGAGATAACTGCGAAAGAGCAATAACTGGAACATTCAACTCCTTCGCCAAGGCTTTTAAGTTTCGAGAAATAGTAGAAATCTCTTGTTCACGATTTCCTCCACCTTTAGAATTACCACCAGCAGTCATCAATTGCAAGTAATCTATAATAATTAATTTAATTCCGTGCTGGGAAGCCAATCGCCTAGCTTTAGCTCTAAGGTCAAAAATAGACAAGGAAGGTGTATCATCAATATATAATGGTGCACGTTCTAAGTCTTTCACTTTAACATTTAACTGCTCCCACTCGTGTTGTTCTAGCTTACCAGTTCTGAGTTTTTCAGAAGACAAACTAGTTTCCGAAGATATCAAACGAGTAATTAACTGAACAGAAGACATCTCTAATGAAAATAAAACAACTGGCTGATCTGCATTTATTGCAATGTTACGAGCCATAGACAAGACAAAAGCCGTTTTTCCCATACCAGGACGAGCTGCAATAATTATCAAGTCACTTGGTTGCCATCCGGAAGTTAATTCATCAAGTTTATGAAAACCTGTTGGTAATCCGCTTAAGCCTTCTTTATTCCCTATTTCCTCAATTCTCTTTTTCGCTTGAGCGACTAATGATTGTGCTGTCTCGGAACTTTTCTTAATATTTCCTTGAGTAACTTCATACAGTCTAGATTCAGCTTTATCTAGCAAATCAAAAACATCCGTAGTCTCATCGTAGGAATCCTCAATAATCTCATTAGAAATTTTAATCAAACTACGTTGAATAAATTTCTGCAAAATAATTCTAGAGTGAAACTCAATATGTGCAGAAGAAGTTATTTTTTGAGTTAAACTAACTAAATAATAATCCCCACCAACAAGCTCTAACTTTGCATTCTTTCTCAATTGATTTGAAACAGTTAAAATATCAATTGGTTGGTTACCAACAAATAGTTGATCAATAGCTTCAAATATAAGTTTATGGGCCTCTTTATAAAATGCCTCAGGTTGCAAAATATCAATTACCTCATCAATCCCCTTTTTATCAATCATCATAGCCCCCAACACAGCCTCTTCTAAATCAACAGCTTGTGGAGGAATTTTCCCTTTTTCTAAAGCTACTACACCTTTAGAGAAATTACTTTTCGGTCTTACTTCTTTTACATGTTCCATAATGCGAAAATACATGATTTTTACTGATTACTCAATTCAATTTATCCATAATAAATGTTTATAAAAACAATAAAATTGTTAATAACAAAAAAATCCGAAGCAATGCTTCGGATTCTATTACAGAAAAACAGTAGTAAACTATTCTTTATATTCTCCCATTTCAAAATACTTCTCCATACGCTCGTCAATCATTTTATCAACAGGCATTTTCTTAAGTGTTTCGTATGACTTTTCTATGTATTCTTTAACTGTAGCAAACGTTGTTTCCCTATCAGAATGAGCACCTCCTACAGGTTCAGGAATAATATCATCAACCAGTTTGTTTTTCTTCATATCATAAGAAGTAAGCTTCAATGATTCAGCAGCTTGTTCTTTATACTCCCAACTTCTCCACAAAATTGAAGAACATGACTCAGGTGAAATTACAGAATACCAAGTATTTTCAAGCATAAAAACTCTGTCTCCAACACCGATTCCCAAAGCACCACCAGAAGCTCCTTCACCAATAATTATAGCTATGATAGGTACCTGAACTCGAAACATTTCATAAATATTACGAGCAATAGCTTCACCTTGCCCTCTTTCTTCAGCTTCAAGACCTGGATAAGCTCCAGGAGTATCGATAAGAGTAACAATAGGAACATTGAACTTCTCCGCCATTTTCATCAATCGCAAAGCTTTTCTATATCCCTCAGGATTTGCCATACCAAAATTTCTAAACTGTCTAGTCTTTGTATTAAAACCTTTCTGTTGTCCGATAAACATATAAGATTGGTCACCAATTTTTCCTAGTCCGCCAATCATAGCTTTATCATCCTTTACATTTCTGTCACCAAATAATTCTAAGAATGTATCTCCACATAAAGCTTTGATATAATCTAATGTATAGGGTCTATTAGGATGTCTAGATAGCTGTACTCTTTGCCAAGGAGTCAAATTCTTATATATGCTTTTTTTAGTTTCCTCTAATTTTTGTTCAATCTGTTTACACGTAGATGTAACATCAACGTCCGATTCCTCCCCAATTATATTACATTTTGTTAACTGCTCCTCGAGCTCTTTTATTGGAAGTTCAAAATCTAAATATTCCATTCTATGAGTAAAATTTTAGTTCAGTTATAAGGTGCAAAGATAGTTTTTTATACTGTAGAATTACTATCCTTCACTAAGTTTTCGTTTTTTTCTATTTTTAACAACGCCATTTAACACGACCGTAGACAAAATAAGCAATGCTCCTAAATAAAATTCGGGTGTCATTTTCTCACTATCCTTAAAAATTAATACAGCTAATATAATACCGTAAACAGGTTCTAAATTAATAGTTAACATTACTGTATAAGGAGTGAGATACTTCATAACTTTAACTGAAGACAAAAATGCATAAGCAGTACAAAACACACCTAGAATTAATAGCCAAAACCAATCCATTGCACTAACTTGAAAAAAAGCAATATTAAATCCTCCGGAAAACAATAAAAACAAACTCAATATCAGTAAACCTCCTGTTAGTTCATAAAACGTTATAACGGAAGCATCATTCTTAACAATAAACTTTCCGTTAATAATCGAAAATAAAGCAGAGAGAAACGCCGAAAACAATGCTAACATAATTCCTTCTATGTACTGACTTTCTACACTAAATATAACCCCCAAAGCTATAATCACTAGGAATCCGAAGAAAACTTCGTACAGAATAACTTTTCTTTTATAAAAAATAGGTTCTAAAATAGATGCGAAAAATGCACCAGTAGAAATACAAGCTAAAGTCACAGAAACATTAGACACTTTTATTGCCCAAAAGAAAGTTAACCAGTGAACAGCTATTACAATCCCAGCAAGTAGAAACTTTATTAGTGCTTTTTTAGGAACTACGAAAGACTTCTTTGTAATACAAAAAAAAAGGAACAAGGTAATCACTGCAATTCCAATTCTAAACCATACTAGAGGTAATGCATCAAGAGTAATTAAATTTCCTATAATCGCAGTAAAACCCCAAATTAAAACTATAAAATGGAGTTTAAAATAACTTCTTAAACTATCGTTTTGCATTGCGTAATAAAAATATTGCTAAAATCCCAAATGCAACATTTGGAAACCATACTGCAAATAATGGAGGAATACTCGAGGCTTCTGCAAGGGTACCGAAAATCTTATCGAAAAACACATAGGTAAAAGCCAAAGCAATACCTATCGCCAGATTAACCCCCATACCACCTCTCCTTTTCATTGAAGAAACAGAAACCGCAATAATAGTTAGTATAAATGCTGAAACAGGACCACTATACTTTTTATATTTGACCACAAGATAGGTGTTAATATTAGAAGAACCACGCATTTGTTCTTTTTCTATAAATCGATTTAGATCTCTTAGAGACATCGTCTCAGCGGCATAAATAACAGGGGTTAAATCATCTATATCAAAATCGAGCTCCAAATCCTTAGTATCTAACTGCTCTATTACATCATCATTCTCCCCTACAATTCTTTTAAAATAATTAGTAAGCGTGTAATTATCCTCTTCAGGATTAAATGTAATCCTACTGGCACTCATTTTTGAAACCAATTTATTACCCTCAAACTCCTCAAGTGTAAAATTGTACCCCGTTTTCGTTAAATAGTTAAAGCTACTAACGTATATAAATTCCTTTTCATTGATTTGCCTATAAACATCTTGACTTTCTCTAACAGCATCATTCTTCTTTAAATACTTATATCTAAAATCATTATACCCCGCACTAGCTCTTGGAACAATAAAAACTGACATAACAAGAGCAAAAAGACACACAAAAGTCGCTCCAATAACATAGGGTCTTAAAAACCTACTAAATGAAATTCCAGAGCTAAGAATTGCAACAATTTCAGTATTATTAGCAAGTTTTGAAGTAAACCAGATAATCGAAATAAAAAGAAAAATAGGAAATAACATATTAGCGAAATAGATTGTAAAATCTAAATAGTAACTCATTACCGCAGTAAGAGGCACTTTATTTGCTAAAATTCTATTTATTTTTTCAGAAACATCAATAATAATTCCAATAGGGATAAACAAGATCAACATCACAGTAAATGTTGCTAGATATCTTTTTAATATGTACCAATCAATTATTTTCATCGCTCCTGAGCAGGTATTTATAGACGTTCTCCTAGTTTTTTAACCATTTTATTTTTCCAGTCATAAAAGGTTCCAGCTAAAATTTGTACTCTAGCCTCCCTAACCAACCACATATAAAAACCTAAATTATGAATAGAGGCAATTTGTTTCCCTAATGACTCATTAGCTGCAAACAAATGTCTTAAGTAAGCCTTAGAATATTCCAAATCTACCCATGTATGTCCCATTGCATCAATTGGAGACAAATCATCTTCCCACTTTTTATTCTTAATATTAATAATTCCCTCTGATGTAAACAACATACCGTTTCTAGCATTACGAGTTGGCATAACACAATCAAACATATCAATTCCTAAAGCAATGTTTTCCAAAATATTAATTGGAGTACCTACCCCCATCAAATATCTGGGTTTATCAACTGGTAAAATATTAGTTACAACCTCAGTCATTTCATACATCTCTTCTGCAGGTTCACCAACAGAAAGTCCTCCAATAGCGTTACCAGCAGCACCAGCATTTGCGATATATTCAGCAGACTGTGCTCTCAAATCCTTATATGTACTTCCTTGAACAATCGGAAAAAAAGTTTGTTCATAATCATACTTAAAAGGCACTTTTTCTAGATGATTAATACATCTATCCAACCATCGATGAGTCATATGCATAGAACGCTTAGCATATCTATAATCACAAGGATATGGAGTACATTCATCAAAAGCCATTATGATATCCGCACCAATAGTTCGTTGAATTTCCATAACACTTTCAGGTGAAAAGAAATGATAAGAACCATCTATATGAGATTTAAACTTAACTCCTTCTTCTTTAATTTTTCTATTAGCAGACAAAGAATATACTTGAAAACCTCCACTATCTGTAAGTATATTACGATCCCAATTAATAAACTTATGTAATCCACCAGCCTTCTCTAAAATTGGAGTTTTAGGTCTTAAATATAAATGATAGGTATTTCCTAAAATAACATCAGGATTTACTTCATCTCTTAATTCTCTTTGGTGCAATCCTTTAACAGTACCAACAGTACCAACAGGCATAAAAATAGGTGTCTCAATAACACCGTGATCTGTTGTGATTTTCCCAGCTCTTGCACGAGAAAGTGGATCTGTATGTAATAAATCGAATTTCATAGTTACTTTTTACAATCGACAAAGATAATTAAATCTATACATCGACGATTATTTAAACTTATATATAATGTCACTTAATTTTTAATACCTAAAACTAAATATCTTAATTATCTTTTCCTCAACAATAAACCAATTACTAAAGGAGCACCTAATATAGAGGTAATAGCATTTATAGGTAGAATAAAAGATTGACCTGGAAATTGCGTCAAAGCATCACAAAAAAGCATTAAGATAGCTCCTATTAAAGAAGAAACTATTATCATTTCCTTATGATTAGAAACTTTAAATAGCAATCTAGAAATATGAGGAACCGCTAAACCTACAAAAGCAATCGGACCTACAAACGCCGTGCAAACTCCTGCTAAAATACCAGTAGCTAAGATGATGATAACTCTCGCCTTTTTAATCGAAATTCCCATACTAGAAGCATAACGCTCTCCTAACATCAATGCGTCTAACGACTTAACTGAACAAATACTCAATACAACTCCTACAAATGTTACAATTCCAAAAATTAAAATAAATGTCCAAGAAAGATTCCCGAGATTACCCAACGACCAAAATGTAAAACGTTTCAATTCTTCAGCAGAACTGTAGTAGGTTAAAACTGCAACCATTGAGTTTGCAAAACTACCAAACATTAATCCTATAATCAGCAAAGTCATACTATTACTCACACTGCGAGCTAATAATAAAATAGAAAAAAGCAACAAGAGACTTCCTATAATAGAAGCAATAACTACAGCATATGCTGATTGAAACAATTCTTGTAAGTAAATTGGCAGAAGAGAACTCCCTAACAATACTAAAGCGACTCCTAAACCAGCTCCAGAACTCAAACCTAAAACGTAGGGTCCTGCCATCGGATTTCTAAAGAGAGTCTGCATCAACAAACCACTTACAGACAGAGAAACACCAACCAATATTGATACTACCATTTTAGGAACCCTATATTGCTGAATAATATAAACCCAACTAGACTTTACATCTGATTCACTCATAAAAGTCAAAAAAAGCTCTTTTTGTGGAATCTTAATAGCCCCTAAAGAAACATTTCCCCAAATTGCTAATAACAATAACGGTACAAGGATCCACAAGAAATCATATTTACTACTCTTCACTTGCTATAATTTTTTATAAAACACAGGAGTATAATCCACTAATAAATGTGGATGAAAAATAGAAACTAAATCCTTTAATACCAAGTCAGGACGAGCAGGTCCCAATTCAAAAAACAACACACCACCAGTTTCTCCTTTTTGCTCCGTCAATGAATAAACAGATGCATTCTTGTAAGAGTTAAATTGTGAATAATGAGGATTGGCCAATTTTAAAGATTCTAATGTTTCATATTGCCCAGGATTTATCCAAAAATCGGCATTTTCCGCCTTTTCATAAACCTCCTCAAATGACAATGCTAAACTACCAGTCCCTTTAGATTCTTTCCAAATATAATTAGCTTGTGCATCCTTAAAATACAAAGCCATCCAACTATCTCCTTGAGGTGTATACCATACGTCCTGATACATTGCACCACTCATAACCGTAGGTTTTTTGACTCCCCCCTTAATAGATTCTAAAGTAGCATTATAATCAGATACAATCTTATTAAAAATTTCAGTGGCTTGATTTTGCTTATTAAACAAAGCGCCAAACAACTTTATCCATTCTGCTTTACCTAAAGGGCTTTGCTCTGCCCAATCACCATTGTAAACTACATCTACACCCGCATTAGTCAAACTCTGTAAAGCACTATTAACTCCATCCATACCAAAGGCAATAACGACATCTGGTTCGATATCTAGAATTAATTCAGTATTTAATTGCTCGTTCTGTCCTATATCAACAATTTCTCCATGATTAATTCTTTCTCTAACAACTTTTGAAGACACAAAATCTAACCCAGGAAACCCAATTAACCCTTTAGTTTCATTTAATAACTCCAAAGCGGGTATGTGTGTAGTAGAGGTTACAATATAATTAGATATTGGAATAGTAATTAAAGGTAACCTTTTCAATGAATCAGGTATAACACTTCCCTTTTCTACGAGAATATATTTATATGGTTTAACAGCATTTGGCCATGGTCTATTTACTTCTAAAATCGAAAAACTATCATAATTCAACAATGAAAAACCATTTGCATATATTATCTCATTTTCAGCAGAAGCTTGAACAGGTTTAACACTTTCATTTTTGCAGGAAACTCCCAAAATAAAAAGTATCCATACCGATAAAAATACTATTTTTGGTCTCATAAAATATTTTTTACAAAAGTAAACTTATTTCACTAAAGAAATAAGTTGACACAGAAGTATTGAAAAGCAATATATTTTCAAAAAATACAAGCCCTCTAAGCAAAAAAGAAACAATAAAACTTGTTATTTTGATAAATCCATCTAATTTTGGAAAAGTTTTACTCTTTAATTTATGTTAAGATTAAAAAACAGCCATTAAGAAAACACTAATAACAATAGAAAATTTATACTAGAATGAAAAAAATACTTTTCTTAGCACTATCTTCCTTAATATTTGCTTCTTGCAGTAAATCGGACGACCCTTTTGAAGGAAAAAAACCAAAGTACAACTATAGTAACGGAATACTATTCGTAAACGAAGGTTCATTTCAAGGTAATGATGCAAGCATTGGGTTTTCAAGTTTTGATTACAACAACATAAAAACCGACATTTATAACGATGATGAAAGGAAGTTAGGTGATGTAGCTCAAAGCATCGGTTTCGACACAGATAAAGCATTCATTGTAGTTAATAACTCTAATAAAATAGAAATAGTTAACAGATATTCCTTTATAAATATTGCTACAATTACAGAAAACCTAAACAGCCCTAGGTATACAGCATTTGCAGATGGAAAACTATATGTAACCAACATGGGATCACAATCAGTTTCTGTATACAGCCTTACTGACTATAGTTTTATTAAAGATATTCCTTTAGGAAGTCCAGTTGAAAATATAGTTGCTCAAAACAATAAGCTATACGTTCAAAAGGCAGCATTTGGAATTGGAAATTCAATCGCTATTATTGATAGTAAAACCGATGAAGTTATCAAGTCTATTGAATTAAACGATAATGTTCAAGGATTAATAGCACACACTGGATTTGTTTATGCAATTAGCAGTATTGAAAATCGCTCTAATTTCTACAAAATCAATGCGACTGAAGACAATATTATCACAACAATTACTACAACTAAAGTACCAAATGCTAAAAACCTTAGAATAGACAACAATATATTATACTATACATCAAACAACAACATCCACTCTTGGACTACAACTGCGACCGAAGTAAATGACGTACCAGTAGTTAAGGTTAAAGGAACTGGAGGTTTTGAATTTATGTATGCTTTCGCAGTTATAAACAATCAATTCCTTGTTTCAAACGCGAAAGATTTTGTTAAGCCAAGTACCGTAGATGTGTACAATATGGAGGGGAAAAAGATTAACTCTTTCGACACAGGAAAAAGCACAAACCATTTTTATAAAAACTAACTATTATACAATTGTTTAAAAGTCGCCTTAATAAGGCGACTTTTTTATTTTAAGAGTACTCCGACTCATCGAGTTAGCTTTCAAATACTATATTCTAAAAAAACAGTACTTTTACTTAAAATACAACAATAACAAATGAAAAATATTTTCACATATATATTCATAATCTTCCTAGTCACACTCTCCTCAAAAGTTGTGGCTCAAAATGAATTCATAGGCCTTGAAGATAAAAAGGAAATTCAAAGCATCAGTATTAATAAAAAGATGTTTGAGATGATTACAAGTGTAAAAATCGATTTATCTAATCCTATAGATAAAGATTACTATGAGCTAGTAAAAAAACTAGATTTATTAAAAGTATTATCTACCTCAGATATTCAAAGCAGTAAAGATCTATTAATTGCATCAAATTCAATTATTAAAAACCTAGCTCTCAAAGAATTTAATACAACTAATAATCAAATTGAAAAATCTGATATATATATTGGTGAACAAGATAACAGTTCGCACATAACACAATTATTACTTATTTCCCAAAACAAAGGAAACAACAAAATAGTAATAATGTATATTGCTGGGATATTCTCTATAGATGAACTCCCCTCTCTTACAGAGAAAATGAATATTCCGTACCACCTAAAACCAAATAACTAAATATAAAAAGAGTACAATTCATATTTAAATATAATCGGGCATTCAGTTTAGGAGGTGCTATCATTCTTTCGACTTTCAACTCTTTTAGAATCTTAAAAAACTCAACCAAAAACTTAACCTCCCCTATTTTAAAAGCCTGTATACTCTCAAGATATCTTTCTCTATGGCTTATCCTAAATAAGCCTCAAAAAACCATTTACAATTACCCCATAAAATTATAAGAATAGTCATAAATTTCAGGTGGATATTCTACAATCTAATCCCGTAGCTTTAGAATCCCAATCTTCTTCTTCAACATAGTAGTCTTGTGATCATAAACATTCTAGAAACTCGTCATTAGCTATATTGTAGACATCTGATAAACAACAAGAAGATAATAACTCCTAGCCAGAGCAATGTTTTCAGTAATAAAGAGCGATAGAGAGTATAAAAGCCATCATTTTGTGTAGTCAGAACACTTTTATAAAAAAGAACAGATTTACTATCATTATTAATTATTAATCATAACACCAAGCTTCTCATCTTTATTACGCAAATCAATTCCTCCTTCATAAATCGACTTCAGATTATGAAGATAGAAAGCCCATCCATTAGAACACCCTAAGCGAATATGCTCCTTTGAAAAATCATCTTGCGGTATACTATGGTGACGCAATTCAACTATCACATAATCCTCGAATTCGCTCAACCTAACATCAACTATACTAGGTCCTTCAAAAGTAAATTGGATAAAATCTGTTCCATTTGCATCGAGAATTTCCCCATGCATTGGAGTTGAATCAAGGAACCAGAACCAATCATACGAAATTCCACTTCCTACTGATTTAGTATGATCAAATAGCTTCCCTTGTTTATCACGAAAAGTCACACTTTCCAAAAACCATTTTTCTAAATTAATACCAGTAGTCCAAGCTCCATAAATTTCAGCTAGAGAAGACCTAATAGCAATTCGCTTTGTAAATGATGTCCAATCAAAATTTTTCATTGTTGCATATTTAATTAAAAGAGAAGAGATAAAAAATGATTCCTTTAAAAATTCAGATAAAATATCATATCAAACATTTAATAAGAAGAACATTTCAACCCCCTTATATTCATTACACGTTAATTAGTTTTTCAATTTCAAATTTTTTCATTTTCAAAAAAGCCTGCAAAACACCTTGGGATTTTTCAGGATCTTTCATTAATTCACTAAGAATGGTTGGCACAATTTGCCAAGACAAACCAAACTTATCTTTACACCAACCACAATTTCCCTCTTCACCACCATCAGCAATGAGATTATTCCAGTAATAATCAATCTCTTCTTGATCTTTACAAGGTATCACAAAAGAAACCGCCTCGTTAAATTTAAACTCCTTACCACCATTCAAAGCCATAAAATATTCACCATTAAGCTCAAAGTTCACCACAATTGCTGAATCCGTGATTATCCTTGAATTTGGAAAAATAGAACAATAATAATCTGCTGCTGCTTTGGCTTGACCATCAAACCATAAACATGGATGTATTTTTTCTTTCATTATTTTTTCTTCTTAGTTTCGTTCTCGCTCTTTCTATAAACGATGATTTTTCTAATTAATTCCTTCGGAAGTGGCTGGGCATTTGGAAATTGAATAACAGACTTACTAGTCTTATACCCATCTAGCTCAAACTTAAAGTGTTCCCAAAAAGCGTCACTATAAGGAGTTGATAAAGAAATATGATTAGAAAACGCACTGTAGTAAATCAAATATCCAAAAAATTTAAAACACGGTATCTGATAACTTATACATTCCTCAACTTCAGGAACTTCTTCGTGAATAATCTTTCTTATCGATTCCATCCTTTTTAGAGTATCTCCACGAAACATTGTATGATACTCATCAATCGTTTGAAAATTAGTTTTCGCCATAACTATGAATTCTATCGTTGTTACTATAGGAAACCCAAAGTATAACCAACACTACAAGAGGTAGAATCATATTTCCTATATGTTTATCTACACATGTATGGCTAATAAACGCAAAAATCAAATTAAACGACAAACCCGCATAAGCCCATTCCTTCAACTTACCAGGTATTTTATTATAAGAAATGGCAAAAACACCAAGTGCTTTACAGATAATCAAAGCATACGCAAAATAATTTGGATACCCCAAAGGCTCTGTACCAGCAGTTGCATACTCAGGCGCAAATAAAAGTGTCCCAAGTGGCATTACCCCTTCAAAGAGTATCAATATAGTTGTTGCTACCCAAAAAGTTATTTTATTCTTTTTCATATTTTTTTCTTTATTTTAAAAATAGATACTCTACCTTATTACTTACTAGCTTCTGCATATCTAACAAAACTATTTAAGATAGCTTGCCAACCTTGTTTTTGAAATTCTACTGGATTCTCCGACTCAGCATCAAAAGTTGTTTCAACATGAGTAACACCTTCTTTCTCCGTAAACAAAGTAGTAGATCGCCTTCCATCACCCATCGTATAAGTAATTTCTCTATTCGGTATTATTTTATCGTACACACCCTCAAAATCAAAACCAAAACTACCGTCTTTTGCTTCCATTCTATGCTTAAACTTACCTCCTACCCTTAAATCATTCTCACTACTTGGACTATGCCAGCTAGGATCCGCTGAATTCCATTGTATAATATCATTTGGCGTATTCCAATATTTCCAAACTTGCTCCACAGGAGCATTTACTTGTACCTCTACTGTTATTCTCTCTTTTTGTTCCATAACACTTCATTTTTAATTAACTAATTCTCATTCTTTCAAAATTACAAAAGCTTATAAAGGTTTCAATTTCAAAAAGTGACATTATGAGGGGGTAATTATGACAAACTATTTTATACTTTTATAAAACCAAATCGATATTTATGCGAATTTCAATCTTTGTACCAGAATATGGCGTAATTGAAGCTATTACGCCACCTTTTCGAAGTTTTAAAACAGCCAATGAATTTTTAATAGCCACGGGTAAAAAACCTATATTCGAAGTCGAATATTTAGGTTTACACGAATATGTACCCGCTAATAATGGAGAATATATTATTAAAACTGATCGTTTATTAAAAAACGTAACCTCTACAGATTTATTATTTATACCTCCAGCATTTGGAGATATCACAAAAGGCCTACATATCAATGCAGAGGCAATTCCATATCTAAAACAACTATATCAAAAAGGTTCCTATCTAGCAAGTTTGTGCGTGGGTGCATTTTTATTAGCAGAAACAGGTTTACTTAATGGCAAGAAATGTTCTACACATTGGGCACATATTGAGGAATTTAAAGAAAAATATCCTAATATAGAAGTAGAAGATGGCACTATAATAACAGAGTATGATAACATATACAGCAGTGGAGGCGCAAGTAGTCTTTGGAACTTAATACTATATTTAATTGAGAAATTCGCTGACAGAGAAATAGCCATAATGATTGCAAAGCATTTTGCATTAGACATCGGAAGAAACAACCAATCTCAATTCGCTATTTTCAGAGGTCAAAAAACACATGGAGATACAGATATCAAGATAGTTCAAGATTATATTGAAAAGCATTATTTTGATAAAATAACAATTGAAATACTAGCAAGCTTAATAAACACTAGCCGTAGAACTTTTGAAAGACGATTTAAAACAGCTACCAACAATACACCAATAGGTTATATTCAAAGAGTAAGGATAGAGGCTGCAAAACTATCTTTTGAAAATTCAAAAATGAGTATATCAGAAACAATGTTTCATGTTGGCTATACAGATACAAAATCATTTAGAGGTATTTTTAAAAAAATCACAGGACTTACTCCAATAGAGTACAAAGATAAATTCGCTAAAGTGGCTAGAGAAGCATAGCTCAATAAAAAAAATAACATTGAGATAACTCCGTATTCATTTTATCTAATTTTAACAATAAAAAAAGGTGAAATCTAGATTAGATTTCACCTTTTTTGTGACCCAACTGGGGCTCGAACCCAGGACCCCAACATTAAAAGTGTTGTGCTCTACCAACTGAGCTATTGAGTCTTTAATACCGCGTTTGTTTCTCAAATGCTGTGCAAATGTAGGGCTTTTTTGCATAAAACAAAACTTATCGATAATTATTTTTAAAATAATTAATGCTTTTAAATCAACAACAATCAATACAATTCTATTTAAAAATCACAACTAACTAATTAACAATAAATAAACCTTTCCGAAACACAAAAAATCTTTTTTTCTTAACCTGATAATTATCATGTTATTTTTAGCATTTAATTTCTAATTTGCTCTTAAATCAATACAATTTAGAAAATATGACACTCACATCACTTCCTCTTTACAATTTTAATAATGGTTCTTTAATGATTATTATCTTTGCTTTTGTGTGTTTAGGTTTAATTGGATCTATCTTTTTATTTATGACTGGTAGCAAAGAAGATAAAGATGGCCCAGAAAACACTAAATAAGAAGTCTAAATCAGTAATCAACCTAGACATAAATAATCATCCAAAACTTATAGTTTCAATGATATCCTATAAAACATTTGACTAAACTAGAAGTTTTCTAAAAACATCAAAATGACGATTTATTGAATAATCAAACTATTATTATTATCAATACCGCTTAAAATAAAAAAGCCAAGACATTTATCTGTCTCGGCTTCATATACACTTTAAGTGCCTTACATATTACTTATCAATTAATACTAAACAATCTCGTAGTTCAGGTTTTCCTTGTACAAATGAATCCAACCATTGAACAAGTTGCTCCATATCATAAGGTAAAAGAGAACCTATTGCTTTCTCTAATTCCTTATAGAATAACTTAGGATCAAAACTTACACTCTCTAAAACTGTTTTTGCATAATCAAACATATGTCTTGTCTTCATATCACATATACTTTTTATAGATTGTTAACTCTTGTAAATATAACAAGTTTATAGAAACAAACCACAGTATTCAAGAAATTTAAGAACATTTTAGCAAATAAGCAAAAACAACCAAATTCTATTGCATTATCTCTTCCACGCTAATAACATTTCACGCTTACCAGGAGGCCCTGGACACACCTCTATTTCAAAGCCAACCTTCTTCATTGCATTTTTAATAACACCACGACAAGCGTAAGTAACCAATAAACCATTTTCATTCAAAGCACCATACATTTTTTCAAAGATCGCTTCAGACCACAATTCAGGTTGATAAGGATATCCAAAAACATCAAAATAGATTAAATCATATTCCTGATTTAACGATAAACTCTCAAATTTAGACTCTATCTTCTTTAAACTAAAAAATTCAGTTAAACCAATTTCTCTCTCCCACTCTGAACTATGCAAAGACTCAAAAACCTTCTCAAAATCACGCATATCTCCATCAGAAGTATAATTCAACCCTTCCACTTCATATTTATTTAATGGAAAACCTTCTACTCCATGATAAACAACCTTTCTTCCAAGTGACTTTGCATTAATAAAAGTCAACAAGGTATTTAAGCCTGTACCAAAACCCATTTCTAAGATTCTACACTCTTCTTTATTAATTCTTTCAAAACCATTCTTAATATAAACATGTAGAGCCTCTTGAATAGCCCCATGGACAGAATGATAGGTTTCTCCCCAATCCTCTACTTTTAAAGTACTAGACCCATCAGAGGTTGTAATGACTGTTCTTTTCAAAACTATTTAATTATTAATTTTTTAATTCTTTCTATAGGTCCCGTGCATTTCACTTGATGACATGACAAGCAGGATTGAATCATAGCATTATAACTCTCCTTCTTAATCACTTCTTGAGATTCTAGCGAAGTATATAAATCTACAAACTCTTTCATTTGTATTTCGAAAAAAGCATCCTTATCACTAGGTACCGTTAAAGCAGCAAATTCAAGCTCTTTTATAAAATCAGTTGAGACCACAACATTTGTGTTCTTTTCAACTATATGTCCTTTCATTAATAAACTTTCCGCATACATACGCTCCATCAAAGAAGCCATAGGAGAAAGTTCGTAAGTGACAAAAACTTTCTCTTCCTCAACAACCTCAATTTTTTCATTTTTAGTTATACAAGAAAATAGAGATGTAAGAAGAATAAGTAATATTAAACTATTTCTCATTTTTCAATAGCAACACCGTCTGCTTTAAAAGCAAAGGTAATTTTAGGTTCGGTAATTTCTGCGATTTCTTCAGATGATTTTCCAGCATCTTCTGCAAAATGCCTCAATTCATCTACTGAAACAACATCTACAAAAGCCTTTCCTTCCATGATTACCTTCTGATTAGCCGCATTCATCGGAACGAAAAATGCATAGTCAGTAAAACGCACGAAACTCGAAACAGAATCATTCAAACCAACATTCATCCAGCATCCTTTACGCTGACAAACCTCCTTTATAACTGATTCAAAAGCAACTGAAACAGTATCTCCGGTCTTTAGGTTATTATAAAAATCTAACATCTCCGAACTACTTAGAACTCGATCACTAGAAATAGAATCACCAAAGAACTCGAAATTCTCCATCTTCTTTGTGATTTCTACAACCTTATTGTCCTTTTTACATGATACCATAGCTATTCCAAATAGAAATAACACACTAAAATACTTTATCATAAATACATCTATTAAGTAAAACTCAAAAGTACAGCAAAATTATACACAAATAAAAAGTTAAATTAAAATCGATTTTATTTGCAATCACCTTTAATTCAATTAATTTCTCAATTAAACATTTTTAAAGTCTTCTAGATAAAAAGTCTTCAATCAAATCAACCTATATGCATATTTTTTTGCTAAATTTGTAACGATAAGCAATTCACAGAATACGACTTATCAATTTAAAGAAGTAACTACAACATTTAAAAATATTTATATAATGAGTCTACAAACAATCAACGATTTCTCGATTCAAAAAACCGAAAAATCTAAAATTGATTCAATTGATTTTGAAAACGTAAAGTTTGGTACCGTTTTCTCTGACCATATGTTGGTTTGCCATTATAAAGATGGAGCATGGGGACAAGTTGAGATTAAACCTTACGGACCAATGCAATTCGAACCTTCATCAAATGTTTTCCACTACGGACAAGCAATCTTTGAAGGAATGAAAGCATACAAAGACGATAACGACGATGTTTGGTTATTCCGTCCACGTGAAAACTGGGAACGTTTTAATAAATCTGCAGAGCGTTTAGCAATGCCACAAATAGATGAAACTCGTTTCGTAGATGGTTTGAAAACACTTTTACAACTAGATAGAGACTGGGTACAAAAAGGTAAAGGTAATGCTTTATATATCCGTCCTTTCATGATTGGAACGCACCCAGGAGTTGTCGCAGGACCATCATCTGAATTTATGTTCTGTATCATCCTCTCACCAGCACGTACTTACTATTCAGGTAAAGTAAAAGTTCAAATTGCAGAACACTACAGTCGTGCTGCAAATGGAGGTGTTGGATACACTAAATGTTCAGGAAACTACGCTGGACAATTCTACCCAACTAAATTAGCTCAGGAAGCAGGTTACCAACAAGTAATTTGGACAGATGATGCTACTCACACTAAACTTGAAGAAGCTGGAACAATGAACGTATTCTTTAGAATTAACGACACATTGATTACCGCTCCAACAAGTGAAAGAATCTTAGATGGTGTTACAAGAAAAAGTTTATTAGATATTGCAAAAAGCAAAGGATTAGACGTTCAAGTAAAATCAATTGTTGTTAATGACTTATTAGAAGCTATTAAGAAAGGTGAATTGAAAGAAATATTCGGAGCGGGTACAGCAGTAACAATTGGTCAGATTGAAGGATTCGCATACCAAGACGAATACCACCAATTACCAGAAATAGCAGATGAAGATTCGTATGCAGTAATGTTAAAAGAAACACTTCAAGGAATTCAGACAAAAGCTATTGAAGATACATTCAATTGGACTGAAAAAATATAAGTTTTAAAAAACTTACTTTAAAAAGGGTATTGTTCTATAACAGTACCCTTTTTTTATACAAATCAATCATGTATGTGCATGGGTTATATTTTTCAAAATAGTGTTGTTATGAACAGTATTTCGACTAATTTTGTAAAAAAAGAATTATGCTTTCTTCAGGACAAATAAATTTTGCAATATGCTTCATTGTAGCCTTCGTAGCTGTCATGATATATGTTTACAGAAAAGATATTAAATTACACAAAACCTATTATAAGGGAAATTATTGGGTATTAATAGCTTTTCTATCCTTTATTGGTCTTTTATTCATCTTAAAAGGATTTCTGAAAAATTAAAATATTTTTCTTTAAGCGGTGAACCCTATGAAAATATTAAAATATTTCGCGCTACTTTTTCTGCTAACATTAGTATCATTAGTCGTTTTCATATTGACTCAAGATGGAAAATTCAATGTTTCTAAAACTTTTATAGTAGAAGCACCTAAAGAAAACGTATTTAATTACATACAGAATACCAAAAATTGGTCTGAATGGACAGAAAGTCGTAAACTAAATGATTCCATTATTGAAATTCAACTTAATGGCTTTCCTTATTCAGAAATTCAGAATAACAAAAGTTACCAAAACGACAGTCTTACACAAACCTTACTTACAAAAAATCCTGTCAAGCTAAAATGGACATTTAAAAGCGAAGGAAATAAGACAGAGATAAACTTTCAAATTGAAGGAATTATAGATTTCCAATCCAAAATTAAACGCTTTTGGGATGGTAGTCCAACACAAACGGTAACCCGTTCAATAGAAAAAGACCTAAGCAGACTTTCTACTGTTATTAAACATCAATACACCTTTACAGAACTTGAAACACTAGGACCTACTGAATTCAATAAAATAATCTACATATATTTAAACCAAAGCTCCACAATAAACACTTTAGAAAAGGATATTCAAAAACAATACCCAAAACTAAAGTCATTTGTCACAGACTACAAAATCGCAGCAGATTTGAAACCTATTTTATTATTTAATTCTTTAACAACGAAAGACACCATTAAATATAGATTAGCCCTTCCAATCAATAAAAACATATATCTCAATCCAGATGACTTTGTTCTCTTGGACTCAATAACAACCCCGTTAACTTTCAAAACCATCTCTAATGGGCATTATACACATTTATCGAAAGCATTAAAAGAAACGGAAGATTCTTTTGCAAAATCTAAAATTCAAGAAGATAAACAACATATGAAGTTATTACGTTTAACGAATAGTATCTTAGACAGTAGTAACCCGGCTGAATGGAAGACTGAAATATACATTCCAATCATCACTCCTACTACCTCTGAAACAATAGAGCAAAAAGTAAATGAGGATTTACAATAACAAAAAAGCTTGATAGTTACATATCAAGCTTTTTTTATAATTATCTAGTTTCCCAAAGTAAACGAGCTCTTTTTAAATCTTCTTCGGTATCTATACCAACACCTAACTCCTCAGTCACAGCCATTTTAATCCTCTTCCCATACTCTAAATAACGTAATTGTTCTAATTTCTCTGCTGCCTCTAAAAACTTCATAGACAAAGTCGAAAACTCCATCAAAGCCTTTTTCCTAAAAGCATAAATTCCAATATGCTGATAATATACCACATCTACATTAGAGTCTCTCTTATAAGGAATAACTGAGCGCGAAAAATAAAGTGCCATATTCATTTCATCGACTACAACTTTAACATTATTAGGGTTCTCAATATCCGCCCAATTAACTATAGGCGTCATGAGCGAAGCAACATCAACCTCGGTATTCATATCCTCTTTAAAAATAGCAATCAATTTCTCTAAATTGCTTTTATTTACAAAAGGCTCATCACCTTGAACATTAATAACAATGTCAGCATCGATATTTTGCACTGCTTCTGCAATACGATCACTACCACTTTCATGGTCTTTAATACTACGTACTACTTTACCTCCATTTTTATAAATCTCATCATAAATAAGATCAGAATCAGTAACAACAAAAACATCATCAAACAAATGAGTTGCAACTGTTGCCTCATACGTTTGAGTAATCACAGTTTTCCCTCCAAGGTCTTGCATTAATTTAGCAGGAAAGCGAGTAGAAGAGTAACGAGCAGGAATTACAGCTATTATTCTCATATATATATATCTTTTATTTATTCTTCAAAATAATCATCAGGAAACCCTATCAAATATAATTTATTTTTCGCACGAGTCATAGCGGTATAAAGCCATCTAATATACTCTTTTGAAATACCATCAGGTAGATAAGGTTGTTCAATAAAAACCGTATCCCACTGCCCTCCTTGAGATTTATGACACGTAATAGCATAAGAGAATTTCACCTGTAAAGCATTAAAATACTCATTAGCCTTAACTTTCTGTAATTTTCTAAATTGCGATGTCTCTTCACTATAATCGAGCATAACCTCTTGATACAACCTATTAGATTCATCATAAGTTAATGCAGGAGATTCAGAAGTTAGAGTATCTAGCATAACGATAGTATCAAATGGAACCATTTGAGGATAATCAATCATACGAGCTCTGACCGAAGCAAATCTAAACGAATACAATTCCTGAATCTTATAGATTTCCAAAACTTCTATAATATCACCGTTAGCTACAAAATCTGTAATTGTCGAATCCTTCAACCAATAATAATTATTCTTAACCACCATCAAGTAATCACCAGGAGACAATTCACTTTCCTTATCGAGAATTCTTGTTCTAATTTGTTGATTGTATTGATTAGCCCTTTTATTTGATCGAACAATAAATGCTGTTTCTTCAGGCCCAAGATTGGAGTAAGCATCAAAAATTGCATCTTGAATATCATAACCATCAACCAATCGAACTATATCTTTAAACCCTTTCAAGTAAAAAGCAAAAGCATCGAAAAAATAAGAATCCAACATACTTCTAAGCTCCGTAGCATTATAAAGAATTCCCGAATCCTCTTCTTGCCTCATCACTTCATCCAATTCGATATGAGAAACCTCCATTTGATAATTCAAGCTCAAAGTGTCAATATGTAAAGCAGGACTAACATCCATATGAACAGGAGGCAACTGAGCCGTATCCCCCATCAAAATAAGCTTACAATTTTTACCGGAATACACAAAATATATCAAATCATCCAAAAGCGATCCATGTGGATAGAGATTTGCTTCTGAATTAGAATCAGAAATCATAGAAGCCTCATCAACTATAAAAACGGTATTCTTAGCCTTGTTTGCTTTCATAGAGAACTGCATACCACCTCCAGCACTACTCTTTGGATAATAAATATACTTATGAATAGTAAAAGCAGACTTACTGGAATAATTAGAAATAACTTTTGCTGCACGACCAGTAGGTGCTAACATCACAAAACGTCTATCAACATGGTGCAGTTCATTCACAACTGTAGAAAGCAAAGTTGTCTTACCCGTTCCCGCATACCCTTTCAAAACAAAAATCTCATCTTCCGAATTATTTGTAACAAACTGTGCAATCTTCTGTAAAAAAATATCTTGCTTCAGCGTTGTTTCAAATGGAAATTTATTTTTAAGCAAAGTATAAAACTCCTTCATCAACATCATTTAAATATCCTTATTAACATACAGTCCAAAGATACTAAGCTTTTCAATGGAGCCGTCCATTTCTCATCTAAAATATGTAGATTTGCATAACTGATATGTTTTGAAAAATATGATTACTTCAAAAAACTACACACAATTATTAATTCAAGTTTCACTTAGTCAATTTACTTTTTTAGTTAAAAGTCAGCTATCTAATGAAATTACCTCATATCAACAAATAAAGCTATCAAACCAAGAAGCAATAGAGCAACAGTTAGAAGAAGTTTTTAGCAAATATGAAGAGCTAAGGCAGAGTTATGACGATATTCTAGTTTTTCATGACAGCCGACTGAACACATTCGTACCCCAAGCTATTTTCGATGAAAATGCCTTAGGCACCTATTTACAATTTACTACAAAAGTGTTTTCAACAGACTTTTTTTCATTTGACAATTTAGACAGTTTTGAAATGAACAATGTTTACGTCCCATTTATGAATATAAACAATTTCCTAATAGACAAATTCGGCGCATTTCATTACCATCACCTTCATACCCCTTTAATAAATCAAGTATTAGATTTCAATAAGAACCAGTCAACAACAAGAGTTTATACACACATTCAAGATAACCATTTTGAAATAGTTGTAGCAAAAAACTCCAAACTACAATTATTCAATACATATTCATATCAAACACCTGAAGACTTCATCTACTATTTATTGTTCACCTACGAACAATTACAATTAAACCCAGATGAACATCAACTAATTCTGTTTGGAACAATCAATAAAAGCGACAATCGTTTCAAGATTGCCTATGAATACATCAGAAATATTGAAATTAAAGAATCAAAAGCGTTTCTTTCTAATAATATAGAATCTGAAAACGCCAAAAAAGAACATTTTATCTTACTAAATATATGAGAATCATTTCAGGAAAATTAAAAGGAAGAAGACTCAATCCACCTAAAAAATTACCAGTACGACCAACTTCGGACATGTGCAAAGAAGCATTGTTTAATATATTAAACAATCACTTTAACCTAAACGAACTCCAAGTACTAGATTTATTCGCAGGAACTGGAAGTGTGAGTTATGAATTTGGTTCACGAGGTGCAACTCTAATAAACAGTGTAGATGGAGACATGGGATGTGTTAACTACATCAAAAAAACCGCAAAAGAATTTGATTTAGAAATTAATGCCTATAAATCAGATGTTATTGCGTTTTTGGAAAAACATCAAACATCCTATGACATCATATTTGCGGATCCTCCGTATGATTTTACTTTAGAACAATTCGAAGAAATTGTAAGAATAATTTTTGAAAGAAATCTATTAGATGAAGAAGGAATGTTCATTTTAGAACACTCTAAATTCACCAAATTACATCACCTAACAAACTTTTCATTCGAAAAGAGTTATGGTGGATCTGTCTTTTCTTTCTTTGAATTCAACAACGAAGAAGAACAAGAAGAAGAATCAATTGGTGAAGAAGAATAAAAAAGCAGACTTATAAGCCGGATTCTGTATGTTCCGAAGAACACCCTTATCATTTATCTAGGCCATCAATTACTCGATGGCTCAATCTGCCTACCCCTAAAGCATCGAGCGAGTAGCCCTCAAACGCTAAATATACATGACATTTCACCGCATAGAGTTTACCTGGTTTCACTACAGCATTACCTGTACATACTTTCTGTTGCACTTGTCCTCATGGCGAACCACGGATGGGCGTTACCCACTATGCTACTCTTTGGTGTCCGGACTTTCCTCTAATTCAAAACTGAACTAGCGATAAGGCAGTCTGCTTGCCACAAAAGTACTGCTTTCTTCTATACGACATACATTTTTTTCTAAAAAAAGAATATTTCTGAATAGCAGAAAAAGATGTAAATTTGTTTGAAATCCTAAATGAACTACATGTCCAGTTTTATAAAGATTACGGAGCAGGCATCAAATTACAATGATTTAGAAAAAATGTCTTTAGAGACAGTTTTAACTTCTATTAATCAAGAAGACAAAACTGTGCCTTTAGCCGTTGAAAAAGCCCTTCCTCAAATTGAAGAAGTAGTTAAGAAAGTAGTTGAAAGACTAAAAAAAGGAGGTAGATTATTCTATATAGGAGCAGGTACCTCTGGTCGTCTAGGCATTTTAGATGCATCTGAATGTCCACCTACATTTGGTGTTGATTCAAATATGGTAATCGGAATAATAGCAGGTGGAGACACCGCTATTAGGAATGCAGTTGAAAACGCAGAAGACAACACAGAACAAGGTTGGCTAGATTTATTAGAATATCAAATAGGAGTCTCAGACATTGTAATTGGAATTGCCGCTTCAGGAACAACTCCTTATGTAGTTAATGCATTAAAAAAATGCGTAGAAAATGGAATCCAAACGGCAAGCATTAGCTGTAATCCAAACAGTCCTTTAAGCCAAACGGCTAATTTCCCAATAGAATTAATAGTAGGCCCGGAGTTTATTACAGGAAGTTCCCGCATGAAAGCAGGAACTGCTCAAAAGCTTGTTCTCAATATGATTACCACTGCCAGCATGATACAACTAGGTAGAATAAAAGGCAATCGCATGGTAGACATGAAGATGACTAACACAAAACTAATACAACGCGGTGCTCAAATGCTTATGGATGAACTACAAATCAGTATAGAAGAAGCAAACAACCTACTATTAGAACACAAACAAGTTCGCAAAGCAATAGAACACTATAAAAACAATAATAATGCAAAAAACTAATAGAAACATATTATTTAATGGAGTAAAATACTTAGCTATTGCACTCCCATTAATGTTCGCAGGTCCTATTATTATTTATAGTTCTTTCAAAAATCAAAATCATCCTTTATACTACGCAGTGCTCGGATTGGGCATACTATGTTGTATAACATCCATGTTTTTATTTTTCAGAGGAATCCAAACTATAATGAAATCACTATTCGGTAAATAACAAAAAACAAAAATGATAAAACGTATTTTCTACTTCGCTACATTAATTCCATTTTTAACATCATGCTATCAACAGGAGAGAAACTGTGCTGATTTTAAAACTGGAACATTTAAATTTGAAATTGAGATAGACGGAGAGATCAAAACTTCCACTTTCACACGCATGGATGACATCGAAATTGAAACATACGAAGGAAAAGTTGACACATCAAGTATTCGTTGGGTAAATGATTGTGAATATATATTAAAAAAACTACACCCGAAAAACATGGCAGAAGAAAAAGCCGTAAATATGCGTATCCTAACAACAAAAGATAACACCTATACGTTTGAGTATGGTTTAGTAGGAGACAGCAGACGAGAACGAGGTGTAATCGAGAAAATATCCGAATAATCAAACATTGAACTATATGGAAGTATTCCTAACTGCAGATGCTATTGTAGCATTTTTAACCCTAACGTTTTTAGAAATCGTATTGGGAATTGACAACGTCATTTTTATATCCATTGTAACAGGAAAACTTCCAGAAGAGAAGCGGAAAAGAGCTACTAAGATAGGATTGCTCTTAGCTATGTTTATGCGTATCGCATTATTATTTGGAGTAACTTGGCTAATCGCCATGAAAAACACTTGGTTTAGCATTGATTGGAAGTGGTTTAGCGCCGACTTTAATGGACAATCGATGATTCTCTTAGTAGGAGGGATTTTTCTAATCTACAAGTCTACAAAAGAGATACATGAAAAAGTAGCCCATGTAGGCCATATAGAAGAACAAGCACCAAACTCAAAAAAGATTGCTTATAAATCCTTTGGAAATATATTGTTTCAGATACTTATGATTGACATCATTTTTTCTATAGATAGTATTTTAACAGCAGTCGGAATGACAAATGGACTGGAAGGTGCTTTATACATAATGATAGCAGCAGTAATTATCTCTGTACTAATCATGATGTTGTTTGCAATACCAGTAGGGAATTTTGTAAACAAAAATCCTTCAATACAAATTCTAGCACTGTCGTTCTTAATATTAATTGGATTCATGTTAACCACTGAAAGTATGCACCTTTCCAATGCAGTATTAGCAGGACAAGAGATTGGAGCGGTTCCAAAAGGTTATTTATACTTTGCCATCCTGTTCTCGTTAATAGTAGAATTCATAAACATGAAAATCAGAAAAAGACAATAACAGAACTTATACATTTAAGAATAAAAGCCCTTTTGAACATTCAAAAGGGCTTTTACTTTATATACAAAATGAACAATAACTAAATACATTGTTTTCATACTGTAGTCTAAAAACACGAAGAAGTTATCATTCAAAGTCGGATACGCAAAAAAACAACAAAGAATAACAAACATATATCTCCTCTCTTACTATACCCTAAAAATACAATTGATAGCCTTGACATTGATGTTTAACAATTATATACAAACATCTCTACCTAATAAAACCCCAGACTATCAAAAGAATACTTCAATACACTTTAAACAAAAAAGGCGCTCTATACCAGATAGAACGCCTTTTTAGCATTATATATAAACAGCTTACGCTATAACTTCATTCTCTTCATCATCCTCTAAGTGACGTCTTTCAATTTCTTCTTTATCTTTTCTAGGCATAGTATCTACTAATACCGGAGTAGCTAAGAATAGTGAAGAATATGTTCCAACAACAACTCCCACTAACATAGCAAAGATAAATCCTCTAATTGAATCCCCACCAAAGATGAACATAATCAACAATACCATAATTAAAGTAAGAGAAGTATTGATTGTTCTTGATAAAGTAGTATTAACCGAATCATTAACGATTTGATTAAAATCACCTTTTGTTTTACCAAGAATAAACTCACGTACCCTATCAAATACAATAACCGTATCATTCATAGAATAACCAATAACAGTTAAAATCGCAGCAATAAAATGTTGATCAATTTCCATGTGGAAAGGCATGAATTTGTAAAGCAATGAATACAAACCTAAAACAAAGATAACATCATGCGCAACAGAAACGATAGCCCCTAAAGAGTACTGCCATTTTCTAAAAGAGATAACTAAATAAATAAAGATTAAAGCCATAGAACCGATAACAGCCCAATATGCATTAGTCTTAACATCCTTAGCAACACTTGGTCCAATCTTAGAAGCTTGAATAATTCCAGTGTCTTTTCCTTCAGTTGCATTTACAAACTCTTCATAAGTTTGAGCTCCTAAATGCGGTTTCAACCCTTTATACAATAATTCATTTACTTCTTGATCAACCGCAGCACCTTCTTCTTCTACTTTATATTTAGTAGTAATTTTTAATTGGTTTTTATTACCAAAAACTTTCGCTTCAACGTTAACACCAAAGATCTCACCTAACTCATCAGAAATCTGAGTAGCATTAACCTCTTTGTCGAATTTTACTTGGAACGTACGTCCACCCACGAAATCAGTACCTTGATCCAATCCGTTTACAGCAAATGAAATACAGCTCACAATTACGATTAACGCAGATATAGAGTATGTAACTTTTTTCATTTTCAAGAAATCGAAGTTGAAGTTTGTAAACCAATTTTTAGTAATTGATGTAGAGAAAGCCAAAACCTTACCTTTAATAATATCTCTATCTAAAAACATTCTAGCGATAAAAATAGAAGTAAATAACGACGTAACAATACCAATCAATAAAGTAGTAGCAAAACCTTTAATAGCTCCAGTACCGAACATGAATAAAATCAATCCAGTTAAAATATGTGTAACGTTTGCATCCACAATAGGTCTCATAGCACCGTGCCATCCGTAAGATGCCTTAACAGAATCACTCAACGACATACCCTTACGAACACACTCTTTAGCCCTCTCGTAAATAAGAATATTCGCATCAACTGCTGTACCCATTGTTAATACGATACCAGCTATACCAGGAAGTGTTAAAACAGCACCCAAACTAGCTAAAATACCGAATAAGAACAATAAGTTTAATAACAAAGCAATATTAGCATACCATCCAGCTCTACCGTAATAAAACACCATCCATAATGCAACGATGATTAAACCAGCAACAGCAGAAAGCATACCAGCGTCAATAGCTTGTTGACCTAAAGAAGGACCAACAATTTCAGATTGCACTATATCAGCAGAAGCAGGAAGTTTACCAGCTTTCAAAATATTAGCTAAGTCTTTTGTATCAGAAACTGTAAAGTCACCTGAAATAACAGATCTACCACCAGAAATAGGACCAGTAGTTACACCAGGAGCAGAATATACAATATTATCTAAAACTATAGCAATGTTAGAGTTTTCAGTATATGCTTTACCAGTTAATTCTTCCCAAGTTTTAGCTCCTTTTGAATTCATCGTCATAGCCACAGTAGGCTTACCGAATTGGTCAAATTCATCCTGTGCAGCAGTAATTACACTTCCACTCATTGGAGGAACACCATCTCTGTTTGTTTTTAAAGCATAAAGCTCAACCATATCAGGAGTCTTTTTACTTGGTTTACCCCAAGCAAAACGAGCATACTTTTGGTCAGCTGGCAATAAATTACGGATATCAGCTCTTTTAAGATAAGAATTTACTTGAGCAGTGTCTTTAACATTAAAGAAACCTAAGATAGGACTACCTTGTTGTCCACCCATTACAAATAAATCTAACAAAGGATTCACCTCTGCAGTTTTTGTAGTATCAGCAGAAACACCAGTCAACAATTTATCAACGTCTGTTTGAGCAGCTGCAGTAGTATCTTTTACAGCTTCTTCTGTCTTTACATTCTCAGTACTCTTTAAAGCTTGATTAGCTGCTAATAAGAAATTACCAATCTCATCAACTTTATAAGTTTCCCAGAATTCTAATTGTGCTGTAGACTGCAATAAGTTTTTAATTCTATCAACATCTTTCGCACCAGGTAATTCAACCAAAATACGTCCAGAATCACCAACCATTTGAATATTCGGTTGACTTACTCCAAATTTATCGATACGCTCTCTAAGAACTTTATAAGCACTTTCAATTGACTCTTTAACTTGTTGATTTAGGATAGATTTTACTTTACTATCACTCATTTCAATAGTAACTTCTGATAAGTTTCTATTTGCAAAAATCTCAGGAGAAGCTAACTTAATAGTTCCTTTTGATTCTTTTTCAAAAGCATCGTAAAATGCGTTCAAATACGTCTGATTTCCTTCTCTATTTTTTTCAGCTTCGGCTAATGCTTTGTTAAAAACAGCATTTTTTGAATTGTTTGCTAAGCTTTTTAAAATATCTTTAATTGAAATCTGTAAGGTAACATTAATACCCCCTTCTAAATCAAGCCCTTTGTTGATCTGCTTCGCTCTAACTTCATTGAAGGTTTCGCCAAGAAAAACGGTTTGATTACCAATCGAATCAAGATAAAGCAATTCTTTTTCAGAATCGCCTTGTGCAAATTCCTTAGCTTTCTTCTCGTAATGACTGGTAACAAAGGTGAATGATAGTTGGTAAATACTTACCAATGCAAAAATTATTGCAAAAAATTTAACGAGTCCTTTATTCTGCATTATTACTAATAATTAATGTTTTTAATTTTTTAAAACGAGCAAATATATGATATACACAATGATTAACCAATTAATTTAAATAGAATATAAAAAAAAAACACCTAAAAAAGGCGTTCTTTCATGTATAGAAATATCTAAAATTAATCTAAAAACTTTCTTAAACCTTGATTCATTTCATGAACAGCAGCTACACTTTTCTGAAACTTTTCATTCTCAATATTATTTAACTTCAAATCTATAATTTCTTCTAATCCATTTTTCCCCAAAACACACGGCACACCAATAAACAAATCATTTGCTCCGTACTCCCCTTCAACCAAAACAGAACAAGTAATAATGCGTTTTCTATCATTTAAAATACTATCCACTACAGCAGCAACTGAAGCACCAGGAGCATACCAAGCAGAAGTACCCAAAAGCTTCGTTAAAGTAGCTCCTCCTACCATAGTAGCAGCAACTACCTCATCCTGCTCTTCTTTACTCAAGAACTTCTCAACTGGAATTCCCCCATAAGTAGCAAAACGAATTAATGGAATCATCGTAGTATCTCCATGTCCACCAATAACCATACCTTCAATATCATTAATAGGTTTTTGCAATTTTTGAGCCAAGAAATATCTAAAACGAGCACTATCCAACGCACCTCCCATTCCTATAATTCTATTTTTAGGTAAACCTGTCAGCTTTAAAGCCCAATAAGCCATCGAATCCAAAGGATTTGTAACCAATACAAATACAGCCTCTGGAGAATGATCTAAAGCCTGCTCCATTACACTCTGTACTACCTTAGCATTTACATCAATCAACTCTTCACGAGTCATACCAGGTTTTCTAGGAATCCCTGATGTTACGACCACAACATCACTATTAGCAGTTTGAGAATAATCATTCGTTACACCTTTAATAACAGAATTAAAACCTGTATGAGTTGCACATTGCATCATATCCATTGCTTTACCCTCTGCAAACCCCTCCTTTATATCTAACAAAACAATTTCATTAGCTATTTGTCTGTAAGAAATTGCATCAGCACATGATGCACCAACATTACCAGCTCCTATAATTGTAACTTTCATATTTTATCAATTTTAAAGCTAAATATATAAAAAAAAGAGGAGAACTAATTAGGTTCTCCTCTCTATTTATCAAATATTACGCATCAATTTTTGCATAAACCGCATTCTTCTCTATAAACTCACGTCTTGGCGGAACTTCATCCCCCATCAACATAGAGAAAACACGATCTGCCTCTACAAGACTATCAATGGTTATCTGTCTAAGAATTCTATGTTCAGGATTCATTGTGGTTTCCCACAACTGCTCTGCATTCATCTCTCCAAGACCTTTATAACGTTGAATAGCAAAACCAGAACCCATTTTATCAGATATTTCTGTACGCTCTTCTTCTGACCAAGCATATTCTTTACGCTGTCCTTTTTTCACCAAATACAAAGGAGGTGTTGCTATATAAACGTGACCACCTTCGATCAAACCTCTCATATATCTAAAGAAAAACGTTAAGATAAGTGTAGCAATGTGACTACCATCGACGTCAGCATCACACATAATCACTACTTTATGGTATCTCAGTTTAGAAAGATTCAAAGCTTTACTATCTTCTTCAGTACCAATGGTAACCCCTAAAGCAGTAAATATATTTTTAATCTCTTCACTTTCAAAAACTTTGTGATTCATCGCTTTCTCAACATTCAAAATCTTACCACGTAATGGCAAAATAGCTTGGAATTGACGATCACGACCTTGTTTAGCAGTCCCCCCCGCAGAGTCTCCCTCTACAAGGAACACTTCACATTTTGTAGGATCTTGTTCTGAACAATCTGACAGTTTTCCAGGCAACCCACCACCTGTCATAACGGTTTTTCTCTGAACCATCTCACGTGCTTTTTTAGCAGCGTGACGAGCTTGTGCAGCTAAAATCACCTTTTGAACTATAATCTTAGCATCATTTGGATTTTCTTCTAAGTAGTTTTCCAACATCTCAGAAACAGCCTGGCTCACAGGAGAAACAACCTCTCTATTACCCAATTTCGTTTTGGTTTGTCCCTCAAACTGAGGTTCCATAACTTTCACAGAAATAATAGCGGTTAATCCTTCTCTAAAGTCATCCCCAGAAATCTCAAACTTCAATTTCTCTAATAACCCAGAAGCATCCGCATACTTTTTCAAAGTACGAGTTAAACCACTACGGAAACCTTGTAAATGCGTTCCACCCTCATGTGTATTAATATTATTCACATAAGAGTATATATTTTCAGAATAAGTATCATTATAAATCAAAGCAACCTCTACAGGAACTTCTCCTTTATCAGTTTCCATACTGATAACATCTCCAATAATTGGCGTACGATTACCATCTAAAAACTTGATAAATTCTTTTAATCCTTCTTCTGAATGAAATCTATCATAAAGATATTCACCCTTGTCATCAACGTGTCTTTTATCAGTAAGATTAATGACAAGTCCTTTGTTCAAGAAAGCAAGCTCTCTTAAACGATTCGCTAAAACTTCATAGGAAAATTCTTGAGTTTGCGTAAATATTGTAGCATCGGGAGTAAAAGTAACGGCAGTACCAGTCTTGTCAGTTTCTCCAACTACTTTCACTGGATATAAAGCTTTACCTTTAGAATACTCCTGTTCGTAAACATTTCCATTACGATAAACAGTAGCTACCAAAAGTTCAGACAAAGCATTCACACAAGATACCCCAACACCATGTAAACCTCCAGAAACCTTATAAGAATCTTTATCAAACTTACCACCAGCTCCAATTTTAGTCATTACAACTTCCAACGCAGAAACTCCCTCTTTCTTATGAATATCTACAGGAATACCACGACCATTATCTTCAACAGTAACAGAATTGTTTTCATTAATAATAACACTAATAGTATCACAATGACCAGCTAACGCCTCATCGATAGAGTTATCGACAACTTCATACACTAGGTGATGTAATCCACGAACACCGACATCTCCAATATACATGGAAGGTCGCATTCTTACGTGCTCCATTCCTTCGAGGGCCTGAATGCTATCCGCGGAATAACTATTCTTATTTGTTTCTTGGCTCATATTTATTTTCTTATATGTCTAACGAGCAAATATAAGCATTTTAGAGCACTTAATCAACAAGAACAAGTGTCGGATTTTAACTTAAAAAGGATTTTTAAGCAGAATCAAAACATAAATCAGTTAATGAGTCCGCTAGTAGAAAGCGTATAATAAATAGTACAAGAATAATTATCAGAATTACTCAAGTTCATTAATTCTAAAGACAGAACCATTATAGGTAACCTCATCAAATATCTTCTTTCCCCATAACATCTTAATCAAAGGAGCATCCTCTGAAATTGCTAATACAGAATAATCATCTATAAAAACCTTGGGTAGAGCTGTAGAAACAAATAAATAAATAGCATTTATCCTAATAAGACTACCAAAACCAACAACCTCCGATTTTTTCTTAGGGTCAATTCTCTTTAATATTTCTTTAGCCGAGATTGCCTCCCTGATTTTATTACTAAGATTCTCTTGTTCGATATGCATTTTAGAGAGCGTTGTCTCATGCTTATCACCCGCTGATGATTTTGCGTCATTTTGTGCATCTTCCGTCATCGTACGGATCATGTCTTGAAAAACATCAATCTTGCCATCAAGCATTTCATAATGTACCTCAAGAAGCTTTTCTTTTATACTCATACTTTTATCTTATAAACTTATCTCATAAAGATTGGCTATCATTTGATTTTTTGATACTATCTGTTAGTCAGCTTTAGCAAAACTATAAGAATTATTTCATTTTAAAAAGCTTTTTTAACAAACAAAAAAAAAGAGCGTCTAAAAACGCTCTTTAATTCAAATATTTTGCTACTCTTATCTTAGAAATCGAACTTATAAAGAGCTCCACCCATTACCTGAATTCCCTGACTCTTAAATCCTTTCCATTGTTCATAGTTCTTATTTAACAAATTATTACCCTCTAAAAATAAGGTCCAATTCGCCGTTGGCCTATAACCAACTTTAACATTCAAGTCAGCAAATCCGTCCAAATTGCGAACTTCTTCTGTTAATAACATCGAAGTTCCAGTATCATAATTCCTAAAAACATCTTTACGTTCACCTATGTAATAAATCTCTGTACCTGCAAACCAACTATCTGAAAAATCGATATGAATATCCGCACCGAAACGAGATTTTGGCATATTCCAAGCCTCTGACAAATCTGTCTCGTAATGATTAAATTCTCCAAACAACCCTATACTAACATTCTCTTCGAAATCAAATTTTAATTCCCCAAAAACACTATAAGTCTTTAAGTTTCCATAAAGAACCCCAAAAGAGTTTCCTAACTCATAGGCATTACTAGGGCTTTGCCCATTAATTATATTACTTCTAAAAAACGCCTTATCATCCTCAGACTTCATAGACCCTTTAATATTGTATGAAATAGAGTTATCAAGCTTTCCTTTTAATCCAACATATAAATCATATTGTTCACTAGTAGGAGTAATCATTAAATCTGGTGAAACAAACGGATTAAGATCCACAAAATCAGCATACGAATTTTGCTTTAAACCACCTTCAGCTCCCATATAGGTAACTAAGATATCGTGAACTAACTTAAAAGAAGCTTTTACCTGTGGATAAATATAAAAGGAGTTATCTGTTTCCCCAGCAACTTTACCGTTATTAAAATACAGTCCTACTCCTGCTTTAAAACTATAATCTTCATCTTGAAATGTAATACTAGGTTCTAAACCTAAGTTCAAATGACTGTAAGAAGTTGAAGTGTTCATTAAGAAATTCTCATAATCAGTTCCAACATAATCCACAATCACTCCCACATTCAAATCGCTAGAACCAATTGCAGTTCTAATATTCGGTTTAATGAAAAATCGATTTTCTTTACTATCATAAGAATCCCAAAAACGTTTGTATTGAAATTCCACACCAGTTAAAGGAGCATTGCTAAACTCAGCTTTTCCTCCAACATAAACCGTTTTATAAATCTGTTGTTCATCAAGATTGTCCAATTGCGCATTTTGAAAAGTAAACTCCTCATTAGGTAGTCCATACCAATTAGATATCTGATGCTTACCACCAACATCTAAATTCCAATTCCATGTTTCTTTCTGACTTCTGTAAGATACCTCTGCACTAGATTTCGAAAATGCATCATCAAGAGCAACCCCTTTAACACCACCTTGCGAAGAGAAGTGTCTTGCAAATCCAGCAATTTGATCTGTTTCATTCACTTTTCCAGACAAAAACAACTCACCTTGTAGATTTACATATCTCCCCGCTCCAAACAATAAATAATTGTCAAAAGCTTTTAGGCGAGCATCTTTTTCAACGGCCGCCGCCTCTCCTTTTTCAGGAACGAAGGTCGAAGCCACAGGAAAAGAATTAATAGTGTATTTAACTGGTTTTTTCTGAACGCCTGCCTCATTATCAAAGCTAGGAGTTTCCCGTACCTTAAAAGCATCTGAAATCGTAGCATCATAAGCTCGAACCACATTTACTACTTCAGTCCCAATATTCTCCTCTTTCTTTTCTTTTTTATCTTTCTCCTGCCCGAAAACTCCTGTTGAAACAAACAAAGTTGACAAGCATAAAGCGTATATATGTTTTTTATTCATCGTTTACGTATTAAAATTTTAACGCTATTAATTAGAAATTGAAGAATTTCGTTTAGACTCCTCTTGCTTAATTTTATCTAATTCTTTCTTAGCTTCCGAAACAACTTCTGGATAATCACCAAAATTCTGAGTTACACTTTCTAAAATATAAGTAGCCTGATAGCTATCTTTCAATTTATAAAAGTTTTTAGCCATCAAAATCAATCCTTTAGCCCCGTATAACTTATAACTAGAATAATCTTTTGCCAATTTCTGAACCGCAGTATTAGATGCTTCGTATTGTCCCGCTTTATTTTTAAAATATGCGTCGTAATACATTGCTTCCGCAGCCACTTCCCCTTTAGCAACTTTTGCTAATTCTAAATAAGCAGCCTTAGCTTTCGCATCATCGTTATTTTGAATAGCAATTCGAGCAACAATTAGCTGCGCATCACTTTTGACACGATTATCAATTCTTGAAGATTTCAATACTTTTTCTGCATAGAACAAAGCCTTGTTTTTATCACCTTGTTCATAAAACACTTTCATCAAATTAGATTGAGCAAAAACCACATTTTGTTCTTGATTTGCTTCTAACTCTAAGCGCTCTAAAACTGCAATAGCCTTATCATAAGACTTCTGAGTCAAATAAACTTCGCCTAAACGCGTAAGAGCCTGTTCTGTAAACTCACTCTTGGGTTTAGAAATAACAAAATCAAAATAAGGAACTGCCTTAGCTGTTTCATTAGAAGACATATACAACTGTGCCAAATAAAAATTAGCTTTTACAGCATGTAATCCATTAGGAAAATTATCTATATAATTACTCAATCCTGTTTTAGCAGCTGCCACATTATTTTGAACATATTGTTTTTCAGCGGATTCGAAAGTATCGTTATCCAAGTCTGCATTTGTTACCTCAACAAAATCTAGACCTTTTACCCATTCCCCATATTCCTCAACACGACCACTATCCATATAAATCAAACGTGCATTCGCAACTGCTTCCACCGCCTCTGGCGTATTTGGATGCGCAGCTGCCACAGCTTTAAACTTACTCAAAGCTTGTTCATTTTGATTGCTGTTGTAATAGATAAGCCCTTGTCTTAAAATAGCTCTTGATTTGAATGCACTATTTGGGTAATCTTTCATCAATTGATCAAAAGCCTGTATAGCTTTCGTTGTTTGACCAGCAGCGACATAAGAAACCCCTAGCTCATATTGAGCATCATCTACTAAATTAGATTTAGGGTATTTTTTCACAAACTGAGTCAAGTCTTCTATTTTCTTATCCAAACGATCTACAAACCCATACGAAAGCGCTTTTTGAAAACTCGCATATTCCATCTCTGGACCTTTGGAATCAATTACTTTATTATATGCCTCCATTGCAGGCCAATATTTCCCTAAAACAAAATTACAATCACCTAAACGCACATAAGCATCTTGCAAACGAGCTGAATCTCCTTTTGTGTTAGAATATCTTTGAAAATAAGTAACCGCATTAGCGTAGTCCTTCTGCTTAAAATAAGCATATGCTATATTGTAATCAACATTTTTATATTCAGCTGTTTCTTTAGAAGCAGGGTCTTTTAAGAACGTACTGTAAGAAGTAACCGCATCAGAAAACTTGTTTAAAGCATACTGCGTTTCCCCTTTCCAATAATGCGCTCTATTAGTAAAAGTCAGATTCTGTTTCTCAGCAATAGACTTGTTCAACAACGCCAAAGCGTCCTGGAACTTACCTTCTCCAAAAAGCTCTACCCCTCTGTAGAAAGTAACTTTCTGATAAGCCTCTTTGTGTTTGATCTCTTTATCTTTCTCCAAAAGCTCTAAAGCCTCTTTAAAGTTTCTAGAAGTAATATAAGAATCAATTAACAAAGACTCCATTTCCGTCTTGTAAGGAGTTGCTGGATATTTAGCTAAAAAACCAGCTAAAACCGATGGTGTACTTTGATAAGGATTTCCAATTTCATAACTCAACTTTCCATAATTCAAATAAGCATCTTCTTGAATTTTCAAATCATAGCTCATTTCAGAAGCATTTTTAAATGCATTGAGAGCTTCGGTTTTCTTCGATGAATTCAAGTAGCTTTCGCCCAAATGGTAATACGCATTTTGAGCGATAGCATCCTTACCTCCAATTATTTTATTGAACTGCTCAATAGCTTTATCATATTGCTTCAATTTATAGTGAGCATATCCCAATTGATAAAAATCAGTGTTACTCCACTTCTCATTCTTACCTTTATAGTCCAATAAATAAGGTAAAGCCTTATCGTATTCTTTTAAATTAAAATAACTCTCACCAACAATCTTTGAAAGTTCAGACTTTTCTTCAGGAGTAGATTTCTGCATTTGAGCCACCCCTTGCTCTATAGCCTTTTCAAAATTCCCCGATTTAAAACTCATATCCGATTGGAAATAGCCCATCTTCTGTTGATATTTTTCCTTGCTAACCACTTCACCAAAAAGTTTCTTTGCCTCATCAAAACGATCAGAGTCATAAGCAATATAACCTAAATAATAAATAGCCTGTTCCCCATAATCAGAAGAGCGTTCTACTTTTTCTAAGTATTTTTGTGCACCATTTTTATTTTTATTAGCGAAATAGGCATACCCCTTTTGAAAGTAAAAGCGGTTCAAAACTTTTTCATTAGAAATAGCATGTTCCCTTACTTTTTCAGAATATCGAAGAGCTTTTGAATAATCACCCTTATCGAAATAATATTTTGTTACCTCAACATAAGCTTGATTTTGCTTTGAGCTAGTTGGGTAGTTTTTTACAAATTCATCAATTACATCCTCCGCTCTAGGCTGATCTAAACGAATAGCGCAATTTGCAATATAATATGCACAATCAGCCTCTACCTCACTATTAGCGTGAACAGAACTCGACTTGACTTTATTAAATAAAATCTGAGCAGCCAAATATTGTTCTTCGTTATAGAGAGCGACAGCGTGGTTAAAATCGGAAAGTTCATTCGTATAAACAGCAGTTTGCTGTGCAGCAGCTGTAAGACCACCTAAAGATAAAGATAGATAAAGTAATCTATTGATTTTTCGCATTATTCTCCGTGTTTATTAAAACTCAAATATATCATTAATTAAACTTTTAACGTCGGCTTTTAGTAATATATTATGAACTCCTATAACTTTTTGTTCAAAACATAAATACTCAAGATTTCATTAAAAAAACCATTAAAACCAATGCCTCAACCACTCTAAAATTAAGAGTGCAAGCACTGCTGTTAAAACACTAGAAAAAATCATGCCAACACTAGAAAAAGTCCAATAAGTTTGGCTTAAAGTCATTGCTTTTATAGCTTCTAAAGCATGAGAAGAAGTTCTAGTAATGGTAGTTGCTTGTTTAATAAAATTTATTATAAAAAGTCAAGACTATCGAAGTTCAAAAAATTTAATAAAAAAGTCAATTAAAAAATATAACTTGCTACTTTTACAACAAATTACATAAGCATGTCTAAAACGGTACTATCCTTACAAGGAGTTGGAATTTATCAAAACGAACACAAAGTATTATCCAATGTAAATTTGGAAGTGCAAAAAGGTGAGTTTATCTATTTGATTGGTAAAACAGGCTCTGGAAAAAGTAGCTTAATGAAAACTCTTTATGCTGACTTACCACTTCATGAAGGTCAGGGAACCATCGTTGATTATGACTTAAGAAAGCTCAAGGAAAAAGACATTCCTTTTTTGAGAAGGTCATTAGGAGTGGTTTTTCAAGATTTTAAATTACTACCAGACAGAACCATTTTCGAAAACTTACAATTTGTATTAAAGGCAACGGGGTGGACAGAAAAAGAAGGCATTCAAAGAAAAATCGAAGAAGTCCTAGATCGAGTAGGAATGCTTCCGCATGCTAACAAAATGCCACACCAACTATCAGGAGGAGAACAACAGCGAGTTGCAATTGCAAGAGCCTTGCTGAACGATCCAGATTTAATTTTAGCCGACGAACCAACTGGTAACCTAGACCCACAAACAAGCGCTGAAGTTATGGAGGTTCTTTTCAAAATAAATGGAAATGGAAGAACTATAATAATGGTAACACACGATTACGCCTTACTATTAAAATATCCTGCTAAAACTTTAAAATGTGAAGACGGAAGTGTTTTTGAGGTAGTGCAAAGATCACTCTAATGATCTCTATCTTAATACCTAATTACAACACCTCAATCTACGAGTTGGTCAAAACCCTACACAGCGAAGCAACCAACTTAAATATCGCTTTTGAAATATGTGTATGCGACGATGCTTCGACTCTCTACAGAACAGAAAACAATCGCATACAACAACTGAGTAACTGTCACTTTTTTCAACACGAAAACAATAAAGGACGTACATTCACTAGGGATTTTTTAGCGAATAAAGCTACTTATGAAACACTCCTTTACTTAGATGCAGATGTAATGCCTACTCAGGCTAATTTTATCGCTACCTATTTAAACATTTTTCCAAATCACAAACAAATCATTGTTGGAGGCTATAACTACCGAGATGATTTTCATCCATCTCAAAGCTTTCGTTGGACCTTTGGAAAGCAACGAGAAAGCATTTCTGCAAAAACTCGAAATGTTACGCCTTATAAATATGTATTTTCAGGGAATTTTTTAATCTCCAAACAAACTTATATTCAATTATCCCTCCCAAAAGAAAACCTTTACGGTATGGATCTTCTTTTTTCAAAAGCCCTATACGAAAATCAAATTGAAGTTATTCACATTAACAATACAATAGATCATTTGGGACTGGAAAGCAATGACGTATTTTTAAACAAATCTCTAGAAGCTGTAGAACTGCGCTATCTATATCGAAACAGTCTAGAAACACCTTTTGAAGCAAAATATCAAAAACTAAAAGCTTTTAAACTGCATTATTTATTCTACAAAACAACACAAAAACTGACACCTCTTTTTTTAGCAAACTTGTGTTCCAAGAAACCCAATATGTTTGTTTTTGATTTGTATAGATTGGGATACTATTGCAAATTACATTTAGAAGAAAAAGAATCTCTTTAAGATTCAAAAAAAGACTTCCACTGTTTCAATACCACCGTTTTTTCCAAAATTTTTAGAGAGTTAGATGCCTTTGCCCCCATTTCAACTAATAATTCTGGTTGTTCAATCAAGTCCAACATTCGTTTTTCAAATTCATTCAAATCACCATCCTCTATCAAAAAACCAGTTTCTTGATTTTTAACAAGACTATTGATAACAAAAGGAACATCAAAAGCAACAACGGGTCTCCCCAAAGACAATGCTTCTGCTATAACTAAAGAAAAACCCTCATGGAAAGAAGTGTGGATTAAAAAATCTGCTCTTTCAATTTCAGAGAATACAGACGTGCTTTCACCATGAAAAAACACACAATCATTTTCTCCGACTAGCAGCGAATTGCAAAAAGCATCATCCTTTAAATCTCCGAAAACATGTAAACTCCATTCAGGATGTTTTTCATGAATTTTTCTAAAAATATCCATCATACGAACATAACCTTTCTCAGCAACCACTCTACCAATAGCTATAATTCTTTTCGAATGTGGAATAGAAGTTACATTCTTCGAGCGCTCTACATAATTGGGAATAACCTTTATATTTTTATGTTTCCATTCAACGCACATAGCTTTATTCAACAAAACAATACTATGAAATCGTTTCGCCAAGAAATTAACTATAGCTAGCATCGTTCTATTTTTCAAACTTTTGTAATCCGATGAAAACAAAAAGCGCTTAGAACCGTGAATTTCGAAAACCACCTTATGCTTTTTTAAAAACCAAGGAGTGAAATATGCCTTAAAGCCATTATCAGTGACCATCACCCAGTTAGGTCTTTCGTGATCAACAATCCCTCTCAAAATCGAATATAGACGTAAAACATCTGTGACACTTTTAAAAGAACCTCCAATATAATGAAAGCGAATCTTCGGATGAAACTCATAAAATGGATTATGCTTTTCATCATTAGTACTAACTACAATAACCTCATAGCCATTTTCTTCAACAAGAGCACTGAGCTTTTGAGACAAAATCCTAGAGACTCCGCCAGAAGCAGTAATTCGAGAAGCTATATAAACTAGTTTCATTTCATATTCATTAAAGAAATCCATTGTTCACCAATTCTCTCTAAAGAAAAACGAGCAACAGATTTTCGAGCATTTTGCTTGCAATTTTCATACAACACCAAATCCTCCACCATTTCATTCATCGCCTCACACAATTTGGTTTCGTTTTGGTTTTCAACCAGAAGCCCGTTATTTCTAGAAACTATAATCTCATTAGGTCCATTTTTGCAATCGTAAGAAACAACTGGAGTACCACAAGCCAAAGACTCCACGAGCACCATTGAAAACCCCTCAAAAGCGCTAGACAACACAAGAAAGCGCGCTGCTCTCATATATTTGAACGGATTACTCTGAAAACCTACAAAATGTACAAAATCATCAATATTTAAAGAAACACTCAAAGCTTTCAATGAATCCAACAACACACCGTCACCACAAATTACGAGATGAATTTCTTGTGTTTTTAATCTTGACGAAGCATACGCTCGTATCAAATGGTCAAACTGTTTCACATTATTTTCAAACTGACCAACTCCTAAAACATATTCAAAAGACAAATCTACTTTCTCATCCTTTAGCTCCTCAATTAAATCAAAGCGTATAGGGTTTGGAATCACAGTCACATTGGAAAAGCCATATCTCTCAATCACTTCCTTTTCGCTTTCTGTTGAAATAGCAACTAGTCCATAAACTCTTCCATACATCCATCTAGCCAAATGCTTGTTTTTGGGGAGATACACCTCCATTTTTGAGCTGTGAATTGTAAAAATACTTGGAGCATTATAAAGAAACTTAGCAATAAAAAACTCTTCCAACCTTTTTAAACGAAACCTAAAATCGATGATATAATCAAAACGCTGCTTTCTAAAAAATCGATACAAACCAACAAAGCGGTTGACTCTACCTCTAATCCCTTCATTTCCATTTTTTAGAGATGAAGTAGAAAACACCTCTCCTTTAAATTCATATCCAAACTCATCTACCACAGTTACTATATGCACTTCTATTCCAATAGAGTCAAAAAAAACAGAGAGATTAGCCATAACGCGTTCCGCACCACCTATTCCTAAGCGATAGCCTACCAATGCTACTCTATATTTGTTTTGCAGTTTCATATAGTTTTATCTACATTTGATTAAACTCAGTTTTCATGGTCTCCCAACCTTTAGTAACCGTTATTTGTATTTGTTACAATCACGAAGCATTCGTTATTGAAACTCTTCAATCCGTATGTTCACAAACGTATAAAAATACAGAATTAATTATCGTTGACGACTTTAGTACTGACAACTCCGTAAAAGTAATTGAACAATGGTTAATAAAAAACCCAGAAGTATTATTTATTAAGAACACTGAGAATTTGGGGAATACCAAAAGCTTTAACAAAGCCGTTTCACATTCAAAAGGAAGCTTTTTAATAGACCTTTCTTGTGACGACTTATTACTCCCGAACGCTATAACGGAACAACTGCACTCTTTTTCAAAACACGACCTAGAACAAACCGCTATCGTTTATGGAAATGCTCAAAACATAGATGAGAAAGGAGTTTTTGTATCTCACTATTTTCCAGTAAATGAAAATAACCAAACCATTGTGTCACCTCCTTTTGGAGATATCTATAAACGTCTATTAAAAGGTGGGGTCTGTATGTGTTCTGTCAGCGCTATGATTAACAAAAAAATATTTGAAAATCTCCAAGGTTATGACGAAAGCTTGGCATATGAAGATTTAGACTATTGGATACGAGCTTCAAGAAACTATAAAGTCTATTATGAAGATAAAATATGGGTAAAAAAACGCATACTATCAAACTCATTGGGAAGTAGTTTTTCAAAGCGAAAGCAATTTTCGATAAAAATGACTGCCTCTACATTTAAAATATTTCAAAAAGCCTTTCAGCTCAACCAAAACAAAGAAGAAGACCAGGCTTTGCTAAAACGCGTTCATTACGAACTAACACAAACGCTAAAGAGAAAAGATTATGTTCACTTTGCCAAACACGCTTGGTTTAAAATAAAACTGCAAAGCAGAAAGTTCTAAAAGAAAAGATTAGACACCGTATCGCTCCAAGAACAAATCAAACTCTCGAATATAATCAGCTTCCTCAAACACTGCTGGAGACACTACTAAACAAATAGCCCCCGAAGAAAAATTTTTCAATTCTCGCCAAGTGCCAGGATTGATTAACAAACCGACATTGGGTTTATTAAGTAAAATCGTTTGTTCCTCTCTCCCATCATGTAAAACCACATCAAAACTACCCGAAAGCGCAATTAAAAAAGCTTCTTGAGCAATATGAGCATGTCCGCCACGCTCTGCTCCAGAAGGGACATCATACAAATAATAAACCCTTTTCATAGAAAAAGGAAGAACATCCCCTTCAATCACAGATAAATTCCCTCTTGGGTCTTCAATTTTTGGAAGCTCAATCAACTTGCAATTCATACTCGTAAACCTCTAATTCATTTTTTTCAAATATACAGTAAAATATAGCAGTAGCGTTGCAGAATAGAGCAAATAGGTAATACAGTGCGCCATTGGAACACCAACAACACCGTAGCTCTCGGTTAAGAACAAGCTACTCACATAAAACACAACATACGATAAAGCCTCCGTTATCATAAAGGGAATCACTAACTTTTTGGCATAAAATAAAATGCCATAAATCATAGAAAATGCCTTTAAAAAATCACCTATTAGCTGCCATTGAATCATATCAATTAAAGGTAAAAAACTCCTATCAAGCAACAGCTCAATAAGCCACGATCTAAGAAAGTAGAACAACACTAATCCCAATGCAAATAAAGGCAAGACCCTTGTGAGATATTCCACAATCAACTTTCGAATCGATTTGCTAGAATCTGCAATAGAAAGTTTAGGCAAAAAATAGACCGACACAAAAGTGATTACAAAAAGCATATAAAAACCAGATATGCGCAACAATGCTTCCCAATACCCCGCTTCTAATACCCCTTGTGTCTTCATTAAATGAGTTCGAATATAAAAGAATGTAAGAGGAGACAATACAGCAGAAAACACAGCCATAGCGGAATAAGAAAACAACGATTTCAGAAAAGAGGAATCCCAATACTGCAACTCGACTACCAAATCCCTTCTTACCCAACCATAAGAACAAATTCCCGTTAAAGCAGGCGCAATAATCAAAGCTAATAATGCCCCGTTAAGCTGCCAAAAATACAAACAGACAATTGTTAGTAAAAAACCCAATACATTACCAATAATATTGACTTGAATCACCGTTCTATAGCGCTCCAAACCATTTATGACCGCTAAGAAAAAACCATTCAATACTTGCAGAGGAAAGGCAAAAGCAAGAACAACAAAAAGAAATTCAAACGAGAAACCACCACCAAAGACGTAACGATTCAAATACGATCTAAAAATCAATAGCGCTATAGCCACTAGGAGAACCACTCCCAGCATAAAAATAAAAATGGTTGAAGTAGCCTTAGCCAACTTCTGTTGGTCATTCTTATTTTCTGCTACGTATTTTACAACCCCTTGGTTAAACCCCATAGTTGTTATCGCCTCTAGAGAAGCAGAAAAATTTCTAAAATTTCCGAGAAAAGCCATACCCGCTGGCCCTACAAAAACAGCAATCATCTTTGCGCTTATCACACCGGTAAAAAGGCGAATGAGCAAGGATATATTATTCAACATCCCCACTTTAAAAAGTGTACTCTTAACTATATTTTTAAATGAAAGCAAACTAATAAGAATTAACCACTTCAATAATATAACGCTGCTGTTCCTCAGTTAGAGAAGAATTTAAAGGAAGACTCAACACCTCTTGATGTATTAATTCTGTTACAGGTAAATCCCAATCATTAAACGTCGCTAAGGCTTTTTGCTTATGAGGAGGTGTGATATAGTGAATAGACGTTTCAATCATATTATCCTGTAAATATTTTTGAAACCTCATTCTGTCAGCAACACGCACCACAAATAAGTGATAACTATGTGCCTTTCTATCTTCAATTTTCGGCAACAACACTTTGTGATTCTCAATCTCTGTAAGATATCGATACGCAATTTTGCTTCTCTTCGCATTTTCCGCATCTAGATGTGGAAGTTTTACATTCAAGAAAGCAGCTTGGATTTCATCCAATCTAGAATTCACACCCAGATAAATATTTTGATATCGAATATGAGAACCATAATTGCGCATAGCTCGTAAAACACCAGCCAAATGAGCGTCATGAGTAGTGATAGCACCCCCATCACCTAAGCAACCTAAGTTTTTACCAGGATAAAAGCTAAAACCCGCAGCATCACCAATAGCCCCAGCTTTTTTTCCTTTGTAACTAGCTCCATGAGCCTGAGCGGCATCTTCAATCAACAATAAATTATGAGTTTTTGCAAACTCCTTAATTTCGTTCACATCCGAAATTTGTCCATATAAATGAACCATTAAAATAGCTTTTACTTGACCGTGATAAGCACGCTCAACAGCTCCAATCTTTAAGTTGTATGTATCCAAATCAGGATCGACCAAAAGCGGTTTTAACCCTACATTAATCAAAGCCAATATACTTGCTATATAGGTATTAGCCGGCACTATAACCACATCACCCAATTGCAATTTTCCCAATTGCATATACGCCTTAAAAATTAGCTGAAGCGCATCTAATCCATTTCCAACACCCACACAATGAGACACACCACAATAAGCAGCAAAGTCCGTTTCAAATGTAAGGACCTCTTCTCCTAGAATATACCAACCCTCGTTCAAAACCGATTGCGTTTTTGCTAAGAACTCCTGTTCATAAGGTGCATTCAGCGCTTTTAAATCCAAAAAATGAATCAGTTCCATACCTCTTGTAATTGTTTGTATTGTTTTGTTTCTATTTCATAAAAATTCTGAACCATCGTACGCGCACCAAAACTCTCCTTCCAAAACAACAATCCATCGTTCAACTTACGTCCCCCCACTTCATTGCTACTTCCAAAATCAAAATACGGCTTTTCCTTAAACACCACCTCTATGAGATAGTGATGCAACCAATCTACAGCCCCCATGTCATTCCAACTCTTTAAACCCGATATATATTGCACATGAGCAACTAAATCCGTTTCAAAAACGGTAACTCCCGCAATGAGCATATTTTCATTATTATAAAGGTTAAACTGTCTAATTTCCTTTGGAAACAGCCCGTGTAATTTTTCTATTTCCTCCAAAGAATGAACCGGAGAAACCCCGTGTTTCTCTTTCAAATTAGGTATCAATACATCTCTCCAAAAGCTTTTGAAAGATTGTTCCTCCTCCACATAGAACCCCATTGAAAACCCTTTTTCAATAGAGACCATTCTCTTTTTTGAAACTGGCAGTTTATTGCTCTGTTCAATAACCGAAAGCACATCTGTTCTAAAACAAGTACCCTGCGTTAAGAACACCATATAATCCAACTCCTCTGAACAAAATCGGTTATACATTCTCGGCAGCTCTTTCAACTGTATTCTCTCTATTCCAATTCCATTCAGATGTTTTAAAATCGCGGCCCAATAAGCTAGGTATTCCTTCATCTTAATTTCCTTCAAACACAACAGCCCACCATAGGTGAGTCCCCCATGAGAAACGATTAAATCTCCCACCACATTTGCAGGCAGAACCGCCACTAGCTTCTTGTTCTTAAACAACATTAAAGAAGCATCCACAAACCTGTCTTGATGATAAGCCATAAACTCTCGTCTAAACAAAAACGTAGCGTTTTTAGAAAGCTGTATAAAGTCATTCCATCGGTTAAAATCATTCGAGGTATAGGGAACTACACTAATGTTCATTAAGAAATTGAATTAAACGTGAAAAATAGTCATTTTCCACCAAACCGCCACTAAAAAGAACAAGGTCAATAAAAACCCTATGTTCAGCGGTAAAAATTCATTAAAATCAATAAAACCTCAAAAATAAATTCAAAATACAACAATTGTCATTTTTTATGTTAAATATTTTTATTAAATTCAATACTCTAAAAATAGAGACCTATTCATAAGACTATAAAAATAAAATAAGAATTGAGAAAGCCCTATGAAAACCAAACTATACGAATATTTAAGAGACACGATATATACGTTTTGGGAAACCTATGTTAATCGACAGAGCATACCAAAAGAATATCTTTTTTCGGCATTACATTTATTGACGTCCAATGCAAGTTCCTTTATAAGCTTTATGATTGACACTCAATTATACGGTCCAGTCTATAGGTCATTCGACATACAGAGTATTCAAATCCACAATGAATTTTTCTGTTTGAAAGTTCAAAACAAAGAAATCGAAATAGTCTGTGGCAAACCACCCGATGACAATCACTATCTGCACAAAGCTCTCAAGAAAACAAAAGAAAGCGCTCCCAATTGGTCTAAAGCCACCAATGCCTATACCCCTTTCCAAGACCTGATCGAATTAGAAAACAACCGCGTAATGGGCATTTTAGGATGCTATATCTACGACTCCGAAAATTCGTCGCACCGCGTATTTATCTACAACTTCAATTTTCCAGAAACCTATTCCTACGACAGTCAGTTAGAGTATTACAAGCTTAACAGCTTAAAAAAATACGAGCTGCTACAAATCAAAAAAGAAGAAGAAAACAAAAAAGAAGAAGAAAACGGCTTTGAATTCTTAAGAGGAGAAAACTACGTATTAAAAATAATCGGAGACGAAATCTATTCCCTCTTAAAAAACTTTTCAAAGAAAACTGTCGATCAATACCTAACCCACAAAAAACTCTTGGAAGGATTACACTTACGCATCTTTACGGATCTACAATCCGAAGAAATTTCGCGATTTATAGGATATAAAAACCCCAATACATTCTATGTTGCCTTTAAAAACCACTTTGGAAAGAGTCCAAGCGAAGTACAAAAACAAAAGAACTTTCTATAATAAAAAATGCCCCAAACAATGTCTAACAGGTTTGGGGCATTTTTACTTTTTTTTAAAAATAGTAACTCTTTTTTAAAGTACCATCAAGTAAAAGGACAGTTGCATCAAGCAAATAGACCTCTGTATCAAGTAAATAGCAACTTGCATCAAGTAAATAATCAAAAAACACATTCTAATTTTACCCTATCAAATAGTTACAGATTAATTGATTAGCATCAATCAATCTGTAAAACACTAGAAAATCGAAAACCTATTTACTACAATTAATAGCAAAGGATAGAGATCCAAAAGCATATGAGATTAGCGTTTTCTGAGAATTATAGTTGTTTAAAGCTTTTGAAAGAACGGAGCATTAAGACGAAATTCTAGAAACCTTCAAATTGCAACTTCTTTCAACACCAACAGCATAGAACTGTTGCGAGCCTAATGGAACTATTCCCAGATCAGGAATAGGCAGCCATTAAGAGGAGAACGCTAGTCCTCTCCTTTTTATGTAATAGGCCTAGCATTAAATTTTTTATATTATGAATAAAATCAAAAAGTTCATAGTAACTCTAGGAGTTTTCACTATGACAATCGGAAGTGGATTCGCGATGGACATCAATCCACCAGCAGAACCAGTAAAAGGAATTGTTGAAACTGTTGCAGAAGCACCTCAACAAACGCAACCAGTTCATTCAGGCCCATTTTATTATGAAGATGCATCTGGAAATGCAGTACAATTATCTGCTCCATTTCCCACAAATTGTACCCTTTTCAATACAGAAATAGAATGTCTTTGGGAAGTAGATGATGTTCCAGTAAGATTATATGGTGCTAGATATTTTAATATGCTTGAGTTAAAATGGAAAGTCATTTTTCCTCTATATGAAAGAACGATTTAATAATACTATTACTTAATCATTTAAAAGCAGTCTCAAGTTTTGAGGCTGCTTTTTTAAATTTATCTAATAGCTTTCATAATTGACACCTTTTGAAATCCATCCTACATTTTTCTTATCCATCAAATAGTAATCAAAAAAATCTAAAGCTCGATACGTTAAATCTATTCGATTATCCCACATTCCATGACCTTCTTTTTTATAAAAAAGGGCTATCACCGGTTTTTTATAGCGCTTTAAAGCAATGTACATATGACGCGTATTTTCCCAATGAACATTGTAATCTTCCATTCCTGCCCACAACAAAACTGGTGTTTCGAAATTTTGAGCAAAGTGAATGGGTGAGTTCTTATAATATTTGGTTGGATTCTCCCCAAAAGAGTCTCTTAAGTCTTGTTGAGGTCCTTCAACTCTAAAATAATTAGGTCTTTGTAAATGATAATTATATTCGTAATTAAAACTGACTAAATCATGAATTCCAGACCCACTAACCCCTGCTGCAAATAATTTTGAATTCCCTAAAACAAAACTAGTTTTATACCCTCCAAAAGAATGTCCTATCAAGCCTATCTTGGTCTTGTTTATAGATGGTTCTAAAGAAGTGATTTTTTCAATTCCTTTGGTCAAACATTCAACTGCTGACACTCCAGGACCTTCGTCTGAGACATAGGTATCCGCTTGAAAAACAAAATAACCTTGTTCATTCAACAACGTCCTATTAAAACCGTGTGGATTTAGCAAAGTAGGGATATCAAACAAAGATCTATCATTTCCTTGTCCTACATCATAAATCCAAGTCACCATTGGATATTTTTTAGACGGATTGAAATCTTTTGGATACCACAACACCCCCGTTAAATCGACACCGTATTTGTCTTTGTAATGAATCACTTTTTGTTTTCGCCAGCTGTAGAGCTCTTCGGGTACCTCAGCTACTAAAAGCGTACTTACTTTTCCTTTTCGAAACACTTTCACAGTGTGGGGTTGATTGTAATTTTCTTCTGTCCAAACCAGTGTTTTTCTATCAGAAGATATTCCTTTAGAAATATACTTCAAGTTTAATTTATTTGAAGTCATATCAATAATCTTGGTTAACTTGTCATTAAATAAACTATAGTAAGAAGTCTTATCTTCATTCGGTTTGCGGATACTAAACACCAAAGGTTTTGTTATATCTGCATAAAAACTATTTGAATTTTGAATTTTATTCTGATAGCTCATCTGATTAATACCCACAAAATTCGTCAGCTGTCTTTTTTTCTTAGTAACAACATCTAAAACAAACAGATTAGATTCGTCTTGATAATAGATACTTCTAGAATCACTAGACCATATAGGAGTGCTATATTCATTCTTGTGTGGAATCTCAAAGCGTTCTTTACTTTCAAAATCATACACCTCCCATTTGTTTTTATTGGAATATATAATGTACTTCCCATTATTAGACCTACTCAAATTAAATTCTAGACTATAAGAAACCGCTAAATCGCCTTTTTCTCTTAAAGTCTCTAAATCTAATATTCTATAACGCTTATTTTCATATGCCTGAGAATAGTCTTGTAGTTCCAAGGGTTCGTAAACCAATAAATAGTTCGGTATTCCCATATTCAAATAGTCTTGCTTTTCACTTCTCGGTAGTTCGACTAATTGAGTTTTTGATTGTTTATAGACAAATGCTTTCAACTCTCCCTTTTGCCTTGGTCTAACTTTATTTTTTAAATCTCTGTCGTTTCCATTCCAAATATCTAGATAGTTTTCTATAGGGTCTTTCTCTGCATTTAAAATCTTATAACTGATATACAAATCGTTATTAAGAAAAAAACTGAGGTTTAATTCAGCAATCGGAGATTCTGATTTTGGCAATTCAATGATTCTCGTTTCTTCTTTTTTTAAATCAACAAAGAGAATCTTATTTTCTTTCAAACTAGTTGCAATTGCATTCTCCTGAATATTCCAAGTCACAGAAACTAAAGGTTCTTTTAAATCTAACAAACTCTTTTCTTTCAGGGTTTTTAAATCTAAAAAGTAAAGTTCAGTACTGTCTTCTTCTTGGTATAGAATCGCGGTCTTTAAAGGATTTACTAAATATTTAGTCACCCCTTTTCTAGACCACACTACCTCATTCCCATTCTTAGCATATTTTTTTAATACCAATTCCTTTTTCTCGTCAATATAACAGAGTGTTTGCTCTTCTTCTATCCAATCTCTTTGACTTAAAATACCTAGGGAAGTTTTTATATTAGTACTTAGATCTACCTCAACAGTCTCCTTTGCTCTAGTTCCGATTAAAAAGTCGTTAGAAGTAAATTGAGGTTGAGAAATCCCGCTTACATCGACTCTTTTTTTAGTATCCGTATGCACTGCAAAAGCCTCATTCTTGCTTCTGTCATTTGTATAAATCTTATATAAAAACGCCCAATCTCCATTGGGCGCCATCGCATCCACATGCCAATAATTCCACCTAGGGTCTATTGAAATACTATCTCGTTGAGCAGTTGCAAACGAGATAGTAGAATAAAACAATACTAATAACCAAAAACACTTCCTAATATCCATAGTTCTGTGGTTTTAGGTTTTCATTCATAAGTAATTCCGATTCTGGAATCGGCAACAAAGCGTGTTTCGCTTCCCAATTGGGTTTAACGACTTCTAAGTCCTGCAAACGACTGTTTCGCTTTAAATCTAAAAAACGATGACCACCTTCTGTAAAAAACTCACGTTGATATTCAGCTAGTAATTCTATTATAAAATCAGGTTTACTCAAAGTGGTTGGCAATCCTACTAATCCTCTTTTTGTCCTAATCTCATTTAAAACATTCACCGCATCTGAAACTTTTTCCTGATAAGCCAATGCCTCCGCTTTTATGAAGTAAGCCTCTTCCAAACGAAAGATGATTGAAAACTCATCGGTATTATTAAAAGTGTTTTTATATTTATAAACATGGGAATAAGAATTCATTCCATTGCTCACCTCTTTAGTCCAATATTGCAATCGCAAGTCATGGGTTTCAAAAGCTGTTAACAATGCAAAAGACAAAGCAAAATTCGTTGGAGGCAAACTCGTAAAAATATATATCATAGCATCATTAGTAGCTGTAAAACTGGGGATCAAATCATTAGGGCTCATTTGCCATAAGGTAGATTGAGCGCTCTTTTTAAACACCTTATTTAAATCTGTTTCTAAACCATAAAGTGGGTTATCAATTATGTTTTGAGCATATTGTTCTGCTAGATCATAACGCTTTTGCAATAGATAATTTTTTGCCAAAACGAGTTCAACCACCGCCTTGTTTGGATAAATACGATCTGGGTGTTTATAGGCATTATCCAATGATTCTAAGGCTATTTTCAAATCAGATTCAATTAAATCCAAAACCTCTAAATGAGTCTTTTTACCAATGTGACTATTTGTTTTGTAATCGGTAGTGGTGATATAAGGAATATCTCCAAAAAGCTGAGTGAGATAGTGATAATACAGCCCTCTTAAGAGATAAGCTTCTCCCAATAGCACTTTCTTTTCATGTTCTTCCAAAATAGTAGAAGCTTCTAAGCCCTCTATAAAAGCATTAATGTGATAGATATTGGAATAAGATAGACTCCACAATTGACTTACAGTAGGATTTGAAGCTGTGATAGTGTTTGTATATAGCAAATCTTCTTGCGAAAAAGATTCTAGTTCATCTGTATATCTTCCTAAATCTCCCAAATTTCCACCTTTAAATATAGGAGCATCTCTAAAATTAGAATACAAATTTGAAAGCGCTGCATCTATAGTGTGTTTATCAGAAAACACATTTGGAGTGTTAAGTTGGTTGTCTGGGAGCTCAATTTCTACTAAATCTTCACAACTTGTAAGGCATAGACTTATCATCAATAAGCCAATCCCTTTTTTTATGTAAGTGTATAGGTTTTTCATTATTATATTTTTTTATTGGATATGAAGCAATCATGAGTAAACCATTAAATACATTTTTGAAGCTCATGATGGTGTCATAATTTTATTTGTTAGTGGATATGAAGCAAACATGAGTAAGCTATTCTTTAAATTTTGTAAAACTCATGTTGGAATTCATAATAAAAAATTAAAAGGTTAATTGCATTCCAAAAGCAATGGTACGCAGTGGTGGTAAGTTCCCAATAAATATGAATTCAGGATCTATACCGTAATAATTAGTCAAAGTCCAAAGGTTTTGTCCTTGAACATATAAGTTCACTGCTTCTATTCCCAGTTTTGGTAAGGCTAGTTGATAACCTAAAGACAGATTCTTCAGACGAATAAAAGAAGCATCAGAAATAACTCTGTTACTTTGCTTCATTAAAGTGTTACTAGTCGAAGCAGCATTATTTGACGCATTTGCTTTAATATATTCCGCATCTAAATTAGAAGGTGTCCAACGATCTACAACTCTTGATGGATAATTAGTAACCAAAGTTCCTGGACGAGTTGCAATATTATCATAATTGTAATTGGTTTGTTTTACGAATTGAAACAAGAAGTCTAAACTAAAATTCTTATACGAAAGGGTGTTTTGAAGTCCACCGTGGAACTTCATCTCTCGTTCTACAAACACTTTTTTATCTTGAGTATTTATAATATTATTATTATCATAATCTGTGAATTTATAAAGCCCTGTAACGGGATCGATCCCTTCGTAGTTATAGGAAGGAACTAGGTTGATAGTTTTCCCAATCACATATCTATTCTTATACGTAGAGTCTTCTAAACCAGGAAAAGCAATCAATTTATTTTCAGGAAGTGAGATATTAAAGTTCGTAATCCAATTCCAATTTTCTTTTTGAACATTCACAGTGTTTAAGGTCAACTCCCACCCTCTATTTTGAACCGTAGCGCCAAAGTTGTCAGATATAGAAGGAAAACCAGTTATCTCAGGTAGGTTAATCGCTAACAACTGATTCGAGGAGCGATTCTGATACCACGCCAAACTAGCATTGATTCGATCTTTAAATAAACTAAACTCTATAGCTGCTTCTAACTTGGTGGTTTTTTCCCAACTATAATTGGGATTGAAAAGACGAGAGGGATACAATCCCGGTAATCCATTATACAAAACTGTGTTAGCTGTGTAGGTATCTAAATACATATAATCACCAATAGCATCTGAACCCGTAGTCCCATAACTCCCTCTCAATTTACCGAAGCTCAACCATTGCAAATCCTTAGCAAAACTCTCCTCTGAAAAAATCCAAGCTGCTCCAACTGCACCAAAATTTCCAAACTTATTGTTATCTCCAAAACGACTTGAACCGTCTCTACGCCCTGTTAAGTTCACTATATATTTGTCCTTAAACGAATAATTCAAACGAGTGAAAAGTGCCGCATATTTATACTCACTATTTCCAATTTGATTGACTTCTTTTATGAGAGCCAATCCAATATTTCTAATAAAAGCATTGGAACTAAAGCCTCTACCGGTAATTTTAAACATATCACTCGAATTGGATTGGAAAGTTCCACCTACCAAGGCTTTTAAACTATGGTCACCCAATTTCTTTTCCCAATGAAGTTGAGGTTCAATGATAAACGAATCTAAATTATTATTTGCTTTCTGAGAAACTGAACCTGAATTACTAGTTAGATTTCTACTTGGTATAAAAATAGTATGAGGCTCCAAAACATTCTCTTCAAATGAATTGGTTGTTACCCCTGCGTTTAGCTTCATACTCGTCGAAGGTAAAATCTTATAACCGATTTGAGTGTTCAAGACCAACATTCGGGTTTCATTATCATAGGTTTTGCCCAAAGGAGCTAGGGGATTAAAAAATGTATTGTTCTGCCAATTTAATTTACCATTTGCTTCATACAAAGCAGGTGCATTGGGTGGCAGTAGTAGTGATTGTCTTGTTAAATCCGCTGAAGGTAAATCATTGGTAGAAACCGAATAATTCGCCATTACATTGATGTTCCATTTATCATCTTTTGAACGATGATTCAAATTAATCGAGGCAGAGTTTCTAACAAACCCTTTGCCCGATTGCGGAAACACCGTTCCATTCTCGCCATGCGCCAGGTTGATATTAAAACGAGTAAAATCGTTTCCTCCCGAAACACCTAATGCAATGTCTTTACTAATAGCTGTTCCACCAATCAATTCCTTTTGCCAGTCCGTATAGCGATTTCTATCCCACATTCCGTTCATGTCATAAGCATTTGTAGGAAAAACGGTAATTCCATCATTCGCAAAAGCCTCGTCTCTCATTTGGTTGAACTGCTCGGTGTTCATCATGTCCATGAATTTCCCAACCTTTGAAAAGCTCGTAGAGCTGTTAATCGTAAAACGAGTTTTACCCGCTTGACCTTTTTTAGTGGTAATCAACACCACCCCATTAGCCCCACGAGAACCATAAATAGCTGTTGCATCTGCATCTTTTAAAATCTCTATACTCTCAATGTCTTTGGGATTAATACCATTCAAGATTGAAATTCTACTATTAAATAAAGAGGTTGTAAACCCAGAGCTATTCATTACTGAAATATCAGAAATGGGAACACCATCAATTACATACATGGGTTTATTAGCATCAGTACTAGAAAGCCCTAAACTATTCTTTCCTCTAATTTCAATCTCAAACCCACCTCCTGCTATTCCAGTGTTTTGGGTGATATGCACTCCCGCCATGCGTCCTTGAAGAGCTTGCAGTGGATTTACTACAGGACTCAATTCAATATCTTTTGCGGTGATTTTAGCGATACTCCCCGTGCGTTCTCTTTCTTTCACATTATAGTACCCCGTATTGATCGTAATCTCTTTCAAAGACTCTGTGTTCTGATTGAGTTTTACAATCATCACATTGACCTTCACTTCCCTTTCCTGAGAAGTGTAGCCCATAAATTCAAAGAGCAAACTCGCTCCTTTAGGTGCTTTAATCTTAAAAGCCCCTTTACTGTCAGTTACTGTAGCGGACTGCGTTCCTTTAATAAGAACCGTCACCCCTATTAGTGGACCTTCTGCCCCATCTACTCTCCCCTGCACAGAAATAATTTCCTGTGCATAGAGTGAAGTAGATAAACAAAAGAATAGCCACAGCAAGCTGATACAGCTTGTGTTGTTTTTGTTTTTCATAATTTTGAATGTTGGTTGTTGGATTTTAGTTATTAGTTGTTGGTGATTAGATTATCGACTGCCCCAATACCACTAAAATCGAGCATCGAGCAACTAACATCTAGCGAGTTATTTAAACGGATTAACCAGTTTTAGTTTTGCATTAACCACCGTATCCTTAGATGCATTAAGTTCGAGAAGCTCATAACCCTTAGCACCTATAAGGATATGCCCCCCTTTTAATACTTTACAGGAAAATTCTCCATTTTTATTTGTGGTAGAGAAAGCCATATCTTCATTTTCATTGAATACATTACTTTGAGTTATATAAACATCAGTTAGTCCCTTTCCTCCTTTATCTGTAACTCTACCCGATATTTTTACTTTTTTTGTTACGTCAAAATTAGTTTCTAATTTGTGTAATTCATTAGGTGGGTACGCCGACTTTTCAAAGTTTGGTATTCTTCTCAGCTCAACATTTACTGCTTGACTTTTGTCTAAGTTTCTAAGTCCATGTGGCATATAACGATGTTTGTTATCTGTTATAATAATAGACCCACCTTTATTAATGGTGAATTTGAAAGTCCCGTCTTTTTGGATAAAAGTATGGCGGTTTGTTCCTATCACATCCCCAAATGCCATATGTTCAGCAACACCCTTTTCTAAAACGGTGATTACCCCTAATGGTGGTTTTCCGGTGTCTTTTACCGTTACTTTTCCTGTGATGGTTATTGTTTCTTTCTTTTGAGCATAGATCGCTCCACTTATGATTACTAGGATTAGTATCATTAAATTTCTTATAAATGTATTTTTCATTATTTTAAATGTTGATTTGTTTATTCGTGAATTTGTTTATTTGCTAAGGAGCAAAGAAGCTAAGAATGGTTGATTTGTTTGTAATGCTGATTTGTAAATCTGTGAATCTGGTTATTTGCTAAGGAGCGAAGGGGTTTTTAGTGGTTAGTTATTAGCAATTTATATCCTAAAGCCCCTACTTCAGTCTCCAGTCACCTTTATGGCCATCACGCCTGCTGGCTCGTTCGCTATAAATGTCTACTAGACATTTTCTTAACGCTCCGCCCTATATTTAATGACGAGATTTTGTGTTCAAAGACGCATCACGCTTCACGCATCACTTTTTACGCCTTATGCATTTCTCGTCACCAAAAAGCTGTACGCGTTCCAACATCCCGTTGAAAGCATCGTAAATTGTAGTTTGTTTTTACTTGTAGATATCCGTAAACAAGTGTGTAGAATTCCAATCTGAGGTCGCAAAACCTTGTTAGTAATACGGATTGTTAGGGCAACATAAGGTGTGATTAACAATTTAAAAATAAAGCCTTTACAAGTTCTTTTTCATATTTATTAGGTGTTTAATTTTTGATTATTGCCACCTCCGCCTACTGGCTCGTTCGCTATAAATGTCTACTAGACATTTCCTTAACGCTCCGCCCTAGTTGTTAGATGTTGGATGTTAGAGAAACTAGAATCCAAATCAAGGGTTAATTATAATTTGAGTAATTGAAAGTCATTTTTATAGCTAAGATGCTAATGAGCAAAGAAGCTAAGGGAGAATAGGAAATGGAGACAGAAAGTTGGAGACAGGCGACTGAAAAAGCAAACTGACGAAGTAAAAACTGTGATGATTAATCAGAGGTCTGAAAAGAGTATTGGTCATTGCGGACCTGATCCGCAATCTCCTTCAAAACTATACTTTACCACTCCTATTCTATATCCAACACCCTTTAAAACTCTATCTAAAGTCCATTTAACCTACATTAGTTTTATAAACTTTAAGTGTACTTTAAATGGAGGTTGAGTAAACCTTTAGTAAAGTATCCATTAGGATTCCTAGGTTTTGCATTTTTGCGTTTTCGCCAATCGCTAACTGCATTTTTGCTTTTTGCAATCCAATATTCACATCTAGCATTCACACTTCAGAATTCACACTCCAACAAATGCGATTGGCGGTTAGCGATTAGCGATTAGCAAAAAAAAGGGAGAACTATAATTAAAAGTGAAAAATCACTTATAAGAAGCGGCGACAGTCTGCCAATACAAAAAACAGACCGTCTAAAATATTCCTTTCAGGGATAATTTACCGTTTGGAAAATAGTACGAAAGATGCTACTTTTAAAGTGTTGAATTTTATTGCGCACCTTGACGATGTTTTCTCCAAAAAAGAAAACTAAGAAAGGGGTTGGAATTTGTAGAACCAGGACTCACACCCTAGGAGCACAACCTCCGACATGAGACTGATTTTTTGAAAGCCTTCTCCTCTTTTGGGTTTGGAAAAGTAGCGGGGAGCTACTGGCTAGAAACAAAAAATCGTTCTCACAATTTGAAATTATGGAACGATGGTCTGCGGAAGGCCCGAGACTTTATGGTTAAGAATCATATAAAACGATTCTCTTGTTCCATTATGAATTACAAATATAAACAATCTTTTTAATGTACCAAATTTACGGTACATATTTATTTTAGTAATATGGCTAATACTTTTAAATCAGACCCAATGTATTCTGTAGAATTTGAACTCATCGAGGGAGTTAAAGCTTTAAGAATTAAACATAATTGGTCTCAAAGAAAATTAAGTAAAAAAATGGGCTTCGCTGAATCATTTGTAGGTAAAGTTGAATCATATAGTCAAGATGAAAAATACAACTTAAGACATATGGTAATTTTAAAAAGTATATTCGTCTTAAAGTCATTCGACAAACTATTTTTATCAACTTCTCTTAATGATGAAATGGTTGTTATAGAATATGAACAAGTGCCTATGATAAAAAAAGATGGAACTGTAGGTAAAAAACTTATAGATAAGGTTGTGAAAGTAATACCATATAAAATGGAAATTTAAACAGCCCTAAATCAAATGTTATTTCAAACGTAATGTAAAACTTAGTTAAAGAAAAGGAAGTTAGCAGTACTAATAAAGACCTAAAGACTAAGCTTTATATTAAGTTCGTGGAGAAGGAGGAAGATAGTAAGACAAATAAATAATCCAAAACATAATTATTAAAATATAAATTTCATGGAAAAATTACAATTCAAAATAAGCATAAATGCTCCTGCATCTAGGGTTTATGATATTATGTTAGGTATTAAAAACAAATCAACTTATGAACAATGGACATCTGCATTTAATCCTACATCCACTTATGAAGGAAATTGGGAGAAAGAAAGTAAAGTTCTATTTTTTAGTTTAAATGAACAGGGAGAAAAAGTAGGTATGGTTTCCAAGGTAATAGAAAATATTACAAACAAATTTGTTTCTATTCAATATTACGGATTCTTAAAAGCTGGAGAGGAAATTACTGAAGGACCAGAAGCAGAAAAATGGGCTAACGGATTTGAAAACTATATATTCGATGAAGAAAATGGTTCTACAACTGTAACTATTGAGTTAGATACAACTGATGATTTCTTAGATTATATGAATCAGTCCTATTCAACCGCACTCAATAAGTTGAAAGAACTTTGTGAAAAATAAAAATCCTTTAAAGGATTAAATGACTATGTAAGGTTCTTTTAATTAATTGTATTTCCGCTCTCGCGGATTTACTTTACCTATTCTTTCTATCGCAAAACTGGAGGGAAATACAAATCTCGTTTTGTATTATAAGTATTTTGATATCATTTGATATATAATGATTCAAAATATTTTATAACCCACTATATATCAACACCTAACAACATTACAAAAGTACTTTATTCGGGGATTCTTCGGGGATTTCTAGTGTTTACTTGGGCTAGAGGCTCATTTACCGAACAAGACCCGAAGGAGACTCGAAGGAAACCCAAATAAAACCACATAATTTGTGTTGTTTTGCATTCAATCTTTTGTATTTAGTATCTATGTTCTTTTTAAAGAAATAGGTTCTACAGGAAGTATAAACATCAGCATAAAAGCCACTAACAATCGTTTTAAAGGGGTTTTAAAGGACAATTAACCTCTTGCCTAAAGAGCTATTAGATAAGCTTAAAACAAGGAAAACTATATGAGCTTTGATTTATATTAGAGGACTTTTCATTAGAGACTGAAATTAGGAGACGCAAAAAAACCGATAGTTTTCACTATCGGTTTTTCTTTGCGGAGAAAGAGGGATAGCCTCTTTTATGCCGTATGCTTTATAAATAGGGATGTTCACTTTTTTAAATTGTTGTGAGCACCTTATTACGAAAGTTTTAAACTATGATTGGAATCGTTTCGATTCTATATCAAATATACTATTAATAATTGATGTAAAATAAAATTTTTAATCTCTACTCTACCTTAATCCGCCATTGACTGAACCTCTAGTTAGTAGAAGTCATACTATAGATATTTCTGAATTTCTTTTTTCTTCAGCAAGTCATACAATTAGAGCAAACAATAAAACAAAGTGAAAAATCTCATTTAGAGACTATCTAGCAATTGAGTAATATTAAAGTAACAGTAAATATTGCTGAACTACGAGATATAGAAAAAGAACAAAGTCAACGATTACATAATGACTTTGAGCAATTTCATCGAGAGATAACAAAAAACAATGAGGAACTTTTAAAAGTTTATAAAGCAGTTAGCTCTAAAAGATTGCTATACCTGATGGCATTGAATGCTTTTTTTCTTCTAGCAACAGGCTTCTCAATGTATGTAGCAGTTAAGAATACTATTGAAAAATCGGAGTATGAGCGTTTAGTAAATGAAAAGGGACAATTAATAAGTCGATTAGAAAATGTAAATCATTTCTTCTTTGAAAATCCTAAAACAGCTAAGTCTTTCAAAGAATGGAGTGAAAATAAATAATATTCTAAAATGTTAAACAAAGTTATTTCCGTGAAATTTTTAGAGCTGTGAGGGCTCAAAATTTCACAGAATAACTTTGTAAAATATGTTCATGCTATTTTAAAAACAATCTGACGTATTTAGGCTTCGTTTGTTTTTTTGCTTTTTGAGATATTTTGAAAATTTTATTTTTCACAAAGTTCTTTTAACTTGTTTAGTGCTTTTGAGTAGCTCTCATCCATATAATCTAAAAATCATCTGTTGTGTCTAAATTAATAGTAACGGTTGTAGTCCCATTGTTTTCTTCGAAGGTGTAGCTTTCAAATCCATTTGCCCATTTTTCTGCTTCTGGACCTTCTGTAATTTCCTTATCGTCTTTTAAAAAACCATAATGTTGAATAGAAACAAATCGGTTGAGAATATTTTCAACTATCTTGGAAACCATACCCACCTTTTCTCCATTCTCATCTACACCAATAAATAAAATTTTCCCTTCCTTATTCCAAGTTCCTTCATAGGTGGATCTAGGACTAAACAAAGACGTCCATTGATCATATGTTGATTTACTGGAATACCAAGCATAAAATCATATACCTTGGATGCAGGTGCATTAATGCATACTTTGAATTGTAATTTTTTCATTATAATGAATTTTAAAAAAATATTGATAAATCTATTATGAGCAGCTTATTTGTCGTGGTTTGTGAGTAATATATAAATTCTCATTCTAGTTTATAGTGTTAAATGTTTGTTTAAATTATTACTGTCTATCATATAAGCTATTTTTATTGGGGTTTCTTGATATGAAATAAAACAAAAAACCCTCAAATTCATAGAATTTGAGGGTTTTAGACCTTACTTAGTGTAAGTGTGGTCGTCCTCCCAGTACAATTTTCGAACCATTTTCTGGAAGATCTGAAGAAATTAGCAAATCAAAACGAGCATTAAACTACCTAGAAATAAACCACTTATCACACAACAAGAGAAACAAGATTAATGATAAAGAATTGAAGTAAATAAATGGTTCGAACTTTCTTATAACCTTTGCAACAGAACATGGTAATATGTGTGCTTATGCAAGTAAAGTTCAGATATGCCACCATATCCCTCAAAAATTATTCTAAATTTCTGGCGTTGAGACTTTAAATAAAAAGCCCCAAGTTCCACCCACCTTGGAGGAAATTTTCATTTGTATTTACTAAGTTAGTGATTCATTTGAGGAATACTTGGCTAGAAATCAATAGTCCTCTCAAAATCACTAACTATTAAATAATATTCTTTTAAAAAACATTTTTTTAGAGATTCACAACAAGGAGGAAAAGGTTTTATCTCAAAGCAAAGAATTGATTCGATTCTCCTGTGGAGGTTGAACCTCCATAGGGAGTCAGAAAGCTTTTTTTAATTTACATGGTCTGTAGGTTTATCCAATTCAATACCACTTCTAGCATAATAGGTGAATAAGTTTGCTCAATAAGCTGATATTCGTTCGGCAAACCTGTGTCAGACTCCTGAAATAAATGATTTAAAGTAGGTAATTTTTTAATTGTCACATTTTTATTTTTGGCTTTTCGAAATGCTTTTCTCATTGCTCTTAAATTCTCTTTAGGTGTGATTTGCAAATCTTTTTCTCCATTTAGAGCTAAAACTGGAGTTCTTACTTTTTTTAATGTGGTTTCAGGGTTATACTTAATAAAATTCTGCATCCATGGTGTATTATAGGTTTTGATTTGTAAGTCGATAAACTCGTCATTGGACATATCATCAGGTATTTTAAAGCTTGGATTTTGACTTAAAAACAATTCTAAATTTATTCTTAATTCCGTATGTAAATTCGAAGTATTCGCATTTTTTTTTACGATGTCAAAGATTTTTCTATTCATTCTCTCTGTTGCCTTTATTTTTTTCTGACTGGTTCCCGACACTTCTGCTATCAAACGTTGTTGTATTAAAAGGATTTCGTCTCCTGGAATACCCGGACCTGCCAACATGATAATAAATGCAACGTCTTTTGAATTTGAAGCCACTAAAGGAGCTATCAAACCACCTTCACTATGACCTATTAATCCTATTTTTTGAGAATTGATTTCTTTTCTGGTTTTTAGGTAAGCTAGGGCACTTTCTACATCAGTTGCCAAATCTACAGAGGTGGCCTTGTTGAAGTCACCTTCAGAAAAAGCTGTTCCACGGTCATCGTAACGCAATACAGAAATTCCGTTTTTTGTAAGATAGTCAGACAATACTAGAAAGGGTTTATGTCCTGCCAATTCCTCATTCCTGTTTTGGGGACCACTACCACTTATCAAAATAACGGCTGGGAAAACACCATCCTTTTGTGGGAGTGTTAAAGTTCCTGCAAGATTGATTCCCTCTTGTTTATTTTTAAAGATAACATCCTCTGAATAATAGAGATAGGGCTTTTGGGGCTCTTGAGGTCTGTTTGGTTTAATTTCCTGTGCAAAAATTGAGAAGACAGAAATTAGGTTAACTATTAGTATAAGAATTACTTTTTTCATTCGGATAAGTATTATTTACAATTGTTGGTCGCTTTTTATACGACCAACAATTGAAATTAAAAATATTGATTTTCTAAGAAAATAGGAAACTTCCTAGTAAAATTTAAAAGCTAAACCCAATGCCTAAACCCAATGATTCACGTCTTAGCGGAGAAGTCTCTTTCATTGACCCTATTCCGTTTTGAGATATATAAGAAGCGTTGATTTGAAAATGACCAAAATCATATCCAAGGATAGCAGAAGCTCCATAATGGAGTTGTTTCATAGGTTTTTTTCCTGTTACATCCTTATCATACATATCCACATCTCCAGTTTTAGCTTGTATTCCGTAACCTATGTAGGGGCCAAGGCCTACAAATATTTTACCAGTACCGAGTTTGGTCTGAAAGACTGCATAAACAGGTAGTTCTAAGTCATAAGATTCCAACGTGGATTTTTTCTTGGTGAGCTTGTTTTCCATCTCAGAATTTCGATAGTGAAGGATCAAATCAGTTTGAAGGGCAAACCAGCTGTTAAAATCATATTTTAAAAATGCACCGGCAGAACCACCTATTTCTTGTGAACTGTTGGAATAGATACTCTCAGAATCATATTTATAGAATGTTGAATTGACTTGAGTTTTAAGCCCTATAGATACTTTTTCTTGGGCATTTGCTGAAACTGAAACCATAAAGAATGCTGCTAGAGCAACAACTGATAATTTTATTTGTTTTCTCATTGTAAAATTGTGCTTTGAATGAATAATTGATAATTTTATTTGTTTTCTCATTGTAAAATTGTGCTTTGAATGAATAATACGCTGCAAAACTCGCTATTAGAAAAAATTTAGCGAAGTGCTTTCCGACGAAGTTTATTATTGGTAGGATGAGGTGTATTGCAGCGCAGATGAAAAGCTATCAATGATTGTTAAATTTGACGGATAGTTTAAAAGGGTCGGTAAGATCAACAGTGTTCCTATTTTCCATTGTTAATGAAATAATCCCAAGCTAATCTTGTAATATCTGCGATGATTTTTTCATTAGTCGCCGTGTCTTCTTTTGAATCGGCAACGAAAACACTGATGTAAAAGTGATTTCCGTTAGGGAGAAAAACAACCCCAATATCATTTACAGCAGCAGAAACCCCGGTTTCTTTGTTAATACCAGACCAGCCTGTTTTATGGGCAACAATGGTTCCTTTCGGCAATTGACCTTTTAAGCGGTCTTTCCCTGTCTCTGTTTCTTTCATTACATTCCAAATAAAATCATAACTTCTTTTAGAAAGTTGATTCCCTATATTTTCATAGAATACTCGAAGGATGTTGTTTGCTTCTGTTGGTGTTGTCCAATTTAAAAATTGCAGATCCCAATTATTTTGCATGACCTCTTCATTGATTTTAACTGCAAAATCGTTGAAACCTTTCTTGTGAATATAGTTCTCTACCACTTCAGGTTTCTCAAGTAATCTTAATAAAACATCACATCCTACATTATCACTCATCATCACGGTGTACCTCAAAATTTCAGCAATAGTTAAAGTTGCCCCTTCTGGATGTTTGTCTCTAATTGGACTCCAGAGATCTGGTAAAAGTTCATTTTTATGAATAGCTACTTTTTGACCAAGTGAAAAATTACCTTTGTCAATTTCTGATAACATTGTTAATGCAATCGGAAATTTAAAAACACTCTGCATAGGAAAATGTCTAGAACCGTGGATGCTTAACGAATCGCTTTCGTTCATTCCATTGATAGCTACACCGACAACAGCATTTTTGTTTCTTAGTATGGCTTCAATACTATCGCGTAACTTCTCAATCTTATAGCATGTTGAATTGGCTTGAGTTTTAATCCCTATAGATACTTTTTCTTGGGCATTTGCCGAAACTGAAACCATAAAGAATGCTGCTAGAGCAACAACTGATAATTTTATTTGCTTTCTCATCGTAAAATTGTGTTTTGAATGAATAATACACTGCAAAACTCGTTATTAGAAAAAATTTAGCGAAGTGCTTTCCGACGAAGTTTATTATTGTTAGGATGAGGTGTATTGCAGCGCAGATGAGAGATATCTAATAAAATCAAAAATGAACTCTAGATGTAACATAGAACTTCAAAGACAGTATTTAATCCAAAAAAGGTAATTTTACTATAAATTGCGTTTCTGTTTTTAGTACATCAATTGCTTTGTTGTTTAATGCATATTGTTTCTGTAAATTTTTTAGCCCAATACCGCCGCCCTCAACACTAGCTCTAGGTTGAAGATTGTTGGAAACCGTAATCTCATTCTCGGTTATTTCGACTTTAACGGTTAATGGTTTATTAACGGTAGCAATATTGTGCTTTACAGCATTTTCCACTAGTAATTGAAGGCTTACAGGGATTATTTCTTTACTTAAATCAGCTTGATTGATAAGTGATATTTGTAGGTTATTTCCGAACCGAATTTTCTCTAAAAACACATAGGCATCTAAAAATGCTAGTTCTTCTTTTAAGGTAACCGTAGGGCGTTCACTTGTCAATAATACATAACGATATACACTTGACATTTTTTTGGTAAATAGATTTGCTTTCTCTGCATCTTCATAAGCTAAGGATGCCAAAACATTGAGGCTGTTGAATAAGAAATGAGGGTTTATTTGTGCTTTCAATGTTTCGTATTGATACTGAATTTTCTCTTTTTCAATAATAGCAATTGTTTTTTCTGCATCAATTTGTCGTTGGCTATAGAAGAAAATTTCAATTAGCAACACCACAATGCTGTTCCAAAGAATTATGAAAATGGAAGATTTAAGAATTTCTGGGTTGCTATTAAATGTAGAAAATCCGCTAAATGCAAAGTTTATAAGAAATACCACTAAAACTGAAAATACAGAAGATATCAACAAATCTAATGTAACATGAAGATAGATATTGCGTACTTTTAAGTATTTATAGATTGTGTGAACAATCAGAAAATCAATAACTGTAATAAATGTACAGGGGAGTAGATTTATTAAAATGAATTGGGTAAAATTCTTTTCTTTTCCGGTCAATGTTTGAAAAACATAGTAAAATACAACCAATAATGTAATCACTATGATTACGAAAGCAAAAATATGTTCTTTGTTTATCTTTTTCATCGTTTTCAATTCCATCCATCTATCCATTTTAGAAAATCTGAAACTCGCTCACGACTTACCAAAACTTCCTGTGGACAAATGGGGTGAAAGGCAAGCTTCAAACGGCTGTTAAAGTATTTGTTAATTTTTTTTATAGAAGTAATATTAGCAACGCAATTGCGGGAAACCCGAAAAAACATTTTTCTGTCTAATTGTGATTCTATTTGGGTTAATGTATAATCGATAATATATTTTCTATCGGAAAATGTATGTAGAAAAACTATTTTTTCTTCACTGTAGAAAAAAGCTATATCGTTTATATCGATATAGTCATAGGTGTCGCCGATTTGAACAAGGAAACGGTTTTTCTTCTGGTTACCCAATAACAGCTGTTCTAATTTTTTATAATCAAATGCCGCCTCTTTTCTCCCATAGTGTCGTTCTAATTTATTCAAAGCAACTAATAAAGCGTCTTCTTCTACAGGTTTTAATAGATAATCGATGCTGTTATATTTGAAAGCCTGAATAGCGTGTTCGTCATAGGCAGTGGTAAATATAATCGGTATTGAAACCTGAACTTTTTCAAATATTTCAAAGCAATTTCCATCGGCTAAACGAATATCTAATACTATTAGTTCTACGAGATTATTTTCAAGAAATAGGATCGTATCCGCTACAGATTCTGTTCGTCCGATTAATACATAATCGGGACGTAACCGTTCCATCATTCGCTTTAATTCCGTGTATGCAAACCGTTCATCCTCTACTATTAGGTATTTCATATCCCATCGTTTGTTACAAAAATACGGATTGTTGCCTTAATAATAGAATTTTAGGCCTCTACTAATGTCATTCAATATTTTTTCAATTCGGAAACAAATAATTTTATGATCTTACCACATTATAAGTAGTTTGTTGATAAATTGCTTTATATACCTCCATTACTATATGAATCTTTATAGATTACTAACCTAAAGGATGGTGCGAGGTAGGGCTTATTTAACTGATGTATATTGAGGCTTTTCCTATTTAGATTATCTAAAATTTTCACTTAATCCTAACTTTTGATCTTGATCCAATTTAGAGAGGTAAAGGACATAGAATTCTTCTTGTTCAGATTAACCAAAATATTTGTATAAACACAACTTTTGAGATTGATCCTATTTTTTTACGAAACAGTTACATCGTAATTATGTAAATCTATATCTCGTAAAATATTACACTAATTTACTTAAATAAAAGATATAAAAAAACCCAACTTTACATTTTTGGGTGTAAAATTGGGTGTTTATACTTTAACTGACTAATTATCAGTGTTTATTGCGGAGAAAGAGGGATTACCTCTTTTACTCTGTATGCTTTATAAATAGGGAGGTTCACTTTTTTGAATTGTTGTAAGCACCTTATTACGAAAGTTTTAAACTATGATTGGAATCGTTTGATTCTAAATCAAATATAATAAATAGTAATAGATAAAGTATTCTAAATATCTATTACTTAAAGGCTGTTAGTTTATTTTTAAAAGCTTCCGTTGTTTTATATATCTCTTCAGTATATATAAATGAAGGAGATACTGATAAGAGAGTATGACTCGTATTTTTCATTAAAGTCACAAATTGGTAGTAACATGTACCAGTATAAGTGTTATATTTAATAATCAACTGTAATAAATCTGTAACATTTTCATTAAAGTTCAATGCTAAATAATGTGTACCCTCATTACAAATAATGTTGTCTTTGATAGGATTTGAAAGTCCTAAAACTTCAAACTCTATTAGATCACATAGTTTATTTGTATTTATTATTTCAATTCTATGATTACAACCTAAACCAAGTAATGGCGAAGCAGTTTTAATCGTTATAATTGGTATTCTACTAGTTTCTAAACGCTTTCCATCATTAATCGCCATTAGGTTCAAACTGCAAGCTATTTCTTTTAATTCATTTAGTTCTTGTTGTTGATTTTCGACTAATTCTTTTAACCTTAATGATGTGGAATTAAGACTATCTATTTGTTTCTGTGCATCTTTATCTTTACTATATAATTTATATATAGTAAAGATTAAACCTATAGAAGCAATCATCTTATTGAAGACTTAAAAATATTAATAGCTACCAGTAAACAAGAACTAGCAATCTCAGTAAACTCTTCTATGAGTTTACTATACTGGAGCATTGGGAAACGTATAAATCAAGAAATATTAGATGAAAAGCGTGCTACTTATGGCAAACAAATTATCGCACTAGTATCTGGTCAATTAGCAATAGAATATGGTAGTTCATTTTCGGAAAAAAACCTTCGCAGAATGTTACAATTCGCATCTACATTTCCTGAAAAAGAAATTGTCGTATCAGTGATACGACAATTGAGTTGGACACATCTAATTGCTCTGATTCCTATAGAAGATCCCATCAAGAGAGCGTTTTACATTGAAATGTGTGTATTAGAAAAATGGAGCGTTCGCACATTCAGAGAACGAATTAACTCAATGTTGTATGAAAGGACAGCCATAAGTAAAAAGTCTGATGAAACCATAGTGAAAGAGTTAGATCTTTTGAAGAGTGAACGGCAAATAAGTCCGGATTTAGTATTTAAGGATCCTTACTTTTTGAATTTCTTAGGACTTAAAGACACCTACTCCGAAAAAGATTTTGAAACTTCGATACTTGCTGAATTACAAAACTTCATAATTGAATTAGGTTCGGACTTTGCCTTTATGGCGAGACAAAAACGCATCACTATAGATAATGAGGACTATTATATTGACCTTCTTTTTTATCATAGACGTCTAAAATGTCTAGTCGCTATTGAACTTAAACTAGGGAAATTTGAAGCTGCCCACAAAGGACAAATGGAATTATATTTACGTTGGTTAGAGAAACATGAAATGGTTAGCGGAGAAAATTTACCGATAGGTCTAATCTTATGCTCAAATAAGAATGAAGAACACGTCGAACTCCTACAGCTAGATAAAAGCAATATAAAAATAGGAGAATACTTAACAAAACTACCCGATATGAAACTGCTAGAAAGCAAATTACATTTATCTATCCAACAAGCAAAAAATAGATTAATACAAAGAGAGAACCAATAAAATTCATTTAAACAAATAGCAGTTTCTGGAAAATACATTCTTAAAAATTTATCACAAGTTTTAGGGAAGGGTTTTAGTGCAAGAACATTACGAGATTACAGACAATTTTACCTTAGTTTTCCACAATGGACAGGATGTGGCACACGCATGTGCCACATTGATATGGTCAGACCGAAATACCCACTATTATATTTAAGCAATTTATTTACAATAAGGAAAAACTATTTTGTAAAAATTTCTTTTGTAATCATATTCTCGATAATCAGGAATATTTACATGAAACCCACTATGTGTTTTGTAATAATAATTAGCGTTGATAAATCCTAGTAAGAATGTTAACGAATCTTGTTTGAAAGAATACACATACAATCCTTTAATTATCTCGAAGTTTTGGACAAACTTATCACACTCATCGTATTTAGGGTAGGCATATCTAGTATGTTCTTTATATGGCAATACTTGATAAAAATCATCGCCATAAACAAAAACATCAGGTCTACTGAAGAATTCCCTTTTATTGTCATATTTCTCTAAAGTTGCTCGAGAAATAATATAGCGACCACCAAATTTCTCAGAACTGATTACAATGGGTTCTTCTATTTTAATTGTATCTACTAAATAGAAATTATCATAATTAGGCTCTCCTGAATAATCAAAATCAACCACACCTATTGAGCTTTTACATGAAACCACCAAAAACAAGAACATAAGTATTATAGAAACTCTATACATAAGCTATTAAAATTATTTATTGATTTCTCAATTTTCAAAAAACACTACAGACAAGCCTATCAATCCAATAAATACCATTATTAATACGGATATATTTCTAGCCCAATGCTTCTGTGATTACTCTTCTATCACATCATATTTACAGAACCGGACAAACAACCTCCACAAAAAAACTCCTAGATCTGAATATATATAATATATTATATAGCTTTTAACTCAATTTCTAATTATCGTAAATAACTGGATTATAAATATCATTAGATACCTAACTGATTAAATTTTCACAACCTAAATGACAGTTCATAGCTGTAGTTTCTTTATTCAATTTCTTTAGTTTTTTGTATCGTTTCTTCACTATTTTTTGTGAGTATTTCAGGTACGAAATTTTCTCTTGGTGTTCCGTTTATATGATATAATCTTTCTGTCGGAAATTGAAATCCGATTTTTGTTTCCCTTAATTGAAAATTTGAAATAGCTCCAATAAGTCCAGCCATTTGAGTTCCAATAATTTTAGCTCGTTTCATTCCGTCAAATCCAATTGCTATTCCTTCTCCCATACTTCCTGTCCAATGCCCAACCAATACAAAGACGTTACCTTTATAAATCTCTTTTCTTGGCGTTACATATTCAACCCAATGTCTTTTGGTTTGATATTGGTTTTCGTCAAACTCGTGAATTTGGTAAGGTAGAAGTTTGTTTGTAAACCTTCCCATTATAGCTCTGGCTACAGTAGTATTTCCTCCTCCAGGCGTTTCTGTTAAATCAATGATTAGATTTTTATATTGAAACAAGCTGTCCAATGCTTTGTCAAACTCTGCGATTAAATTATTGTTCCCTAAAGAATTATTGATTTTGATATAAGCTGTGTTTCTATTCAAAACTTTAGTGAATAGTAATTCATCTCTGTTTCCGTAAGTAATAGGAAAATAGGTTTTTTCTTTTCCATTTTCAATTACTGTAATTTCTCTTTTGGTGTCGTGAGTTCCTGCGAAAAGCATATCGAGAGCATACTGATACATTTTTTGATTAGCCTTATCTGTAAATTTTGGAAGAAACTTTTCCAATTGCACTTCGATTGGTTTTCCATTATAAAGTGTGACCTCCATTCCAATTTTCAGACCAGACAAATCTGTACCAAAGCCCTTACGCAAATCTTTGATTAAATATTTATTATTGATTTTTTCAATATATAAATCCGAACCAGAAGGAATTAATCTGTTAGACGAATTTAAGTTGGTATTAAGCGAAGAATGTCCGTTGTGCAATTCGTTCAAAACTTTTTCTAAGAACTGAATAAATTCATGCTCATCTGTGATTTTTTCCGCTTGAGGTTCATAAATTTCTTTGACTTTCCTCCAATCTATATTTTGTTGTTCTAAATAAGCATAATGGTTGTCGATGTATGTCCAAAATTCAATGAAATCTTTTTGATATTTGGTTTGGGCAAAAACCGTGTTTCCAGCGAAAAATAAAATAAGTAAAATTAATTTTGTCATGAGTCTTATGTTCATACGTGAGTTTTGTTCTAAAATTGCTAATAACATTGTTTTTTCGCGAAACAAAATATGGCGGAGTTTCGTAAAACCACCCTCTATATCCTTATTTCGTCAAATTCTTAGTTATTATATTTATATCTTAAATCAGAAGAAAAGTGCAGTTCGTTAGCAGACATATTTCTTAAATTTCCGCTAACTTAGAGAAAGAAATTATGTTAAACTAATCAATACGAAATAAAAAAATATGTCCTAAAAGGGGCTTTAAACTAAGGACTTGCAAGCCTTGATAGATTGTGGAATTGAGAGGATTGAAAGGAGATTATGTCACTTTTCAATAGGGAGACAGAGAATTGGAGACAGGAGACTGAAATTGTCTGAACTGTGATTTTTGTGATTTGAATTACAGAAACGTGAGACGAAATAAGATTTTTGAGGGTTTGAGCTTTTTAAGTTTAAAGATATCTCTTTTTCAAGTCACTGATGTCTTTGCCTCAAAATATATAAATAAATTCTGCTTGAGTTAAAAACCAAGCAGAATTTTCACACTAACCCTCTACCGAAAATTTACTACAATTATCCGGCTAAAGTTGCCTGAATTGTTTGGTGAAAAAAATGTTTTTTGTTTTTTACTAATCATCCATTAGGAATAAGTACTTTAATCCCCATATTCAACATCCACTACTATACTATCTTTTATGCTAAAAATAACCTTGTAATCATCCGATGCACCAAATCCTGGCTCATAATATCAACTTCATTATAACTCATTCCTGTTTTCACCTCTAATAGGTCATTATAGTTTTTATAACCACCATGTGTACAACCTAAAGTAAATAATAACACACTTAATAATATAATTCTTTGTTCCATATTTTAATCATTTTGGGTATTAAATAACACATTGTAGTATACATCAATAAATCGTTTAAAATCATAAGCAAAGCTACTTGAAATCCAACTATCTGAATGTCTCATTTGATAATAATCTTTTGGATTTAGTATCTATGTTCTTTTAAACAAACGAGTTATACAGGAAGTATAAACATCAGCATAAAAGCCACTAACAATCGTTTTAAAGGGGTTTTAAAGGACAATTAACCTCTTTGTCTAAAGAGCTATTAGATAAGCTTAAAACAAGGAAAACTATATGAGCTTTGATTTATATTAGAGGACTTTTCATTAGAGACTGAAAGTAGTGAAAAGTGATGCGTGAACAGTAACGGTAAAAAGTGAACGTCCCTAAATAGCGTTGAAGCGATATGAAAATTCAAATTGGTTATCTAGAAATAATAAATTCATCGAGAAAACAATCACGCTCATCGACTAAAAAGAATGTCTGGTCGACAAAATTTGTTAGATTTAACTTTTTTCTTGAATTTAGTATCAGTAGAAGTAAAGATGACAAATCAAAGTAAAGTAACCAATTTAGTAGGGATTGCACTAATAGGTATATTAATATTTTTAATGATACCTCTCTCCTATGGAATGCGATTACCATTTGTGTATTGGGTTAATCAAATTGTTTTCTTTCTTTTATTACTTAGTCTTTTGTTTCTGAATACAAAATGGTTGGCTCCAAAATTCTTATTTCAAAAAAAATATTTTCAATACTATTTTATCTTATGCCTTGTATGCATTCTAATGGTATTTTTGCTCAAACAGTCTGGAAAATGGTTAAATCTTTCGGAGGAAATTCAAAAAGCCATAAAAGAAAATGGAAATAAACAAAACCATTGGGCTCAAACAATCTCTGTTTTCTTTTATATCTTTCTTATTCAAATATTAATTTTAGGTGTAAATATCGCTGGGATATTAATAAAGAAATGGCAAAGTGAGAAGAATATTAGATTAAAACTAGAAAAAGACAAGTTGGAAATGGAGCTTTCCTTTTTAAAATCTCAGATTAATCCACACTTTTTCTTTAATACGCTCAATACTATTAATGCTTTGACTTATACTAATGTAGTAGAATCGAGAATGGCTATTAAAAAATTGGGAAACATAATGCGTCACCTTTTATATGACATCTCAGACCAAACGCACACATTTTCTAAGGAAGTTGAGTTTATCAATAGTTATGTGGATCTAATGAAAATGAGATCTCCTAAAAGAGTATCTGTCGATTTTTTTATTGATATAAAATCTCCTGATTTAAAAATTGCTTCTATGATATTTTTACCATTTATAGAGAATTCTTTCAAACATGGAGTAAGTGCACAATCAAACAGCCCAATTACCATTGGGTTAAAAGTAGAAGATTTCATGGTTGTATTTTATACAAAAAACTTGGTATTCGAAAATGTTATAGATGAAAGATTTGATGATAATCAACATGGGATTGGAATTGATAATACTCGTCGTAGATTAGAATTATTATATCCGAATAAATATTCTCTATCTATAACAAAAAATGATGAATTTAACGTGCTTTTGAAAATTGATTTAAATGAAGATTAAATGTATCGCAGTTGATGACGAGCCCTTAGCTTTAAATATGGTGAGTTCATTTGTCTCGCAAACCCCTTTTTTAGAACTCGTTGCTGCATTTGATAACGCTATAGATGCTTTAGATTATATACAATCTAATGAAGTTCAACTATTATTATTAGATATTCAAATGGCAGGCTTAACAGGTATAAAGCTTGCTCGAATTTTAATGGCTAGTAATGTTAAAAACAAACCTTATATTATTTTCACAACGGCTTATAGTGAGTTTGCCTTGGAAGGTTATCGTGTTGAAGCTATAGATTATATATTAAAACCTTTTAATTATGAAGATTTCATAATTGCAACGTCTAAGGTGAGAAGAAGAATTGAACAGAATTTTGAAGTACCTGATAATAATCCGAAAGATAATCAAGATTATGTTTTTATTAAAACAGATTCGCAAATCACAAGGGTTGAAATACGCAATATATTGTACATAGAGGGATTGAAAGATTACGTTAAAATACATCTAAACAATCACTCCAATGCAATATTATCTTTAATCAGTTTAAAAAAATTAGAAGATAAACTTTCTCATCATGGTTTCTTAAGAATTCATAGGTCTTATATTGTATCATTTGCCTGTGTAGACGCACTTTTAAAAAACAGTGTCAAGATAGGTAACAAGACAATTCCAGTAGGAACTACCTATAGGGATGAATACAATAACTTTGTTAATCTCTGGATAAAATAACAACACACCTTCTTCTATTGCTACTTAACCACAAATAACATTTTTTAGCACATATTTGTTCAAAGTGCCTGTTTAAGCAATAGCATTATTGGACACGCCGTTTTAATTTTTATTATATTTTTTGTTAATACTATTAATAGCTGCATTCAATCCTAAAAAACACCACTTCGTCTATTTTTTTTTCTCACACAGAACTAATTGCTGATGTTTGTTTAAGGCAGCAACCTTTGATTCACTTTTATTATCTAAATAACGTCACGCCGTATTACGTACGCCTATTTAAGATGATAGCTAATTTATCAAAGCATTATAGTCTGTACATAAATCTATTATATCCTTTAACACTAAAATCAATAGCTAACAAAAAATGAATTATTTAAAAACCATTGCAATCTTTCTATCAATAATCTGTTCTAATACTATTTTAGCTCAAAGCCCAAAAGCTCAATTAACAGGAAAAGTGATTGATTCACTCAGTAAAGAAGCGGTTTATTATGCAACTATTTCTCTAATTTCAGTAGAGGATACTGAAAAAATAAATGGTACTATTGCTAATGAGAAAGGTGAGTTTTCACTAGAGAACCTCGATTTAGGGGTATATGATATAACGATTAGCTTTATCGGTTATGAACCTAAAAAACACTTGAATTATACTTTAAAACCAGGTAAAAACAATTTAGAATCTATAGTTCTAAATATTAGCAAGGAAGCACTTTCAGAAATTATAATTCAAACTGATAAACCAATAATTGAGAATAAAATAGACAGATTGGTTTATAATGCAGAACGAGATGTAACATCTGCTGGAGGAAACGCAATAGATGTTTTACGCAAGGTTCCAATGCTTTCAGTAGATATTGATGGAAATGTTTCTTTACCAGGAGATCAAGGAGTCCGTATATTAGTTAATGGAAAACCTTCGGGGATGATGCTTAATAATATGGGGGATGCCTTGAAAATGATTTCAGCTGATCAAATAAAAAGTGTTGAAGTTATTACAAGTCCATCTGCTAAGTATGATGCTGAAGGTGCGTCGGGTATTATTAATATTATTACTAAAAGAAAAGATATTGCTGGTGTTTATGGTTCCATTTCTGGAGGAATCGGAACTAGACATAACAACGGAAATGCAAGTGTTAATGTAAGAAAAGGTAAACTTGGAGTAGTGGTTAATTTAGGTGGAAATTATATGTGGCCACAAGACGTTACTAACCAGTTTGAACAGTTTGATGCATCTGGAAATCCAACAATAGAGCAAAAGTCTAAACATAGAACTACTCGTTCTGGTTTAAGAGGTTCTTTAGGTGTAGATTATGATTTATCGGACAAAGATTTATTTTCTACTACTTTTTCTACGAATACATTTGAAACAAGTAAGGATGGATTTACTAATTCAAACTTTTTATATTCAAACAATGCAATTAACTCATTGATTTCAAATCTAGATCAAGAAACTAAAATCAACGGTTTTGACTGGTCGGCGGATTATACCCGAAAGTTTTCTAACCCTAACCATGAACTTTCTTTTTCAGGACAATTTTCAAGAAATAATAACGATACAGATTATACTACCGTGTATGAAGAAGGTTTGCGTACAGATGAACTAGGAATAAACAGTGGTAAAAATGACGAGTTAACTTTTCAAGTAGACTATAGTCAACCCATAGGTAAAACGACTCTAGAAGTAGGAGCCAAAACCATTCTGAGAGACATTTCAAGTGAAACAGATATACGTGAATTTCTAAATGGTTTTTATCAATTTATAGATAATAGATCCTATGAATTTAAATATAATCAAGATGTAATAGCAGGATATATGACATATAGTTTTGACCTTTCGAAAAATTACCAGGTAAAAGCGGGAGTTAGAATGGAGCATACTATTTTAGAAGGTGAGCCAACAGTCGGTATAGAGGCTTTCAATAATGACTATACCAATTTATTACCAAGTGCTGTAATATCAAGAAAATTAAATAGAACCTCATCTTTGAAACTAAGCTATAATCAACGTATTCAAAGACCAAGTCTTTTTTATCTTAATCCTTTTAGAGATACATCTAATCCCATTGTTCAACAACAAGGAAATCCTGAATTAAAGCCAGAGCTTTCTCATAATATTGAATTGGGATATTCAACTTTTATTAAAGGAGCGATGATTAACGCATCCTTCTTCTATCGCAAAACAATAGATGTAATAGAAAGCCTAAATCAAATAGATAATACAACTATTCCAGGAGAGCCGATTTCATTAACCACTTTTGAAAATATCGGAACTAACGAATCCTTTGGAACTAATTTGTTTGTTTCCTTTTCTCCATTAAAAAATTTGACTTTGAGAAGTAATATCAGTTTGTTTACATATGAAGCAAAAGGAAATTCGTTTAACAATGCTTTGAGTTCTCAAACAGACGAGATTTACTTAGTATACAGAGCATTTATAAACGCTAGCTACAAATTTGATAATTCCATAACAGCTGAATCATTTTTCATGGTGAATTCTTCTAAACGTACTTTTCAAGGAACAGCTCCTGCATTTAGTATGTGGACCTTGGGTATAAAGAAAGAAATTATGGATAAAAAAGCTTCTATTGGTTTAAGCATAACAGATCCATTCTCTGAAAATAAGAATTTTGAATGGCAAGTAAATTCTCCTAGCTATTCTCAAACTAGTAAAATGAAGCTTCCGTTCCGTTCTTTTGGAATTTCCTTTAGTTACAATTTTGGTCAATCGGATTCTAAAAGTAAAACAAACAAGCAACGTGGAATAAAGAATGATGATCAAAAGAAAGGAGAGTCTAATCAAGGAAATGATATAGAAAGCTAATTATGTAAAAGAATGGAAAGAGCAAGATGACTTTAGAAATTCTCTTTAAGATTGAACCTATTATGTAGTTAGATCCAACGATAAATAACATAATGAGCGAATGCAAAGTAATAGTTGTATTTTAAAATTTCCCTAAGGTAATTTGATACATCTATATTTATAAAGAATTAAGCGTTTTTAGAAGCTTTATCTTAAGTTTAAGATCAGCATTTAAATAGAATATTTGGTATAATTTAAAAATTATTATAATGAAAAATTACTTTGTTTTACTTGTTTTGCTCTTTATGAATTTCTCATGGGGAAAAGAAGCAGCTGATTGTATAGCTCCTGATAAAAAAGTTATTGTCAGTAATATAAAACCAACCACTGCTTCTGTTACTTGGAAAGATGATCAGAATAGTTCTTGGGAATATTTTGTTAATGAAGCCTGGGAAGGAACACCTGTTGGAAGTGGATATATTACTGGGTCAAAGTCTGTTAATATAATTGCTACTAATGGTGTTGGAGGTAGCAATTTGAAACCTTATACAGAATACGATTTTTATGTTAGATCAATTTGCCTAGGCAACAAATTTAGTGATTGGGTTGGTCCTATTCGTTTTAGAACTCCATGTGATAATGTATCCTTAAACTTTTGGGAAGGTTTTAATAAGGATTCTAAAACGCTTGCTTGTTGGGTTATATTGGATAATAACAATAATGCTACTGATTGGAATGGAATATGGAAAACTCAGGATTTCTCACAATATGAGGGGGATAGGGTTATGTCTTTAAATGGATCGGGACCATACGACGATTGGTTAATCTCCCCAAGTTTGTTATTAGATCCTAAGAAAGTATATAGATTCAAATATCATTATTCTGTTGGAGCTTATTATATTAATCGATTTGAAGTACTACTATCAACTACTGGAGGAGTAGGAATACCAGATTTCAATACTGTATTGGTACCAGATTCCCCCTATACAAATACTACTTATTTAGAGCAAAAAGTGTTTCTCACAGGCATTACGGATGCCTCTATTGCATGGCATGCTATAGATGGTGGTGGTATTAAAATTGACAATGTATTTGTAGAAGAGGTTATTAATTGTCCTGAGCCGTTACATTTAGGAGCTAAAGACTTTAATAAAAATGGAGCAACATTAACCTGGACGGATGCATTTAAAGCGACAGGATGGGAATATTGGGTACAAGATATCGGTGGACCTATACCTACTGGAAAAGGTGAATCTTCAAATAAAAAAGAGGTAGCAGTTACTGAAATGTATAATGGAGTAAAATTACTTTCAAACAAAGAATATGAATTTTATGTACGAACAGACTGTGGAAATGGGAGTTATAGCTATTGGTCTGGACCTTTTGTATTCAGAACACTTTGCGATACAGTAGCACTACCCTTTTGGGAAGGATTCAATACAGACTCTGAAACTATTGAATGTTGGGATTTCACAGATCCATGGGCGTTACTAGAATATATGCAGTATGAAGGAAGTCACGGTATTAGCTTGGGTGTTTATGACTATGAAAATATAGTAAATACAGATAGTTGGCTTTTGAGTCCTACTTTTGCTTTTGATTCAAAAAAAATATATAGACTTAAATATCATTTTCGAACGAACAGCTATAATGCGAATAATAATTTTGAAGTATTAGCTTCTAATTCTGGTAGTAAACTTAACAATTTTACCAAAGTTATTGTTGCTAACAAAGCTTACAAACAGGATAGCTATATAGAACAAACATCTTTTGTAACTAATTATGGAGGTGATGTGCGTTTTGCATGGCATACAGAAGGTGTTGGTGCTAAGAGTATATATTTAGACAATATTTTTGTGGATGTGGTTGAAAACTGCCCTGAACCACAGGGACTACAAATTAAAGATGTTGAAAAAAATAAGGCTACTATTCTGTGGACAGATGATTTTATGGCTACAAAATGGGAATATTATGTTCAAGATGCAGGAAATGGAAAACCTATAGGAAATGGAACGCTTACTTCTAATAAAGAAGTAACTATCGACAAAAAACAATCTGGCTTACCCCTACAACCAAATTCCGATTATGAGTTTTATGTTAGAACCGTTTGTAGTGATGGAACATACAGTGTTTGGTCTGGACCTTATGTGTTTGTTACTACTTGTGATGTTTATACTATACCTTTCGTAGATGGATTTAATAGGGACTTAAAAACGGTTAGATGTTGGGAAATGCTTAATGCTAATCTTGATTCTAATAGTTGGGACGTGAATTACTCAGAAGGTTTTGAAGGCGATGGCTCTCTCTCATTTAGCAACTATGCTGAAATTAACAATAACGATTTAGCTATTTCACCAACTTTGATTATGAATGGCGGAGATTATGTTTTAAAATATCACTACAAATCTAGTTCATGGACTTCTGATGCTGTTTTAGATGTTTTATATTCTTCTGAAGGAAAGTCTGCTACTAAATTTAATACCGTTTTGGTTCCTCAAAAAACATATGGTAATACAGAATGGAAAGAACAAGTAGTCTTTTTTAAAACAGCTCCTGCTCAAGGAAATATCGCATGGCGTATACTATCGCAAAAAACGGTGTTATTTTCTATTGATAATGTGATTATTAAAGAAGTAAAATCGTGTAAAGAACCTTATTACTTAACACTAGTAGACCGAACGTCTTCAACACTTGATATTGAATGGCAACAAGATGATGGTATTGCAGAATGGGAAATTATTGTTGTTAAACTCGGTGAAGATGAAACAGCGACTCCCATTCAAAAAATCAATGTAACTGGAAAACCCGAAGCTACGATTTCTGGTTTAAATGAAGGAGCTGGATATACTATTTATGTTAGAGCTAAATGCTCTAAAGATTCTTTTAGCGAATGGGGAACACCTCTAAAAACAGGAACAAAAATTGGAGCAAGTGATGAGTGTTCAGGAGCTATTACAATTCCAGTTAACAAAGGCATAGATTGTATTGTTACTGTGCCTGGATCTAATACTGGTGCTACCATGTCTTCTGCTAATAAACCTGATTGTTTTTGGGAAGCTGAGGTAGATGTCTGGTATGAGTTCACTGCTACTGCTACAGATCATAAGTTTGATTTAGAAAACATCATCAGCCTAGAAGGAAAGTTCGACAAGAATATTTATTTAGCATTATATGAACAAGATTGTGCTACTATCTCTACTTCTTTTGTTGTACCTATACTTTGTGAGTCTCTCTTAAATGACGGTAAATACTCAAGAGTACTTTTTAATTTAACATCAGGAAAGAAGTATTACATTCGATTGGGAATGTCGAAGATAAATGTAACTTATGATGTCTGTTTAACCACCTCTGAAAAAGGCCCTATAGAAATAACCAAAAGTATTGATCAAGCGTCTGCTGAGCATCTTGTAAGAAACGTTTTAATAAATTCTGAATGTGATTTAGTTTCTAATGTAAAATACCAAGCTGGTGATGGAACAGGTTCTATTATTACGTTAGGATATTTTAATAAAGGAGAATCTGATTTTCCTTTCGAAGAGGGAATCGTTCTTGCGACTCATGATAGTGATTATATAGCTGGGCCTTATCGTGGATTTGGTTCTTTTAAACCTCGTTTACCATTTTGGTCAGGAGATCCCGATTTGAACGATGTTATTGACAATGTTGGAGGAACGGGTTTCGGTAGTCATAAAGCGGTTGCAGTTTTAGAATTTGATTTTGTACCTATACGCGATTCTATTAAGTTTGAATATATTTTTGCCTCTGATAGTTTTAACACATCTTGCGCAGTTGTTTGTAATCCTGGAGGGGCTTTATTTGCTGCTTGGTTAACAGAAATAGGAACTGGCCAAGGTCAAAATATTGCTTTGGTACCTGGAACCCAAGAACCAATTGCCATCTCTTCTATTAGAGATCGTGATAAATCTGGTGCGAGTTGTGAAAATATTAATGCAGATTTTTACAATAAACATTATGCTAATAATCAAGACAATCCTCTATTAGCGCCCATAAACTATACTGGAATGACAATCCCAATGAGTTCTGAAAAAGTATATGTAAAACCGGGAAAAACATATCGAATTAAATTAGCAATTGCAGATTTTTGTCCTTTCTTAGCAGATGCATCTGCCGTATTTATAAACGCAGGTAGTTTTAATATTGGAACAATTGATTTAGGAGGTGATCTAACAATAGAGAATGGAAAAGCATTATGTGCAAATGAATCTCGTGTTATTTATTCTGGCATTACACCGAATGATGATTTACCTGTAGAAATCGAGTGGTATAAAGATGGTAATATAATAAAGGGAGCTGATAGTCCAAATTTAGAAATTAGTGAAGATGGAGAATATACCATTAAAGTTAAATATCTAGGTTTAGAATGTGAGACCATTGGAACTGTTAAAGTAGAGGTGTTTCCACCAATTTCAAGCATCGTTAAAAAACCTAATGATTTATCATTTTGTAGATTTAGTTTGAAAAAACAGTTCTTAGATCTAACTATTGTGGAGCAAGGAATGTTTAGTGATTCTGATAGAAATGATTACAATATATCTTATTTTGATTCTGAATTAGATGCGAAATCGAATACTAATGCAATTGACGTAATCTATGAACTATTAAAAACAAATGAGGCTATTAGTATTTTCATGAAAATTGAGAATATTAAAACAGGCTGTCACGAAATATTTGAATTTCAAATAATACCTGAAAAAGGAGAAGTCCCACAAACTCCAGAACATGTAATCATTTGTGCTAGCTATGTATTTCCTAAACCAGAAGACAACCAATCCTATTATACCGAATCTGGAGGAAAAGGTATTGAGTATAAAACAGGTGATGTATTAAAAGAACCAGGAGAGCATACCATCTATCTATTACAAGTAAATAACAAAGAAGGATGCTATGAAGAAACCTCGTTTAAAGTAAACATCACAAAACCTGTTATAGCGGATAAATTTGAAGATGAGATTTTAACTTGCGGAATTCATATATTGGCTCCTCTATCTAATAACAATAAATATTTTACAGGACCAGGTGGTTCAGGATTTGAGTTACTACCAGGAACACAAAGATTTAAAGCAGAGACTATCTATGTATATGCGAGTTCAAAAGATGGCTTGTGTGTGGATGAGAGTAGTTATACTATTCAATATGAAGAGTGTCCTATACAAAAAGGGATTTCTCCTAATGGAGATGGAATCAATGATGCATTTGATTTGTCCTTACATAGAGTCGAGAGCTTAAAAATTTACAATCGCTATGGGACAGAAGTATACAGTTATGGTGCTAATTATATGAACCAATGGATGGGACAAGATCACTCAGGAAATCCATTGCCAGATGGAACATATTACTATCTGGTTAAAACATATGATAAAGAACATTCGGGATGGGTACAAATTAATAGATAATAAAAATCATAGATCTGTTTTACAACTTATTGAATTAAATCATTAGGACTCTGATTGTACAGATTTTATAAAAAGTATTTTTAGAATGAAGAAACTTGAAAAAGATAGTTCTAGTAAATATTTTAGAATGATTCCTTTTTCGAGTAAGGCTACACCAAACCCATAAAACCTATGCAAAATGATTTTATAAATTGACTTAATTATTTCATTAGAGGAGCTATAACATTTAATCTCACATATCAACTACAAAAGCTCTCCAATAAATGGAGAGCAGTTTACAATTCTAATCAACCTCATAATTCTTTAGGAAATAAATCTCCTAAAGAATTAAGTTCTACAGGAAGTATAAACATCAGTATAAAGTCCACTAATAGTCGTTTTAAAGGAATTTCAGATTGCTACCAACCTCTTACTTAAGAGCTATTAGAGGAGCTTAAAACAAGGCAAATTATATGAGCTTTGATTTATATTAGAGGACTTTTCATTAGAAACTGAAATTAGGAGACGCAAAAAAACCGATAGTTTTCACTATCGGTTTTTCTTTGCGGAGAAAGAGGGTTAGCCTCTTGTATACTGTATGCTTTATAAATAGGAATGTTCACTTTTTTGAATTATGGTGAGCTCCTTATTCCGAAAGTTTTAAACTACGATTTGAATCGTTTGATTCTGAATTAAATATACTGTTTAATAATTGATTTTGAGAGAAAAGAGAGTTTTTTTTAAATTTCTCTCCAATATGTATATTTAATAAATACAGTGTTATGTGTAGTCGCAATTTTAGTTTTGTAAATCAGAAATACATTTTTCTCTAATTTTCCAAATTGTATCTAAATCGAAACGAGGATAATTTATAATCCAATTTCTTAAATAATTCTTATGGATTTCTATTTTATGTTCATTTATTTGATCAAATTCAATTTCGTGTTCTTCTAATAATTTATTTTCAAAATCTGAATATTTCGAATCTGGTTTCGTAAAGTCAAAACATTGATTTTCTATTTTCAAATAATTATGTGCTTCAGGAATATAATTTAACTGATTTTGACTTAATGTACTTTTTATTTTTGGAGCGTAATCTTTATCCATTTTGAATATTCCAAGAATAAGCTTAATCTCTTGATGATTATTTTCAAGAGCTAATTTTCGCAATATTGAATGTTTTGTACTACAAGTTCCTACTTTATCTTTAAAGATGCATAAAACATCATTTTTGTTTGAATTACGTTTGTATTGGATTTGTGAAATATAATTACAAGCCTCTTTAAAATTTGAAATTCCTAAGTTTAAAAATTCTTTAGAAACTTCACCATTATTTTCAATTTCAAAATTCATTTGTGTACGGAGTTTAGAGCGATTACGCATTACAGGACTTGGCTTTGCGAAGTGGCGGGAATTGAAAGCAAAAGTTTCACTTCAACGCTACTTAGAACAAAAGCTTATTAATTGACTAAATTTAAGAAAAAAGTCAATGTAATTGGCTTTTACGGGTTCTAAAATTAAGCTTCAATCTTAGCAGAAATCAGTCGAAACAAAGATTTCTTTTTATTCAGATTGACCAAAATATTTGCATAAACACAACTTTTGAGATTGATCCAGCTTCGGTGTTCCTAGTGGGGTAATGGACGCAAAGAAAAACCTATAAGAAGCTAGCGCTTCTTATGTTTTTTATGCTCAAAAGTTATTCAGAGAGTGAGACTCTCAATAACTTTTGAGCATAAAAAAACCGATAGTTTTCACTATCGGTTTTTCTTTGCGGAGAAAGAGGGATTCGAACCCCCGGACCTGTTACAGTCAATAGTTTTCAAGACTACCGCAATCGACCACTCTGCCATTTCTCCAAACGAACGATATCGTTCTGTATTGCGAGTGCAAATATAGAACTTTATTCTTCTTGCGCAAAGGTTTTTAAAACTTTTTAATCTCCTTTTTTAAAATAAATCTACAAAACTCTTATCTTTAAATAATTACACTTAAAACATTTTTAAAAAAAATGTTTATCTGTTTATTTTACTTTTATACTACTTAACCCTAACGCGCTTTTGAACTAGCTTTAATTTCAAAACATAAAACAACAAAGCCATTAATATCACATTAAAGCTATATGAAGAAGAAACAACGATTGACTCAGATAATGAAAAAGTACTCCATCCTGCCACTCGATTACTAAATTCAACAAGCACCTGAAAGAACCACAAAAAGCTAATCCAAACACAACTTAATAGATTTCGCAAACTTCTTCCTTTCACACCTCTAATCAACAAGATTATAGGCATATAAAAAACACTTATAACTAATGCTGTTTTTAAGACACTGTTATAAAAACTAGTCTCTAAATCAACCGAAATAGTATCTTTAAATTCATAAAGCGAAATAGTAGTTACTAAAAAAGAGGATACCACAAAGACACACCACAATAGCATTAAATAAATACGATTTGATACAATTACTTTTCCCTTCATAATTATTAGAAATTATCTCTTATTGGAATTAAGAAAACAATATTGAGTACAAACTTTATAACTAAAGTAGTAAACTTAAAATAAAACCATACAATAACTTCTATATGAAGATTGAAAAGTCCTATCAATACCCCTAGTTATACTGTTTTTAGCCTCTTTAACCCCCTTATCAATGAAATGATAAGACCTATTACCCTAAAGCCTGTAAAGACCCGTAAAACCTATTTAAAAGCAAATAGTATATGTTTCTCTTTTACACTTCTATTATTACCATAAACCCACAAGCAATAAAAACATAGGTATAAAAAAAAGAGTCCCTTATGAGGACTCTTTCTATATTAAGTAAGATAAATCAGGTTTGACAACGTTTTACTTGATTTTGTTTACGATAGCTGCGAAAGCTTCTGGGTGGTTTGTAGCTAAATCTGCAAGAACTTTACGGTTCAATTCGATGTTGTTAGCTTTAACTTTACCCATAAATTGAGAATAGCTCATACCGTGAAGTCTTGCTCCAGCGTTAATACGCATAATCCATAATGCACGGAAGTTTCTCTTTTTTTGTTTTCTATCACGGTAAGCATAAAGCATTGCTTTTTCTACCGCGTTTTTAGCTACTGTCCAAACGTTTTTACGTCTTCCAAAGTAACCTTTGGCTTGCTTCAAAATTCTTTTTCTTCTTGCTCTTGAAGCAACTGAGTTTACTGATCTTGCCATTTCTTTAAATGTGTTTTTTGTAGTGTGCGGTTATATTTCAAACACTTCTAAAATCTTATTTTGCACCACTCCAGGGTTATTAAATTTGTTTTAACCGAAAGCTCAGTTTAGATTAATCTTAACTGATCTTTGATACTTTTCTCATCTGCTTTGTGTACCAATCCAGAGTGAGTTAAAGCTAATTTACGCTTTTTAGATTTTTTAGTCAAAATGTGACTTTTGTAAGCGTGTTTTCTTTTGATTTTTCCAGAGCCAGTCACTTGAAAGCGTTTCTTAGCACTAGATTTAGTTTTCATTTTAGGCATTTTGTTCCTAGGTATTTGCGTTTATCTTACTTAACTATCTTCAATTCCTATCTCTAGAAATTCTTATTTCTTTTTCTTTGGCGCGATGAACATAGTCATACGCTTTCCTTCTAAAGCAGGCATAGATTCCACCTTTCCGAACTCTTCCAAATCTTGCGCTAATCTTAATAACAAGATTTGCCCTTGATCTTTATAGATAATCGAACGTCCTTTAAAGAAAACGAATGCTTTTAATTTAGATCCTTCTTTTAAGAATTTCTCTGCATTCTTTCTCTTAAACTCATAATCGTGCTCATCGGTTTGAGGTCCGAAACGGATTTCCTTTACAGTGATTTGAGTAGACTTTGCCTTAAGCATTTTCTCGCGTTTCTTCTGTTCGTAAAGAAATTTTTTGTAATCAATTATTTTACAAACTGGCGGTGCCGCGTTAGGAGATATCTCTACAAGGTCTAATTGTTGTTCGTCAGCAAATTGCATTGCTTGACTTGTTTTATATACACCTGGTTCAATATTTTCTCCTACTAATCTAACTTCAGGAACTCGGATTGCATTGTTAATACGATGCAAATCTTTCTTTTCTTCGCGAGGTCTGTAACCTCTGTTGTTTCTTATTGCTATGGCTATAAAAATTTAAATGCTTGTTTTCAAGCAGGTTATACTTTAACTAAAACGTCTTTAGAGAACTTTTTACCTCTGTTTCTATCATAGAGATAAATGCCTCTACAGACATTGTTTGATTCGATTTACCGTCGTCTCCGTGCTTACGCACAGATACGGTTCCGTTCTTCTCTTCATCTTCACCTACAATGAGCATGAACGGGTATTTTTGTACTTCAGCTTCTCTAATCTTTTTACCGATTGTTTCATTTCGGTTATCAACTAGGGCGCGAATTTCGTTATTTTCTAGCAAATCTAAAACTTTTTGAGCATATTTTTCATATTTCTCACTCAAAGACAGTATGATAGCCTGCTCAGGCATTAACCAAAGTGGGAAATTCCCACCTGTATGCTCTAATAGTACCGCTATAAAACGTTCCATAGAACCAAATGGCGCTCTGTGAATCATCACAGGACGATGCAATTCATTGTCTGATCCTTTATAAGTTAACTCAAAACGCTCTGGTAAATTGTAATCTACTTGAATTGTTCCAAGTTGCCAACTTCTTCCCAATGCATCTTTCACCATAAAGTCTAACTTAGGACCATAAAATGCAGCCTCTCCACTTTCAATGACATAGTTCAATCCTTTATCTTGTGCAGCATTGATAATTGCTTGCTCTGCCTTTTCCCAATTCTCTACAGTTCCAATATATTTATCAGGATTGTTTAAATCACGTACAGACACTTGTGCTTTGAAATCTTCAAACCCTAATGAACCAAATACGTAAAGTACTAAATCAATAACTTTCTTAAACTCTTCATCTAATTGGTCTGGAGTACAAAAAATATGTGCATCATCTTGAGTAAACCCTCTTACACGTGTCAACCCATGTAACTCACCTGATTGCTCATAACGATATACGGTACCAAACTCTGCATAACGCTTTGGCAAATCTTTATAAGACCAAGGTTTTGTATTGTATATTTCACAGTGATGCGGGCAGTTCATTGGTTTCAACAAAAACTCCTCCCCTTCAACTGGTGTATGAATAGGTTGAAAACTATCTGCTCCGTATTTTGCATAGTGACCAGATGTTACATATAGTTCTTTTTGACCAATATGTGGAGTAACCACTTGCTCGTATCCTGCTTTCTTTTGTGCTTTTTTAAGAAACTGTTCTAAACGATCTCGTAATGCAGCTCCTTTCGGCAACCATAGTGGCAAACCTTGACCTACTCTCTGCGAAAAAGCAAATAGCTCCAATTCTTTTCCTAATTTTCTATGATCTCTTTTCTTAGCTTCTTCTAACATCATTAAATATTCTGTCAGATCTTTTTGCTTAGGAAATGAGATACCATAAACACGAGTTAACTGTTTATTTTTTTCATCACCTCTCCAATAAGCACCTGCTATTGAAAGCACTTTAAAAGCTTTTATAATTCCAGTATTAGGAATATGTCCACCTCTACACAAATCAGTAAAAGTAGCATGATCACAGAAGGTAATAGTACCATCTTCTAAATTCTCTATAAGTTCAACCTTATAAGGATTTTTTTCATTTTTATAATACTCTAAAGCTTCTGCTTTTGTAGATGAGCGCATTTTAAAATCGTGTTTCTCACGAGAAATCTGCAATACTTTATCTTCAATCGCCTTAAAGTCAGCATCTGTTACTTTGTGTTCACCAAAATCAACATCATAATAAAACCCGCGTTCAATTGCTGGACCTATTGTCAATATTACTCCTGGGAACAATTCTTGTAATGCTTGTGCCATTACGTGAGAAGTAGAATGCCAAAAAGCTTTTTTACCCTCTTCATCATTCCATGAATACAAAACTAAACTACCATCCGTGGTTAACGGGGTCGTGGTTTCGATGGTGGTATTGTTAAAACTAGCAGAGATAATATTCCTAGCTAAGCCTTCACTTATACTTTTTGCAACATCAAAAGGAGTCACTCCTGAAGCGAACTCTTTCACTGAACCGTCTGGTAATGTAATTTTAATCATAATTTTGTTTAAAAAATAAAGAGCAAAGATAATCCTTTAAGTTTAGAGTTACAATATTTTAGAAAGACTTATAACACTTAATATATAGCTTTTTTATTGCGTATTAAAATTTAAAGTCAAGTTTACTCTTACAGCATATTTTTACATGTAATTAGTTCACCTTATAACCAACTTATCTAATTTTAATTTCGATGTGTAATAGTTTTTTTAAAAGACTCAGATAATACAAATACCCATCTAAAAGTCGTCGTAGCACACTCAATAAACTATACTGATTCAATAGTTTATTCTGATTCACACAAGCTTCCTCCTTACTCTAACTTAGAAGATAACAACAAACTCTCAAAGTCCTATATACACATTCTTAACAGCATTTCACTTCTTATCATCACAACATATTGCTATTAATACAAATCTAATTACTAAATACAATTAGCATATATGTTTTTTTTACACAAATCAATTTATTAATTCTATTATTTTATATAATTTTGCAAAAAATTCCACTAGCAAAACTAATACACGAGATTTAAAACATTTCACCACCTTTTTGATTGTACTTAGTAACACCCATTTTTAAATAAACCACATACCAACAACAATGAAAAAAATTATCATTCCCATAATAATAACCTTAGTATCCTTATCGATTCAAAGTTGCTCTGTAATGAAAGTTTCAGAAAAAAATGATGAAGGATATTTCAAGTCCACAAAGAAGGCAGTTGTTTTAACGAATCAACCATACGACTTAGACAATAACAAACAACTACTTGTTGTTCCGAATGTTGAATTCATAAGGGGAATGGGAGAAAAAATAGGATATTTTGATAGGGTTATTACTTTTGATGACTTAGAAAAGGAAATTATCAGAGACAACAAACAAGATGAAGTGGGCGCTTTAATAGGGAAAATTGGTATCAATAATATATATAGAAAATACACAAAATTCCTTTATTTAAAGCTTGATAGCAACAAGGATAAAAAAAACAGGATACAACTAACATTAATTAATCCCGAAAATTTTGATGAGATTTTTGTAGGAGATGTTTTATATGATACTAAATGGATTGGGGTATATGACACGAACACATTTAACCCTTTATTTAATGCGTTGATTAATTATATAGAAGAAAACTCAGAAACATATCATAGATAATACATTGATTTCAACAGTATAATTTGAATCTATATTTTTTAAAATAACCATAAATAGATAAAGCCCGATAGTTTAACTATCGGGCTTTATCTATATAACATAATAAGAGCCTATACTTCAGTTCCCCCTATTCTGTCCAAACTGCAAGTTCATACCCATCTAAATCTGTAAACTGAAAACGTTTTCCTCCAGGAAAACTAAAAATATCTTTTACAATAACTCCTCCTGCATTTATTACCTTACTTTTTGTTGCCTCTATATCCTTTGAATAAAGAACAATTAAAATAGTTCCGTTAATAGGAGTTCCAGAAGTAAATCCTCCATCAACAAAATCGCCTTCAAAGGCTGTATAATGTTCTCCATAATCCGTAAACCTCCAGCCAAAGCTAGCTGCATAGAAATTTTTAGCCCGATTAATATCTTTAGAAACAAACTCAATATATTGTATTTGTTCATGTTTTAGAATGTCTAATTTTACTTGACTCATAATACATCGTTTTTTACAAATATAATTCATTACAATAATCAACCTTAGAACAACATTCTAAATTTGTAATAATATATAATTTGCTTCTTACTTAAAAAATCATCAAAACTTTAGGATCAACAAAATACTTAAAGCTCACTTCGCCTGCTTATTTTAAGTGTTTCATAAATTATTTTTAAATGATATTTAACCGTGTTTTCTGAAATGAACAAATCACTTCCAATTTCTTTATTCGTTTTCCCTTGCTTAACCAACGTAATAATCTCCAATTGTCGATCCGTGAAATTAAAACTATACGTTTCTTCTTTCTGAGGATTAAGTTCATTCATTGCCAAAACAACTTTATCCAGCTCTATACGTATTTGACTATTCTCAATCTCAGCGATTATACGTTTTTGCCTATTTGATCTATAAAAGAAAAAAACAATTAGTATAATCGCAATCAATATTGCAATAGAGCTACCAAAATACAATCGGTTTTTTGCTGCTTTCTGTTCTTCTAATTCTCTCAATAATTCTTTTTCAATCTGATTTAGCTTTCCACTTATATTCGTGTTATCATAATCCGTCGCAAGTTTATTCAATATATGTTGAGTTCTCAATGCGTTTTCTACATCACCAATATCACTATAGAAATGAGAAATATCACTATACATAGCAATGATATAAATGTCTATTTTATATTTCTCCGCGTAGTACAATCCTTTCTCAAAGCTCTCGATAGCTTCTTTATATTTCTTTAAACTCTTATATAGACCTACTTTTTTTCTATAAACTAACGGAAGATGCTTTGGCGCATGATTTGATAAAAGCACAAGTGCTTCATCTAGATACTTATCAGCTAATTGATAATCTTTAGAACGTATATTCATAGTCCCTAAAACAGATAAATAAAACGCTTCGGTTTCTGGATTAAGAAGTTTTACATTTTCTCTAGAAATGGTAGTTAAAAGCTCTGTCACCTTATCAAACTCCAATAAATCAAAATGAATAAACATCCTCTCCACCGCTACTTTTATCTTCGCTTCTTCTTGCATATTCGTTTTTAAACCTGCCTTTAGAGCTAAATCTAAATTAGTAAGTGCTTCAGTATAATTGAACAACCTTTTATAGGTATAGTACTTTTGAAAATAAGCATTATATAAATCTTCTTGAGACGACTTCTCATTTAATATAACACTCTCTATTCTACGTATAGACTCTTCATATTGCTTACTCTCATTAAAAGTCGCAATATCCTCATTGAATAATTTGTAGCTATTATTCTGAGAATAGCATATGTTAATTAAGAAAAAAGAATAAATGAAAGAGAATAATCGTAACAAGGGACGCTTTTATTAATTATAAATAAATGAAAAATATTTTCATCAAAAAAGAGAGCAAAAGTATTCGTTTTTTTGTTAAGCTCACAGAATGTGAGTATTCTTTTACTCTATTTATAAAGTAATTTCAACAACTTATTATTTAAATCCACTCCCCTTCATTATTAAAACAGTCATTGACTAAAAAAAAATGCTTCATCCTTGTTTTAAAACATCTCAACACATTCTTAAAAACACCCAACCATTCAACTAAATATCAACACACTAAAACAGTCACTACCCTATTGGGTAGTACTTATACTTTCTCATTTTTAGCAAGACTACTCGCTTACTACCTCTCGTTTTATTTGATTTCAGTGAGAACATATTGACTTTTGCACCTTTCAAAAACGAAGAATTATTTAACCTTAAAAATTATCCAAATCTTTTTTATACACCTAAAAACAACAAAAAATGAGAACAAAATTATCTCTACTACTTTTCCTATTTACCAATTTTTATATGCTAGCTCAAGACAAAATTGGAATTGCTTTTATTCCTATCACATATGATGAAGAATCAGTTTCCAATTCAGATGCTAGAATGATTCATGAATCAGTAATAAACTCGTTCGTAAAAACCAAAAGATTTGCTGTTGTAGACAGAGAGAAATTACAAGCTCTAGAAGATGAAAAAAAACTACAACGAACAGAATCATTTATAGACAGCAAACAAACCATCCAAGATGGCGTAAGTCGTGGAGCGAGTTATCTAATAGCTACCAATATTTTAAGCTTAAGACATTCAGAAGTAAAACGCGGTTGGGAATCAATGCTACAAGTACAAGTAAAAGTACTTGATGTGTCAACTGGAGAAATTATAGCTACCGAAAACATTACTAGTGAATACATAGAGCCTTCTAAAATGATAATGGATGCTCGTGAAAAGTTCGCTAGTAAAAAAGAAATTAAAGCAATGGAAGAAAAAAACAAAAAAATGCAAGAAATCAAAATGCATAAAGAAGATGCCTTTTCGGTAGCCTTAGATCGTTTGGATGAAAACATGAAATCTTTCTCCAATGTTAATTTCCCAATAACACTTGACATACTAAGCTGGGATGCTAAAAACAGAAATCTATTTATGATTGCAGCTGGAAGTGGTATTGGATTATCTCAAGGACAATTATTAGACGTTGTCCATACAACAGAAGCAACTATCGGAGATCGTACAATAACTAGAAATCAAAAAATTGCAGTGGCTTGTATTATTAAAGTTGAAGATGCAAACTTTTCTGAAGCACTTATTATCTCAACAGAAAAAGCTTATAAAAAAGTACGTGAAAGCAATGGTGCTATTAAAATTCTTACCAAATAATAAAATAAAATCTAACTAAAACATTTAAAAACATGAAAAAAATTTACTTAGCTACATTATTAGTAGCACTAACTTTAGGAAGTTGCGGAACAAAAGTAGCAAGCCCATACACCGATTCAGCAGTCATTTCACATCCAACACAAGGAGCAGTTGTACTTAGAGGAATTGGAGAAGAAGTAGATGGAAAGAAAAAAGAACAAGAATTAAAATCGCGTAGAGCAGCACAGAAAAAAGCAATACAACAACTTCTTTATTTCGGTTTTGTAGGAACTGATTTTAAAAACCCAATAATAAGAGAAGGAATCTCCGTAGAAACGAAACACAAAGCTTTCTTTGATAGCTTCTGGAATGGTGGATATGAACGCTTCATAACAGATGGCAAAACTGAGTTTTACTCTTGCGAAAAGAAGAGTAACTGTACTTCGGCTGTTTCCGTTTTTACACTAAACTACAATATGTTACGCAAAGAGCTTGAAGCCAACAAAGTAATCAATAAAATAGGTTTCTAATGCAAATAGTAAATAACAGTATTTTTAAGTGTTTATTTATTGCAATACTTACTTTAATAGTTGGAGAAAGTGCTTTTGCACAAGCTCCAACTATTGCAGGAACTCAAAGTGATGAATCTACTCGTGCTGCCGCAAAAATAATGGTAGTCCCTTACAATAAACAAGATGAAGATATACGAACTGTCTTAGACGACAATCCGCACATCAGAACAGCAGTTTCTAAAGTAAAAGAAGCTTTTGATCAACGCGGGTGGTCTACGGTAGATTTCGTTGCAAATCTAAGAGCTGCACAAGCTAATGCCGCTTTTACATCTGACAGACAAGCTAACTTTAAATCAGATCTATTGACGACTTCTGGAGCTGATTTCTATGTTCAAGTCGATGTACAAATAACTACGTCGGATAGTGGAACAAGTACAGTCCTTAATGTAACAGCTTTTGAAACACATACTGGAGCAAGTTTTTCAAATAAAACAGGTACTAGTAAGTTTGCAAGTAGTGATTATGAAAAATTAATTTCTAAAGCATTCGATCAAATTCAAGAAGAATTTCTAAATACATTAATGGTTAAAACCGATGAGATTCGTGAAATTGGTAGAGCTACTATGGTAGAGTTCAATCTAGATGAAAATACTACTATAGATTTTGATAGTGAAATCGCTGGCGGTGAATATCTAAATGAAATTATTGAAGATTGGATTGCTACAAACGCTTATAAAGGAAGAGCTAACTTAACAGGAATTCTAGAAAACAAAATGGTATTTGACGAAGTAAGAATACCACTTTATGACCAAGAAACCAACAGACCATATAATCTAAATCGTTTTGCAACAGAGATTATTAAATACTTAAGAAGTAAAGGGATTCAAGCTAGTAGAAATATCCACGGACAAAAATTGTATATCACTATTAAAGCATGATAATGAAAAGCAAAACAACAAAAGTTACTATTCTGAGTGTACTGTTTTTATTCTTTTCTTTCAATACTTTGTTCTCTCAATCACAAGAATATCAAGCTAATTATAACTATGACCCCCCTGTAGGAAATCATACTGTAACAATAGAACAATACGAGCAACTAAAAGATATTTTACAAGGAACTTATACCTCTAAAAATCTTTTTAGTCATCAAAGTCCTTTTGCAATTGTACCTTCAATTAAAATTATTAGTGAGAAGATTGCGGGAGAAATCCAAGTAGTAAAAGTAATAAAGCTTGAAATCGGTTTAACCTCTCAAGGGATTAATAGTGATTTTGTATTTCATAAATTCAGACACGTATTCACCATTACTGCTGATAACGCTTCCGAAGCTATTTCAAAAGCAATACAACAATTGCGAAAAGAACAAAAACTAAAAAGCTTTTTTATTGAAAGCAATAAAAACATAGTTGCCTTTTATCAATCAAATTGCGCTACTGTTTTAAACACTGTACGAGTGAATATTGAACGACAAGAATATTCAAAGGCATTTGACTATTTAAGATATGTACCAGAAACTGTTAGCTGTTATCAAGAATCAGAGAAAATAATCACTAAAATTTATCTTGATTCTAAAGAAGAAAATTGCAGAAATCTAGTTCAGAAAGCACATGCAGCAGAATCGCAAAGGGACTATAGTAAAGCATTGTATTATTTACAGTTCGTAGAAACCAATATCAATTGTTACTCTTCAGCAACGGCTTTAGTTGAAAAGATAGGTGAACGCGTTGACGATCAAGTAATACGCGACTTTGAAATGGAGAAACTTAAATTTAGCAAATTGACAGACCTCAAGAAGATGGAAGTGCTAGCCAAAGAAGTTGATTATTTAGGGGTAACTATTAATGAGTAGTTATTCATACTAAACTCTATTTTATAGTTCCTCACCTTAAATACATTATAAAAAAGTCTCGTATGGTTTAAATCATACGAGACTTTTTTTACTTTAAAAAACTCTTGCAACTAATTATCTAATCCCAAAAAGTTTCCTTCTAAATCAAAACGCAGTTCAACATTATTTACTAAATCAACATCAAATCCATATGTTTGTTTTTCGATACTTTCAATCGAAGTCGTACTATAATTTGTTGTGACATATTCAACAATTGGAGTCAGAATAAAGCCTGTTGGAATTGATTTTTTATTACCATCAACATTTGTCCAAATTCCAGACTGAGTAAAATCAACTTCCATACCACCAACAAACTTTACCTCATAATATTCATCTATAGAATTCACGTCTTTTTCCACTCTCATAATTTCTGACTCAGAAAAATAAGTTTCAGTAAAAGCCTTGGCTTCTGTAGGCAATTCTGAATAATTAATTATTCTATCAGAAGAATTATCATCATCAGAAGAACAAGATACTGTTGCAAAAGCAAATGTCAATACTAAAACTGTTGATAAAAATATCTTTTTCATTTTACTTTACATTTTTAAAAAATTATTAATCATCAATTCTTTTAAAATCACCTTTAGAATTAAACTCTAATTCCAATCCATTTGAAAGTTTAACTTGTTGTTTTTCAAAACGTCCTTTTTCAATTTTTACAATATGAGTATTAGGAAATTTATCTTTCACATAAGTAAGAATGTTTTTTTGAATAAACCCTGTCGGGATTGTATTTTTATTTCCATCTACCTCCATCCAGACCCCTTTCGAATCAAACTCGATTTCAGAACCATCTGTGAATTTCACCTTGTAGTCTGTCGAAAACACTTCTTTGTCCATTTTTACATAATCAATAATGCCTTTCGAAAAATTATCCGAAATAAACTTTTGGGCTGATTGTGGTAATTCCTTTTTCGTAATTATTGATTCTTGTGCATTGGCACTCATTCCTATTAAAAGGAATACAACTGATAAAATTTTAATTGCTACGTTTTTCATATCTATGTATTTTAAAATTACTATACTAAGTTCCTCATTTTTATAGAAAAAAGTTAGCATTTTATGTTTTTTTTATAAAAAAAGAAATAATTACTTTTAAACAATCTCCTTATTCCCTAATTCCCATTTATTCGTCAATAATTTTTCGAGTTGTTCCACTTCTTTATGGTATATGGTCTTCTTTCTTGTCCCGAAATAAAGTGTATTTTCCAAAGGATTACTTCCCTCCCATATCAATTTGATTTTATCCGATGCAATAGCCTCTCTACATAAAAAATCAGGTACTACAGAAAAACCTGTATTATTGCTTAAGCATCTAATTATCGAGCTAATATTAGGAACTATATAGTTCGGACTAAAATCGGGATGTTCACCGAAATGTTGTAACCAAAAGTTCCTTAAATGCTCCATATCAGCAGTAGTACTATACCAAAGTTGTTGCTTTAGCAACACAGAAACTTCTTTTATATCATTTAAACTTAGTAATCTCTCTATCTCAGTTGTATTAGTATTGCTCCCTGCAATTAAAACTATTCTCTCTTTAGAAAAAGGTTTGTATTCTAAATTTTGTTGATTACCTATTTGTGGAGTTATTATTAAATCTAAAAGGCCGTTATCCAAGTCTTGTTGCATTTGAGGATATTCTCCAAACTTGATTATCAAGTTGAAGGGAAGACTCGCGATCTGTTCCTCTAAAGTATATTGAAAAGTTTCAAAACACATTCCTACACTAATAGTCGCACGTTCCTCTTTGGACCGCTTGTGAAAGTGTTGCTCGGCATTTTCCATTTTCTTCAGAGGTTCTAACACCCAATTATAAAGTATTTTCCCCTTTTCAGTGGGCACCATTTTGCGTGCTGATCTATCAAATAACTTATATCCCGTATAAGCCTCCAATGAATTTAAATGCAAACTCACGCCCGGCTGTGAAATAAAAAGTTCTTGTGCTGCGGCAGATAATGTACCTGTTTCATATATAGCTTTAAAAGTTCTAAGCCATTCTAAATTCCAACGCATATCTATTATTTAAATAATACAAATATAAAACTTAAATCATTTATATTCATACACAGTAATATCTGCTTTCATTTAAAACTTAATTCCACCTCCTTAGCTTAACATAATACACTAATATAATCCATAGGTTATTAAATATCTTCCTTGTATAGTCTTAAACACAACAATAGATCTTATGTATCATAATTATAATACAATCATATCATTTAAGTTATTTAGATAATACATTGTAATAATAGACCTTTGTATTATCAATAATTAAAATAATAGAAATGAAAAATATATTTATTATAAACGGAGGACAAACCTTTGCTCATTCAGGAGGCTTTTTTAATAACAGTCTAACTCAATGGACCCATGAAACACTATTAGAAAATGACTTTGAGATAAGAATATCAAATATTAACGATGAGTACGATGCTCTTATAGAAGTTGAAAATTTTAAATGGGCAGACATCATAATTTATCATACGCCCATATGGTGGTTTCAAGTACCTAATCGCCTGAAAAAATACATTGATGAAGTATTTACAGCAGGACACAACAATGGTATTTATGCCAATGATGGAAGAAGTAGAAAGAATCCAAATATTAATTATGGAACAGGTGGATTGATGCATGGTAAGAAATATATGGTGACTACTTCTTGGAATGCTCCTGAAACCGCATTCACATTAAAAGGTGAATTCTTTGACCAGCACTCTGTAGATGAAGGAGTTTTATTTGGTTTTCATAAAATGAATCAATTTGCAGGTTTAAGTAAAATAAAAGGATTTCACTTTCATGATTTAGAAAAAAATGCGACAGAAGAGCGCCTTGAAAACTACCGTCAACAATACATTCAACATATCAAAAAACAATTTACAATACATGAACAATTATCATGAATATATACTTAACCGCCATTATTAAAGTAAAAACAGAATATCGCGATGACCTTAAAACTATTTTGGAAAACATGATGCAAAAAGCTCGGAAAGAAAAAGCTTGCATACAATATGATTTACATCAGGGAACAGTCGATTTAAACACTTTTGTATTCTATGAAATATGGAATAACAAGAAGGGTTTAGAAATTCATAATCAACAAACTTACATCACAGAATTTAATCAATTCATACAAGAAAAAACACAAGGAGAACCTACAATACTCATAACTCAAAAATTATAAAAATGGAATATAGAAAATTAGGAAGCATAGATTTAGAACTATCAACTATTGCATATGGTGCTTTTGCTATAGGAGGGACCATGTGGGGAGGTAATGAAAAAAAAGACTCTATAGAATCGATAAAAGCCTCAATAGATAATGGGGTGACCTCTATAGACACTGCTCCTTTTTATGGTTTCGGACTTAGTGAGGAAATGATAGGAGAAGCAATCAAAGACTATGACAGAACAAAAATTCAATTATTAACCAAATTTGGTTTGGTATGGGACGGAAGTAATCAAGGAAAAGGTGAGTTTTTCTTTAATTCGGAAAAAGCAGGGAAATCGCTACCTATATATAAGTATGCTTCAAAAGAAAATGTTATAAAAGAAGTAGAAGAAAGTTTAATGCGTTTGCAAACAGATTATATAGACTTATTACAGATTCATTGGCCTGATAGCACTACGCCTATTTCAGAAACAATGGAAGCTTTTGAAATTTTACTAAAACAAGGAAAAATTAGAGCAGCTGGAGTAAGTAATTACAATATTAGCCAAGTAATAGAAGCCAGCAAAAATGTAAACATTTCTAGTAATCAAATTGGATATAGTATGCTAAATCGAGGAATCGAAAATGACTTAATCCCATACGCTTTGGAAAACAATCTAGGAATTATCGTTTACAGTCCTATGGAAAGAGGTTTATTAGCAGGTAACTACTTTAAAAAAGGAAAACTAAAAGACGACGATCATAGAAATGAATATTTTCAACAATTTGACATGTCTAAAGTAAAAACATTTCTAGACGCAATAACTCCACTAGCCTTAGACAAAGGTGCTACTTTATCACAATTAGTTCTTCGTTGGACTAGTTTACAACCTGCAATTACAATCGTATTAGCCGGCGCCAGAAATGCAAATCAAGCAATTGCAAATGCAAAAGCGATAGATATTGATTTAAATACAGAAGAAATTCGCTTTATCAACACAGAGCTTTTAAAAATTTAAAATTTTAATCACTTTCAATAACTAAGTAACAGACTGTTTATTTTTTCCCAAATAAATACCTAGGAGACCAACCAAAAGATAATAAACCTACCTTTGCAGTTATGAATAAAGCAGCAATACTTCAAAATTTGAATATAGCAGCGTTAAATGAAATGCAAAACAAGACATTAAACGCAGCTCAAAAGAAAAACAATATCGTTCTTTTATCTCCTACAGGTTCAGGTAAAACATTGGCTTTTTTAATGCCAATTGTAGAGCGTTTAAACCTTAATACGAAAGGGGTTCAAGCCGTTATTTTAGTGCCTTCTCGAGAATTAGCTCTTCAAATAGAAACCGTTTTCAAAAAGATGGGGACTCCGTTTAAAATTAATGCCTGCTATGGGGGACATTCAACAAAAACAGAGTTAAACAACTTTAGCACACCTCCTGCTGTATTAGTAGGAACTCCAGGAAGAATAGCTTTTCATATTGAAGAGAACTCATTTAACACTGAATCGGTTACAAGTTACGTGATAGATGAATTCGATAAAGCTCTTGAAATGGGATTTCAAGATGATATGGAATATATCATTAATTCATTCGACAATATCAATTTTAGACTCCTAACATCAGCGACTGCTTTAAAAAAGATTCCGGAATTTACTAGACTTGAAGCTCCTGAATATCTTCATTTTCTTAAATCAGAAGATGCTCAACCAGAAATCACTTTTAGTAAAGTAGTATCTACAGCAGAAGAGAAGTTAGAAACAGTAATTAAACTAATCGGTAAGATTGGTAAAGACACTATTTTAATTTTCTGTAACCATCGTGATGCTGTATCTAGAATCAGTGAAACACTTTCTAAAAAAGGAGTTGCAAATAGTGCTTTCCACGGTGGATTGTTACAAGAAGATCGTGAACGTGCTTTAATGAAGTTTAGAAATAAAAGTTGTCATATTCTTATTTCTACTGATTTAGCTGCTCGTGGATTAGACATCCCTGAAATAGGACACGTTATCCACTACCAGATTCCTGAGAAAGAAGATGCTTTTATCCATAGAAATGGACGTACAGCACGTATGAAAGCTTCAGGAAAAGCTTATATTATGGTAACTAAAGAAGAAAACTTTCCTTTTATTGACCCTAAAATGCCTTTGGAAGTTCTGAGTGGAAAGTATCAAATTGACAATCAAACAGATTTCAAAACTATCTACATCAGCGCAGGTAAAAAAGACAAAATCAACAAAGTTGATATTGTAGGCTATTTAATAAAAACAGGCGGTTTAAACAAAGAAAACATAGGCCTAATTGATGTACGCGATACACAAGCCTTTGTTGCCATAAGCTCATATAAGGTTAAACCACTTTTAGAAAAATTAGAAAATACTAAACTTAAAAACAAGAAAGTTAAAATTGCTATCGCAAGAGAATAATAGACTCTCCTTTATTTTTAATAAAAAATCCCATACTTAATAAGTATGGGATTTTTTATTAAAAGTTGTCAGATCTCCATTAAAGAAAAAATCCATTTCGTATTAAAATATATTGTAAATTTAATTACAATTATATAATCTTGTTTAATTAACAAATTATATTTCACAAGCATCACAAAGACGAATTAGATTAAAAATTGAATTAACGAGAACTTATCAAACTACTCTACTATTAAAATCTAAAATGTTATGAGAAAGATAATTATTTTAACCGCATTAAGCCTTCTCAGTGTAATTGGTTATAGTCAAGGACACTACAATGGTTCCTCCTTCAATCCCAACGATTATTTTGCTCCTCATGAAGGTATAATCATTCCAGTCTGGTATGGCTATGCAGACATGAATTACTACAATGCCAAAGGAAATAAATCGGATCAATTGATCAACCCGGCTCCAGGCAATCCAACTTCTTTACAAATAGAACAAAAAGTTCAAACCCACTCATTCATTGCTATGGCAATTTATGGAGGTAAAGGAAAAATATTAAATGCCAACTGGGGAATGATGATTATTCCAACATTGAACAGTCCAACTGCAAATATTGCTTTAGACTATTATTCAATACAAACCGGTTCTGGACGATATGATTTCACCAACAAAAGCATAGGCTTTGGAGATATGTATATACAACCAATCTGGTTGTCATGGAAACAAGGAAATTTCCAATATGCTTTAAACTATGGTGTTTGGGCTCCAACGGGAAAATATAAACCAAATGATTTAGACAATGGTGGTCATGGATATTGGTCACACAATATTAGAGTAGCTTTGAAATATAAACCAAGTGCTAAAGTTAATTTAAGTATTGCTCCTACATTAGAACTTAATCAATGGCAGAAAGACACTGATTTTAAAGAAGGGACCCACTTAACTTTAGATTTTGGAGGTTCTTACCTATTAAACTCTCGCGGTGATGAAGTCGGACTATTCGGTCATTACACCAAACAAATATCTGATGACAAAGGCACACAAGGTGGTTTTGTTTCAGACCAAACCGCAGGAGTTGGAGGTTTTGTATCCTATTGGATTGTTCCCCACAAAATAGGTCTAATGGCTCGAGTTACACAAAACTTCGCTACAGAAAACCGATTTGGAGGCATCGCCTTTCAAACAGGAATTAACTTTTTGATTCCTACAAAAAAAGCAACAGATAAAAAGCCAATTTAATCTTGTATTATAAATTAAATGCTAACCAAGTATCATATTTAACTACACCTAACTCGGGTCTTGCCTTTCCATCTAAAATAGAGATAAACTCTAACTCATGTCCGTCTGGGTCGTGAAAATAGATTGCTAAGGCAGGCATCCAAGCAAATACCATAGGTGTATCTTTTCCATCTTTTAAAAAGTTATAAGGTAGAATGCCATGTCCTTTTAAGAAGGAAACAGCTTCATTTAATATAAAATCTTTTTCACAACGAAAAGCGAAGTGCCTTAGTTCTATTTCGACTTTGGGTTTCTCCCACAATCCCAACATGGCTTCTTGCGTATTCCCTATCCAAAAGAAAGCGATTCTTCTTTCCTCTTCCACATGACACAACTCCAACCCCAAAACATCCTCATAAAAAGTTATGGATCGCTCTAAGCTTTCAACATACAAATGGGTTTCATACAATCCTTTTATTACGCTCATTAAACACTTTTTACAATTAAAATCCTTTACAAATAACCCTATAACCATTCATATTTACAAAAATAGCATTAATAAATCCAATCCCTTTATATGACAGCAATAAAAACAAAAAGCTACCCTTTCAGGTAGCTTTTTTACTTTACTTAATAATTACTAATACATTATTTATTGATTTGTACCCATCCAGTTCTGGTTTTACCTTTTGATATCACCACGTAATAGTACGTTCCATCTGGAAGTTTATTCCCATTCTTATCCTGTCCAGCCCACTGATTTGTGTAACCAAAACCATATGAATATACCTCAGAACCATAACGATTAAAGATTTTCAGATCATCTACTCCATGACTCGACAAGTCAAAGAAATCATTAAGTCCATCGCCATTTGGAGAAATACCTTTCTGTATAGGACACTCGTTATATTTAACCGAATAACTACTCTCGTCTGTACACAATCCGTCCTCAGACTCAGCATACACATAAATAATTTGATCCCTAAAAATTACTGTTCCCGGAAGATAGCTTTCCCCACCTTTACC
>NZ_FORU01000017.1 GCF_900114085.1 Myroides guanonis | reverse complement strand
AAAAGTATAAGGGCGATTAGCTCAGTTGGTTCAGAGCATCTCGTTTACACCGAGAGGGTCGGGGGTTCGAATCCCTCATCGCCCACAAAAAAAGCCTTTCAGTTTTCCTGAAAGGCTTTTTTTATGGAGTTAACCGGAAATCATAGATTAGGCAATGAATGTTTTAAAGTCGCTTGTAAGATGGAATAAGTAGAAGGTTTTCGTTAAAAATAAAGTTCAAAAAGAAAGAGTAAAAGCATTAGTTTTTGTTTTTATTTCAAACTGAATAGAGTTGGTTAAAAAGATTGAATTTTAAAGAGTGTTGGTTATGAAAAATCACGGATTCTGGCTAGAAATGTTTCTGGCACACTTTTCTAAATTTCCGAAATAAAAAGTATCTTTGTTCCTCTAATAAATTTTATAAGAATGACATTAAATCAGATTCTAACGCCACAAATTGTGAAGGCAATACAGGAAGTGTATCAGGTGGTTGTGGATAAGGTGGAATACCAAGGTACAAGAAAAGAGTTTGAAGGTGATATTACAGTAGTAATATTTTCTTTCTTAAAACAAGTCAAAGGAAACCCTGTTGAAATTGGAAATAAAATAGGGGAGTATCTAGTTGAAAACACTTCAGTTATAGAGCGGTTTAATGTTGTAAAAGGATTTTTAAATTTAGTAGTTTCTGATTCTTATTATTTAAACTTTTTTAATGCTATCAGAAATGAAGAGCATTTTGGATTTGTAACACCTAATGAAAGTGAAAAAGCTGTAATGGTAGAATATTCTTCTCCAAATACGAATAAACCACTTCATTTAGGGCATGTTAGAAATAATTTATTAGGCTATTCTGTTGCAGAAATAATAAAAGCCTCAGGTAAAAAAGTACACAAAACTCAGATCATAAATGACCGTGGAATCCATATTTGTAAGTCTATGTTGGCTTGGCAAAAATTTGGCAATGGTGAAACACCAGAAACTACTGGACTAAAAGGAGATAAACTTGTTGGGAACTATTATGTTGCATTTGACAAGGCTTATAAGGAAGAAATCAAAACCTTGATGGAACAGGGAAGAACTGAAGATGAAGCAAAACAAGAAGCTCCGATTATCTTAGAAGCGAAACAAATGTTACTGGATTGGGAAGCAGGAAAACCAGAAGTGATTCAACTTTGGAAGACTATGAACCAATGGGTGTATGACGGATTTAAAACTACCTACAGTAATTTAGGGGTTAATTTTGATAAGAACTACTACGAAAGCGATACTTATCTATTAGGGAAAGATGTAGTTGAAGATGGACTTCAGAGAGGTGTTTTCTTCAAAAAGGAGGATGGTTCTGTTTGGATTGATCTAACAGAAGATGGACTTGATGAGAAGTTAGTGCTTCGCGGTGATGGAACTGCTGTTTATATTACGCAGGATATAGGAACTGCAATTCAGCGTGTTGCTGATTTCAAAGATGTAGGTGGGATGGTTTATACTGTAGGAAATGAACAGGATTATCACTTTAAAGTATTGTTTTTAATACTTAAGAAGTTAGGTTATGATTGGGCAGAAAGTCTTTATCATTTGTCTTATGGAATGGTTGACCTTCCGTCTGGAAAAATGAAAAGTAGAGAGGGAACCGTGGTGGATGCAGATGATTTGATGGATGAAATGACTCAAACAGCCAGGGAAATTTCGGAAGAACTTGGAAAGTTGGATGGTTATTCAGAAGAAGAGAAATCTGATTTATATAGAAAAATAGGATTGGGAGCTTTGAAGTATTATATCTTAAAAGTAGACCCTAAAAAACGCATTATGTTTAATCCAGAAGAGTCTGTTGATTTCGCTGGTAATACAGGTCCGTTCATTCAATATACTTATGCTAGAATTCAATCTATCTTAAGAAAGGCAAATTTTGATTTTTCTGAGAATATTAAAGATATAGATCTAGATCCAAAAGAAAAGGAATTGTTGAAATTAATTGAAGCATTTCCAGAAGTAATACAAAGTGCTGCAAGAACACATAGCCCTGCATTAATAGCAAACTATACTTACGACTTAGTTCGAGAATATAATTCATTCTATCAAGCTGTTCCAATCCTTGGAGAAGAACAAGTTGTGCTAAAAGCATTTAGAGTTCAATTATCTCAGAAAGTTGGACAAGTTATTGAAGATGCATTCTCATTATTGGGTATTGAAGTACCCAACCGTATGTAATTTTAAAGTCGGTGAAAATATCTAAATCATACTTATTACAGTCATTTGCCATTCTAGTAATGGCAACTGGCTTTTTTTTATTTTTCAAAACCTATTTACCTAAAAAGATTTTTTCTGAGAGCACTAAGCCTACTAACAATGTGGTGGTGGATAGCTTAATGCTTGAAGCATTAGAAAGAGAGGATTCTTTGAGATTAACCAATAAAGATTTGAAGGTTGATTCTCCGTCTGAATTAATTTCAGATGAGCCAGAACATACTTTTAAGGGATTGGTTTATTTGGATAGTTTCTTTGAGATACTTCATCAAATCGAGTTGAATCACAAAGGGAAAGCACGTATTGCTTATTTTGGAGACTCAATGACAGATGGAGACTTAATTGTTCAAGACTTACGTAAAAATTTTCAACAAAAATACGGTGGAAGTGGAGTAGGTTTTGTTGGAATTACTTCTGAGTCTGCGAATTCTAGGGGATCTATAACACATAAGTATTCTAACAATTGGAAAACACAATCTTATTTAAATGTAAAAAGACCTCTAAAACCATTTGGTGTAAATGGTCAAGTTTTTTTTGCTAAAGATACAATACAACCAACTTGGATTCATTTGAAAGCAGGGACTTCTCAAACGATGAATACGTTACCTAGTCCTGTTTTGTATTACGGAAAATCAAATAATCAGCACGGTACTGTAAGTTGGGTGTCTGGAAAAGATACGATAGTAAGGAAATTGAATCCTGTTGAAAATTTAAATGCTATAAAGGTGTCGGATGGCGCTATTCGAGACTTAAAAGTGAATTTCAATCAAGCTGACTCAATTCCTATTTATGGTTTTGATTTTACTTCTAGAGTAAGTGGAGTTCAAGTGGATAACTTTTCTAGTAGAGGAAACTCTGGATTGCCTTTGTCTCTTTTACAGCCATCATTAATGAATCGCTTCCAAAAGGAGTTGCAATACAATTTAATTGTATTGCATTATGGAACCAATGTATTGAATTACGGTTCATATAATTATGGATGGTATACAAAGCAAATGTCAAAGGTGGTTGAACACTTGAGAAGTTGTTTTCCGGATGCTGCTATACTTGTAATTTCTACCGCAGATAAGGCAACTAAATATGAATTGCATATGCAAACCGATTCAGCTGTGATGCCTTTAGTAAAAGCGCAAAGAAAATATGCTATTGAAAAACATACTGGGTTTTTTAATCTATTTGAATCAATGGGAGGGAAAAATGCAATGATTTCATGGGTTGAGACTGAACCAGCAAAAGCAAATAAGGATTATACACATTTCAATCATAGAGGTGCTCAACAGGTTGGTAAAATGGTGTTTGATTATTTAGAAAAAGGTTTTGAAGACTACAAGGAGAGAAAGGAGAATGGAGAAGTTAGTAAACCTAAACCACAGACTAAAGAGGTAGTTGTTAAAACTAGTATAGCTAATACAGATGCGAAAACTGGAGATAGTGTTAGTAAAACGAGCAAAAAAGTTCAAGCAACTGATACTTCGAGAGTCAAAACGGTCGTTGTGACAGAAACTAAAAAGAAGGAGGTAGTTAAAACAACAGCGGTTCAACCAATTTCATCAGGAACTGGAATTCGATATACAGTTGTAGAGGGAGATACCTATACATTGCTTTCTCAAAGATATGGTGTTTCTATAGAAGAGATCAAAAAGGCAAATGGATTGCACGGTGATGCGTTGCACAAAGATTGGAAAATTTGGATACCAAGAGCTAAGAAGGTTAATACACCTGTTCTTGAAGGGCAGGCTCATATTGTAAAAGAAGGAGAGACGCTTCACTCTATTGCTAGACGATATAATACAACCGCGGGTAAATTAAAAAGACACAATAATTTAGATAGTAGAGAGGTTCGTGTTGGACAGCGACTTTATATTATGGAAATCAAGGATACCACTTCGAACTCAAATGACACTAAATCAAAGCAAGAGGTTACTAGATTATATGAAGTAAAAGAAGGGGATACTTTGACGAGTTTGGCGAGAAAATTTAATACGACTGTTCAAAGATTGAAAGAGTTGAATAATTTAGGAGAAGATGGAATTGAAATTGAACAGGTAATTTTAGTGCCTAATGTTCAGAAGGAAGAATAACAGATAATGGAGGAGCAAAGAGTGAATAAGAGAAATTGTATAAGTGTGGTTTTTTTGGGATTGTCTATGTTGTGTACTGGTCTTTTAAAGGGACAGACTAGTGCCAATGAAATCAATACTAATCTAAATGACACTAATATAGAATTGACAGAAAAGCAATATCCAAATGAGATTTTAGGAAAAGAGCATCTGAAAGGTTTTTATAAAAAACTAAGTCAATTAGAAAAGAAGAAAAAGGCTACGTTGAGTATTGTTCATATTGGAGATTCTCATATTCAAGCCGATTTATTAACGGGTAAATTAAGAACTCTTTTTCAATCGCAATTTGGTAACGCAGGTTTAGGTTTTACGTTTCCATATAAATTAGCCAAGACAAACGGAAACCAATTTGTTCGATACTCTTCAAATGTTTCTTGGGACGGTTATAGAAATATTTTTCCAATAAACGGGTCTAGTATTGGGTTGAGTGGAATCGCTTTGACAACAAATCAAAAAGACTTTGCTTTAGAATTAGAAGTTCGCGACCCTTCCTATAAATTCACAAAGTTAAAAGTGTTTTCACCAGATAAACAACCTGTATTTGATGTAGCAATTAGTGAACGCAAAGTTACCGTTGAAAGCATCGAACCAAAGAAGATTACGCATAAGATAAAACATGGAGAATCTCTTTCTACGATTGCTCGAAAGTATAAAATTGGGGTAAACGAATTAAAGAGAGCAAATAACTTAACGACGAATCTGATACGTATTGATAAGGTTTTGAAAATACCTACTCAAGAACGAGTTTCTAAACCAATTCAGAAATCGGAATTTACGCCTATTCAATTAGAAGCTAATAATGGATATTTTCAATATACATCTGCGAAAGAGTTGGATAGAATTTATTTGATTCCACATACAGAAAGCGCTTCCTATAGTCTTAATGGTTTGTCTATAGAAAATGAGAAACCAGGTGTTTTGTACCACAGTATTGGTGTAAATGGAGCTCGTTTCTCGGATTACAATAAATATCCTCTGTTTTTTGAGCAGTTAAAGGGATTGGAACCAGATGTTATTGTACTTTCAATGGGAACAAATGAAGCATTTGACAAGATGCAGCCAGCAGATTTTCAAAATCAGGTGGATTTGTTTGTGCAAAGCATTAGAAAGTTAATGCCTAATGTCGAGTTTATTTTAACAACACCAACTCCTTCTTTATTGCCAAAGAAACAACCAAATACTTATGCGGAAGGATATGCTGATTCTATGAAGGAGAAAGCCTCTTTTTCGAATTATGCAATATGGGATGCTTTCCATATTATGGGAGGAAATGAAAGAGTTGAAGATAATTATAGTTCAGGTTTGTTATCTAGAGACTTTGTTCATTATTCCAAATCGGGTTATGAATACACTGGGAATTTGCTATATGAAGCATTGATTAATTCTTACACTACTTATAAATCAACCAATTTAAGCGCTAAAGATGAGCTTTAGAAACTTTACTCTTCCACAAATTACTTTAGAGGATATAACTAACTGGTTTACCTATAATCCTAAAGAGCCATTACTCTTTAATTCGGCTTTGTTTTTAGGGATGTTTTTGGTTTTTTATCTGGTGTATATTTTAATGAGAAAGACATTCCGTTTGCGTTTGCTATACGTAGTGATATTCTCATTATTTTTCTATTATAAATCAAGTGGTATTTTCTTCTTACTGCTTATTGGTTCGTCCTTATTAGATTATTATCTAGCGGATATTATCTATAAAACGACTCATGTTGTTAAGAAGCGGACTTTGTTGACTATAAGCATTATTGTCAATTTGGGAATGCTTGGTTATTTTAAATACACCAACTTTGTCCTAGACGGGGTAAATTTCGTATCGGGTAATGATTTTCATTTAAACAATATCATATTACCTGTTGGTATTTCTTTCTTTACGTTTCAATCCATAAGTTATATTATAGAGATTTATAGAAAGGAAATTGAACCGACTAAAAGCTTTTTAGATTATCTATTCTTTATCTCATTTTTCCCGCAATTAGTTGCTGGGCCTATTGTTAGAGCAAAAGATTTCTTACCGCAGATTTATAGAAAAATACACGTTTCTAAAGAAAATGTAAATGAGGCGCTTTTGTTGATTATTGGGGGATTGTTGAAAAAAGCCGTAATCTCAGATTATATATCTATAAATTTTGTGGATCGAGTTTTCGATGCTCCTAATAGTTATAGTGCTTTTGAAAACTTAATGGCTTCTTATGGTTATGCTATTCAGATCTATTGTGATTTTTCTGGGTATTCAGATATGGCAATAGGAATTGCTTTGTTATTAGGTTATCGTTTACCAATTAACTTTGATGTTCCTTATCAATCTACTTCTATTACTGAGTTTTGGAGACGTTGGCATATTTCACTTTCAACTTGGTTAAAGGATTTTCTTTATATATCTGTTGGAGGAAATAGAAAGGGAACATTTGGAGGTTTTTTGTTTCCTAGTTTGTTCTTTCTAGGAGTTTTGGTTTGGGGAGGATATTATCTAAAGGAAAGTGTTATTCCATTAACTATTGCTGTTAGTTCTTTTGTAGTTTTCATCTTGACTATTTTGTTGAGTAAAGACAAAAAGAAGAACTTGTTTACAAATTCAAATTTACTAACGACCATGTTGTTAGGTGGATTATGGCATGGAGCTAGTTTGAGATTTATCGTTTGGGGGGCTTTACATGGTATTGGTCTAGCTATTCATAAGATTGTTATAGAGTTGTTTCCTCGTGCCAAAGGAACAAAGCCAAATTTTGTTTGGAAGGTTATTTCTATTTTAATCACTTTTCACTTTGTTACCTTTTGTTGGATATTTTTCCGAGCGCGCTCTTTTGATTTAGCTTTGGAGATGATTAATAATATTGGAAAATTAGAACTTGATTTTGAACAATGGTTGGTGATTATAGAAGGGTATAAAAATGCTTTCCTATTGATTTTAATAGGTTTGGTTTGGCACTTTATCCCTAAGAAATGGATGACTGGTGTTCATGATTTATTTAATATAATGCCTATGTTTGTTAAGGCGTGTGTTCTTGGATTTGTGATGTGGATAGTATATGCTACTGCTTCAGCTGGACCACAACCGTTTATATATTTTCAGTTTTAATAATAAATAATTCAGTTTCGGGTTTGCTTAACTGTTTTGAGAGTAAGAATTTTAAGTGCTGTTTAAGATGGATGTAATTATTAGAAAAGAAGATGTAAAGGATTATCCCGTTGTTTTTGATGTGATTCAAAAGGCTTTCGAAAATGAAGAAATGAGTGATCATCAAGAGCATTTTTTGGTAGATAAACTCCGAAATGCCGATTCTTTTGTTCCAGAATTGTCCTTAGTTGCCGAGGTGGATGGTGAGATTATTGGATATGTTTTGCTTACGGAGATTGATATTCTTGATGAGGTAACACAACTTATGAATAAATCTTTAGCATTGGCTCCAGTTGCTGTATTGCCTGATTATCAAAATCAAGGAATAGGAAGTGCTTTAATAAGAGCTTCTCATGATAAAGCAAGGGAACTAGGTTATAAATCTGTTATTGTTTTAGGTCACGCAGATTATTATCCAAAGTTTGGATATAAGCAGGCTGATTCTTTTGGAATCTCTATGCCCTTTGAAGTGCCATCTGAAAACAGTATGGCACTTGAGCTATGTAATAATGGGTTGTCAGGAGTCAATGGGATGGTAATCTATCCAACTGCTTTCTTTGAATAATACACTAACATAGTGTTGCTGTATTCTTACTTAGTACCCCAAGGTTTTTTATCGGTTTTTATCGGTTTTGATAAATCAAAACTTACATTAAATTCTCCGTCTCTTCCAATGCGTTTTAAATTGTAAGTGTAAGTTGTGTCAGAAATAGTAACCCACCATACATTAGCAGCAGCAGCAGGGATTAAATCAGTAGTTTCCTGATCAGCTGGAAATACTTGAAAGTCTGTAAAACCTGTATTATTTGTTGTTCCTCCGTAAAAAGTATCCTTGTCTGGAGAACCGTTTTCTAGTCTATGGTCGTGCTTTAACTCTATGCGATTATCTTTTATAGTAAAAATCCATGTGCGCGACAAATCATCTCCTACGTAAAAAGGAATTTTTACTTGTCCTTCTTCACACGAAATAACATGCATTATTAATTCTTTTCCATCAAAATCAGCAGGCGCAGGTGTGCTTGTTATTTTTCCTAAATAAGCATTACCACAATGCTTGGCTAAATTGTCTAAAAACTGTTGTGGGTTGTTATTGCTGTCTTGAGCAAATGATGTAAAAGTAAAGCAAAAGCCTAGAATTGCTGTAAATATTGATTTATACATAATCACATAATTAGGTGTGTTTTCAAATATAAGGCATACAGGTTAGTATTCCAAAATAACCTAGTAGTACAAATGAAAACCCAATTCAGTACATGCTTTGTAGTTCTTTTCAAACAAGGTTTCAACAAGTTCTCTAATATCCATATCGGAGTCATAGAGTCCAAAAAAGTTCATGTCTAAAGGAGTGCTAGAAATTCCATGGATATTAGTGTAACCAGATAATGCTTTAGCTCCTGTTACATCTAAAAAATATTGACTTTCTTCTTCGTCTAAATTCAAGGCTTTTTGATTGGAAAAATGGAGTATTTTGTCTGTTAGTTTTCCTTCAAATCGCTCTGCTATTTCCTGTAAAGTATAGGTGTATCTATCAAGACTAATATAATCATCGGCTCCTTTAAAAACGAAATATAACAGTTCGTAGTCTTGAAAGTTGCGGTCTTCATATAGTAAAACATCCAAACTAGATTCAAAAGTATCTATACATTCACAGCTTTTATACACATTGGTTAAGCCGTATTTTATAGCCAATTGCTCTAAATAGGGTATGGTTTTACTGGAACTTTCTAAGGTAATGTCTGGAAGACTTTCCAAACAAAATAATTTGGATTTTTCGTTGGGTAAATACATTGTGGTAATTTAAAGATACAAATATACAATAGAGAAGAGAATCAAAAAAGGTTGTTATCTCCTAAGAGCTAACAACCTTAAAAATGAATTGTATAGTAAGATGTATTAATTGCTGCAACTAGTAGCAAATTCTTTTTTCTTAGGCTCTAAACCTAGATTTGATAACATTTGTAAATCTTCATTAACACCTGGATTTGGAGTGACAAGAAGTGTTTTTTCCTCACCAGTGAATATAGAGTTTGCACCTGCCATAAAGCACCAAGCTTGTTCGGTTTCTGACATTTCGATACGTCCAGCACTTAAACGTACTGTAGAAGCAGGCATTAAAATACGTGCTGTTGCAATCATTCTAACCATATCCCATATTGGAACCTTTGGCAATTCTTCTAGAGGAGTTCCTTGAACACGCGCAAGAGCGTTTACGGGAACTGACTCTGGGTGTTGAGGCATGGTTGAAAGAGTAAGAAGCATAGAAACTCTGTCGGCAGTAGTTTCTCCTAGTCCAATTATTCCACCGGAGCACACGCTAATTCCCGCTTTTCGAACATGTTGAATGGTGTTGATTCTATTGTCAAAATTTCTAGTAGAAATAATTTTATCGTAATATTCTTCTGAAGTGTCTAAGTTGTGATTGTAAGCATAAAGACCAGCTTCTTGAAGTCTGATAGCTTGTTCTTCTGTAAGCATTCCCAATGTACAACAAACTTCTAGACCTAGTTCGTTAACTCCTTTTACCATATCAATAATGCGGTCAAAATCTCGGTTGTTTCTCACTTCTCTCCATGCAGCTGCCATACAAAATCTAGTAGAACCATTTTCTTTTGCTTTTATAGCGTGAGATATTACGGTTTCTGTAGGCAATAGTGCTTGAACTTTAATATCGGTTTGGTATCTAGCCGCCTGACCACAATAAGAACAATCTTCTGGACATCCACCTGTTTTTACTGATAACAGTGTACAAACTTGGACTTCCTTTGGATTATGCCATTCTCTGTGTACAGTAGCTGCTTGATATAGTAATTCTAGTAAAGGTTGGTTGTATATGTTTTGAACTTCTTCTTTTGTCCAATCGTTGCGAAGGCTTTTGTTTAATTCCATTGATTTTTTAATAGTTTATTTCAGATTTCTGTTTTAAGTTGTCTTTAAAACATTGTTTTAGATAAGGTCAAAAGTAGTATCTTGCCGGACAATAAAATGGTGCCACTTTTTAGATTATGAGTAGTCCGGTTCAAGTTCCTTATCAGAGTTTTGTAAAAATAGATCTAGAATCTTCCAGTTCTAGGTATATGCAGATAGCAAATCAGCTAATCAATGCTATTCAAAGAGGTTTTCTAATTTCAGGTACCAAGTTACCTGGCACTCGTTCGATGGCTTCTATTTTAGGGGAACATCGCAAAACAATTGTCGCAGCTTATGACGAATTAGATGCGCAAGGGTGGGTGGAAGTAATTCCCAATAAGGGAACTTTTGTTCTAAGTGAGAAAAAGAGTAAGAAAAATAGGTTCTCCCCAATTTCTAATAACCAATTGGCTCAATACCCAAAGGAAACAGGATATAGTTTTGAAAAGACAAATTTGCTAGACAACCCGTTTGATTACGCAAACTGTGAACTAATCTTTAACGATGGAACTCCAGATGTGAGGTTAAATCAAATGGATCAACTTTCAAGGGTGTATAGTTCCAATATAAAACGAAAAAACAATCAAAAGAAGTTCGGCTATTACAATCAAGAGGGGAGTGAGTATTTCAAAGAAAATCTTTCCAATTATCTAAACTTATCAAGAGGACTTCATATCTCAAAAAACAATTTATTGATTACGCGTAGTACAGAGATGAGTGTGTATATCATATCGCAGATATTGTTGAGACCTTTAGACAGTGTTGTTGTTGCGTCTTTGAGCTATTTCTCCGTAAACATGATTTTTCAGAAATCGGGAGCTAGAATTTTTCAGGTACCCATAGATGATGAAGGTATTGATGTAGAAGCTGTTCGGACTTTGTGCATGAAACAACCTATTCGAATGTTGTATTTGACCCCACATCACCATTATCCAACAACCGTTACTTTATCGGCTCAACGGAGAATAGATTTATTGGCGTTGTCAAGTGAATATGGATTTGTGATTTTGGAAGATGATTACGATTATGATTTTCACTATGATAAGAGTGCTGTTTTACCATTAGCTAGTAGCGATACGGAGGGTATGGTAATTTATGTAGGGTCGTTTGGAAAATCATTAGCACCGGGATTTAGAACAGGTTTCGTGGTAGCACCTGAGAATGTGATGCGAGAAATGCGGAAATACTTGGGAATTATCGATAGGCAAGGAGACGTTTTGATGGAGCAAGTATTGGGAGAAATGATTGAAGAAGGGGAGATACATCGTCATTTGAAAAAATCTTTGAAAATATACCAGCAGAGAAGAGATGAGTTTGCCTCTTTGCTCAAAAATGAATTGGGGGATTATGTAGATTTTAAAATACCAACTGGTGGTTTAGCTATTTGGACGGAATGGGATAGTTCAATAAACTTGATGAAGTTAGCTGCAATGTGTCAAAAGAATCAACTTTTTATTCCTCGCACGTTATTATATCAAAGTAGGTCCGTAACTGCTATGCGATTGGGATTTGGACATTTAAATGAAGAGGAAATGAGGGAAAGTGTGGAAGTGGTTAAAAAAGTTTTAAGATAGTTGGTTGAGTAACAAAGATCTTTATGTTTATAAAGTAGTCATCTCAAACTATTGGTTTTTTATATAGCTTACTCATTTGATATTGAATGTATAATATATTTTAAAATATTTAATCAATAATTATAATCTCTAAGATAGGTTCGTCTAATTTTACAACTTGCATTTCGTATTTTTGTGTCTTAATAAACAACTGTTTTATGCAAGCGAATTGGAAAAGGAAATTCACCATTTTATGGGTTGGTCAGTTTTTATCATTGATTAGTAGCTCTGCTGTGAATTTTGCAATTATTATTTGGCTGAGTCTTGAAACAGGCTCAGCTGAAGTTTTGGCATTTGCTGCAATTGCAGGGTTATTACCTCAGGCTTTGATAGGCCCTTTTGCAGGTGTTTATATTGACCGTTGGGATCGAAAAAAGACCATGATTTTTGCAGATAGTTTTGTGGCTGTTTGCACTCTAGTTATGTCGATTAGCTTTTATATGGGTAATGAAAGTCTTTTATTGATATATGTTATGTTGGGATTGCGTTCAGTAGGTTCCGCGTTTCATATGCCTGCAATGCAGGCTGCAATTCCCTTGTTGGCTCCTAAAGAAGAATTGTTGCGTATTGCGGGAATTAATCAGATAATTCAGTCGGTTTCGAGTATTGCTGGTCCTGCTTTGGGTGCTTTGGCAATTGGACTTTTGTCAATTGGAAATGTGTTGTTACTCGATATTATTGGAGCTGTTTTTGCTATTACTGCTTTGCTTTTTATTCATATTCCTAATCCAGAAAATCTCGATAAATCGAAAGCTAGTTTTAAGCAGGTTTATGGTGATATGAAAATCGGATTTAATGTAATAATAGGTAATAAGGGGCTTTCTTATCTTTTCTTGTATTCTGTTATTGCGATGTTTTGTATTATGCCAGTGGCAGTGTTGTTTCCTCTACTTACTATAAATCATTTTCATGGCGATAAATTTGAGATGAGTGTCATTGAGATTATCTGGGGAGTTGGGATGTTGTTTGGTGGTGGTCTTTTGGGTATTTGGAAACCCAATATCCATAAAATCATAATAATAAATAGTATGCATATTATTATAGGGATTACGTTTGCGTGGTCTGGATTATTGGGTTCTGAGCATTTTGTTTTCTTTGTAATATTAACTGCTTTGGGAGGAATGGCAGCATCGTTGTATAATGCTAGTTTTACTACTATTATTCAAGAAGAAATTCAACCAAATATGTTAGGACGTGTTTTCTCACTGTATTACAGCTCTGTGGTTATTCCTTCTGTCGTTGGATTGCTTTGTACGGGGTTTATTGCAGATTATGTAGGAATTACGCAGACTTTTATCATTCTAGGATTATTGATTTCCTCCGTGGGAATTGCATCGTTTTTCACTCCTGCACTTATGAGGTTGGGTAAAAGTTAGGATTCTGCTTAGTATATAACTCTTGTAGTTGTTTTCTGTTAGAATTCCCTTTAGATGAATATTGAAAAGGATTTCTTCTATAATAATTAAGCTTTTATTATACCTTTCTTCTGAGCTACTGTAGGGATGAAGCATAGATGCTTCTACTCTTGACCGTAATAGGGGCGAATCTTGAGAGAGATTTGAGCGAGGTATGTCCATGTTATTACGGGAGGAATGTTGTTCAGGCAACTTAGCTATTAGGGCAGAAGGCTTGTGTTTCCTATAGGGATCTGCTACTGGTTTTGAAAAGGAATATGAATCGTTATGGACTCAAATAAGAAAAATGATTGTTTCTAAAATTAGAAATATCTGCCACAATAGATATGGAAGACTATTGTTTTGCTTATCCCTTGACTTTTGCAACTAATCCCTAGTTTGCTCACTCAAGTGAACTTGGTTCGCAATAGTGAATAAAAAAAGCCCTAACTTTCGTTAGAGCTTTTTTGTGACGATGGCAGGATTCAAACCTGCAACCTTCTGAGCCGTAATCAGATGCGCTATTCAGTTGCGCCACATCGCCGATAAATTTTGAATTTTTTTACAGTAAATTCGAACTGTTGTGACGATGGCAGGATTCAAACCTGCAACCTTCTGAGCCGTAATCAGATGCGCTATTCAGTTGCGCCACATCGCCGTTGCTTAATGCGAGTGCAAATATAAAACGATATTATTAAAATACAAAACTATATGATTGAAAATATAAGATAACTTCGTTTATAGTATCTAACTGTTTCGTATATAGGTTTTTGTAATTGAATAAAATATTGTATAATGAAATTGTTTTCGTCGTTTTGGTTTAAAGAATGTATTTTTGTGTTTTTCAAAATAGCAAAATGATAGGTATGATTGATTATATACGCTTTTTATTGAAATCCACGAATGAACATGGTGTGCATTCTCCTTTTTTATTTTCACTAATTACCAAAGGGCTATATTCTCGAAATCGACTATGGAATGATAAAAAAAGGAAGGATGTTTTTGTAGAACGTGTTCTAAGCTATTTCCAGCCTAAACTAATAATGTCCTCTTCCCCAAAAGAAAAAACTTATACGTTTTTGGCTAATTCAAATTATGTACCTTGGGATTCTGAGAATTGCGATAAGGTTGATGTTTTTTTTATAGATGAAAATACTCAGCTAAATAAAAAGGTATTGGTGTCTTGTCTTTCAAAGATGAAGAACGATGCGTTTGTTTTAATGGATAAAAGGGCGCGTTTAAATTCTACCAAAAAGTTGTGGGAGATAATAGTCGATAGTGATACTGTTTCTTTAAGTGTGGATTTTTATTTTTTTGGACTTGCGTTTGTTAGAAAAGAACAATTAAAACAACATTTTCTTATTAGGCTATAAGTCCTAGAGTACTTTTATATTTTTATTCTTTTACTAAAGTTTTATTTCTTGAAATTCAAATGTTTTTGAGGAATAAAAAAAGGAATAGAGGTTAAGTTGGTTTGGACTGTAACTTTTAAAGGATTAGGGCTACTAATAATTAAAACATTTTTTGTTTATTTGAACCAATAGCAAACTATTTATGAAACAGACTATAATTGATATTAAGGACATTAAAAGAAACTTTCCATTGGGCTCTGAAACAGTATATGTTTTAAAGGGAGTGGATTTGCAAATCGACAAAGGGGATTATGTTGCTTTGATGGGACCTTCTGGATCTGGAAAGTCTACTTTGATGAATTTGCTGGGTTGTTTGGATACTCCAACTTCAGGAACGTATATCTTGAATGGGAAAGATGTTAGTAAGATGGAGGATGATGAGTTAGCTACTATTCGCAATAGGGAAATAGGTTTTGTTTTTCAAACATTTAATTTATTGCCTAGAACGACTGCTTTGGACAATGTAGCTTTGCCAATGGTGTATGCTGGGTTCAATAAGACGGAGCGCAATGAGAGGGCTACGGAAGTGTTGAAACAAGTTGGCTTAGGAGATAGAATGGATCATCATCCAAATCAATTGTCAGGAGGGCAACGTCAACGTGTGGCAGTTGCAAGAGCATTGGTAAATAAACCTTCTATTATATTAGCTGATGAGCCAACGGGAAACTTGGATTCCAAAACTTCTGTTGAAATCATGAATCTTTTCGATGAAATTCATGCCAATGGGAATACGGTGATATTAGTTACACATGAAGAAGATATTGCAGCTCATGCTCATCGTATTATTCGGTTGAGAGATGGGGTTATCGAAAGTGATGAGAGAATAAAATAAAATTGAAATCAGTGTTTCTGATTTTGTGTGAGACGCTTTTTAAAATATAATAAAGATTTAAAAAATGAAAGTATATACGAAAACTGGAGATAAGGGCTCTACTGCATTATTTGGAGGGACAAGAGTACCTAAACATCATATTCGAATTGAAAGTTACGGAACGGTTGATGAGTTGAATTCTCATATAGGATTGATTAGAGATCAAGAGATAGATTCGCAGTATAAAGAGGTTTTGATTAAGATTCAAGATCATTTGTTCACGCTTGGTGCTATTTTGGCTACGGATCCTGAAAAAATGATTCTTAAAAATGGAAAAGAAAGACTTAATATTCCGAAAATCGAGATGGAGGATATTGAGTTCTTAGAAAATGAAATTGACACTATGGAGACTTTTTTGCCTCCAATGACTCATTTTGTCTTGCCAGGAGGTCATACAACGGTGTCATTCTGTCATATTGCACGTTGTGTCTGTCGTAGAGCAGAACGTCTCTCTGTTGCTCTAAATGAGCAAGAGCCTACAGATGAGCATGTTCTTAAATATTTGAATAGACTGTCAGATTATCTCTTTGTGTTGGCACGGAAGTTGTCTTTAGACCTCAAAGCAGACGAAGTGAAGTGGATTCCTAAAAAGTTATAGATTAGAAAATCTAAAGGAATTTGCTCCAAATACACCTCTCTACTACAACGTTCTTAGAGAATTTTGTAAATAAAACATAAAATACTTGATTATTTCAATATTAAAATTATTTTTGCAATTAAATTAAAATCGATAAAAGATGTATTGGACATTAGAATTAGCATCCTATTTAAGTGATGCTCCATGGCCTGCTACCAAAGATGAACTTATTGACTATGCAATTAGAACAGGAGCTCCACTTGAAGTAGTTGAAAACCTTCAGTCGATCGAAGATGAAGGAGAGATCTACGAATCAATGGAGGAAATTTGGCCAGACTATCCTACAGACGAAGATTATCTTTGGAATGAGGATGAATATTAAGAATAATAAATAAAGAAAAAGTCTCTTAGGGGGCTTTTTTTTTGTTTACATTTGTTTTTCTATAAAAAAAAATTATAAACTATATATTTATGAATTTCATAAACACTATACTAAAAGCTTTTGTGGGTGATAAATCTCAGCGAGATGTCAAAATGCTACAGCCAATAGTAGAGAAAATAATATCGTATGAGCAGGCTTTTTCGGGTTTATCGAACGATGAATTGCGCGCAAAAACCATCTACTTTAAAGAAAAAATAAAAGAATCTAGAGCTGAAAAAGATTCGAAAATCGCTTCTTATCGTGAAGAAATTGAGAAAACTCAAGACATCGATAGAAAAGAGGCTATTTACTCAGATATTGATACATTAGAGAAAGAAGCTTATGAGCTTTCTGAAAAATGTTTAATGGATTTGTTGCCAGAGGCTTTTGCTGTTGTTAAAGAAACTGCGAAACGTTTCAAGGATAATGAAAGAGTAGAGGTGACAGCTTCGGAAAAAGATGCTGAGTTCGCAGCTCTTAAACCTTATGTTAATATTGAGGGTGATAAAGCATATTGGGATAATACTTGGTCTGCAGCAGGAAAGCAAGTTACCTGGGATATGATCCACTACGACGTTCAGTTGATTGGTGGTATGGTATTGCATCAAGGTAAGATTGCAGAGATGCAAACAGGGGAGGGGAAAACATTAGTTGCTACGCTACCTTTATATTTAAATGCTTTGACAGGAAACGGTGTTCACTTGGTAACGGTGAATGACTATCTTGCTAAGCGTGATAGTACATGGAAAGCTCCTATTTTTGAGTTCCATGGAATGACAGTTGATTGTATTGATAATCATCAACCTAACTCTCCAGGGAGAAGAAATGCTTATTTGGCAGATATTACTTATGGAACAAATAATGAGTTCGGTTTTGATTATTTAAGAGATAATATGGCTCACTCTCCAGAAGAGTTGGTACAAAGAAAACATAACTATGCTATCGTCGATGAGGTAGACTCTGTATTAGTAGATGATGCGCGTACTCCTTTGATTATTTCCGGACCTGTTCCAGACGGTGATAGACATGAATTCAATGAATTGAAACCTAAGGTTAGTAATCTTATTGAAATCCAAAGAAAATTAGCGAATGGTTTTTTGGCAGAAGCTAAGAAACTAATTAAAGAAGGTAATACAAAAGAAGGTGGATTCTTATTGCTAAGAGCTTACCGAAGCCTACCTAAGAACAAAGCTTTAATCAAATTCTTGAGTGAAGATGGTGTAAGACAGTTGTTGCAAAAAACAGAGAATCACTATATGCAAGATAATAATCGCGAGATGCATAAAGTAGATGAAGCTCTTTATTTTGTAATTGAAGAAAAAAACAATCAAGTACAGTTAACAGATAATGGTATTAAGTACTTATCTACAGATACAGATGAAAACTTCTTTGTTTTACCAGATATCGGAACTGAAATAACAAAAATTGAAGCGCAGAAACTTTCTAAAGAAGAAGAAGCGGAAGCAAAAGAACGTTTGTTCCAAGATTTTGGAATAAAAAGTGAACGTATTCACTCTTTAAATCAATTATTGAAGGCATACGCACTTTTCGAAAAAGATACTGAATATGTTGTAATCGATAACAAGATTTTGATTGTCGATGAGCAAACAGGACGTATCATGGATGGACGTCGTTATTCAGATGGTTTACACCAGGCTATTGAAGCTAAAGAGAATGTGAAAATAGAGGCGGCTACTCAAACGTTTGCTACTATCACTTTGCAAAACTACTTTAGAATGTATAACAAGCTTTCCGGTATGACGGGAACGGCAGTTACTGAAGCTGGTGAGTTGTGGGAAATCTACAAATTAGACGTTGTTGAAATTCCAACTAACCGTCCAATTCTACGTCAAGATAAGGAAGATTTGATTTATCGTACTGTACGTGAAAAATTCAAAGCGGTTATTGATGATGTTGTTGAACTTTCACAAGCAGGTAGACCCGTATTGATTGGTACGACTTCAGTTGAAATATCTGAGTTGTTGAGTAGATCATTGAAAATGAGAGGTATTGAACACAATGTGTTGAATGCGAAATTACATAAGCAAGAAGCGCAAATTGTTGAAGAAGCAGGTAAGCCTGGTGTGGTAACAATTGCAACAAATATGGCTGGTCGTGGAACGGATATTAAGCTTTCAAAAGAAGTGAAAGATGCGGGAGGTTTGGCTATTATCGGAACAGAAAGACATGATTCAAGACGTGTAGACCGTCAGTTGCGTGGACGTGCTGGTCGTCAAGGGGATCCTGGAAGTTCACAGTTCTATGTTTCTTTGGAAGATAACTTAATGCGTTTGTTTGGTTCTGAAAGAGTAGCTAAAGTTATGGATAGAATTGGTTTGAAAGATGGCGAAGTTATTCAACATTCTATGATGACTAAATCTATTGAAAGGGCTCAAAAGAAAGTAGAAGAAAATAACTTTGGAGTTCGTAAACGTCTATTGGAATATGATGATGTTATGAATGCTCAAAGAGAGGTGATTTATAAGAGAAGAAAACATGCTTTATTCGGAGATAGACTAAAAGTGGATATCGCGAATATGATGTATGATTTTATTGAGCGTATAGTGGAAACTAATAAAGCTGCTTCTGACTATAAAAACTTTGATTTTGATTTTATACGTTATTTTGGAATGACAGCTCCTATTTCGGAAGATGAATTTTCTAGAGGAGATGTACGTACTTTAACAGATAAAGCTTATGGTCTGGCATATAAAGCATATCAAGAAAAAGGAGAACGTTCTGCTTTAGAGGCATTTAAAGTAATTAAAAATGTATATGAGAATAATAGTAGTCAGTTTGAGCGTATTGTAGTTCCTTTTACAGACGGAATCAAAACGATTAACATTGTTACTAATCTTGAAAAAGCATATAACTCTGAAGGAGCTACGTTAATAGATGATTTTGAGAAGAACATCACACTAGCTATTTTGGATGAAGCTTGGAAGAAGCATCTTAGAAAAATGGACGAGTTAAAACAGTCTGTTCAATTGGCGGTGCATGAGCAAAAAGATCCACTATTGATTTATAAATTTGAAGCGTTTGAATTGTTTAGAACAACTCTAGCTGAAATTAATCAAGATGTTATTTCATTTTTGACTAAAGCAGATCTTCCGGTTCAAAATCAACCTGTTCAAGAAGCACCTGCAGTAGAGGTTCATAATGATAATTATGAAGTTTCTAAAGAGGAGGTTTTAAATATGGATGAAATTGCTGAACGAAACAGACAAGCTGGGCAATCAGTTTCAGTAGCTACAGAAGTTCATGAGCCTGTTGTTAGAGATGCTCCGAAAATCAATAGAAATGATAATGTAGTGATTAAAAATTTTGCTACAGGAGAAACTCAAACTATGAAATTTAAAAAAGCAGAATCTTTATTAGAATCTGGTGAATGGGTGATTATGGAAACAGAAAAATAGTTTCTTTAGTTTACTATAAAATTTTTAAAAAACCGTCTTGAAGCAATTGCTTCAAGACGGTTTTTTAATGCTTTTCATTTTTGTAGGTTATATTTTATCAATCATTAAATATTTGATTCATATTTTTATTTTAGAAATGAGACTAAGAGATTGTGGGTTGTGGCTCACAATGACGGGTTGGGGATTAAGAAGTATAATGAAGAAAAAGAGTAATATCTTGTAAGTTATAAAGAACTTGAATCGTAATCTCACTTTAGGAACGAGACGAATCATTGCTGGTCGTGACTCGAAATGATTTGTTGAGCTTGTAGGTTTCTTTAAAAATAGATCAGAGTGTCAATAAACAGTGTAATAGATTGTTTTATCGAATGGGTTAGCAGGTAGTAGGGTAAATAGCAGAGTCACAAAAAGCGAAAATGTAAAAAAAATCACCTTAGAGTTGTTCTAAGGTGATTCAAATATAAAAGAATTATTGTAGTTGCTTTTTATTCTGTTATATGTAGTTCGAAAACTAAGTCTGTATTAGGTGGTATTACATTTCCTGCTCCTCTTTCTCCATAGGCTAAATGCGCTGGGATAAAAATAAGGGCTTTGTCACCAATGTTCATTTGCTCAATACCTTCAATAAATCCTGGGATTAAACCTTGTTTACTTCCATATTTAAATGGAATTGGAATATATTGATTTGCGTTGGCTCTTTGTTGGTTGAATACGTTGAATTCCTTAGATAGTTCTGCACTGCTTGAATCGAAAAGTTTTCCATTTTCAAAGAATCCAGAGTAGTCAACTTTGATGTCTTGTCCGTGAACAGGTTTTTTGTCAGTTCCTTTTTCTGTAATATAATAAGATAGTCCAGAAGCTGTTTTGGTAGCTTTAGTTTTTAGTTCACTAAAAAGGTCGTTGTATTTTTTTTGTGCTTTTTCAAGATTTTGTTCAGCATCTTTTTTATCTTTTGCTTCTTGTTCAAAATAGTTTTTAAATATTTTTACAGCATCGAATTTCTTAGCGTCTTTTCCAACTCGGATAATGGATACTTTTTCCATAACATCATCTTGAGCAATTGAATCAACGATTTCTTGTCCTTTGATAGTGTGTCCGAAAATAGTGTGCATATTATCTAACCAAGGTGTTTCTTTATGTGTAATAAAAAACTGACTTCCATTAGTTGTTGGACCGCTATTTGCCATAGATAGAACTCCTGGCTTATTGTGGGTTAGTGACTGGTCAAATTCGTCTTTAAAAACGTAACCTGGACCTCCAGCACCTGTTCCGTCTGGATCCCCTCCTTGTATCATGAAATCTTTGATAACTCTGTGGAATTTCAATCCATCATAGTAAGGTTTTCCTTTGTGTTTACCATCTACAAAAGGATTGTTTCCTTCTGCTAGTGATACAAAGTTTGCTACTGTTACTGGAGTTTTTTCATATTCTAATTGTAATAGAATTTCTCCTTTGTTGGTTTTTATATTTGCATATAAACCATCTGGCAAATCGCTTTTAGGTGAAGTGCAGGCACTTATGAGTGCCACCATACTTAAAATTAAACTGGTCATTTTTTTCATTTTATAGTTTTTAGTTTTTGATTTCAATGGATGTTAGGGCAATAGTCATAATAATTGGTTGGTTTTTTCCAATCTTATTTTTATCACCTATATATCCATATGCTAGATGTGAAGGAAAGATAAAAGAGGCTTTCTCTCCTTTTTTTAATAGTTTAACAGCGTGTCGTATACCTTTTAGTTGGTCTTCTTGGTCTACTAGATATTTTAAGACTCCTATTTCGGATTCTGTATATATTATCTTGTCTTGTAAGTCAGAGACACTATAAGTAAATGTTACTAAATCACCTGGTTTTGGATGATAAGTATCTTCTAGATGTCTTTCCTTGTATGAATACCAAAAACCATTTGAAGAGTTTAGATATTGATTTGTTGTGTCTTTTGCTATGTATTCTTTAATCAGACTTTCCTCATCTTCAATTAAAGCTTTATTCAATGCTATTGATTTATTTATCTGAGCACTCTTAGACTTAGAAATAGGTAGTCTTGCTTCTGGTTCCTTGCATGAGAACAGAGTGAGTAAGCATATCGAGCTAATAACGAAATAGAAATTTATTGTCTTCATGTTAAGCAATGATTTTTTCATTTTCTACAATCTTTTTAAATCTAGCAATTGTCTCTTCAAGACTTAAGTGAGATTTTCCACCTGCAGCATTAATGTGTCCTCCACCTTCAAAATACTTTCTTGCAAATTGATTTACGTCTACATCTCCTTGAGAGCGGAAAGATATTTTTATAATACCCTCTTCTTTTCTTTCAATGAAGAAAGCGGTTAAATGTATTCCGTCAATAGAAAGACCGTAATTTACTAGCCCTTCTGTATCTCCTTTTTGATGATTGTATTTGTATAAATCTTCTTCAGTTAGAAATAAGTAAGAAGTATGTTGTTTAGGCATTAATACAATATTCTGTAATGCTTTCCCCATCAATTGCAACTTGTTAAAACTGTTGTGGTCGAATAGGTAATTGTGAATATCTGCATTTTTCACTCCTTTGTCTAATAATTCAGCAACTATGCGGTGAGTTTGCGCTGTTGTTTTAGGGAATTTAAATGAACCAGAATCGGTTACTATTCCAGTATAAATACAGGTAGCCGCATTAGTATCAATGTAAGGAGCTAGCATTAATAAATTTAATACGACATACATCAACTCACATGTTGAGCCATACTGTGGATCTGAGAAAGTGAATTTCGCGTAGTCTCCTGGCATTTGATGATGATCAATCATTACGAAGTCTTGTGGTAACTTTTCTAAAAAAGATTCCATCCTGTCACCTGTTCTTAATAGAATATTGAAATCAAGTGTGAAGATTATGTCAGCTTCAGATAAGAGTTTTTGTGACTCTTGTTCCGATTTTTCGTATATTTTTATTGTTTCAACTCCTGGCATCCAATTTAAAAAATTTGGAAGATCGTTTGGAGAAATAACCTGGGCGCTATGTCCTTGGTTTGTTAAAACGTGGTATAAACCTAAAGAAGAGCCTATGGCATCTCCGTCTGGGTTTCTATGTGGTATAATAATTATCTTTTTTGGAGAAGATAATAGGTCTTTTAATTCCTTAATAGTTGTCGAATTCATCATAATGCGAAAATACATTATTTTATTTATCTACTCAACAGTAAGGTGTTATTTTAGATTGTTATGATTGCAATGTTCTGCAATATTTCTTAGAGCCTTGTGATTCTTCAGAATTATTTTTTTTCCTGATACAAATATGATATCGTCTTTTTTTAATTCAGACAGTAATCGAATACAGCTTTCTGTTGCAGTTCCTAACATATTAGCCATGTCTTCTCTAGATAATACAATATTTAAAACTCCAGTTTCAGGGTCTTTACCTCCTAATTCTTCTAGATTTAATAGGAGTAATGCCAAACGTTCCTTTACGGTTCTGTGTGTGTGATTAGCAATAACCATATCTGCATCTTTAAGATGGTTACAGATATCTTTTGTTACTAAGAGAGAGAATTGATTGTTGTCGTTGAAATGCTGCATAACCTCTTTTTTAGGGATAAAACATACCAACATATCTTCTATTGCAACAGCTGTTAAATTAGAAGATTCTTCATTGATCATGGATCGTTGCCCTAAAAGTTCACCTTTGCCCGCTAATTTTAATATGGAGTCTTTTCCTCCTGAACTTAATTTGCTGAGTTTGCAGATTCCTTCTTTAATACAAAAAACTCCATTTAAATTTTCTCCTTCATTGAATAATACTTGTCCTTTTTCTACTGTAAAAGCATTCTTTGTGTCTGAGATTAAAGCTAATTCATCTCTTGTTAAAGCTTTTAAAGAACTAAATTCTCGTATTATACATTGTTCACATCTACTCATAGTGACTTTTGTGTTGTTAGGTGTAATTGCCACAAATATAAGGTTTTTAATGATAAATGTCATATATTATAACAATGTAAATCTAGATATTTGCAATAGGTATAAAGGAGCAAACATGGAAAGTAAAAAATGTTATCACTGTGGAAACGAAGTAACTAGTTTTAATAGAATTCAATTCGATAATAAGCAGTTTTGTTGCAATGGATGTAAGACGGTATATGAGATTTTTAGCGAAAATGATTTGATTTCATATTATGATTTTGAAACGGCACCTGGTGCAACTCCAAATCCTGTAACGAGAAAGTATGATTTTTTAGAAAAAGAGGAAATAGTTGATAAGCTTTTGGATTTTAAAGAATCTGAAATAGCAATTGCTACATTATATATTCCACACATCCATTGTAGTTCTTGTATATGGATTCTTGAAAATTTGAATAAACTTAGTTTAGGGGTTTATCGATCCTTGGTTAATTTTCCAGAGAAAAAGGTTAGTATAACGTTTAATCCTAGCCAAGTTAATTTAAAACAGTTAGTAGAGCTTTTGGATTCTATTGGATATGCACCTTATATTAGTTTAAAGAATTATGAAGAGAAACCCAAGAATATAGATCGCAGTTTGATTTATAAAATTGGAGTAGCGTTTTTTAGTTTCGGAAATGTAATGATGCTTTCTTTTCCTGAGTATTTTAATATTGAGGATTTATGGATTATAGAGTATCGTGATTTTTTTAGATGGTTAATTCTTTTAATGTCTCTTCCTGTCTTTTTTTATTCTGCTTCTCCTTATCATATTGCGGCATGGAATGGTTTAAAGACTGGAAATTACACAATTGATATTCCAATGTCACTTGGTATTATTGTCATGTTTATAAGAAGTGTTTATGATATCGTCTTTAGTCATGGACAAGGTTTTTTTGACAGTATGTGTATGTTAGTGTTCTTTATGTTATTAGGAAAGTTGTTTCAACAGCGAACTTATAATTTTCTTTCATTTGAAAGAGATTATAAATCTTATTTTCCGATTGCAGTTACCCGAATTGAAGCAGATGGAGGAGAGAAACCAGTTCAAGTGTATGATGTTGTTAAAGGAGATAGATTGTTGATTAGAAATGAGGAATTAATTCCTGTCGATTCTATTTTAATTTCGGCAAAAGCTTTCGTGGACTACAGTTTTGTTACTGGTGAAGCAGTACCTGTAGAAAAAAAATCAGGTGACAAACTTTTTGCAGGAGGTAAGCAAGTAGGAGAAGTTATAGAAATTGAAACTGTGAAAACGGTGTCACAAAGTTATCTTACCCAGTTGTGGAGCAATGATGTTTTTCAAAAAAAGGTAGATTTTAAATATAAAACTATTACCGATTCTATTAGTCATTATTTTACTCCAGTACTTTTAATAATATCTGTATTGGCTTTGGTTTACTGGATGTTTATCGATTACGCTGTTGCTTTTAATGTTTTTACTGCAATTTTAATCGTGGCATGCCCGTGTGCATTGGCACTTTCAGCACCTTTTACTATGGGTAATGTTATAAGAATAATGGGGAGAAAAAAGTTCTATGTAAAGAATACAATAGTTGTAGAGCAGATGGCAAAAGTAGATACACTTGTTTTTGATAAGACAGGTACGATTACGAGTAGCGCAGCAGCTGGAATCTATTATGAAGGAGCAGATTTAAATATCGAAGAGAAAAATGCTATTAAGAATATTGTAAGAGGGTCCAATCATCCCTTAAGTAGAAGGTTGTATGAATTTTTACCGGTTAGTAAGGTTGAAAAACCTACGTTATTTGAAGAGATAAAGGGATCGGGGGTGACTGGTATCGTGAATAATCAGAAATATAATTTAGGTTCTTCCCAATTTTTAAATGTTGTTAATGTAAATTTAGTTAATGAAACAGCTGTTTATGTAGGTATTGGTGATGTATTGAAAGGTAAATTTGTGTTTAGTAATAATTATCGCAACAATTTAAGTAAAATTTTTCGTAATTTAGATGAGTTGGGATATGGATTGATTGTTTTGTCTGGAGATAATGATGGAGAAGAAGCGGTTTTAAGGGAATTACTTCCTGAATCAACAACTCTTGTGTTTAATCAAAAACCCGATGAGAAATTACGTTACATTGAAAAGCTCCAACAACAAGGTAAGAATGTCATGATGATTGGTGATGGGTTGAATGATGCAGGAGCATTGGCTCAAAGTAATGTCGGAGTTTCAGTGTCTGAAAATATAAATGTTTTCACACCGGCAAGTGATGCGATTTTAGATGCAAAGAAATTTAGTAAGATTCCTGCTTTTTTGAAATATTCTAAAAGTGCGATTGGTATTATTAAAAGGAGTTATATAATGGCATTGACTTATAATGTGGTGGGGATATCTTTTGCGATTAGCAATCATTTATCACCTCTTGTTGCTGCCATTTTAATGCCTATTAGTACAGTAACTATTATAAGTTTTGTTACGATTATGAGTAACTATTATGGTCGTAAAAATCTTTGATGATTTTTATAATATATTTTTAAGACATGATATTTATCATGTCTTATATGAGTCGGTTAAAGTAGATTTGTAAATAATTAATAGGAGGGTATGAGTATAATATATTTGTTAATTAGCATTAGTGTTTTTGTTGCTGCTGTGTTTTTATTCCTATTTATAAGGTCGGTTAAAGCAGGGCAGTTTGACGATGATTATACACCTTCTGTAAGAATTCTTTTTGATGATGAGTTGAAGGTTAATGGAGAGGAAAAAGGGTCGGTTAGTGAGAAAAAAAATAAAAAAGAAAATCAAATATAGACTACTATGGAAGTGCAACAATTTTACTACGACAACAAAATTGTAAAAAAATTCCTCTTCGCTTCAATTTTGTTTGGTGCTATTGGAATGATTGTAGGATTGCTTTTAGCAGTGATGTTTATTTTTCCGAATCTAACCGATGGTATTTCTTGGTTGAGTTTTGGGAGATTACGTCCTCTACATACAAACGCTGTAATATTTGCGTTTGTGGGTAATGCAATTTTTGCAGGTATTTACTATTCTATGCAACGCTTACTAAAAGCTCGTATGTATAGTGATGTTTTAAGCGCTATTCACTTTTGGGGATGGCAATTGATAATTATCGCTGCGGTGATAACATTACCTTTAGGATTTACGAGTTCTAAAGAATATGCAGAGCTAGAATGGCCAATAGATATTGCAATTGCGGTTATTTGGGTAGTTTTTGGTATTAATATGATTATGACTATTGTCAAAAGAAGAGAACGTCATATATATGTGGCTATTTGGTTCTATTTGGCGACTTTTGTAACAGTGGCAGTGCTTCATATATTTAATAGTTTAGAGTTGCCTGTTCATGGTTTAAAATCGTATTCAGCGTATGCTGGTGTTCAAGATGCACTAGTTCAATGGTGGTATGGGCATAATGCTGTGGCATTTTTTCTAACAACTCCGTTTTTGGGATTGATGTATTACTTTTTACCGAAAGCTGCTAATAGACCTGTATATTCTTACCGTTTATCTATTATACATTTTTGGTCTCTTATCTTCTTATATATCTGGGCTGGTCCTCATCATTTATTATATACAGCATTACCAGAATGGGCACAAAATCTAGGTGTTGTATTCTCTGTAATGTTATTAGCACCTTCATGGGGTGGGATGATTAATGGTTTATTAACACTACGTGGGGCATGGGATAAGGTTCGTGTAGATCCAGTATTGAAGTTCTTTGTTGTAGCGATAACGGGTTATGGTATGGCGACTTTTGAAGGTCCAATGCTTTCTTTGAAAAATGTCAATGCTATTGCACACTATACGGACTGGATTATTGCACACGTTCACGTTGGAGCATTGGCTTGGAATGGATTTATGACTTTTGGGATGGTGTATTGGTTGATTCCAAGAATGACAAAAACACAATTGTATTCCAAAGCATTAGCTAATTTCCACTTTTGGATTGGAACCTTAGGTATTGCTTTATACGCTATTCCATTATATGTTGCTGGATTTAATCAACACTTAATGTGGAAGGATTTTAACCCAGATGGAACTTTGAAATACGGAAACTTCCTTGAAACTGTAACAGCTATTATGCCAATGTATTGGATGAGAGCTATTGGAGGTACTTTATATATTATTGGGTTATTTGCTTTGATTTATAATGTTTTAGCAACTATGAAAGCAGGTAAACCTGTTGAAGATGAGTTAGCGGAAGCAGCAGATCTGGAGAGAATTAGTCCGAAGCGTTTAAGAGGAGAAGGATGGCATTCATGGTTAGAAAGAAAACCAGTTCAATTCACTATTTTGACTACTATCGCAATCTTAATAGGAGGTATAGTTCAAATATTACCAACCATTTTTGTGAAATCTAATATACCGACAATTACGAGTGTAAAACCTTATACTCCATTGGAGTTGGAAGGAAGGGATCTATACATTCGTGAAGGTTGTGTAGGGTGTCACTCTCAAATGATTAGACCATTTAGATCGGAAGTTGAGCGTTATGGAGAGTATTCTAAATCTGGAGAGTATGTATATGATCATCCATTCTTATGGGGGTCTAAACGAACAGGACCAGATTTATTTAGAGTAGGTGGAAAATATTCAGATAATTGGCATTTCAATCATATGTATGACCCGCAAAGTACTTCTCCAAATTCAATTATGCCTGGGTATAAGTGGTTGTTTGACAACAAGAAAATGGATTATACTCATATAGAGAAGAAAATGCGTGTAATGGCTACTTTAGGGGTGCCTTATACGGAAGAAGATATTGCAAATGCAAGGGAAAGCATTAAAATTCAATCAGAGCAGATAGAGAAGAATCTTGAAAATGATCCTGACTTTGTGAAGAGTTATGAGGAAAGCAAGAAAAATGCTCAAGTAAAAGGAGAGGAGTTTGTTCCAATGAGTCAACGTGAAATCACTGCATTGATTGCTTATATGCAACGATTAGGGACAGATATCCGTGTAAAAACAAATGAGTAATACAGGAAAGCTATGTTAAAATTCATTAAACACAATATGGAAACTATTGCAGGAATTGAGATATTTCCAATCATTTCACTCCTGATATTCTTTATATTTTTTGTAGGCTTATTCTTTTGGGTATTTACCTATAAAAAAGAGACAATTGAGAAATTGAGTAATTTACCTTTTATGGATGAAGAACAACCTAAAAAGGATTCAAAACTAGATACGTTATGAAAAAGTATTTTCCCGTTTACGTAAGGGTACCTCTGCTCTTAGCGATTGTTTATTTCGTTCTTGAATCTATAGCAGGGTCAACGGATAAACCAGCATTTATTGATCAACCTATAGTATTTGGGTTTTTATTACTGGCATTGTTTATTATTATAACTATCGAAGTTGTATCGGCAGCTACAAATAGGATAATGAATCGCCTAATGACAGAGGAGGAAAGGCTAGAGAAAGAACGCCTAGAAAGTAGGTCTATTTTCGATTCACCAGCACTCAAAAAGTTGATGCAAAAATTAACTAGAACCAGAGCTATTTCAGAAGAGAAAGAACTTTTACTGGACCACGATTATGATGGTATTAAAGAGTTAGATAATGAGTTACCACCTTGGTGGGTGGGTTTATTCTATGCTTCTATAGTTTTTGCAGTAATTTATATGTTGCGTTTCCATGTTTTTGATGGTGATAACCAAATTGAAGAATATGAGAAATCAATGATAGCAGCTCGTGAGGCAGTAGAAGAATACAAAAAGAATGCTCCAGATTTACTTACAGTTGATAATGTAGTAATGTTAACAGAGGCAGGAGACCTAGCAAAAGGAAAGGATATTTTTGACATGAAATGTGCTGTTTGCCATAAACCTGATGGTGGTGGAGCAATTGGACCAAACTTAACCGATGATTATTGGATTTTAGGTGGTGACATAAAAGATATCTTTCATACAATAAGTGAGGGTGGGCGAGCTGGAAAGGGAATGATTCCATGGAAATCAGATTTGAACCCTACAGATATAGCACGTGTTGCTAGTTATATTAAGACTCTTCATGGAACGAATCCCCCAGATGCTAAAGAAGCAGAAGGAGATTTTTGGAAAGAAGAGGCTGTTGCTGGTGAAGAGCCTACAGACGCTATAGAACCAGTTGATGAAAATGCTGTAAACTAGAAGTGTAATAAGAATAAGTATACTGAACTGAACTGATTTTATTTGGTTCAGTATGTTTTTAAAAATGCAGGAAAATGGCAAAGTTACCAGATGAAAGTTTTAGAGACTCTATAGGAACCGTAAATGAGGAAGGAAAAAGAGTTTGGGTTTACCCAAAGAAACCTTCTGGTCGTTATTTTAAATGGCGTAAAATTGTAAGTTACTTACTAATCGCAATGCTTTTTTCGGCACCATTTATTAAGGTTAACGGTAATCAATTTTTGTTGTTTAACGTTGTTGATAGAAAATTTAATATTTTCGGTTTTCCTTTTTGGCCTCAAGACTTTTATCTAATTGTAATTTCTCTTATAATAGGGGTCGTTTTTGTAACGTTGTTTACCGTTTCTTTTGGACGAATATTTTGTGGATGGATTTGTCCTCAAACAATATTTATGGAAATGGTTTTTAGACGTATTGAATTTTGGATAGATGGAGATAGGGGAGCACAAATGCGTTTGGACAAGCAGAAATGGAATGGAGAGAAAATTAGAAAGCGTTTAACGAAATGGTTTATTTTCTTTTTGGTCTCATTTTTAATAGCGAATGTCTTTTTGGCTTATATTATTGGAAGTGATGCTGTATTGAATCTCATTTATGAAGGACCTCTTACAAATGTAGATACTCTAATTGGATTGTTGATATTTACCTCAGTTTTCTATTTTGTGTTTACGTGGTTCAGAGAACAGGTCTGTATAATTGCTTGTCCTTATGGTCGTTTACAAGGAGTATTGTTAGATAGTAAATCGATAGTAGTTGCTTACGATTATGTTCGAGGAGAAGGAGAAAATGGACGCGCAAAATTTAAAAAGAATGTAGATAGAAAAACGGAAGGGTTTGGTGATTGTATTGATTGTCGTCAATGTGTGAACGTGTGTCCGACGGGGATTGACATTAGAAATGGTACTCAATTAGAGTGTGTGAATTGCACTGCGTGTATAGATGAGTGTGATCACATTATGGATAGTGTAGGATATCCTAGAGGACTTATTCGGTATGCTTCTGAGGACGGGATTGTGAAGAAAGAGAAATTTAAACTGACTCCGAGACTTAAAGGGTATATAGCAGTATTAACAATTCTTATTGGAATTTTGGCAGGATTGTTGTTTTTAAGAACTGATGTAGAGGCAACTATATTGAGACTTCCTGGACAGAGTTTTGAACATAAGGGAGAAAATATTAGTAATGTGTTTACGTACAAGGTTGTAAATAAAACGATTAAAGATTATGACGATCTTTATTTTAAATTGGAAAATATTAAAGGGGAAATAATTTTGGTAGGACAATCTACTATTAAAGTTCCTAAAGAAAGTTACGCAGAAGGAACTCTCTTTATTGAAATTCATCCTGCTTTTTTAGAGGGGCATAAAACCAAAATTAGAATTGGGGTTTATGATGGGGAACGATTGATTCAGCACACTTCGACCAATTTTTTAGGTCCGCGTAGTTTTAATTAAATATAAAGAATATGAAATTCAATTGGGGAACTGGAATTACTATTGTCATTGGAGCATTCATGATTTTTATTTTGCAATATGTTGTGCGTGTTCAGATGGATGATCGCTACGATAATGAATTAGTAACTGAGGATTATTATCAGCAAGAAGTTGAAGTTGATGGAAAGTACAAGAGAGAGAAAAATTCTCAAGTATTGATAAATCCCGTTAAAATAGAAACTATAGGTAAGGATATTTCCATTACGTTTCCTAAAGAATTTGATTATAAAAAAATAACAGGCACAATATTCCTATATAGACCGTCTAGCCAAAAGCTTGACTTTGAACTTCCTATTTCATTGTCTTCTTCTAGTTTGCTCATACCTAATGCAGAATTGGTGGACGGTCGTTGGGATATTACTGTTGAATGGTATCATGATGGTACTTCATTTAGGAGTACTAGTAAACTGACTTTGTAAAACGTCTATTTTGATTAGTGCTTTTGTTTTTGGAATTATTAGCAGTCTACATTGTATTGGAATGTGTGGTCCTATTGCTATAATGTTACCAGTTTCAAGAGAGAATCGAATAGAGAAAAGTGTCCAGATAGTTGCTTATCATTTAGGGAGAATTACGAGTTATAGTATTCTGGGAATGGTATTTGGATTATTTGGAAAAGGACTTTATCTAGCAGGAATTCAGCAACAATTGTCTATTGTCGTAGGTATAATGATGATTTTATTTGTGTTGATTCCTCAAAATAAATTAGGGCAAATAAATTTTTTGATGCCTCTTTATAAACTACTTAATAAGTTAAAAAAGGCACTTGGAAATCAATTTAAAAAGAAAGGCTTTCTCTCTTTATACTTAATTGGTTTCTTTAATGGATTTTTACCATGTGGAATGGTATATGTTGCTCTATTTGCCGCTCTTGCCACTCAAGATGTTGTTCTAGCAGGATTATATATGGCTTTGTTTGGTTTGGGAACTGTGCCGCTAATGAGTTTAATGATTTATGTAAAAGACTTAATCTCGGAATCTTTTAGATCGAAAATATTAAAGGTATATCCTTTTGTGATAGCGATAATTGGAATGTTATTTATTATGAGAGGGCTTGGTTTAGATATTCCATTTGTTTCTCCTCATAATTTACAGTTATTTATTCAACCTGAAGCAGATTGTTAAAAACAAAAAAGGGACGATAATTCGTCCCTTTTTTGTTTTACTTTATTGAAGATTTATTTGCTAAGCTGTTGTCTTTTTAAATAATCTACTGCACTTCTTCCTTCGTTGAATAGCAAGTCTAATATACTAAGATTCGAAGCAAAACCGTGTTTTTCGCCGAATACTTGCGTATATGGTTCGAACTCTTGTATGTCCTTCTTTCCATCAACTAAACGTCTTAAATCGACTAGATTTGAGTCCTCAACTATGTATTCAGCTGTTTTAGCATATGGGAGTTTTATTCCCAGACAATCTACTAATATTTCATGTATTTCAAAGTTAAGATCCATCATGAAATCATATTTCTTTTCAAATATAGGATGTATATCATGTTCAAAATATTCGAAGAACGGTGAAGTTCTATAAGCTGCTTCTAATGATTTGAAATGTTGTTTTTGCCATCCAAATACTTGGTCTATGCGCAGGTCTTTAAACTTTTGATGTGTTTCTTTTGAATGCTTTATAGGAATGTTCAGCCTTTGTATTCCATTCGCACTCGCGATATACATTCTATTTCTATTGGTTTGTTTTTGAAAATTATCTTCTACTTCAAATGTAATGGTGTCTGCTTGTAGCATAGCAACAAATTGACTTATTGAAGGAAAATAAGTTGGGTGTAGGAGGATGTTATCCATGTCCGACAATTAAATTAAAATTTAGAATTTTTCTTAGCTTTTCGTTTGCGATAGAAATTGAAACCAGAAAAGGCAATTACTGCAATTATAAAATAAGGAAAATAAGAAATTTGTTTACCATCACCATTTACCGTAGTAAACATGCGATCCCATCTAATTTTGTCAAAAGCTTTTGACCATGGAATATTAGCGTCCAAACTCATCCAAATAAAAACGGGTTTACCTACTATATGATCATTTGGAACAAAGCCCCAAAATCTACTGTCCTCCGAATTATGACGGTTGTCTCCCATCATGAAATAATAGTCTTGTTGAACAGTATAAGTGTTGGTTTGTTGTCCATTGATAAAAATGTCGTCTCCTTTAACTTGTAATGTGTTCTTTTCGTAATCAGTAATCAACATCTGATAAAGAGCAAGATTCTCTTTGTTTAGTTCAATTACTTCTCCTTTGTGAGGAATCTTTATAGGTCCCATATTGTCTTCTGTCCACGGTTGATTGTGTGGGAAAATACGGAAGTCTGGTTGTGTTTCTATTACTCTTTCAACTGATTTTACGTTTGAAAGTTGCCTTAGTTTTTCTGCTCCTTCTAAGCTTAATGATTGAAAGAACAGTGTGTTTGCATCTATATATCCTGCTGGATCTGTAACTTGTAAGTCCTTAATGATAAAGTTTGGATCTATCTGAGTTCCATCTGTAATAGCTTTATGAGCATATTGAATTCTAGCTCTATCATTTAGTTTTAAAACTTGTCCGTCAATATAAACAATTCCATTTCGAACTTCGAATTGATCACCTGGTAAACCAACAGCTCTCTTAACGTAGTTTGTTTTTTTGTCAATCGGTTTGTCTGCACGTCTTCCAGATGTATCTCTAAATTTGTAAACGGTATCAGTTGGCCAATTGAAAACAACAATGTCATTGTGTTTTATTTTTTGAAAGCCTGGTATTCTGAAATAAGGGATTTGTGGTTTGCTTAGGTATGATTTTTTTCCAACAAATGGAATTGTATCGTGTACCATTGGCAAGGCTAGGGGAGTCATTGGTGTTCGCGCGCCATAATGTGCTTTACTGACAAAAAGAAAGTCTCCTACTAGTAATGTTTTTTCTAAAGAAGAAGAAGGGATTGTAAAAGGCTGTACAACATAGGTATGTATTAACGTAGCTACAACTACAGCAAATAGAATAGAACTAACCATTTCGCCTGATGAGGTTGTTGGGTGTAAGTTTCGATTCTGAATATAAGTTACATTTTGAGTATAGTTTACGTAATAGATATATAGCCCTAGAGTAAGCACCCCTAATACCGTATCTATAGTCTTGTTTTTTCCAAAACTTCTCAATGTTTCAACCCATACAACAGGAAACATGATTAGGTTTACTACAGGAATGAATAACAATATTACCCACCATCTAGGTCGATTGATAATTTTCATTAAAATAATAGCATTATAAACTGGTACGGCAGCTTCCCAAGCTTTGCGTCCTGCTTTAATGTATAGCTTCCATGTTCCTGCATAGTGAATCACTTGCAACAATAGGAAGAAAATAAACCATTGAACTAATGTCATATCTTTAAAGTTTAGATAGGGTTGATTATAGTATGTTATTTATTCAGATTTAAAACATCTTTCATTGAAAAAACACCTTTTTTCCCGATAATCCATTCAGCTGCTATTACAGCACCTAATGCAAAACCGTCTCTGCTATGAGCGGTGTGTTTTATTTCAATTTGATCAATAGGTGAGTCGTAAAAAACACTATGTGTTCCAGGAACACTGTCTTGACGAATCGCTGTAATGGAGATCTCCTTTTCTTTTGCTTTATCTAAAGTCCAGGAAGTGTATTCAGAGTTTTCAATAACGCCTTGAGCTAGAGTAATAGCTGTACCACTAGGGGCATCTAGCTTCTGAGTATGATGAATTTCCTCCATAGAAACATTGTAATCATTAAAGTTAGCCATAATTCTAGCTAAGTGTGCATTAAGTTCAAAAAAAATGTTCACACCTAAACTAAAATTCGAACCATATAGAAAAGCTCCTTGTTTTTCTTTGCACTCCTTTACAATATTCTCATATTCTTCAAGCCAACCTGTAGTTCCAGAAATTACTGGGATATTTAAGTCTAAACATGCTTTGATATTAGTAACAGCAGCACTAGGAACACTGAAGTCAATAGCGACATCTGCTTTTTCTAATCCTTCAAAAGTGCCTTCACTTTCTTTTTTGTAAATGATTTCATGACCTCTTTGTATCGCTTTTTCTTCGATAATACGGCCCATTTTCCCATAACCTAAAAGTGCTATTTTCATAGAGTTGATATTAAAAGCTATATTGTATATTAATAGCGTATTGGTATTGATTAAGGTCGCGTGGATTATATTCCATAGCGGGTTGAATAGTTAATTTATCGTTTACATTGAATTGCATTAAATGCGCATCTATGTTTGCATCTACTACATTTAATATATAGAAACCAATGGCAACTACTAATGATAAATCTCTATTCCTCTGATAAAATTGTTGTCCTTGAATAACTCGGTCGTTGTCAAGTTTACCAAAGACAGGGTCTTCAGTATCATAAATACCTCGTAAACGCTTTTTATATTCGTTTCTATAGTCTCTATATTTACTGTCGTTGTCAACGTAGAAATATATTGGAGTACCTACAGCTGCGTATACTAATGGGAGCTTCCAGTATTTTTTATTGAAAATTTGTCCTAATCCTGGCACGATTGCAGAATAAAATGCTGCTCTTGACGGAGCTAATGGATCCATAGGCTTATAGTCAGAAGAAATGTTGTTAACAAGGGTTGATGCCTCTACAACTTCTGTTGATTCTTGTGTCCAACCCTTGGATGAGATACAAAGAATAATTAATGCTATGATGGTAATTCGCTTCACTAGGCTTCAAGGAGTTTCATGATACGATTTAGGTCTTCCTCTGAGTGAAATGGAATTGATAATTTTCCTTTTCCATTTGCTGCAACTTTAATATCTACTTTAGCTCCAAAGAAGTTCGCAGCTGTGTTTTTATAAGTAGCCGGAATTTCGTAACTCGTTTTTTTAGGTTCTTCAGATACGATTCCCTTTTGTTGTTCTTGATATCTTTTAACTAGTGCTTCTGTTTCTCGAACAGATAGATTTTCGCTTATTATTGCATGATAAATATCGATCTGTATGTCTAAATCATCAACGTTGATAATTGCACGACCGTGTCCCATGGTAATAAAACCATCTCGAATACCTGTTTGAATTATTGGGTCTAAACGCAATAAACGTAAATAGTTAGCAATGGTTGAGCGTTTCTTCCCTACTCGCTCGCTCATTTGTTCTTGTGTTAATTGAATTTCATCAATTAAGCGTTGATATGATAAAGCAATTTCAATAGGGTCTAAGTCGTGACGTTGAATGTTTTCAACCAACGCCATAACCAATGAATCGTTGTCATTTGCTATACGAATATAAGCTGGAATTGTTTCGAGACCTAACAATTTAGAAGCTCTTAAACGTCGTTCTCCTGATATCAATTGATATTTATTAAACTCTGTCTTTCTAACTGTAATAGGTTGAATTACTCCAAGCTCATGTATACTAGTGGCTAATTCACTTAAAGATTCTTCATTGAAGTTAGTTCTTGGTTGAAATGGATTGATTTCAATCGCATCTAAATCCAATTCTATAATATTACCAACTACTTTATCTGCATTAGTATCTTCAATTGATTTTATATCGTTTTCTGGGTCTTTTAATAATGCGGATAATCCTCTCCCCAAAGCTTGTTTTTTAATCGCTTTTGCCATGATATCTTGTAACTTGGATTATTTATTTTTTTGAATGATTTCTTCAGCTAGGTTTAAATAGTTAGAAGCTCCTTTACTAGTGGCATCATAATTTATAATGCTTTCACCAAAACTTGGTGCTTCACTCAGTTTAACATTCCTTTGAATGATGGTATTGAAAACCATATTGTTAAAGTGTTTTTGAACTTCTTCTACTACTTGATTAGATAGTCTTAGTCGAGAATCATACATCGTTAACAATAAACCTTCTATATCTAAATCGGGATTGTGAATTTTTTGAACGCTTTTGATTGTATTTAAAAGCTTGCCTAATCCTTCTAAGGCAAAGTATTCGCATTGGATTGGTATAATGACAGAGTCTGCAGCTGTCAAGGCATTTAAAGTTAATAATCCCAAAGAAGGAGCACAGTCAATTATAATATAATCATATTCATCTTTTATAGATGCCAATGATTGCTTTAGCATATACTCTCTGTTCTCTTTATCCACTAACTCAATTTCAATTGCGACTAAGTCTATGTGAGCAGGGATAATAGAAACATTCGGAGCAGAACATTCTACGATTGCTTCTTTTGGTGTATTACTGTGTTCTAAAATCTCATAAGTGCCAATTACAACATTATCAACGTCAATACCTAAACCCGAAGACGCATTGGCTTGGGGATCCGCATCTATTAATAATACTTTTTTTTCCAAAGCACCTAATGATGCAGCAAGATTTACTGATGTTGTTGTTTTTCCAACGCCTCCCTTTTGATTGGCAACTGCAATGATTTTACCCATTTTGTGTGTAAGAATATTTTGAGAGGTAAAAATACAATTATTATTGAGTATAGAAAACCTAATTTATCAACAATTTGACGACCGCATTGATTCATAATTGGTTATATGAAAGGAATTAGTCTGCTTATTCTTAATTTAAGAATGAATTTAGTTGACCAAAGGTCTAAGTGCAAATCTATTGACCATCTTCCATGTCTTTATATTGAAGAATTGTGAACTCAGATGTCAATACTTCTAATTTGGAATTTCTGTCTTTGTATTTAATTCCTTCTATTCCCAAATATTCCATTAAAATATTATACAAGTTTGTGGTTGAAATAGGAGTGGAATCTCGTCCTTTTTTCTTAAAATCTTGACTTACAAAATCACTATACCAAATAAAGAATGGTACTTCAACTCCTTTTTTATTTGTTGCGTGAACCATTTTTGTTCCAATATTTGATAGTCCATGGTCGGAAACGTAAATAAGCATACTGGAGGTGCTTTCTAATTTCTGTATTAATTTATCTATGACGAAATCAGTATAGTATATGCTGTTGTTGTATTCATTTATAGTGGTGCTATTGTCTGCGAATAGTTTGAAACCATCTGGATAGCGTTTTGAACAAACTGGATGACTTCCTTGTAGGTGGATGAATATCAATCTTTTTTTATGATTATCTGTCAATGCTTTTTCGTATTCAGATATAATTGCTTCGTCGTAAATTGCATTTGAAATCCAGTTTTTATTCTTTGCTTGATTGTTAATCATTGAGAACATATTAACATACATGCTGATGTTTTCTTGTGTTGAAAGCCAATAGGTTTCCCATATGTTTGTCTGATTGGCTAATGAAATAATATTGTCTAGATTTTTTTCTATACTAAAGTTTTTGTTTGGTATTTGTTTTGAAAGTAATAGGCTTATTGAGGCATTTGTAAATGCAGCCGGTGAAACTGCTTGGTCATAAATATAAAGTTGATTTATACGTTTGTCAATCAGAGGTGTGGTTTTTGTTATATTTCCATATAAACTTAAGGCATCTCTACGAGCGGATTCTCCTATAACGACAATAATATTTTCTATGTTATTCGGTTTTGTTTTAAAAGGGGGATAGTCAAAGGTCTGGTTTTTGAATTGTATTGTTTGATCTAGGAAGTCCTTAGCTTCAATAAAAGGGGCTAATGAAAAAAACGGTGTGTTTTTTAAGTAGTTTGATAGTTTTGAGCTGTTTATTAGTCGATAGTCAATACCTGTATGTTTGTATTCTTTGTATAAATGACGCATAGGAAGTGCTATTGCAAAAATGAATCCAATAATAAGAATAGGGTAATCTAAGGTCTTGAAAAATTTGTATTTAATACAATGGTATAATGCAATGAAATAGAAAAAAGCTAAAAAAAGAGCTCCTACATATTCTTGCGCCATTTCCCAAGCTTCGCTAGTGTTAGTTGTTAGCATGCTTAATGCTAATGTCACATTAAATAAATCTCTAAAATAAAAACTGCTAAATATGGCAAAGCTATTATTTATTACAAAGAATAATAAAGCTACTACAGCGAGAAATTTCGTGTGTTTAAATCTGTTTAAGAAGAGGATAATAAAAAATAAAGCTAGGTTACTACAAAGAAGTGTAGTTCTGAATTCATTTATGTAATATAGAAAAAATAAATTTGGAATCAGGACTAGAGTGAATAAGCTAGCAGTGTAAAATATTGTTTTTTTAGGCATAAATGGTTGAGACTCCAAATGGATTTATTAAGTGAACTTGGTAGTGGTTGAGTTGTTAAATTTGTCTCAAAAATAGTTGATTCTTTTGTGGTGTCAATGTGTTGTTTGTTGAAAAAACAGAATGTATTAAAAAAAATCACAACAGTCTTTTGAAATGTTGTGATTTTTTAAGGGAATGGTTATTTTTTTTTGTTTTGAGCTTCAAGCATATCCCACATTTCAGAAGGTATTTGTTCTAGCATATTAAATTCTCCGGCGCCTTGTAGCCATTCACCTCCATCAATAGTAACTACTTCTCCATTTATAAAGGAAGAGAAGTCAGAGACTAGATAAGCTGCTAAATTTGCTAACTCTTGATGTTCTCCAACGCGGCGTAGAGGGATTTTTTTGGTTAAATCGAATTTGTCTTTTAGGTCGCCTGGTAGTAATCTATCCCATGCTCCTTTAGTTGGAAACGGACCTGGGGCGATGGCGTTAAAGCGGATTCCGTATTTAGCCCATTCTACGGCTAAACTTCGTGTCATTGCTAAAACCCCTGCTTTTGCTGTGGCAGACGGTACTACATATCCAGAACCAGTCCATGCATAAGTTGTTGTTATATTTAGAACTGTTTTGTTCTTTTGATTGTTTGCTATCCAATATTTACCAAATGCTAAAGTGCAGTTTTTTGTTCCTTTTAGAACAATATCAATAATGGTGTCAAATGCGTTTGAAGATAGTCTTTCTGTTGGGGAAATGAAATTTCCTGCGGCATTATTGAGAAGTACATCAACTTGACCAAATGTTTTTATGGTTTGGTCTAGCATTGCTTCTACTTGATCATAGTGTCTTACATCGCAGGCTATTGGTAAACAGCTTCCTCCGGTTTTTTCTTCTAATTCTTTTGCAGTTGCAGTTAGTTTTTCAATATCTCTTGATGTGATTACTACTTTAGCACCTAGTTCAAGAAAGTAGGTAGACATGGATTTTCCCAAGCCACTACCTCCTCCTGTAACTACAATCACTTTGTCTGCCAGTGCGTCGTCACGAAGCATTTTTGCTGTAAAATTCATAGGAGTTCTTTTTATTGTTTATTGTAAATATAACAAAAAAGAACCCTTATGAAGATGTTTGAACGCTTGATTGTTCGAAATTTTATAAATAAAGGCGCTTAACGCGATATGTATTCTTTAACCTAGGTCGTGAAAAAAACCGAAGTTTAAAGAACTAGAATATCGAATTTATGGTCTAGCGGTTCTAACTTTAATAGTAATTTCTCAATCATATCGCTTCCGTACTCTTTGTAGAATTCCGAGAAATTCAGAGTGCGTTCTTGTAAGCTTCCGTTTGGAAAAAGTTCACTTTGGAGTAACGCCAGTCTCATAAGTGTGTCTTGATGTGATTTTTTTTCTGCTTTTAAGAGTCTTTTTTCTAAATGATTTAAACCGTTAAGTTGTTTTGTTTTCTGAGCTTTTACTGCTCCTACAAAAGATTTGTCTGTTTTATATGCAAGAGACTCCAACGCTTCAAATTGACGTTCAAGAAAGACTCTTTGTGTGCCAAAATTAAAAGTGAGTTTTGATAATTCCAACGTCTTCTGATTGATAAGTATTTCTTTTTTCAGAAATAGTTCACTCCAAGTAACGTTCATTTTTAAACGTTTTTGTTCTTGTTTTTGTGTAGCTAATAGCACTGAGTTTCTCAATAATAATATTGGAAAGGTGATTTGGTGCGTTTTAAAAACTTCTTTTAGTTCGAGCCAATATGCCAATTCACCACCGCCTCCAATATAGGATAGGTTAGGTAGGATTACTTCTTGGTATAATGGTCTAAGAATTACGTTCGGACTGAACTTTTCAGGATAGTTTTTAAGTTCTTCTATTATTTCATTTTCACTAAAAGTGATACTGGTGTTATTTACACGATATTGATTTTCTTCAAAGGTTATACGCTCTCGCAGTGAATCACTAATATAGAATAAGTTTATTTCTCGTGGATTTACTTGTATAGTGTAGTCTTTAAGTATTGAAAAACTTTTTTGAGTATCTATTATAGCGTCTTTTTTGATCAATTCATGTTTTAAATGCGGAATGAATAACTCTTTAAGAGAATGATTATCTGCATCTAGGATTACTAATCCATAAGAATTGAATAATTGGTGAGCTAGATAGCGGGTTGCATCACTTAGATTGTCGTGATTTAAATAGGCTTCTTTGAACCAGTTTTTGAGTTGTTCTGCATTTTTTCCGATCCCAATATGTGCTGCAAATGCTTCGTAAACTTGGTCTAATCCTTCTGTAGTTCTTCTTCCAACTGGACCATTTCCCTCTTGATTCCAATGTATTACTTTATTTTCTAGATGAAAATGGTTAATTTCTTCAAAGTCATGGTCTTCTGTAGCCATCCAATAAATTGGGACAAAATTAAATTCGGGGTATTGTTTTTTAAGTTGCTGACATAATTTAATTGTAGAAATTATTTTATATAAAAAATACAATGGTCCCGTGAATAAATTCAACTGATGTCCAGTTGTAATTGTAAATGTATTATTCTCTTTAAGTAATTCAATATTGGCTAAAGAATTTTCTGCATACTTTAATTTATGGTATTGACTTTTAAGTGTTTCTACAAGTATGTGTCTCGTTTCATTATTGAAATTAGATTGTTTTTCTTCAATTTGTTGTTTGAAGGATTCTAAATTTGGAAAACGATTGTATAAAGGTTGTAAAACCTTTTCTCGATTGAGATAGTCAATTATTATTTTAGAAAAATAACCAGAATTTTGAAAGGTTACACAGTCTGAAGGCATAAGAATCTTTTTTGCTAATGTAGGGATTATTCTAAAAAAAAACGAGTTTGATTTTTATAGAGTACTGCTATTTCGTTGTTAAAATCATTTGATGAAATGGTGTTTATAGATGTGTTATAAAAAAAAGTGATAAAATAAATGGAAACTAATTGGTAGTTTCTAATATAAAACTATATTTGCATTCGAAATAGAATAAAATGTATCAAATAAAAACAAATAAGGTAAAGAAACAGTACTTACGTCCGACGTCGTGAGCAATATCCTTATTTGAGAAAATCATAAAAAAAGGCTTGTCATCACGACAAGCCTTTTTTGTTTTAACACGACCTAAAAGTAACCTATGAAAGTATTAAAATTTGGTGGGACATCCGTGGGAAGTCCAGAAAGAATGAAAAAGTTGTTTTCTATTATTGAATCACAACCGAGTGAGAAGCACATCATTGTGTTGTCTGCAGTTTCAGGAACTACTAATAGTTTAGAGCAAATTGCTAAGAACTATTTGAAAGGAGACAAAGAATTAGCGATTACTCAAGTCCAAAATCTTTATGAAAAGTATCAGGTTTTTGTATCAGAGCTTTTCGTGTCAGTGGAAGGATTGAATGATGGGCAAAATTTGATAGATCATCATTTTAAATTATTGGAGGGGTTAGCTAATGACTTGTTTACTCAAGTAGAGGAACGTATTGTTTTAGCACAAGGTGAGTTGTTATCAACGGCACTTTTTCATTATTATTTAAAAGAGCAGGCTATATCATCTGTGTTGTTACCTGCTTTAGATTTTATGAGACTTGATGCTGATCAGGAACCTGATTATGAATATATGACTTCGAAATTGGGGGGTATTATGAAGCAATACAGTTCTGATACATTATTTATTACTCAAGGGTATATTTGTCGAAATAATTTTGGGGAAGTTGATAATTTAAGAAGGGGAGGTTCTGATTATACTGCTTCGTTGATAGGGGCTGTACTTCTAGCAGATGAGATACAAATTTGGACCGATATTGATGGTTTTCACAATAATGATCCGCGCTGTGTAAGTAATACAAAAGCAATAGAACAACTAAGTTTTGACGAGGCTGCGGAATTGGCTTATTTTGGAGCAAAAATCTTGCACCCTCAGAGTGTGTTTCCTGCAAAGAAATTTAATGTTCCAGTTCGTTTGTTAGATACTTTGCTTCCAGATGCTAAGGGTACATTGATTTCTGAGAGCACTCAAAGTGACGGGAAAATAGTTGCTATAGCTGCCAAAGATGGAATTACTGCTATACGTATACACTCTTCTCGAATGTTGTTGGCTTATGGTTTTTTAAGACGAGTATTTGAGGTGTTTGAACGATATAAGGTTCCAATAGATATGATTACCACTTCAGAAGTAGCGGTGTCTTTAACTATTGATGAAACGATACACTTAGAAGAGATTGTTAGAGAGTTGGAGCATTTTGGAAATGTTGATGTAGATTCAAATCATAGTATAATTTGTGTAGTCGGAGATTTTAAAACCAAAACTCATGGACATGCAACTATAGTTACGGAGGCTGTTAAACACATTCCGGTTCGAATGATTTCGTATGGAGGAAGTGAACATAACTTGTCTATATTAGTTCCAGAACAACATAAAATTGAGACATTGCGCTCTCTACATAATAGAATTTTTTAATAGAATTAGTCAATCGATGTTTACAATAGAAAATATAAAAGCTTTAGAAAAGCTTTCAACACCAGCATATGTATATGATTTGCCTTTATTGAGAAAGAATATCTCAGTGGCTTTGAACGAGTCTAAAAAATATGGTTATAAAATTCACTACGCTATCAAGGCAAATAACAATCCAAGAATTTTAGAAGAGATTCAAAAACTTGGTTTAGGAGCGGATTGTGTTAGTGGACAAGAAATAGATTTAGCAGTTAGAAGTGGATTTAAAACGAATGAAATTGTTTTTGCAGGAGTAGGTAAGACTGACAAGGAAATTCAGACAGCATTGAAGCATCAGATATTTGCTTTTAATGTTGAGTCTGTCCAAGAGTTAGAGGTAATAGGTGAGTGGGCATTGGTTCTTAAGTTGCCAGCTTCTATTGCTTTAAGAATTAATCCTAATGTAGATGCAAAGACTCATCATTATATAACAACTGGATTAGATGAGAATAAGTTCGGAGTTTTATCTCATGAGTTGGATCGTTGTTTGGAAATCATAAAGGAGAATGAATATTTAAATTTTAAAGGATTGCATTTTCACGTAGGTTCTCAGATTATGGATTTGAGTGTTTTTAGACGTTTATGTTTAAAAGTGAACGAATGGAACGAATGGTTTTATGAAAGAGGTGTAGAGGTGCCAGTATTGAATTTAGGAGGGGGATTAGGTGTTAATTATGAAAAGGCAGATGAGGAGGCAATAGCTGAATTTGAGGCTTTTTTCGCTATATTCAATCAGTTTTTAGAACCTAAAGAACATCAAGAAATCCATTTTGAATTGGGTAGGTCTTTAGTAGCTTCTTGTGGTAGTTTGTTGAGTCGTGTTTTGTATATCAAAAATGGATTGAAGAAAAACTTTGCAATACTTGATGCTGGAATGACCGAGTTATTGCGTCCAGCTTTGTATCAGGCTTTTCATAAGATAGAATGTTTGGATGAAAGGGAGTCTGATAATATGGTTTCTTATGATGTCGTAGGGCCTATTTGTGAAAGTAGTGATTGTTTTGGTAAAGAAGTTTTATTACCTGAGTTAAAAAGAGGGAGTCTTATGGCAATTAGAACTGCTGGGGCTTATGGAGAGGTGATGTCTTCTAGATATAATCTTCGTGAAGAATTGACTTTTTATTTCAAAGAATAAAGTAGAATTAATATTTAATTCGAAATACTTCGTTATTTTTGGGACACTTGAAAAATATAAATAATAAAAAGAAATAAAATGAAGTTAGGGGATATCGACGTAGCAGGTCAAATTATTGATTTGAACTTTCAATTGTTAAGAACTCAAATTCTATTAGAAGAATTGATGAAACACAATGCAGATCATTTGAAATTACCAAGTCCGGAAGCAATGAATGAAATTAATGAATTCACATTAAATTCAATCAAGAAAAAGTTTCCAAATATGAATATCGGAAAAATTGAAGATGCTCCGAAAGAGCAGGAATAAAAAAAGAGAGGTTAGTCGTTTTGATTAACCTCTCTTTACTTATAAAACACAATTTCTATTTCAAATATTTTTATAGTTTTCAGAATAAGATAGCTATTGGCATACTACGGCACTCCAATCTTGATGTCCGCGCCATTCCCAACATTGATAACTTTCCTTAATCTGAATAACTTTTAGTTTGTTGTCTTTATATTCTACTCGCATTAATACTTTGCGCGCTTTTAAAGAATCGTTTTGCATATTATCTTCCACCAATAATAAAAGGGTTGCATTCTCGTCTGACTTCATTTTCGTTACCTCGTATACATAGTCTTCATCCTTATTGGTAGTGTCTTTAGGGGCGTAAGCATTCAGAATTGCTTGTGGAGTATTTAAATTCTTACGAGCAATAGTAGCATTGATGTTTTCTAAAGTTTTAGAATCCATAGTGCGATATTCCTCTATTTCTTCATTAGGAGTGTCTATTTCCATTGATAAAGAGTCCGAGTTTATGTTTTCGGATGTAGTTGTTTTCTTGTCCGTACAGGAAATTACAAGGAAACTTACTAAAAAGCTAAAGGTTAAAAAATTCTTAATCATAACATCTTGTTTTTTAATATCGATTAAATGTAGTGAATCTTTTTTAATTAAACTAGTGTTTTTTATTGATAAAGTTTATTTTTTAACTATAAAATTAGTTTTGTTTCGATTATTTAGTTTTTGCATTTGATTTATTTTTTAATTAAGAGTTAAGTATGGTTCGATTTGTGACTTTTAATGAAGGTGTCGCTTTTTATTGACATTAATTATGTTGGAGTTTGAGTAGTCATTTTTTATTTCTACTGGTTATCAATATGTTTTTGCTAAGCATGCTGGGTATTTAGAGAATGAAAATGATGTAGCATATAATTTGCATATTGGGTATCAGTTTTAAGTACAATTCAGTAAATTTCACTTCAAAGTTTTTTGGGAGTGCTGTTCTAGCTTGAGTAAATATTAAAAAGACTTCATTGGATTATTAGACAGATTGCTGAAATTGACTAAAAACAAGAAACCCTCCAAATCGGAGGGTTTCTTGTTTTTATGATATTCAATCTAATTACATACAAAAGGCTGCAGACCATTCTTGTTGGCCACGGTTTAGTTTACATTTAAAGCTTTGTTTTACTTCAGTAATTACTGGAGTAGCTTTACTTTTATCAATAGACATAAAGGTTCTTATTGCTTGAATAGAATCATCCATTACTCCATCTTCAATAATCTCCATAACAATGTGTTTGTTGTCTTCAATTACAATTCTTTTTTGATAACTGTAATTTCCTTCTGCTTCATTGTCTTTTGGGAAAAAACGTTCGAAAATGGCGTTATGGTCTGTGATTTTTTCTTCACCAATTATTTTATTCATCTCATCAATTTTATCTTGAGTGTATATTTTATATTCCTCAACCTCTGAAGATTCTGAATTAGTTTTCTCAATTGTCGGTTGCTCTTCTGTTTCAACAGTTGCCTTTGGTGTGTTTTCTTTGCAAGAAACCAACGTTAATGTTAGCAATGCGCTTAAAAGAATTGTTTTTTTCATAATAGTAATTTTTATTAAATATAATGAAAATATTAAATTCCGATTTCGAATTGCATTCTAAAGTACCAATTGTTTTTAGTTGCGCCGTTGTGGAATTGAAGTTCATCAAAGGTTAATTCTGATTGAATCTTAAATGTGTGCTCCCAAAAATACTTAGTAACTCCTATGCTATATTGATTTGTGTTAGGTAGATTTTTTTCAAAAAGTTTGTCATTCATTCTTTGATTTGAAAACCTTCCTATAACCTCGTAATTACTTGGGAAAATGTAACTTAATTGATAATCCATCCCGCTACCAGCGAAAACATAATTAAAGTCTGAATTAATGTCGTTTGGGTTTTGATAAGCGATAGGGTCATCACTCATGCGATTCATGTATGAAGCCATAGCTGCCCAACCATTGTATTTACCTATGAAGTCAACCAATAGACCATCGAAGTTTTTATCTTGGTAAAGTTGGTCTCCCAATTGCCCTTGACTTTGTTTCGCATTATTATTGTGATAATAAGTAGCTGAGAACATTGTTTTTAAGCTGCTTTCTCTTGCTAAGTCTCCTTCATAGTAGGCTCCACCTTTAGAGAATGTACCCATAGGAAATAATTCTACTCTACCTGTAAGAGCATAGCTGTCAGTTGCTTTACCAGTCCAGTTTCTTCCTTGACCACTACTTACCGCAGTTTTGATGTTGTAGGAGAATTTGTCTTTAAATTCATGTAAATAATAAGCTTGTACTCCGAAGTCTCGGTCAATATTAAATTTTGCATTGTTTATTGAACGATCGGTTAATTGCAAAGCTCCCGAAGAATTGATTCGCTGTCTGTTTCCTGGTAGTTTCGTTTGTCCAAAAGTGAAACTCCAATGTTTATTGGGTTGGTATATTAAAGCTGCGTCACGAATAATATTTAGGTTTTTACCTTCTTCAACTGCTCCTACATCTCCAGGGGCAAAAGAAAGTTGCAATACATATAGAAAATGTGGGTTCCCTACGTATCCGTCTAAACGCAATCTTAAACGACGTATGTGAGCATCATATTTAGTGTCTTCTCCATCTTCTCCATAAACGGTTACTCTATTTTGCATTCTGAATCGAATGTTTAATTGAAAGATGCTGTCTGCTGATGTCATCCCTAATCCTTTCCCATAACTGTAGTAAGGAAGTGAGGCTAGTTTTAAATCGTTCTCTTTTTCAGAAGCTTTAAAAATTTGAGCTTGTGATGTTCCTGCAACGAGGAAGAGTAATGCTAAAAAAATGTTTTTCATTTATATCTGTGTTGAAAAGTGCAAAACTAATCTTATTTTTGCAGTTCATGAATAGAGTGGGTTATTAGAACTTCTCTAGAATGTTATCTTAACGTTAAGAATAAAACAAAATTATGAATTTATCATATATAGCCTATCATTTTAATGTAGAGCCAAGAGAATTAGGAACAGAAATATTAATTGCCGAATTGGGAGAGAAGGCTTTTGAAAGTTTTCAAGAAACGGAAACAGGTGTTAGTGCTTTTGTTCAAAAAGAATTGTGGAGTGCTGATATTTTGGAGGATATTCAATTGCTTCAATCAGAGCATTTTATAGTTACTTATAGAAAAGAAGAAATTGAACAGATTAATTGGAATGAAGAGTGGGAGAAAAACTTTAGTCCAATTGATGTTGATGGCGTATGCTTTATTCGAGCTCCTTTTCATGAAAAGACAGATGCAGAATATGATATAGTTATTGAGCCAAAGATGAGCTTTGGGACAGGGCATCATGAGACTACTTTTATGATGACTCGTCATATATTGCAAAATGAGATGAAAGATAAGGTGGTGTTGGATATGGGGTGTGGTACTGCTATATTAGCTATCCTTGCGTCTATGAGAGGAGCATCAAGTGTAGATGCTATTGATATTGATAATTGGTGTTATTTAAATTCTGTCGAAAATGCAGAGCGAAACAATTGTCTTAACATACAAGTGTTTGAAGGAGACGCAAATATGCTTTCCAAAGAGCCTAAGTATGATGTTATTCTTGCAAATATTAACAGAAACATACTAATTAAAGATATGAAGTCTTATGGAGATTGCTTAAAAAGCGGTGGTGAGATTTATTTTAGTGGGTTTTATGTCGAAGATTTTTTACATATCCAAAAAGCTGCTGAGGCTCAGGGCTTATCATATGTAAATCAATTAGAAAAAAATAATTGGTTATCTTTGAAGTTTATAAAAGCATAGTAAAAAAACAAGGAAAATGAGTACGCAGGAAAAAGTTTTAGAAGAGTTAGATATATCGGAATTAATTAGTGGTCAAAGTGAAATTATCCTTTATAATGATGATGTAAATACTTTTGATCATGTTATTGATACTTTAATAGAGGTGTGTGATCATACGAATGAGCAAGCAGAGCAATGTGCTATGTTGGTTCATTATACTGGGAAATGTACGGTGAAAACGGGTGAGTATGAAAAACTAAAACCTATGTGCTCAAAATTGTTAGACAGAGGTTTAAGTGCTGAAATTATGTAGATTCGTAAGAATTGTAAATCTTTATATAATAAAAAAGGCTATCTGTTTGAGATAGCCTTTTTTATTATAGGATTCTATTATAGTTTATTCATATTTCCTGCTAAAGCTTGAATGAAGTTTCCAATTGGACCTTTTACCATCATAGCCATCATAGGATTGAAGTTTCCTTCAAAATGTAATTGTATTTCAGAGTTAGTGTCATCAATAGGATTGATGTCGCCAATAAGTGTAAACGGAAGCTTATCACTAGCTGCGCCTAAAACAACTTTAGTAGGTGCTACTTGTTCTTTTTGTATCAGTTTAATTTCAGGCATTCCTTTTAAAGCAAATACAAACGAATTCTCATCAATTACTTCAAATTTTGCAATTGAATCTGGCATTAGTTTTTCAAAGTTTTTTACATCTGTAAGTGCTTCGAACATATAATTAGCAGATTTTGCTACTTGTATTTTAGAACTTTCTAATTTCATATTTTTTACTTTTAAAAGGTTATTGATTCCATACAGATGGATTCTCACGCCATTCTTGTAGCGTTTCTAAATCTGAATCTGAAATGTATTTTTTTGACACTGCACTTTCTAGAAGAGTAGGGTAATTGCTTAAAGTCATTAATTCTACTCCAGCATTTTTAAAGTTTTCAGTAGCTATGTCAAAACCATAGGTAAAAATCGCAGCCATTCCAATTACTTCAGCTCCTTGTTCTTTAAGGGCTTCAACAGCTTGTAAACTACTTTTACCCGTGCTGATTAAGTCTTCAATTACAATTACTTTCTTTCCAGCGTCTAATTGACCTTCTATTTGGTTTTGTCTTCCGTGTTTTTTAGGTTCTGGACGTACATATACAAAAGGTAAATTCATAGCTTCTGCAACTAAAAGACCAATTCCAATTGCTCCTGTTGCCACACCTGCGATTACATCTGGTTTACCGTATTTCTCGATAATGTTAACTGCAAATTCTTCTTGAATAAATCGACGAATTTCTGGATAGGAAAGCGTAATCCTATTGTCACAATAGATTGGAGATTTCCAACCCGATGCCCAAGTAAAAGGATTTTTTGGATTTAATTTAATTGCGTTAATTTGTAAAAGCAATTCAGCCGTTTTTTGTGCTGTTTCTTTATTAAAAATCATAATACAAATGTATAAAGTTTTTGTAAACGACAAACCTCTGTTTCTAACGAATAAAATTGAAAAGGAAACCGACTTTCAATTGTTTTTATTAGATAGTGTCGATATCGACAAAATTATCATTAAATACTTTCAAAATAAAATCCAAAAGGCTTTTTTGTACCATCCGAATGAAAAAGAGATATTAAAAAAGATAAAAGAAAAGATTCCTGTGCAAAAAGCTGGGGGTGGATTGGTTTATAATTCGAAAGGAGAGGTCTTGTTTATTTTTAGAAACGGAAAATGGGATTTACCTAAAGGAGGTATTGAGAGGGATGAGATTATTGAGGATACAGCTATTCGCGAAGTAGAAGAAGAAACTGGGGTTACGGGTCTGAAAATTGAACGTAAACTCCAAAAGACCTATCATATTTTTAAGCGCAATGGAAAGTATAAGTTAAAAATAACCCATTGGTTTGAAATGGTAACTGATTTCGATGGAGAAATGGTGGGGCAGTTAGAAGAAGGTATTGAAAAGGTGGTATGGTTGAATAAAGAGCAAATACCTGAGGTTTTGGAAAATTCCTATGAAAATATTCGATTACTAATTGAAGAATCGGGAGTGTTGTAGTTGTATTGAATGAATTGTAAAAAGGTCATAATAGTTTTTATTGTTATGGCTTTTTTTGTTAAATATTGTTTATTGAAATTTCATTTTTATGATTAATTGAGTGGCTTCGTGGTTGATTGTGTGTTTTTATTTGCTAGTTGAATTATTTGTGATTAATATTGCAATGTTAAAACTAAAGTTATGAAAAGAAAGTTTTTGTCCTTTTTAGGGGTTGCTGTAATGGCATTAGGTGTTATTTCTTGTGGGAGCGATGATAATTCATCTGATAAGGGGAATAATAAGTTGGTAGGTAAGTGGACTATCATGGAAGAGTTAGCGCTTGATGCTAAAGGTAATGTTGTGGAAACAGATATGTATGATAATGGAGCATGTCCATTGGATGTATCTGAATTTTTAGTAGGTGGTTTTTATCAGGATACTTATTATAATTATAGCGAAGTGGCAAGTGATTGTAAGTCTGAAGTTGAAGATGGGACTTGGAAAGTAGAAGGTGATAAATTGAAATTAGGTTTTGTAGAGGGAGCTCTTAACGTTGAAGCTGTATTTACGATTAAAGAATTAAGTGATAATACTCTTCTAGTTGATAGACCTATGACTAGGGATGAAGCTGAAGATTATGAGTTAAACGTCGTGACTATTAGACAAGTGTTTAAGAAAGTTAAGTAATATTATAGCACCAAAGAATTAAAATATATCAAAAAAAAAGTGGTTATTCAATAAAATGAATAACCTTTTTTTTTGATGTATTAGAGCTACGGATATGGTGGAGTTAACATAAGATTATTGTAGGGGCTTTATCATTTTGTTGATTGATAAAAGATTACTTGATTTTTTTTATTACTTTTAAATACATGACTTATCGCTTTTAGATGGAAAGGGAGGTTCTGTTAAACTAAAAATATTTAAATTTTATAGATATGAAAAAAGTAATGATTGTAGCAGTTATAGCTGCTTTTGGATTGGTTTCCTGCAAGGATAATAATAATAAAGCATTAGAAGAAACTCCTCAAGTTGCAACAGAGCAAGTACAAAAACAAGCGAAAGAAACTAAGCATGAAATAGTTTCATTGGTTCACTCAGTAGCTAGTAGTGGTATTTTAGATAGTTATTTTGATATAAAAGAGGCATTACAAGAAGATGATGCAATAGAGGCTAAAAAAGAAACAGTGAACCTTTTGAGGGAGTTGGATGCTTTTAAATCGGAGAATGCAGAAGCAAGTGCCCTTGTGAAAGAAATGAAGAGGGAAGCAGAAGGAATGCTTAAAGAGGATTTAAAGGAGCAAAGAGCGCACTTTGAGCCTTTGAGTCATCAAGTTAAACAATTTATAAATATAGTAGGTTCTGACCGCGTGGTTTATGAACAATACTGTCCTATGTATAATGAAAATAAAGGGGGGATGTGGTTAAGTGATGAAGAGGAGTTGCTAAATCCTTTATTTGGAAATATGATGCTGAGATGTGGTGCTACGAAGTTAGAAATGCAGCCTTAAATCTATAAGATTATTTAAACCATTAAGCTTTGGCACGAAGCTTGTTTAGGATTGTTTTAGAAAAATTAAAAAAAGAAAATGATGAAGAAAGTTTTAGCATTAGCAGTTTTATTTATGGGAACAATTTCAGGTGTTATGGCACAGACCATAACTAAAGTAGATGTGTCTATTTTTCCTAAACCAGAAAATGGATATAAACAAGTAGTGATTGAAGTTCCTCATTCTGATTTAGACTCTAGTAAGAAAATAGAGTTTAAAGTTGGAAAGTGGATGGAAGTAGATGGTTGTAACTATTTTAATCTAATGGGAACTTTAGAGGAAAAAGATTTAAGTGGTTGGGGGTATACTTATTATACTTTCGAAACTAAAGGAGAGGTTACTTCTACTATGATGGCATGTCCAGATTCCGAGAAAAGAAATCTTTTTGTTACTGCATTGCCACAATTAACTCGTTACAATGGTAAAATGCCTATAGTTATTTATGTTCCAGAAGGGTATGATGTTACATATTCTATCTATAAAACAGATGGAGAGGAATATAAAGCTTTGGAAGTAAGAAATAGAAAATAGTAGTAATTGGTTTTATAATGTAAAAACGCCTCTTCATCCATAAATGAAGAGGCGTTTTTTATTGTTTTATTTGGTTCGAACTGATTCAGGAACGAGTTGAGTATAGTCTCCTTTATTTCGAATTACATCTCTCACGATGCTAGAACTAATAAAGGAAGTGCTGGCAGCGGTTAAGAGAAAAACAGTTTCAATTTTGGTTAATAAGCGGTTGGTATGAGCAATGGCTTTTTCGAATTCAAAGTCAGCTGGGTTTCTAAGTCCTCTTAATATAAATTCAGCATCATTTTCTATACAAAAATCTGTTGTTAGACCAGTGTAGGTTGCAACTCGGATTTTTGGTTCGTCTTTAAACGCATCTTCAATAAACTTTTTACGTGTCTCTAAAGGAAACATATATTTTTTATCTGCATTAATACCTATTGCAACAATTATTTCATCGAATAATGGAAGCGATCTAAGAATGATGTCGTAATGACCGTTGGTTATAGGGTCGAAGGACCCTGGAAATACAGCTCTTCTCATTTATCTTACTGGTTTATTTAATGCTAATTCTAAGGCGTTTTCGAATAAATCAGGTAATGAAATATTAGCTTCTTTTGCTTGTTGAGGTAGTATGCTTTCTCTTGTAAGACCGGGAACAGTGTTCATTTCTAACAAAAACGGAGTTTCTCCTACTATAATAAATTCACTTCTTGAAAACCCTTCCATTTTGAGTATGGTGTAAATGCGTTTTGCTATAGCGCTTATTTTATCAGCCATTTCTTCTGATATTCTAGCAGGTGTAATTTCCTGTGATTTACCTAGATATTTAGCTTCATAATCAAAAAAGTCGTTTTCTGATACTATTTCGGTTATAGGTAATACTAAAATGTCACCTTTATAATTGATAACACCAACAGAAACCTCTGTTCCATCTAAAAAGCTTTCAATTAAGATTTCGTCGTCTTCCTTATAAGCTGTTTCTATTGCTTTTAGTAATTCGTCAGAATCTTTTACTTTGGAGATACCAAAACTAGATCCCGATTTGTTTGGTTTTACAAAACAAGGAAGTCCTACTCTTTGAATAATATCTTCTGTTATTATTTCATCTCCTTGATTGAGATAGTATGATATAGCTGTTTTTATTCCATAAGGTTTTAAAACAGATAGCATATCGCGTTTGTTCATTGTTAACGCAGCTTGGTAATAACCACACGAAGATTGAGGTATGTGTAATAATGATAAATAAGCTTGCATTAAACCATCTTCTCCTGGAGTTCCATGAATAGCGTTAAAGACTACGTCAAACGTGATTTTTTTACCTTGAACTTCTACAGAAAAGTCGTTTTTATCAATAGGGTATTCATTGTTGTTTTCGTCAACATATACCCATTTGTCTTTAAGAATATGGATTTTATATGGATTGTATTTAGTTTTATCAAGGGTGTCGTAAACTACTTGTCCACTTATTAAAGAAATTTCTACTTCGCTAGAATAACCTCCCATAATTATTGCAACCTGTTTCATATAATTCGCGGTTTTAATCGTAAATAAACAATGTGTTTTGCTTTGGAATAGCGAATATTTAAACCTATAAGCTTGATGTCCAATAGCCTTTCTTGTCAAAGTACTCCAAAATCAAAGCCTTGTTATAAAGGTGTTGTCTGTAGTAATGCTTCAAACAAATTTATAATAAAAGATAGAAACAAAAAACCTTTTCTATTTTATATCTTTGTCTAAATTCTATATGAGATGAGACTATTTATGTTTTTTAAAAGTAAAGCATTTTTTATATCCCTAATTGCTGCGATTGTTCTGCTAGTCATAGGAGCTTTTGGTGCTTTAAAGTGGTTGGATATTACAACAAAACACGGATATGAAATTACAGTACCCGATTTGAGAAAGTTAGATAGTGATCAAGCTTTACAGGTTTTGGAGAAAGCGAATCTGCGTATGGTGGTATTGGATACTTTAGAGTATTCTAAAGATATTCCACCTTTAACTATTTTAGAGCAAGATCCATCTGCGGGAAGTAAAGTAAAAGAAGAGAGAAAAATATATGTAAAAATTAATGCTTCTGGGTATGGTAAAGTTATAATGCCGTCTTTGGAACAGCTTACTTATAGACAGGCATTAGCTACTATTAAGGCACTAGGATTGAAAGAAGGCACGAAATCTTATACTACATTTATAGGTAAAGATGTGGTGTTAGGGGTTTCAATGAATGGGAATAAAGTAAAGGCAGGTGATAGAATTACAAAAGATTCGCGCATTGACTTTGTTTTAGGAGATGGTAAAGCAGCTTTGTCATCTGAAGAGTTGGACCAAGCTCCAGAAATAGAATAAATTTAGTTAAATGAAAGAAACTATGAGTTTTAATGAAGATATTGAAGAAGGTTTATTTGAACATTTTAGATTTGAAGCAGGTAAGGGACAAGCTCCTTTGCGAGTGGATAAGTTTTTAATGAACTTGATTGAGAATGCAACTCGAAATAAAATACAGCAGGCAGCTAGCAATGGGAATATCTTTGTTAATGAGATTCCAGTTAAGTCAAATCACAAAGTAAAGGCATCTGATATAGTACGTGTTTTGATGGAAGAACCACCTTTTGAGAATAAGATTATTCCAGAAAATATTCCACTTAATATTGTATATGAAGATGATACGCTGTTGGTTATAAATAAAGAACCTGGACTTGTAGTTCATCCTGGACATGGTAATTATACAGGTACTTTAGTGAACGCATTGGCATATCATTTTGAGAATCTACCTCTAAATAGTAGTGAACGTCCTGGATTAGTACATCGTATAGATAAAGATACTAGTGGATTGTTAGTTGTCGCTAAGACCGAATGGGCTATGGCTGAATTACAACGACAGTTTGCTGAAAAAACTACGGAACGAGAATATGTTGCATTGGTTTGGGGAAATGTTGTTGAAGAGGAGGGGATTATTGAGAGCTATATAGGTAGACATGTTAAAAATAGAATGCAAATGGCGACCTATGACGATGAGACTAAAGGGAAATGGGCAGTTACGCATTATAAAGTATTAGAGCGCTTAGGATATGTAACTCTTGTGTCTTGTAGATTAGAAACAGGACGTACTCATCAGATTCGTGTTCATATGAAGTCTATAGGACATACATTGTTTAATGATGAGCGCTATGGAGGGAATTTAATTTTGAAGGGAACTACTTTTACTAAGTATAAGCAATTTGTAGACAACTGTTTTCAAATGTTACCTCGTCAAGCTCTACATGCTAAAACATTGGGCTTCGAGCATCCAACTACTAAAGAATTCATGCGCTTTAATTCAGAAATACCTGCTGACTTACAACAAACCATTGATAAATGGAGAAGTTATGCAACTGCTTCTCATATAGAATTGGAGTAACGACTCTTTTTTATAAGGCTTTAGATGTTATAATAGTGTTTTTTTAAGAAGTTGTTAATTTATGCGTTAAAGTAATAAGGTACTTCGCATTTTATAAATAACTGTTTTTGTTGTGCAAATAAAAAAGAGTAATTTGCTGTCTTTTAGTAGAATTAAATGAAAGCGGCATTTTTAAAACATATTCAAGGTGAATTCCTTGAATTTCAGGATAGTAAATTATTGGTCGCTGTTAGTGGGGGTATTGATAGTATGGTTTTGTTACATCTATGCCATGCTTCAAATCTCAATATACAAGTTGCACATTGTAATTTTCATTTAAGAGGTGAAGACAGTAATGGGGACCAAGAGTTTGTAGAGACTTTCTGTTATAAACATGGAATAACTTGTTTTGTGCAAGAATTTGATACCGAAGACTATGCTTTAACTAAGAAAGTTTCTATTCAAATTGCTGCTCGTGAGTTGCGTTACCAATGGTTTAATGATTTACTAAACGAAAAGTCTTTAGATTATGTTCTGACAGCTCATCACTTAGATGATGCAATGGAAACATTTCTTATTAATTTTACTAGAGGTACAGGGATCGAAGGATTACTCGGTATTCCTGAAAAAAACAATAAAATACTACGACCACTTCTACCTTTCACAAGGGAGGAAATAGAACGCTATGCAAGCGTTGAGAGTATTGCTTGGCGAGAGGATAGAACCAATGCTGAGACTAAATATGTACGAAATAAAATTCGGAAAGATGTCTTGCCTATCCTTAAGTCTTTGAATACTAGTTTTTCACAGTCTTTTCAGAATACACTTCATTATTTAGAGGAAACCTCAGAGATGGCAAAAGATGCCTCTTCATTATATTTTAAAGAGGTAGTTTGTGTGGTTGGAAAAGAGTCTCACTTTTCTATTGTGAGGTTGAAAGAAATACCTAACTTTCGTGCTTATTTACATACTTGGCTTAAACCCTATGGCTTTAAAGCTTGGAAGGATATAGATGCTTTGATTGATGGTGAAACGGGTAAGATGATTTTTGGAATAGAGTTTGTGTTACTCAAGAACAGAGAATTTCTTATTTTAGCTCCAAAATCAAGTATAAACACAGATGAATCAGTATTCACTGTTGACAATTTACAATCTGTTAATTTACCGATAGGTCTAGAGTTTAAGGAAGTTGAGTCTTCAATGGAATTAGGTAAACAGCCCAATGTGATTTTTGTAGATAGTGAAAAGTTGGTTTTTCCACTTACACTTAGAAAATGGAAATCAGGAGATGTTTTTTATCCTATTGGAATGCATGGAAAGAAAAAACTGAGCAAGTATTTTAAGGATGAAAAGTACTCCCAGATAGAAAAAGAGAATACATGGCTATTGTGCTCCGAGAATCAAATTGTTTGGATTGTCGGAAGCCGAATGGATGAACGATTTAAAATAACTAATACAACAACCAAAATCTTAAAAATTAAATTAAACCAATGAAAAAATTAGCCTATTTGCTACTCTTCTTTACTACTATGGTATCGATGCAAGCGCAAATTATGAACCCTGCAAAGTGGAAATCGAAAATCGAGAAAAAGTCAGATACTGAATTTGTTATAACATTAGACGGTATTGTAGAAGACGATTGGCATATGTACTCTCAGTATACAGCTGAAGGAGGACCACTTCCTACGGAGTTTATTTATAATAATATTGAAGGAAATTATGAGTTAGTTGGAGCAGCAAAGGAAAGTGAAACTGCTACTCAATACAACGATGTTTTTGAAGTTGATGAAACTTATTTCGTTGGTCCTGTCCAATTAATTCAAGAAATAAAGATTTTAAATCCAGATGTAAAAACAATTCAAATGGAATTGGGTTATCAGGTTTGTAAAGATGTATGTATTAGCCAAAGTAATTTGTTTGAGTTTGATATCAAAAGTTTGACATCTAAGGAGGTTCAAAACTTTGAGGAAGCAGCTGTAACAGATAGTCAAGCTACGATTGCAGATAAGGATGGAGCAGTAGCTAAGACAGTTGCGCCTAAAAAAGAAGAGCAAAGAGGGTTAGTTACTATCTTTTTTATTGCTTTTCTTTCGGGATTTGCAGCTTTGTTAACACCTTGTGTGTTCCCAATGATTCCGATGACTGTGAGCTTTTTTACAAAACAAAGTAAAACAAGAGCTAAGGGAATAAAGAATGCTATTATATATGGATTCTCTATTATTCTTATTTATGTTGTTTTAGGTACAATTGTAACCGCTGTTTTTGGAGCAGACTCTTTAAATGCTTTGTCAACCAATGTTTGGTTTAATGTTATATTCTTCCTTTTGTTGGTAATATTTGCAGTTTCATTCTTAGGTGCTTTTGAAATTATGTTACCTAATTCATGGGCTAATAAAGTGGATTCACAAGCAGATAGAGGTGGAATTGTTGGAATTTTATTCATGGCATTAGCTTTAGCTATTGTGTCATTTTCTTGTACTGGTCCAATTGTTGGAACTTTACTAGTTGAAGCGGCTTCTAAGGGTGGAATTGCACCTATTGTTGGAATGTTAGGTTTCTCAACTGCTTTAGCTTTACCTTTTATGTTGTTTGCTATGTTCCCTGGATGGTTAAATACGATGCCTAAATCTGGAGGATGGTTAAATACAGTAAAAGTTTCTCTAGGTTTCTTAGAGTTGGCTCTTGCTTTTAAATTTTTATCAAATGCTGACTTAGTTTTACAAACACATTATTTAGAGCGTGAGATATTCTTAGCTATATGGATTGCTGTTTTTGGAGCTTGGGCATTTTACTTATTCGGTAAAATTAGATTACCACATGATAGTCCGTTAGAACATATTTCTGTTGGTCGATTGGGAATGGGATTGTTGGTGTTAACTTTTACCATCTATATGATTCCTGGACTATGGGGAGCACCTTTGAAAATTATTTCTGGTTTCCCTCCTCCAATGACTTATAGTGAAAGTCCTTATGGAGTTGGAAATTCTAAAGGAGGTGGTTCGACTAGTACTGAGATTTTGGCTGATGGTGCCGAATTAGGACCTCATGATATTATTGCATTTAAGGATTATGAAAAAGGGGTGGCTTATGCCAAATCGGTTAATAAACCTATTCTTTTGGATTTTACTGGCTATGCTTGTGTGAATTGTCGTAAAATGGAGGATTATGTTTGGTCTGATCCAGCTGTTTTAGCCATGTTGAAAAATGAATTTGTTTTAATTTCATTGTATGTGGATGACAAGAAAGAATTGCTTGAAAATGAGCAATATATTTCAGAAACTACAGGTAAAAAGGTGAAATCTGTTGGTAATAAATGGAGTGACTTTCAGATTACTCATTATCAAGCAAACGCACAACCTTACTATATTGTTTTAGATGAATCTGAAACACAAATGAATGCACCAATTGGTTATACACCAGATATTGATTCGTATAAACAATGGTTGCAAGAAGGAATTGATAACCATAAAAAATAATTAGTTATGTTTAAGAAAGTAATTTGTAGTGCACTCGTTTTGTTTTCCATAGCTACTATGGATGCTCAGGTTAAAACACCTCCAACGAGTTCGAAGTCTAAGATTGAAGAAGTAGTTGGCTTAACGAATATCACTATTGACTATTCAAGACCAAGTATGCGTGGACGTTCTGTATTTGGGGATTTAGTTCCTTACGGAAGAATGTGGAGAACTGGAGCTAATATGAATACTACAGTTACTTTCGCAGACGATGTAACTATTGCGGGAAAAGAACTTAAAAAAGGAAAGTATGCTTTGTATACAATTCCAAAAGCGACTTCTTGGGAGGTGATATTTTATTCTGATACTAATAACTGGGGTTTACCAGAAAAGTTTGATGAGTCAAAGGTTGCATTGAGAACTGATGTAAAATCTGTTTCTTCTGATCGAAAATATGAGACCTTTACTATTGCGCTTAACAATGTTGATATTGATGGTGTTGATATGGAATTGATTTGGGAAAAAACAATTGTTCCTATTCATATAGGTGTGCCGTCTGAGAAATTGGCATTGGCTAGTATAGAACAAACTTTTTCGGGACCTAAAGCGGTTGATTATTACGCAGCTTCTCAGTATTATTTTTTAATTAATAAAGAACTTTCTAAGGCTTTAAAATGGATTGATGCTGCTATTGAAAAAGAAGGTGCTTCTGCTCCTTTTTATTTTACTAGATTGAAATCTCAAATTCAGGCTAAGATGGGGGATAAGAAAGGTGCTATTGAGACAGCTAAAAAATCGCTAGAAATGGCAGAGAAAGCTAATAATTTAGATTATATTAAAATGAATAAGGATGCCATATTAGAGTGGTCCATTTAATTGATATTATAAGAACCGTTTCGAAAGAAGCGGTTTTTTTATTTCTAATTGTGACTGTTTTTATAGATGCTAGGTTAGTTGATAAATAGTGACTTTATATAGGGTATGGACTGTGCGAGATTTAGTAACTTTGTGTGAAATTTTACTACCTAATGAATTTGAGTAACGAAAGTATTGAGCCTGTATTTGCACTAGAAGGAAGACACTTTATTTTGTATAAACCGCACGGTTATATTAGTCAGTTTATATATGAGAAAAAACGCGCTAAAAAGAAGCTAGGTGAATTATTCGATTTCCCAGAGGGAACTATGGCGATAGGGCGTTTAGATGAGGATTCTGAAGGAGTATTACTTTTAACGACTAACGGATGGGCAAGTGAAGTGGTTCGAAGTGCTCATTATGAAAAGGAATATTATGTTCAATTGGACGGAATTGTAACTCAAGAAGCTATTGAAGAACTTTGTAATGGAGTAGAAATTGGTGTTAAAGGGACTATCTATAAAACGAAACCTTGTGAGGCTTCAATTTTGACAAGTCTCCCTGATTGGATTGGAGAGGGGAAGCGAATTCGAGATGAACGGCATGGACCTACAAGCTGGGTTCGAATTGTTTTGACGGAAGGTAAGTTTAGACAAGTTCGAAAGATGACTGCTAAAGTTGGCTTTCCTACTTTAAGATTGGTGCGTGTTCGAATTGGAATACACAGTATTAAGGAGCTAAAGGTTGGAGAAGTAAGAGAAATTGAATTGTATTAAAAAGGATGTATGAATAGCAAGGCTAGAGAGAATTATCAGTTTCAGAAAATTGTAGCGACTGTTGGAGTTTTATTATTCCTTGTCAAGATAGTTGCATGGTATCTCACCAATTCCATTGCTATATTAACGGATGCTTTAGAAAGTGTTATTAATGTTATTAGTGGTTTTGTTGGTCTATATAGTTTATATCTTTCTAGTTTACCTAGAGATAGGAACCATCCTTATGGACATGGAAAAGTCGAATTTATATCTGCTTCTTTAGAGGGGGCTCTGATTATTGTTGCTGGCTTGGTGATTATCTATGAGGCTATTAAAAACCTTTCATTGCCTTCTGAAATTCAGCAATTGGATTATGGTATTGTTTTAATTTCAATTACAGCTGTTGTAAATTATATATTGGGGCGATATGCTGTTCAAAAGGGAACTAAGAATAATTCGTTGGCATTAATTGCCAGTGGTAAGCATTTGCAATCTGATACTTATTCGACTATTGGTATTATCATTGGATTGGTATTGTTGTTTTTTACAGGTTATCAATGGTTGGATAGTGCTGTCGCTTTATTGTTTGCAGGTATAATTATTGTAACTGGATATAAAATAGTGCGTCGTGCTATTTCTGGAATTATGGATGAATCTGATGAACGCTTACTCCTAGAGGTGGTGGCTAATCTACAAGAGATTCGCCGTGATAATTGGATCGATTTACACAATCTTCGAATTATTAAGTATGGGAGTGTTTTGCATTTTGATTGTCATCTAACTTTGCCGTGGTATTTTACAATTGTTGAAGGACATCACGAGGTGGAAGCGCTTGAGAAGGCGATTAATGAGGGATTTGGCAGTGAATTAGAGCTCTTTGTTCATATGGATGATTGTAAGGAGTTTTCTTGTGCTATTTGTTCTAAAACTGATTGTCCTGTTCGCCAACATCCATTCGAAAAGCAAGTGGTTTGGAATATTGAAAATATCTCTAAAAATAAACGTCATAATTGTACGGACGAATTTAAGGAAGTGTAATTTTAAATCTGCGTTCGGTTGGTTCGAATACGATATGCTCGTCTTGAAAGAAGTTGTTGAAAATGTTTTGGTCTATCAAGTTTTGTGTAGTGCCTTGTATAGTGTAATCGTGTGTTAATGCTATGATTTCGTCACTTATTTGTAAGGCTAAATCCATATCATGCGTTGAAAATAGTATGGACTTGTCTTTTTCAATACACAGTTTTTTTAGTAAACGAAATAGACTTATTTTATGATATAAGTCTAAATGAGTGGAGGGTTCATCTAATATGATTATTGGAGTGTCCTGAGCAATCGCTCTTGCAATCAATACTTTTTGCATTTGACCATCACTCAGCGAATTTATAGCTTGGTCTTCGAGTTTTTTTATTTCAGTAAGTTCTATAGCTTCCTCAACTATATCCCAGTCTTTTGGGGTTAGTGTTCCTATCCAATTGGTGTAAGGTATTCTTCCAAGTGCAACCAATTCTCGAACTTTTAAATGGCTTTGGCTAATTTTTTCTGTAAACACAACACTTATTTCTTTGGATATATCTTCTTTGGAATAAGTGTTTAAGGCTTCTTGTTGTAGATTTATAGTACCACTCAAGACTGATTGCGCTCCAGATAAGGTTCTTAATAACGTTGATTTTCCAATTCCATTAATACCAATAAGTGAGATTAGACGACCTTTATTTAGTTGTAGATTTAAATTTTCTAAAACTATTTTTTCCTGGTTTTTGTGTCGGTAACCTATTTTTAAATCTTTTGTTTCTAGAATTGGGATTGACATTTTATTTAAATTTCTAATAGAGTTCTAAAATTACATTTTTTTCATCAATACAAAAAAGCCTAAAGAAGCCAATGCTATTAATACACCCGTAACTATCCAAAGTGTATTGAATCCATAGTTTTCTGCTATTGTAGTACTGAAAAGAGGCGAGAAAACATGAGCAATTGAAAAGGCTAATGCATTTAAAGCCATATAAGACCCTCTGTTTTCACTACTAGAACGGTTGACTCCGATGGTAGATGAAAAGGGCATTACTAGAATTTCTGAGATACATAGCAAAAACATAGAGACGTAGAGTATAGGGACACCTAAAGGGGCTATTAAGACAACAAAGGCTGCACCACAGAGTGCTGTTCCAAAGACCATGTTTTGACGTATGGTTAAATTGGCTTCTGCTAAATGGACTACGATCATTTCAAGTCCAAATACTATTAAACCGCTAAAGGCTAATATATAACCGATGTTGATTTCGTTTAATAAATGTACTTGTTTGTAAAAAATCGGTAATGAGTTGAACAATTGAAAAAAGCACGTAGCGTAAATAGTCAAGAAAAGCGTGAAGAATATATACTTTACATCTCTGTAAGCCGATTTGTTTGCTGGTTGTTGTGTTTTTACAGTAGCTTGATTTGTTAGTAAAGCATCATTTCCTTTTTTACCTCTGAAATAGAACAGAAAAACAATTCCCGCTAGACCAACCATCGTTCCATTTACGTAGAATAACAAGCTATAAGAATAACCTGCTAAGAAACCACCTAATGCTGGTCCTATTGAAAATCCTAGGTTTAATGCCATTCGATTTAAAGAGAAAGCACGTGTTAGGTTTTCTGGCTTAGCGTAATAAGACACGGATGCACTATTCGCTGGTCTAAAAATTTCGGTTATGAAACTCAATACAATAATGGCGGCGCATAGCGACTCGAAACTTGTAAAGAGGGGGAGCATAAAGAATACTGGAACAGATAGAAATAGACTTATACTTTGTGTGAGGTAATGACCTATTTTATCTGTAAGCCAACCTCCGCAAAGAGATCCCATAATAGCTCCAACACCAAAACAACTAAGTGCTATCCCAGCTTCTTTTAATTCGAAACCAAGTTTAGAGGTCATATAAACACCAAGGAAGGGGATTACCATAGCTCCGCTTCTATTGATAAGCATCACAAGAGCTAATATCCAAGTTGGTTGGGATAGTCCTCTATAGGAATCTAAGTAGGATTGCCAAAGTTTGTTCATTCTGAAAAAGGATTAAGGGATAATGCAAAAATACGGTAAAAATGCAACGTAGGCATGGCTGTTTTTGGAATTAAAATAATATCTAAGAATGATATCTGGAGTGCTAAACGAAGCAGGGGTAAAACTCTTATATTATTTAGAGTAAGATGTAATAATCTCATTATATTTGCTACTTGAATCATTCTATTAAAATAACAATGAAACCAAACACACAACAATTAACAGATTTAACAACGCAAGTAAGAAGGGATATCCTTAGAATGGTACATGCAGTAAATTCAGGTCATCCAGGAGGTTCTCTAGGTTGCGCTGAGTTTTTTGTGGCTTTGTATCAGAACATTATGGAGCGTAAAGAGAGTTTTGAAATGGACGGATTGAATGAAGATATCTTCTTTTTGTCTAATGGCCATATTTCTCCCGTTTTTTACAGTGTTTTAGCTAGAAGTGGGTATTTCCCGGTAAGCGAATTGGCAACTTTTAGAAAAATCAACACTCGTTTGCAAGGACATCCTACAACTCATGACCATTTACCAGGTATACGTATGGCTTCTGGGTCATTAGGACAAGGGTTATCTGTAGCATTGGGTGCAGCACAGGCTAAAAAATTAAATAAGGATTCGCATTTGGTTTATGTTTTACTTGGTGATGGTGAATTACAAGAAGGACAAAACTGGGAAGCTATGATGTATGCATCTGCTAAGAAAGTAGATAATCTTATTGCTACTGTTGATTTAAATGGAAAGCAAATAGATGGTTCAACAGATGAAGTTTTACACATGGGATCAATCAAAGCCAAGTTTGAAGCTTTTGGTTGGGATGTTTTAGACATTGAAAAAGGAAATGATATAGAATCGGTTGTTAATGGTTTAACAGAGGCAAAATCGAAAACAGGAAAAGGAAAACCAGTTTGTATTTTATTACATACTGAAATGGGGAATGGTGTTGATTATATGATGGGAACTCATGCTTGGCATGGTAAAGCTCCTAGTGATGCTCAATTAGAGGAAGCTTTGAATCAAAACGCCGAAACCTTAGGTGATTATTAATCCTTTTTAAACGAAAATGACAATGAAAAAATATATCAATACAGGTAGTAAAGATACACGTTCGGGATTTGGTGCTGGTTTAACTGAATTAGGACAAAAAAATGAGAATGTTGTTGCACTATGTGCAGACTTAATAGGTTCTTTAAAAATGGATGACTTTAAAAAGAATCATCCAGAGCGTTTTTTCCAAATTGGAATTGCAGAGGCTAATATGATTGGAATTGCAGCTGGTCTTACGATTGGTGGTAAAATTCCTTTTACTGGAACTTTTGCTAACTTTTCAACTGGAAGGGTTTATGATCAAATTAGACAGTCTGTTGCTTATTCAGAGAAAAACGTAAAAATATGTGCTTCTCATGCTGGTTTAACACTAGGTGAAGATGGTGCTACACATCAGATTTTAGAAGATTTAGGTTTAATGAAAATGTTGCCAGGAATGACTGTAATCAATACTTGTGACTACAATCAAACTAAGGCTGCAACATTGGCTATTGCTGATTTTGAAGGACCTGTTTACTTGAGATTTGGTCGTCCGGTTGTTCCTAATTTTACTCCTGAAAATGGAGAGTTTAAAATTGGAAAAGCGGTAATGCTTACGGAAGGTACCGATGTAACAATCGTTGCTACTGGGCATTTGGTTTGGGAAGCACTTCAGGCTGCTGAGGCTCTAGAGGCTAAAGGTATTTCTGCTGAGGTAATCAATATTCATACTATTAAACCTTTGGATGAAGAGGCTATTTTAAAATCTGTTGGTAAAACAGGTTGTATAGTTACTGCTGAAGAGCATAATTTCTTAGGTGGATTGGGTGAAAGTGTTTCAAGAGTTTTAGCTCTTCACAATCCATTACCGCAAGAATTCGTAGCAGTTGAAGATACTTTCGGAGAATCCGGTACTCCTGCTGAATTAATGGAAAAATACGGTTTGAATGCAGAGGCTATTATAGCTAAGGCTGAAAAAGTTATTGCTAGAAAATAATTCGTTTTCTATTTATATATGAAAGAGGTTATAACACACTGTTATAATCTCTTTTTTATTTTCGTAGTATTTTATCCATAGCTTTTCCTTTAGCTAATTCATCTATTAGCTTATCCATATATCGTGCTTTTCTTATCAAATCATCTTCGATATTTTCCACCCTATATCCACAAATAACCCCTGTTATCTTGTCGCTATTTGGATTTAGTAATGGTGCGTTCTTAAAAAAAGTTTCGAAATCACTTTTTTCTTCTATTTGTTTTTCGAGTCCTTTTTGATCATAACCTGTTAGCCATTTAATGACAATATCTACTTCTTCTTTAGTTCTTCCTTTTTTTTCTGCTTTTGCTATATATAGAGGATATACGCTTGAAAAAAGGATTTTATAAATTCTTTGTTGGTTCATGATCTATAAAGTTAGTTAGTACTATTTGTTTGTAAGAATAGCATCTGAAAATATTTAACACACTGTTTTATAGATGTGTATTTTAAATAGAGACTTAGATCCATAACAAATCTACGGATTTTAATGATTAAAATTATTTTGTTGGTTTGTGAATTCGTTGGTTTATTTTGTAATTGTGACCTCGAAGCACAATCTAAATTGTCTGGACTGTGATTTATAGAATTAAACGATTCTTTAGATTTTGAAGGGAGTATTAACCCTTTCGAATTTTCTTTCAATATTTAAATTTCATATAGTCTAACTACTTTTTACTTTGTTAGTTAGAAAAATTCGTGCTGCTAATCGAGTTATTGTTAACAGGAAAATATTCAGATATAGTCTTCATGTTTCAGCATTCACGTTTTAAAAATCTATATATCATTCAATGGGATAGTGTCAATTATTTTAGGACCAGGAGAATAATAAATATTCAGTGAAGATTTATCAAGATGGGGTTTAAGGCGCCTTGACCTAAAACGAAGCTGAGAAAAACAACCTATAAACACGAATGATCCAGCAAATTCGATTGGCGATTATCGAGAAAACAGCTTCAAGCTACATAATTAATTACTTGTTTTGTAGAGAGTTATAGAGTGTTGAAATTGTTGATGCATTAGGAGTTTGAACTTTTAAGTTTTATTGTAGGTGTGATATATTTTAGTTATCCGAAGTATCTCAGATTTCTAAAATAAAATGGTAAAAAGAAGTCTCAAAGTGAGTTTTTCTGTTGGTTAGCTGTTGGCTTCCTTCTAGTCAGCTTCAGTAAAACGCCTTTTTTTTCAATGAAACCTGAACATGACCTAAGCAACACCCTAGGGGGGGCAAATTAAGAATATTTAAAACCTTTGTTTTCGGTTTTCTAATAGGTTTTGATAGAGTAAAAGTGGTCAGAAGTAGTCATTTTAACCACATTTCAAAACGCGATTTGTTGTCCGCTATAATTTTGTTTTAGAATAAAACGAAAAAAGTATTTACATATAAAATCTGAAAATGTGTCTGACAAAAACTTACAAAATGGAACAGATGAATTGATTTTTACCCATTTTTTTTCATATCAAACATTAGGATTAGATAAGGATAAAGTGCGTAATGTCCACTCAAAGTCCACTTAAAGTCCACTCAAGGTCCACTCAAAGTCTATGAAATATATGGAGGTGTCTCGTCCTAGTATAGCTGTACAGTTATTGTTATTAATCCTGCTTATAACTGTACATGTAATTTAGTAGTCCTAAGATTGCTGTACATCTTCTTTTTTTAGTTGTTTTATCTTGTAATAGTTCTTCCATCTCTTGGTTAAAAAACCCTTTTCTAAATGAGCTTGGTTCGGGGTTAAATTGTCACAACTATTATGTGGTCTAAGACTATTATATGCCTCTATGTTATCCTTTAGTATCTGTTTTGTTTTTTGATATCCCAGATTTGAATAATTTAAATCAAATTCACCTTTTATGATTCCATTGACCCTCTCGGCTACAGC
>NZ_FORU01000025.1 GCF_900114085.1 Myroides guanonis | reverse complement strand
CCAGTGGTTGCAGATGTTTTTCCTGATGTATTAGAGGATTGTAATTTACATGTATTAGCTCCATTATCTAAAGGAAATACATATTATGAAAAAACGGGTAAAGGTGGGGAAAGCTATCTTCCGGGAACAGTAATTTTTAGGGATCAAATTATTTATGTGTATGCTGAGTCTGAGGATGGATTGTGTACAGACGAGAGTAGTTATTCGGTTAAATATAACGAGTGTCCTATACAGAAAGGTATTTCTCCAAATGGCGATGGACTTAATGATTTCTTTGACTTGTCGAGTCATGGAGTAGATGATTTGAAAATCTTTAATCGTTATGGTTCTGAGGTATATTCATATGGTTTTGGTTACACAAATCAGTGGGCTGGACAGGATAAGAGTGGGAATAAACTTCCAGATGGTACGTACTATTATGTGGTGATATCGAAAGGTAAAACCAGAACTGGATGGGTACAAATCAATAAATAATGTATTAGTAATTAAGAAGCATAGTAAAAAAGCTACCCTTTTGGGTAGCTTTTTGTTTTTGTTGACATTTTTTTTGGATTTTGATACTGTCTGTTGAAATAAGCTAAATGACAAAGCTTCCTGATTTTGAAGTTTTATAATTGTTTTTAATTCAAATTTCATGGTTTTATTGCATTTAATTCTCTGTTTTATAGATGTTTTGCGATTTTTTGTTGTGAATTAAAATATTTTGCCATTTTATATAGTCATAAAAAGTAGTTAATATTTTTGATTATATTTGATAAAATTCAACCAACAAAACTATAAAAATGAAACTAAAATTAACAACTATTTTTTTAGCACTTACCATGCTTTGCGGCTATTGGTTATTTGCTCATCAAAAGTTACAAACGTTTTCCTTCGGTGATTTCATATCTGAAATAATTAGCCCATCTAAGGATGCTTTTAATGAAACTTTGGATGCTTCCTTGGCTCTTGCCACGGGCGAAATTTTTAACGATGATTTCGAAACTCCGCAGACTTGGAGCTTAATTAATTCTGATGTAAACAAATGGTATGTCGGAACTGCTGTTCCAAATGGTGGTAGTAAATCGTTGTATATTTCGGATGATAACGGAGTTACAAATAATTATAGTGAATCTGTATTAGATGAAGATGTGAGCCTAGCCATTAGCCCTGCTTTTTCAGTTCCTGTAGGAGCTAAGGATTATATTGTAAGTTTCGATTGGAGAAGTAAAGGAGAGGGAAGTGATTGGTCTGTAAGTGATGCATTAAGCGTATGGCTCATTCCCGAAACATTCTCACCTCCTAAGGGACTTAGAATAAATAGTGGCTCTGGGGGTCTTTTGTTAAACTCTGATATGTTTGACCAATCTACGTTTAAAAAGGAATTTATTAAAGTAGATTTGAGCAAGTTTGCTGGAACTAAAATGAAGATTGTTTTTCAATGGGCTAGCAATATGTGGACTCAGAATCAAACTCCAGCAGCAATTGATAATGTATCTATATATAAGGAAACTTGTTTGGAACCAAAAGGACTTGCTGTCAAAGATATTGAGTTGGATGAAGCGACTGTTAATTGGACAGCTCCAAATAGTTCTATTACAGATTTTGAATTGTTTATTGGCAAAGACCAGAAGTATCCTACGGGAACCACTGGTGTTATTCCTGCAAAAGGTGTAACTACTTATACTTTTCTAAACTTGGATGCTAGTACTTACTATTATGTTTGGTATCGTTCCGTATGTTCTACCTCAGATAAAAGTTATTGGGAAGGACCAGTCAAATTCATGACCAAGTGTGGTGTGTTTCCTACTCCATTTTACGAGACTTTTGACACAAACTCTTTGAATATTGAGTGCTGGACACTTGTACAGAATAATCCTTCTGACACAGATTCTTTTGAGCTATCTACCAATTACCGTATGGAGGGTGATAGGGGGTTAATGTTTCAATGTTATTCTGGTAATATATCACATGATAGTTATGCTATAACTCCTGCTTTTGATTTTAATGGGGGCTTGTATAAACTAACATATTATTATAAAACATCACCTTCTGGTAATAACGAATTTGAGGTCTTATTGTCGAAGAATGGGATTGATGTGAAAGAATTTACAACGACTTTGGTAGCTAAAAAAATATATCAAAAATCGGAGTATGTACAAGAAACAGTTTTTATAAATGGTATCACGGGAGTAGTTAATATAGCTTGGCATATAAACTCAGTAGGTTCTTCTACATTTCATATTGATAATGTGAGTCTTGAAAGTGTAGGGTGTACGGAGCCGTTGAGAGTATCAGTAACTGATATAGCAACAGACAGTGCTAAGTTTTTATGGGATGATGATATTGCAACGGAATGGGAATACTTAATTATAGATTCTTCTATCGGAGCACCAACTACTAGTGGAACAAAAGTTTCTAAAACGGAAGTTGTTGGATTGAAAGATGTTTCTGGAAATAATCTTTTACCTGATACAGAATATGGATTCTTTGTACGCTCTAAGTGTTTAGATGGAACATTTGGTGACTGGATAGGACCATTAATTTTTAAAACAGCCTGTTTACCTAAAGTGGTACCTTACAAAGAAGGATTTAATACGATTGAAAGTGATCTTGATTGTTGGACAATTATTGATACAAATATAGATGGTACTCCTTATGGAGATATCTGGAAACAATCTGAATGGACTGTTTATGAAGGAGATAGATGTATGTACTATTCTGGTTCGTCTCCTGTCAATGACGATTGGTTAATTTCTCCAGGATTTAATTTAACTGGAGGATTGTATGCGGTTACTTTTTATTATCAAATAGATCAAAATACAACGGCAAATGTAGAAGTGAAGCTTTCCACAAGTGGAATTGACCCTTCAGCATTTACTCAAACAATAGGAACCACATTAGTTTATAAGGGAGCTTTTTATACCAAGAAAGTGGTATATGTAGATGGCGTAACAGGTGTTGCTAATATTGGTTTTCACGTAACAGGAACTAGTGGACAATTACAAATAGATAAATTTAGTATTGAAAAAGTTACTTGTCGTGCTCCAGAAGATATTGTAACAACTAAGATTGGTACAACAAGTGTCGATATATCATGGGTAGATCCAACAAATACAAGTTGGGAGTATTATGTCATGCCTGATGACGGATTGACAACACCTCCTTTAGGAACTGGTACTCTTGCTAAGAGTAATAATCCTACACTTACCAATACAAATAGTCCAAGTGCTCCGTTAAAACCAAATACGGAATATAAAGTATATGTTCGTTCAAGCTGTGGCGAAGGTAAAACGAGTGAATGGGTAGGGCCAATAGTATTTAGAACCGAATGTGAGATTATGCCGATTCCATATCAGGAAGGGTTTAATTCAAATACGGATACGCAGTATTGTTGGAAGATTGTAGATGGAAACAATGATGCACCATGGTATGGTGGGTTCGGAGAATGGTTTACAACGGATCAACAAGCTTACGAAGGTGATAAATCTATGTATTTTACTAATTTTGATTCAACGAATGACGACTGGTTGATGTCTCCTCTTTTTAAGTTTGAAAAGAACAAGATTTATCGCGTCACTTTTATGCATCGTACAGAACCAGGCATTAAGTCTGAATTTGGAGTTAGATTGTCAAAGACTGGTAGGGATAAAGAAAAATTCACTCAGATTTTATTGCCCAATACTGTTTTTGAAAATGTTCCATGGAAAAAGCATAAATTCTTGCTTAGTGGAATTGAGGGTGAAGTGAGTATTGCTTTTTATGTTACAGATTTCAATGAGTGGGGTTCAGGTACTTATATCGATGATTTTAGAATTGAAGAGGTTACGACTTGTACAGAACCACTTACCCAAGGTGCTGAAAACATTACGGGAACATCAGCAGATATCTTTTGGGATAATGATTTTGGAACTACCAATTGGGAGTATTTTGTAAGAAAGAAAGCTTTCTTGATAGCTCCTCCTTTAAAAGACGGTACTGCGACATCTAAGAATAAAGTAAATGTTACTAAAGATAATTTTGGTGCTAATTTAGAAGGAAACACATGGTATGAATTTTATGTTCGCACTAAATGTGGTGACGGTTCAAAAACCGAATGGACAGGACCTTATTATTTCAGAACTGGATGTACCTATTCTACGCTACCTTTTTGGGAAGGGTTTAATGGGAATGATAATTCACTTCCTTGTTGGTCTATGGTAAATGGTAATACGGGGGCTAGTCTTTGGAAACAAAGTACTTCTAATTTATATGAGGGTTCTCATTCTATTAGCTATGTTCAATCTGGTGCAGCTGATTCTAACGATTGGTTTATATCGCCCTTGTTTAAGAACTTAGATGCTACTAAGACGTATCGAGTTAAGTTTAATTATAAAGGTACAGGTAGTGGGAACAATGAGATGGAAGTTTTAGCTTCTACTAAAGGGACTTCTTTAGCCGATTTTACGCAAACGATTGCTCCTAAAATGAGCTATAAGTCTGCTACTTTCAAAGATGGAATTTATTTCTTTACGGGGATTTCTGGAGATATGCATTTAGCTTTTCGCGTTAGTGGTATTGGCGCTAAGAATATAACCATCGATAACTTGTTTATAGATGAAGTTACGACTTGTGGTCAGCCACTTAATTTAGGAGCTAAGGATATTCTAGGTACCAGTGTGAACTTAATGTGGGATGATGCTTTTGGTGCTACAGCATGGCAATACATGATTCAGGAAACCAAACAGATAGCTCCTACAGATAAGGATGCTGGAATACCAACAACATCCAAAGATTTTGTTGCAGATAAGGATATCAATGGTAAAGCACTTGTATCAAACACGGATTATGTGTATTATGTTCGTACCGATTGTGGAAATGGTACATTTAGTGAATGGAGTGGACCCTTTGCATTTGTTACGGCTTGTGATATTTACACGGTTCCTTTTACAGCTGGATTTAACAGTGATTCAAAACAAATTCGTTGTTGGTCAATAAAAAATGGAGCTGGTAGTACTACGAAATGGACTGCAAATACTACATGGCCGTTTGAAGGTGATGGATTGATGCAATTCAACCAGACCTCTGCAACAGCACAAGCGGATGGGTATTTAATTTCACCTACTATTGCTTTTGCAAGCAGCACTAATTATGTGTTGAAATATCGCTATAAAACAAATCCTAAAACCCTGAATGAGTTTGAAGTGTTACTTTCAACAACAGGAGCTGATATATCTAATTTCACGACGACTTTGTTGAGTAAAAAGGCATATACAAATGCGAACTATTTAGAAGAGGTTATTTATATATCAGGTGTTTCTGGAAATGTAAACATTGCATGGCATACTATGACAAAAGGTGCTATGACTATAGGACTTGATTACGTTACGATTGAAAGAGCGACTTCTTGTCCAGAACCGAGTAATGTAACAGTAACAGACTATACAACCAATACGATTGATGTTGAGTGGACGCAAAGCGGAGGAATTACTTCGTGGGAAGTTTATGTAGTGGAATATGGTACACCAATTCCAACAGGAACAAGTGGTGTAGTAGTTACAGGGACTCCTAAGTACAAAGCAACTGGACTTACGAGTGGTAAATCGTATCACATCTATGTTCGCGCGAAGTGTCCAGGTGGAACGGATATGAGTAACTGGTCTACACCAGCAAACGGACCGACGAAAGTTACTACAAATGGTGGATGTGCAGGTGCTATTACAATTCCGGTTAATTCAGGAGCAGATTGTGTTAGAAAACTTGGCGTTTCGAGTGTGGGAGCACCTGAAATTTCTACCCCTGCAAAACCTAACCCATTTCCAAATTGTATGGATTTTCAACATGAAACGGAATTGTGGTTTGAATTTACAGCGACTTCATCCTCTCATTTATTGTCTTTCGACAATATTATAAATGTTGATAAATTAGAGTCACCATCTATTGCTTATCAGGTTTTCTCAGGCAATTGTTCTAATATTTTCACCTCTTTTGTGGATTGTTACCAATTTGATAGCTCATATGGAAATCCGTCTAAGGATGACACGGCTTCTACTATTAGCGGTTTAATACCTGGTAATAAATATTATGTTAGAATTGGCTTACCAAAAGGAAATTTCTTGTTTACTATGTGTATTTCTACTAGTGAGTATAACTATGTAACGGTAAGTAAAAATGGCGATAAATACACGACTGAGGAATTGGTGAAAGAGGTATTGATTCAATCGGATTGTGATTTAGTAAGTAATGTTGTTTATAAAACAGGACCAAATTTAGGAGGAAAGTCTTTGGGTTATTTTAATAAAAATGGTTCCACCTTCCCATTTGAAGAAGGAATTGTTTTAGCAACACATGATATAGCAACTACCCCTGGTCCTTATTATGATTATGGTGATGCTGGTGGACCTGCAGGAGTAAGAGGAATGATACCAGCTTGGGAGGGCGATGAAGATTTAAACAATGTAATAGCAAGTGTTGGAGGTGATGTTTGGGCAGGTACTAAGTCTGTTTCTACCTTAGAGTTCGATTTCGTTCCAATCAAGGATACTATTAGGTTTGACTATTTATTAGCATCTGAGAGTTATTTACATACCTGTACTGTTGTTTGTTGGGGTGGAGGAGCTCTTTTCACAGCTTGGCTCTCTGAAATTGAAACAGGACAAGGACAAAACCTTGCATTGGTTCCTGGTACAAATCAACCTATATCTCTTTCAACGGTTCGTGATACCGATATTTCTGGAGCCGATTGTAATAATGTTAATCCAGAATATTTTGGAAAATATTACGGAAATGGGCATGATGATCCTATTACAGCTCCGATTAACTATATCGGGATGACTATTCCAATGAGTTCTGAACCCACAGCTGTGAAGCCAGGAGTTAAGTATCGCATTAAATTTGCGATGGTAGATTATTGTAATACGAATCACGTTTCAGCTGTATTTTTCAATGCGAGAAGTTTTGATTTAGGTGGTTTGGATCTTGGAGCAGATTTATTAATAAAAGACAATACAGCTATTTGCGACTCACAATCGAAAACAATTGATTCTGGATTATCTCCAAACAATGTTAAGATTAGTTGGTATAAAGATGACGAACTTATAGTTGGGGAAGACAAACCAAGTTTAGAGGTTAGCGAATCAGGTGTATACAAAGCAGTAGGTTTTTACGAAGAAGTAAAATGTGAGATTTCAGGAAGCATTGTAGTAGAAATGTTCCCTCCATTATCGGATAAAATAAAGTCACCAGCTGCGTTGATTTTGTGTAGTCATTCATTGGAGGAGCAATACGTTAATTTGACTGATGTTGAGATAGGTATGTTTAAAGGTTTGGACAAAACAAACTATGAGATTAGCTATCACAATACGGAACAAGATGCTAATGATGCACTAAATGCTATAGAAACTACTGATCATTATTTAATTGAGTCTTCTGCTTCAACGATTAAGAAGTTTATACGCGTGGTTGATTTAACGACGGGTTGTTATGGTGTTTTCGAGATGAGTATTCGTTTTGAAGTAGGACAAGTTCCTACAAAACCAAATGATGTAGATGTTTGTTCTCAATATAC
>NZ_FORU01000016.1:8142-71615 GCF_900114085.1 Myroides guanonis | reverse complement strand
CTAAACTTCGTTCCAGACAGATACCTATAAGATCATCTGGCTGTACACCCTGTTCACGTAAATAATGCCCCAACTGATTGGAACGGTGATCTAATTCTTCATAAGTTAATTTTTCATTTTCATAAATAACTGCGATAGCATTTGGTGTTCGTTTAACTTGTTCTTCGAATAAATCTACTACGGTCTTATCTAATGGATAAGCTACTGTAGTATCATTAAAAACATTCAATAATTGATGTGATTCTTCTTGGGTAAGCATCGATAAACTACTTATCGGCTGTGTGATATTGCTTACAATACTAACCAACAGTTCCTGATAATGCAGCAGCATTCGGTCTATTGTTGCTTTATCAAATAAAGCTGTACAATATGACATCTCAAGTGAAATAGCATTATTATCCTCAAATACATTTAACATCAAATCAAATTGAGAGGTAATGGTATCAAAATTATAATTCGAAATAGTAATATCTTCTAAATTTAATTCTCGAGATACATCAGGTGTATTCTGTAATACAAAAAGCACTTGAAACAAAGGGTTCATAGCCATGTCACGAGTAGTAACCACACGATCTACTACCTTTTCAAAAGGAGCTAATTGATGGTCATATCCTTCTAAGGTTGTCTGTTTTACAATTGCCAATAAATCTCTGAAACTTGGATCTCCGCTCAAGTCACTTCGAAGAGCAATAGTATTGACAAAAAAGCCAATCATATCTTCTAACTCCAATTGAGTACGATTTGAAATAGGGGTTCCTACGCAAATATCAGACTGTCCGCTATATCGGGACAACAAAACCTTGAAGGCTGATAATAAAAACATAAACAGCGTAACACCTTCTGATCTACATAAGGAATACAAGGATGCGGTTAACGTTTTATCTAACACAAAAGAAATACAAGCGCCATTTGTACTATGTACTGAAGGACGAGCATAATCAGTTGGCAATGATAAAATGCTAACATCTTGCAGCTTCTCTTCCCAATACGATAATTGTTCTTCTAAAACAGTACCTACTACATATTTTCGTTGCCAAATGGCATAGTCTGCATATTGTAAACTCAATTTTGGTAAAATTGCTGTTCGATCTAAATGAAGCGTATTATACAACTTCATAAATTCGTTTACTAAAACACCTCCAGACCAACCATCACTGGCAATATGATGGAAAACACAAGCCAATACATATTTTCCGTTACCCAAATCATATAAGCAACTTCTTAGTTTGTAATCTTTTGATAAATCAAATGGTTTATTCGCATAGCTAGTTATATTATTTTCTAATAATAAATCATCTGATACAATTGCTTGATCTAATGACCAGTTTTCTGCACTGATAACTTCCTGATAACCGATTCCGTCTTCTGAAAGAAGTACAGTTCGCAATACCTCATGACGAGAAATAATTTGCTGTAATGTTTGTTCTAATATCGATACCTCTAATGCTCCCTCTAAACCAAAAACAATAGGAATGTGATATTCAGTACTGCCTTGTAACTTATCCAAAAACCATAATCGTTCCTGGCTGAAGGATAAAGGAATACGGGCCGGACGATTCTGTACAACAATAGTAGGCAATAAGACCCCTTCGGATTGAGCGGACACATAAGTTCCCAATTTAGAAACCGTAGTATGTATAAAGACTTCTCGAATAGAAACCTCTATTATCATCTCCTTACGGATCATAGAAACTAATCGTGTTGCCAATAAACTATGACCTCCCAGTTCAAAGAAATCATCATGAATGCCCACTTTTTCAACACCCAATAACTCCTGCCATATGTTAACTAGTTGTAATTCTATATCTGTGGTTGGCCCAGCATATTCTTTACTTGATAACTCTGAGCTATCCGGATCTGGTAATCCTTTTTTATCTAATTTTCCATTACTGGTTAATGGCATTACATCTAATGTAATCCAAACCATAGGAATCATATACTCAGGTAAGCTTAGTTTTAATTGATTTTGAAGACACTCTTTATCTAATGCGCCTTCTAATACCACATAACCTACTAAACGTTTTGTACCATTTATATCTTCTCTTGCTAATACGCAACATTGAGTAATTCCAGGTAGTAATGATAATGCGTTCTCAATCTCTCCTAATTCTATACGATATCCACGAATCTTAACCTGATCATCTCTTCTGCCTATAAATTCTAAATTTCCATCGGGTAGCCAACGTGCCAAATCGCCAGTCTTGTACATTCGCTCGCCATCTTTAAACGGATTCATTACAAATTTTTCTTGAGTTAATTCTTCTTGGTTTAGATAACCTCTGGCTACGCCAGATCCGCCAATACACAATTCCCCAATTACTCCTATAGGTACTAATGATTCAGAACTGTTGAGTATATAAAAACTATTGTTCCATAAAGGTTTACCAATCGGGACATTAACTAAGCCATCAAGATTCTTAATATTATCAGTTTCAAAGTAAGAACTATCTATGGTTGTTTCTGTCGTTCCATAACTGTTAATAATTCGCAAAACGTGACCAAATCTGGTATACACCCTTTTAAAATCATTAATAAGACATACGTCAGAACCTAAAATTACCAGCTTCATCCAAGTGTAATCTAAACTTTGTTCGTAGATATAATCCATCAATGGAATTATTAAACCTGGCGTACCTTCCAATATAGTAACTCCTTTTTCAAAAATAAGAGCATAAAGCCTGGCCGGATCTAACCTGACATCTGAAGGACAAAGTATCATTCTGCCTCCAAATAATAAACTTCTACATAAATCCCCGGAAAACACATCAAAAGAAAAACTTGCCATTTGCAATAAGCAAGTATCACTATCCAGATGGTAAGTTGACTCCCAACACAAAGCTATATTTAATAAGCTTTTATGGGTAATCACAACTCCTTTGGGTCTGCCTGTAGAACCTGATGTATATATTACATAAACAGACTGATCGACATTGATTGTACTATCAACCTTACTCGATGGCTGTTCACCTATTGAGTTCCACTTATCATCTGTCGTAATAATTTGTATTTTCTTATTTTCGGCAACTAAAAACGTATGTGCATGATCTGTTATGAAAAAAGTGGCGTTACTGTCTTTGATTATATAATCAATACGATCTTGTGGGTATTCTGAATCTATAGGAACATAAGTTCCACCAGCCTTCAAAACACCAAACACCGCAATAATCATATCTAAAGAACGATCAACACAAATACCTACCAAATCTTCTGAATTTAGTCCTATATGTATTAAATAATGTGCTAGCTGATTTGACTTTTCATCTAATTCCCTGTAAGTTAATGTTTCTTTTCCAAAAATTACAGCTACACTATGTGGCATTTTCAATACCTGTTCTTCAAATAAATCAACTATCGTTTTATCTTTTGAATATAATACTTCGGTATCATTAAAATACTCAAGTTGTTGATATTTTTCATCTTTAGATAGCATTTGTATATCCTCTATACTACCTCCATCGTCTTCAATTATTTGATTTAAAATAAATTGATAGCAATCTAATATATCTTTTGCCAATTCACTACTTAGGAGAGATTCTCTGTAGTCCAGAGAAAGAATTAAATCTCCAGATTCCTCAATGGCATTAAAAATTAAATCAAAATCACTATAAACTGGTTTATTGTGCACTACATGTAAGTCTACAATTTCCATATTATTATTAGAGACACTAACATTAAAATTGAAAACAATATTTACCCAGTTATCATATTTTATATCAGTCTCTCTTTGGAGTAATTCCATAAAATTAGCATAAGGATATTCCTGATGCTCATAGGTTTCATATATTCTATTTTTTAGATCCTTTACATATTCTGTTAAAGAATCCTTGGAATTATGGGATATTAAAAAAGGCATAAAGTGAGAAAAATCTCCAATTGCTTCCTCTAAATCTGGCATTGTTCTACCACCTGTCGGAATACCAATAATAAGCTCATTTTCCTCAGTTATTTTGCATAACAAGAGTTCGAATACCGACAAAAATGTCATGAAAAGTGTTAGATTTTGCTGGCTGCTCCATTTTTTGTACCTAATAATATCTTCTACAGGAATACGTAAAGAAACGGTATTACTTGCATTCCCATAGTTAGATACACTGTTAGCAAACGGAAGTGTTATGTTAAAAGATTTTTTAGAAAATTTACTTATAAAATACTCTTCATGAATTTTCCAAGCATCACTGTTCATTTTATTTTCTAACCATTTTGTATACTCACTAAAACCAATGGACTGCAATAGATCAAGTTTCCTTCCCTGAAATAACCGATTGTAGTTATTTGCAATTCCTTTGATAAATAAAGCACAGGACCATCCATCTGCGATTATGTGGTGTATCGTCACAATTAAAGTACTTTCTTCTGAAGAAAATTTCACTAACTGTAACCGTAGAAGAGGCCCGTTCGTAAATGAGAATGCAGTACACATATTTACATCAACTAAGGCTCTATATTTCTTTTCTTGTTGATCTAATCCATCTTTTGAAAAATCTATTTCTTCTATTGGTAAAGTAATAGATGAATCGAAAATTAAATGCTCTCCGTCTTCTGATACCCGAGTTCTTAAAATACTATGTGTATCTATGAAATTATATATTGCCATTTTCAGCAATGACACATTTATTTTACCTTTCATTTGTAAGCTGAAAGATTGGTGATATGCTAAAGATCTTTCCGGGTCAATCTGATGAAGAAGATAAAATTTCTGTTGTGTTAAAGTCAAATTAACCTTAGAAATATTTAAAACTGGCTGTTCTTCCTGTTTTGTGGGTGATTTTTTTAAATAAAAATCTTTACTGTCGAATGATCCTGTCTGAATATTTTTTTCTTCAGTTGCTACTTTTTTTTTTACAATATCAAATATGTTTGTAGTTTCAGAAATCTCAGCGACCTCTACACTTGTTGTATCCTTAATAGTATTCCCGAAAGTTTTAAAGATATTTAAACACTCAGAAATTATGTGATTTTGTTGTTCAAGAATACGATTCTGTTCAACTAATAGATCTTTGATTATAGTAAAGTCTGTACTATCAGTTGTAGTACGTTTAATTACTTTTTTTACTGAAGCTTTAGGACATTTATCAGTTAATTCTTCTCTATTATTTGAACGTGATCCAATACTAATCTCTCCATTTGAACTTGCTGGAAAACTAGAAGAAATATTTGTATCAAACCTCTCATTAATCACTACATCATTATTTGATACGGATTCTATTTGTCCCTTTTCACGAATAATGTATTTTCTAATTGCATCTATACTCGTCAAATCTTCAAACATCTTGCGAATTGGAGGTGCCACACAGTATTCTTTACTTATTATCCCTATTAGTCTTATGATATTTATAGAACTCATACCTAACTCTGAAAACGAAGTATGAATATTAATTTTTAATATGTCTATGTTTAATTCTGCTGCTACAGATTCTCGTAAAAAAAATTCTAAATCATTAGATAACATTAACGATTTTGCTATTTCATCCTCTTGTAACATTTCATTATTAATACTTTGACCTCTTACCCATTGATCCATTACTCCATCAATCGTATCAGACTCATATAGTTTTTTTGTGGCTAATCGTTTAATTTTACCACTTGATGTTTTTTCAACTTTTCCAGGTTCAACCAATACAATTGCATATATAGATAATTCATGTTGCTCATAAACACTTTCAATTATACTTTTAACAATGAAATCAAAATCATACCCCCTCATTGAAGTTCTTTTAATTTCCTGAACAATAACTAATTGTTCATTTCCTTTTGCCTCTATACAAAACGCTGCTCCTGCATTGTTTTGTAAATCAATATGAGATTGTTGTACAACACGTTCTATATCTTGCGGAAAATGATTTACTCCATTAATGATCATGAGTTCCTTTAAACGACCTGTTATATAAAGTTCTTTATTGTTTAAAAAACCCATATCTCCTGTACGCAAATACTCCTGTTTGTCTTCCTCTAAATTTTCATCTGATTTTTGGATTCGTGCCTGAAAAACATCTTTAGTTAGGTCCTCTCTTTGCCAATAACCTTTAGCAACACTGGCTCCGCTAATCCAAATTTCACCTATTGCATTTTCCTGACATATCATCTTAGTATCAGGATTTACTATCTTAATTTCTAACTCTTCTAAAACTGGTCCATTACCTATAAATTTAATAACATTAGATATTTTATCTTCTTTCTCGAAAAGTTTTACTTCTCCTGAATGAAATTTTTCTTTATCTAATAATAAGGCTTTGGGTATTGAATTAAAATTAGAGCAGCTAACAATTAGAGTAGTTTCCGCCATCCCATAGCATGGGATTAAATAAATTTCATCAAATCCAATAAAGCTGAAACTGGTAGTAAAATTATTTACGGTTTCAGGCCTAATTGGTTCTGATCCATTGTAGGCTACTTGCCAACTGCTTAAATCCAAACCTATTAAATCTTCTTCTTTAATTTGATTTGCACATAAATCATATGAAAAATTAGGCCCCCCACTAAAAGTCCCTTTATAATCTGAAATAACTTTTAACCATCGACTAGGTTTTTGTATAAAAGCGGTTGGTGGCATGACAATCATTTCAAACCCTACGTATAAAGCCTGAAGAATATTTCCTATTAGTCCCATATCATGGTAAATAGGTAACCAACTAACCCCTATACTTTCAGAATTTTGATGAAAACAATTTTTCATCAATTTATTGTTATGTACAATATTAGAATGCGTGACCATAACTCCTTTTGGATCACCTGTTGACCCAGAAGTGTACTGGAGAAACGCAGTATCCGTTGGTAATATAATAGGAAAATCTTTATCCAAAGAATCAAACAACCTATTGGTTTGCAACCATTTTACATTTTTAAGGATTTCAGTATCAAACCAGCCATTACTCTTTGTATATATACTCTCTATAGTCAGAATAAGAGTAGCTTTACAATCCGCAACAATATTTTCTAATCTGCCTATTCTTCGTTTCCCTTGTGGTGGAAAAGCTGGAACTGCAATTACCCCTGCGAAAAAACAGCCTAAAAAAGCGTCAATAAAATCTAATCCTGACGGATATAAGAGTAAAACACGATCTCCAGGTTTTGCATGTTCTAATATATGTGATGCAATACGTTTTGCGTTATCATATAAATCCTGGAATGTCCTGCAATCACTTTCTTCTTCCCCATTTTCTAAAAATCTATAAATAACCTTATTGGGAGTTTGACTAATATGATTTCTTAAAATTTTAACTAAGGTTTCTTGCGAAGATATATCTTCAGGAATAGTCGATTTTATTAGTGACATTATTATATGATTTTATTATTTTCTATAGCGGGTTCTAAATATTCTTCCATACAAACTACTATGGCTTCTTTGATAATTTCAATTGCTGCATCAACAATATTCTGAGTTGTAATTAAGGGAGGAGTCAATCTCATTACATTTTTATAATGACCACCTACTTCAAATAATAGTCCTCGGCGAAAGCATTCTCCCCTAAGCTTTTTAAGATATTCAGGAAAAGGTTCCTTCGTAGTTTTATCTTTTACAAATTCGATTCCTATCATCATTCCCTTTCCTCTTACATCGCCTATAAACGGATTTTGGCTTTCTAATGTCCTAAATTTTTCAATCAAATAATCTCCTATTAACTGGGTGTATTTTTCTATATCATATTCTTCAATAAAATCGAAAGCTCCCCTTGCTGCAGCAATACTCACCTGGTTACATCTAAAAGTACCTATATGGTCTGCCGACTTCCAGGCTTCTATATTTTTTTTATATATCAATCCGGAAATTGGAAAACCTATACCCCCAAAACCCTTAGAAAATGTTATAATATCAGGTACTGCATTTGTATGCATAAATTCTAAAAATCTTCCTGTTCTGAAAAAACCACTTTGGACTTCGTCAAAAATCACAATAATACCATGTTTATGAGCTACTTCTACGATACGTTCTAAATACCCTTCTTTAGGTACAATATTACCGCCTTCTCCTTGTAGTGGTTCTAATATGATTGCCGCCGGAGTTACAATTCCAGAATGTTCTGTGTCTAATATCCATTCAAAGTGACTTACACACTCAAAATCGCAACTATTAGAATTTTTATTAAAAGGACAACGATAACAATAACTGTAAGGTACAAAACTTACATTTGGAATAAGAGATGTTAATTTATTGCGAAAAAAAGTATCAGAAGTTACTGCCAAAGCTCCAGAACTCATACCGTGATAGCCTCCTGTGAAAGCAATAACTCCATCACGTCCTGTTTTAATTTTTGCGAGTTTTATTGCAGCCTCTATAGCATCTGAGCCAGTAGGTCCTCCAAAACTCACCTTATATTCGTCTTGAATTTCTACTGGTAAATTTTTTAATATTAGCTGAATTAAAGTAAGTTTATTTTCTGTTGGAAAATCTAATGCATGAATCAATTCTGTTTGTTGCTCTTTAACATAATCTAACACATACTCATTACCATGTCCCACATTCAAAACTCCGCATCCTCCAAAAAAATCAATAAAATAGTTTCCATCTACATCTTCTATAATACTTCCTTTTGCTCTTTTTATTGCAATTGGCATATTTTTAGGATATGAAACGACACTTCCTTCAATTTCACTTTGCAATTTCAACAATACTTTCGACTTTTCACCTGGTAATGAAGATGAAACAATTTTTGCACATTCAGATAAATGATACTTTTCAAATAACTCCATAATATATTATTCTTGTTTATTTTATTAAAATAGATCTTTGAAAATAAAATTCTCAAATTAACCAGTGTTTATAAATGATCTATAAACTCTCAGACCAATTGTTCTTTCACTAACATTTCACCATAATTAAATTTTATTAATCGATCACAGTACTTATAGTAGGCATCATCGTGGGTGATTGCAATTACAGTTTTCCCTTTACTTTTTAAATCAGGAATTATGTTTTCATAAAAATATTTTCTAAATTCTGGATCTTGTTCTGCAGCCCACTCATCAAAAATAAAAATATCTTTATCTTCTAATACAGAATATATCAATGCAAGTCTTTTTTGTTGACCGCTTGACAAGTTTTGAAATATTCTATTTTTTTCTTCATCTTGTCGAATAACTTTGTCAAGTTTCATTTTTTTTAAAAGCTCTGCTAAGTGTTTATTGGACGGAAGAAGATTAAAACAATCATAATTCTCTGTAAAGAGATAGTTGTCAGAAAAAATACATGATATCATATCTCTATATTGAGCTCTATTATCATTTGTAACTATTAAGTCATTAACGACAATTTTACCTGATTTAGGAATATATAATCCCGATAATAAATTTATAAAAGTGCTTTTCCCGCTACCATTACTTCCAGAAATGAAAATAATTTCTCCTTTACTTATTTCTAGATTGATCGGTTTAAGTTCAAAAGAGACATCTCCTTTTTCATCAATATGTTGATAGCTTATTTTATCGATAGAAAGAGTGGTAAAAACTAGAAACTCCCTTTTTGAAGTAGATAATGAAATTGTATCTGAATCGTTCAAATTATTTGTAAGAGTATCATTAAATTCATTAATTCTTGCAAAAGCAATTTTATAACCTATAACATTTTTCATAAGGTTTATTAAAATAGCAATTGGTCCCATTAAAAATAATAATGTAATCATAAAACCGGAAATAACCGTTTCGTCAATGTTAAAAACAAAAGGTAACACAAAAAGTACTGTACCAATCAAAAAATAAAAAAAATAATCTCCTAATAGTTCATTACCAAAAGCCGATAATCCCGCTTTGATATTGAGATTTATAGCTTTATCACGATTCTCGGTAATGTGCTCTAAAAATATAGAATCACTTCTCTTAGTACTCATTTTAACCTTATTAAAACCATGTAAAAAGTCGTTACAAAATCTCATAAATACATCATCAAGATTCCTCTTCGCATCCATATCCTTTTCAATAATTCCATTTCGATAGATATAAATAAACGCCAATACAATAATAAGAGCACATATCGTTAAGGCTCCTTTGGGATAAAGCCAAAACATATATCCCATTCCTGCAACTACCATTATTAGAGAATTAAAAAAAGTTATAAAAACTCCAGGAAGTGATTCTAAAGTGTGTACATCTTCCAATACAGTTCTTACTCTTGCTTCACCCATCTTTAAATAAGATTCATAATTCGATAACCGAAGCTTATCTATAATTTGCAAGGTCATTTCTTTACCAAAGATTAATGTTGCTTTTATCATGTACCCATTAAAATAGTATGTCAACAAAAAAGAGAAGAAAACAAAAATTAAGTAAATTAACCAATCGTAATCATTAAAAAAAGGTAAAGGAGTACCTGATATTTTATGACTAACCAACATCAACAAACTACCACTCCATAAGCCATTAATTACTGCCAAAAAAACAAGCAGTGGTAATGCTATTTTTAGTTTTAATCTTAATAAATTAAGCAATGTTGCTTTTCCCAATGTTCTAATTAATTTAATTGTTATTATTGGTTTTAAATTCCCATAGATATAATATGGAATACTCATAAAATATCCTGATAAGATTTACCTCTTTTTTATTAGATAAAACCATTTCATTTTTCACTCTTTCTGAATACATTAAAACAAATAAATTTGAAATATTTGGATGTACTCAGAAAAAAAAATTCAAACTATTTTAAATACATAATCTCTTTTTCACCAAACAAGCGCTCTGCGACTATGTTATTCTCTCTACAATTCTTTATCAACAAGTCGGACTGTACGATAGGATGAGATTCGTCTGTATACTTAATACTGCTAATAAACTCAAGCCAAGGTTCTTGTCCCATTGCATAGACATATACCTCGTTTGGATTAAATGCTTCTATCAACTCTTTCCCTCTTTCAAAATTAGAACCCGCCAATCTTCGGGAAGAATCCTTATCTCTTGCCAGCGGTTCTGTTAATAATGGACCATAAAGCCATGAAAGTGGAGCTCCATCACATTCCATACCTAAAAAGATTACGTCAACATCTCCAACTAATTCTTGTACTCTTTCATATATTTTTGATTCCACATTACAGGAATCAGCAACGAAAAGCATTTTAAAATTACCGACACGCACATGATGACATATTTTAGCTTGAATATTTAAATCTGAATGTTCTCCAATGAATGGAATCCCTGTAATGGAACAATCACTAAAGTTAATGGTATCCATTTCATCAATTTCCACAACATTATTAAATCCTATAGCTTTAAACATCAGTTTCAAACTTGGATCTTGTAAATTACCATTAGCAGATCTAGGTACTACTATATTTCTTATTTTATGTCTCAATGGAATAAGAGTTTCAAATAAAATATGGTCTTGATGGTTATGAGTAATTAAAACATAATCAATAGTTTCGGGTAAATCCATATCTGAAAACCGTTCGACTTCCTGATCGTAACCATAATAGCTTATAATAGGATCTAAGAGAATACTAATATCTTTAGTTTCTACTAAAATACATGCATGTCCAAAATAACGCATTCTTACTTTATCACCTGTATATTTTTCATAAGCTTTAGGAACCTCTGTTGTAAAAAAAGATTCGAAGACAGACTCCATTTTAGAAGTAATATTCAATGTTTTTTTTATTTCTTCTAATGAACCTGCAGTTTTTCTCATTCTACTAAGTTCATCCAGTCCATGATGACTAAAAGGTATGTTTAAATGTATTTTATTCTTATCATCTAATCGAGGTGTACTAAGAACAAATGGTCTTTCGTCATTATCTGTCAACCACAGCAAAATACTTTGTGATTTTTCTTTATAAAATTTACTATTGTACAATAACGCCTCAAAAAATCTAAATGAGGGTTGGTTATTTAGATCATAAATCAATTCTACATAACCTTTCAATACTTCGGGAACTTCTTTATATAATGGCTCAAGAGAGTACCCTTTTGCTTTTGTCTTCAAAAGCAAATCTAATTCTCGAACCGCTTCACTAAAAGAAAGAAGATCCTTTTGACTTTTTAAAGTATCGTTCCTTAGTTGCTCTATTTCATCTACCCTTTTTCCATCATAATCAATGAAAGGTCCTCCCAGCATTTTTGGATTTTTTACTGCCGCTGCATGTGCTGCAGGTGCCTGAATATAGGACCCCATTATCTTTAAATGTCTTCCTGTTATATTCATAGCTGCAGTTGCAGGAGATATTAAATGACTCCATGCATACCAATTATCAAATAATGGTTCTATTACTAAATTTGGTTTTAAATAAACTTGATCTGAATTCATAAATATTATTTTATAATAATTGTCACCAAAAGATATCATACTAGGATAAACGATAATTTTAGGACATTCTTAACTAAAGATTAAAACCCATGTTCATTCTTGAAAATGACTTGAATAATACACTCAAAATTCAACAAGAGTTAGATAAAAAGTATTATTCTTTTACTTAAAATATTTCAACACATAATTACTCACGATTAAAAAGAGTAAATTAGATTATTTCTAATATTAATCCTTACGAAAAGCATCAATTATAAAAGATTTCTAATAACTCTAATTTGATTTAAATTTTGTTAAACCAAGATTTCTTTTCTGCTCTCGTTATAAATATTAATCTATCAATAATGTCTATTTATAATATTATAACTATTATCTCTTTCCAAAGTTGTCATAGGATAAGACTTGGAATGATATTCTGATAATACTTCATTTTATATTTCAAAAATCAATATTAGACAAATACGTTTTAAGTTATATTTTGCTAATATAAATTATAATTTCGAATTTTAAATAAATAATTCAGATCATTTAGAAATAATAATTAAATAAAATTCTAAACAATATTAATTGAACCAACAGCAACTTGAGATATTCTTTTTGCTATTGCTTCGGCGTGTCTAAAAATAAAAAAATGATCACCTTCTAGAAGCTCAAATGTACAACTCTCGCTAGTTTCATTTTGCCAACCCTTCATTCCGGCTAGAGAAGTTTTTTCATCACCAATACCTATTTCATCTTTGCCCATTAAGACATGTATAGGAAAGGTGAAGGGTATGTCCATTGGCAAATAATTATAATCCTCAATAGCTTTAAAATCAGATTTCATAATTGGGTAATAAAGATCCAAAAGCTCTTTACATTCCAGAATTTCTTTTGGCAAACCACCAATTTTACTTACTTCTTCCCAAAAAGCATTAGTAGGCAATATAGATTTTTTATTAGTAAATCGGTTAAATCCTGGCGCTCCACGACCAGTAAAAAATAGCGACATTGGTTGCTGTAATTTTCTTTCAATTATTTTCTTTGTCAATTCATATCCTATCAATGTGCCCATACTATGACCATAAATGATATAATTTGTGTCTCCAATATTTGACATTATTTGGGCTAATAGATCTTCTACAATTTGATCAACCTTATCCAGCAAACTTTCTTTAAAACGACTTCCCCTTCCTGGAAGCTCCAAAGTAATCCATTCTACATTTTTTGACACATGCTTTTCAATACTATTAAAGCTATATTTATTACCTCCTGCAAATGGAAGAGCTATTACTTTACTTTTCATTTCATCAAAATCTTTTTATCTGAATTTAATTTGTGTAATAATTCGATGAATTTAATTCAGAAACTCTAATACACTCATTACTAACCAACTCACTAGTGGCAACATAACATTTATATCTATCATCTATGTTAATTTCTTTAAGGAAAAAAAAATTATTATCAATAATTACAATATCTTGTGATATTTCAAAAGATTTTAGAATTACAGAGAAACCTTTTCCATTGCATTTTATTACAGCTTCTTTCTGGGTCCAATAATTATAAAATGAATCCATTTTATCTAAAGAAGTAGAAATTTTTAGCCATTCATTATCTGTCATTTGAGGTTGAAAATCTTCTACAGTGATATCTTGTCGTAATTCAATATCAATTCCAATATCACATACATTTGTCACAGCGCAAACAACCATTTCTCCTGAATGAGAAATATTAAAACAAACTTCATTGCCATCTCCAAAATAAGGTTTATTATATTTATTATATTTTATACTTACATCTTTATAATTTTCATTAAAATTTGCAGTTGCCTTATAAAGTAATATTCTTCCTAACAATGACAATTGTGCATCCTGCCATCTTCGATAGTTTAAAATTTTATTTTGGAAATCTATCGGAAATCTTAACAAAAATTCATTCATTAATTTTTCATGATTATCCTCCGATATAAAAGCATAATATATATATATCATTTTTTCTTATAAAATATAACTAATAGTTCAAATTTATGCTTTTATACTATTTTAAATAAGCAAATTAAAAACTCCACAAGTTTATGAGTAATTTAATTAATAACAAAATTTAATTAACATAATAAATTTTTATGAAATATTTTTTACATATAATCAATATACTCGACTTAAATAAAGTATTTCCATAACATACACTTATATTTTCGATCGATTTAATAATTTTAATGTTATTTTACTTTATTGTAACCAATATATAAAGTGACAAAGAAAAAAACTTATACAAAAAATCTTTTGTATAAGTTTCTGCTTTTACAGTACTAAATGCTAAAGAGGAAGATTGTTTAAACTACTTTTCATCAACGTAATAGTAGGAGGATATTTCATAAAAAAAATATTCCTAGTTTCTTTTTAGAAGGGTTTAGAATGTTAAGTTCAATTGACAGGAAAAATTATACTGAATAAAATTCATTGATATCAATTTATTAAAATATCAACGTTACTTTAAAAAGTCATTTTAATACAGATTAAAAAATTAACAATTACATCTTAAATAAATCATAAAATAAAAATCCTAAAGCATTTTTTTATATCATAACTTTTTGTACTTTTGAGTAAATTGTCAAAACATTTTTACATATTCTTTTTTCAAGCGTGTCTATTAATAGACACGCTTTTTTATTTAAATTAATAAAAATCAATCACATGTAAAATAATCAATCTTTTGAAGAACGCAAAAAACACTCCTAAACTAAAAACTATGTACATACATCTTAGTTAATTTAAGAATACACCAAACAAACTATTTTTTATTACCATTAACATTAATACTTTAATCTCTTTAAGAATAATACTACCAGAATTTCAAAATAATACATTTCAGCATAATCTCAAACTGAAAGACAATTTACATATACATCCCAACAACACACTTTAAGACTATTGAATACCTATATGTCCATTATCCTTATAGACAAATCGTTTTAACAATATAAAAGAGCTCTAATAGCAAATACGTACTATTATACAACCCAAGTTTTAATTCATTATAAAGAAACAGTTATTCAATTAAGAAAACTAACTCCAAAAAAAAAAAGCAGTAGTTAATTAACTACTGCTTTTTAATAATATAAGATTTGAAGTCTTGTCTAAAACTATCCTAATACTTCTTTAACTTTTTTACCAATCTCAGCTGGTGAATCAACAACGTGAATTCCACATTCTCTCATGATACGTTTCTTAGCAGCAGCAGTATCATCAGAACCTCCAACAATAGCTCCAGCATGTCCCATCGTACGTCCAGCAGGCGCAGTTTCTCCAGCAATAAAACCAATTACAGGTTTTCTGTTACCATCAGCTTTTACCCAACGAGCAGCATCTGCCTCTAACTGACCTCCAATTTCACCAATCATAATGATTGCTTCAGTCTCAGGGTCATTCATTAATAATTCAACTGCTTCTTTAGTCGAAGTTCCAATAATAGGGTCTCCACCAATACCAATAGCAGTAGTAATTCCTAAACCTTGTTTCACAACTTGGTCAGCAGCTTCATACGTTAAAGTTCCTGATTTAGAAACAATTCCAACAGTACCTTTCTTGAAAACAAATCCTGGCATAATACCAACTTTTGCTTCACCTGGAGTGATTACACCTGGACAGTTAGGTCCGATTAATCTACACTCTCTACCTTGTACATAATCATAAGCTTTAATCATGTCTGCAACAGGAATTCCCTCAGTAATTGTAATAATTACTTTAATTCCAGCATCAGCAGCTTCCATAATAGCATCAGCCGCGAAAGCTGGTGGTACGAAAATAATTGTAGTGTCTGCTCCTACTTGATCAACAGCGTCTTTAACAGTATTAAATACAGGAAGATCTAAATGAGTAGAACCTCCTTTACCTGGAGTAACTCCACCTACAACGTTTGTTCCGTACTCAATCATTTGAGAAGCGTGGAATGTTCCCTCACTTCCTGTGAATCCTTGAACTATTATTTTTGAATCTTTATTTACTAAAACACTCATGATATTGTATTTTTTATTTTTTAATTTCGTTGCACAAAAATAAGCATTTGTATGCTATCTTTAAAATATTTCAATGCTATTATCTATGTTATGAATCAATTATTAGTTGACTTAACTGATAACCGCGAAATAATTTACTTTCTCTTAACTCCCATAGCACAAAATAGGTAGCTAACACCATCTCCTCATCAGGATTTTCAAAGGTGGCTACATAATGTGTATAATTAATTACTACTCTATCTTCTGAATCCGCCAAAACATGATGGATTACTGCTCTTAATGAATAATAAGAAAGCCTTATGTCTTTAGACAGGGCCAACACATCGTTTTTATCTAGACTAATCTTTCCTTTAGAGCTTGTCCACTCCAAAATCAAATCATCATGCAAAACTTCTTGTAAATAACTTTTACTTAAAATTGCATTGGATTCATAGAATTTTAAAACGATGTCTTTCGCATTCATAGCTCCTTAGTTTTTTCTAGAATATAGGGAACTTTTTTGATATATGCAAGCTGTTTCATTTTTTCTCTAGCTTCATCAGCAGGTGAACCAAAATAGGTCTTGTTCCCAGCTAATGACTTAGATATACCAGATTGAGCTAAAACTACCGCCTTCTCTCCAATTGTTATACCACTAGTCATTCCAACTTGCCCCCATAAAGTAACTTCATCCTCTATAATCACACATCCTGCAATACCAGTTTGAGCTGCAATCAAACATTTTCTACCTACAACAGTATCATGCCCTATATGCACTTGATTATCAATAACAGTTCCTTCTTTTATTGTTGTATCTCCAGTAACCCCTCTATCAATAGTACAAGCAGCACCTAAGGTTACATTATTCTCGATAACAACGCGCCCACAAGAAACTAAAGGATCAAATCCCTCTGGTCTTTTTTTGAAATAGAAAGCATCTGCTCCAAGAATTGTACCTGCATGTATAGTAACATTATCACCAATCACAGAACCATCATATATAACTACATTAGGATGGATTCTGCAATTTTTTCCAATTACAACATCGTTTCCAATAAAAACATGGGGCTGTATTACGGTACCTTCCCCTATCTCCGCACTTTTAGCATGTAGCTCCTGTGCAGGTTTGAAAGGATTAAAAAATTTCGACAAGGTATTGAATGCAGTAAATGGATCTTCACACAACAAAAGAGCTTTTCCTTGCGGACAAGGTACCTCCTTATTAATGATTATTATAGATGCATTTGAATTCAATGCTTTATCATAATATTTAGGATGATCTACAAAAACAATTTCTCCTTCTTGTACAACATGAATTTCATTCATACCATACACTGGAAAACTAGGATCTCCGATAAATGTACAACCGATAATCTCAGCAATCGTTTGTAAATCTTGTACCTTTTTAAATCTCATAAGGTGATTGAAATGACATCAATTATTATTTAATACGTTCGATATAAGCACCCGAAGCTGTATCAATTTTAATTTTGTCTCCTTCGTTAATAAATAATGGAACATTTACACTAGCACCAGTTTCAACCGTTGCAGGTTTAGTAGCATTTGTTGCTGTATTTCCTTTTACTCCTGGTTCAGCATAAGTAACCTCAAGAACAACCGTCGCAGGCATATCCACTGCAATAGGTGCATCTGTTTCAGTGTTTATTTGAACCATAACACTTTCTCCTTCTTTTAACAACTCAGGAGCATCTAGTAAATTCTTAGATAATGTAATTTGCTCATAAGTTTCAGTATGCATAAAGTGAAACTGATCACCTTCTGGATATAAATACTGAAATTTATGATTCTCTACTCTAACTGGATCTATTTTATGTCCTGCTGAAAACGTATTATCTAATACCTTTCCAGTAGTTAAACTTTTCAATTTTGTTCTGACAAAAGCAGGACCTTTCCCTGGCTTCACGTGTAAAAACTCAGTTACTTTATAAATATCATTGTTGTAGTTAATACACAAACCATTTCTGATATCAGCTGTTGTTGCCATATTATTTTTATTTATAATTAGTATTTAATTAATATATTCCAGTATATCCCTTCATAATACCTCTTGAAGAATTACGAATAAACATAATGATTTCATCTCTTTCATTTGTAGCTTCCATATCGGCCTCAATGATACTTAAAGCTTGAGATGTATTAAAGTTCTTTTGATATAGGATACGATAGATATCTTGAATTTCTCGTATTTTCTCAGTTGTAAACCCTCTTCTTCGAAGACCTACAGAGTTAATACCAACATATGATAATGGCTCTTTAGCTGCTTTTGTAAATGGAGGTACATCTTTTCTTAATAAAGAACCTCCGGAAATCATCGCATGTTCACCAATATTAATAAACTGGTGTACTGCAGATAATCCTCCCAAAATCGCATAATCTCCTACTTTCACATGGCCTCCCAATAACACTCCATTTACGATAACCACATTATTTCCAACTTCACAATCATGAGCTATATGTGCAGTTGCCATAATCAAGCAGTTTTTCCCTATTACAGTTTTCCCTGATGCATTAGTCCCCCTATTAATAGTTACACACTCACGAATAGTAGTATTATCACCAATAATTGCAAGGGAATCTTCTCCTTCAAATTTCAAATCTTGAGGTATCGCAGAAATAACCGCTCCAGGAAAAATAGTGCAATTCTTCCCTATTCTCGCCCCTTCCATTATTGTTACATTCGATCCAATCCAAGTTCCTTCTCCTATTTCAACATTGTTGTGAATAGTAGCAAAAGGTTCAATCACAACGTTTTTTGCGATTTTCGCTCCTGGGTGGACATATGCTAAAGGCTGATTCATAAAATCTTTATTTTAGTTTTATTTTTTTACTATTTGAGCCATTAGCTCAGCTTCTGTAACCATTTTCCCATTTGCATAGGCATAGGCCTGCATGTGGCAAATTCCCCTACGAATAGGTGATAATAGCTCCAATTTAAACAACAAAGTATCACCTGGTAAAACAGGATGTCTGAAACGAACTTTATCTATCTTCATAAATAAGGTTATATAGTTTTCAGGATCAGGAACTGAACTCAATACAAGTATACCTCCAGCTTGAGCCATTGCTTCAATTGTTAATACACCAGGCATTACTGGTGCTCCAGGAAAATGTCCTACAAAGAAAGGTTCATTCATTGTAACATTCTTCAAGCCTATAACATGACTATCCGACATTTCAAGAATTTTATCTACCAATAAAAAAGGAGGTCTATGAGGTAACATTGCCATAATCTGATTAATATCCATCAAAGGTTCTTGATTAATATTATACTCAGGAATGGTGTTTTTCTGTTCGTTTGCAATAATCTTAGAAAGTTTCTTTGCAAATTGAGTATTTACCAAATGCCCAGGTTTATTCGCAATAACTTTTCCTCTAATTCTAATCCCAACTAATGCTAAGTCTCCAATCACATCAAGTAACTTATGACGAGCTGCTTCATTAGGGTGATTGAGAACTAAATTATCTAAAATTCCGTTTGGAGTTACATTGATATCATCTTTTTCGAAAGCAACCTTTAACTTTTCCATTGTATTTGCTGATATTTCTTTATCAACATATACTATGGCATTGTTTAAATCCCCTCCCTTAATCAAACCATGATCAAGCAATGTTTCTAACTCATGTAAAAAGCTAAACGTCCTAGCATCTGATATTTCTTCTTTAAAATCAGACAATGACTTCAGAGTAGCGTTTTGAGTACCTAAAACTTTAGTACCAAAATCAACCATAGTAGTCACTTGATAACTATCAGAAGGCATCAAAATTATTTCACTACCCGTTTTTTCGTCAGTATACGAGATCACTTCTTTAACAATGTATTCTTGTCTTTCAGCATCTTGCTCTACAACTCCTGCCTTTTCAACAGCCTCAACAAAAAACTTTGACGAACCATCCATTATCGGTGGTTCTGATGCGTTTAACTCGATAATTACATTATCTAAATCACATCCTACTAAAGCTGCTAAAACATGTTCCGTTGTCTGAACTTTTACACCTTTTTTCTCTAGATTAGTTCCTCGTTGCGTATTTACCACATAAGTCGCATCTGCCTCAATAACAGGACTTCCTTCTAAATCTACTCGAACAAATGAAAATCCATTATTAATTGGAGCTGGCTTTAAAGTCATCTTTACTTGTTGACCTGTATGTAATCCTACACCTTCTAGAGATACCTCATTTAGGATGGTTTTCTGCTTAACCATAATTCTATGTATTTTTCTTTCTATTGTAATAAATGTACTACTTAATACTCTTTTTAATCTCTTCTATATCGTGCACTATTTTAGGGAAATTTCTAAAATGTATATACGACTTTAAAAAATCTGATTGATTTAATGACGGTGACCCTTGAACAGTCTCATTGTTTTCTAAACTTTTAGAAACACCCGATTGAGCCTGAATTTTCACATTATCACCAATCGTGATATGTCCAACTATTCCAACTTGTCCACCTATCATACAATATCTACCAATCTTAGTTGAACCTGCAACACCTGTTTGAGATGCAATCACAGTATGTTCTCCGATTTCTACATTATGAGCAATCTGGATCTGATTATCCAATTTGACTCCTTTTCGAATTCTTGTTGAACCTAATGTAGCTCTATCTACCGTTGTACCTGCACCAATTTCAACATCATCCTCAATAACAACATTCCCTATTTGTGGTATTTTAGTAAAACTACCATCTTCTCCTGGAGCAAAACCAAATCCATCAGATCCTATAATAGTTCCCGAATGTATCGTACAATTATTACCAATAATTGTTTCTGAATATACTCTAGCCCCAGCAAATAGAACTGTATTATCCCCAATAACAACATTATCACCAATAAAAGAATTAGGGTAAATCTTTACATTATTTCCTAATCTAGAATTCTTACCAATATAACTAAAACTTCCAAGATAAAGATCCTCTCCATAAGTTACTCCTTCAGAAATAACACTTGGCTGCTCTATTCCTGATTTCATAAGCTTTACCTGATTATAATACTCTAAAAGTTTAGAAAAAGATTTATAAGCATCCTCTACTTTAATTAGAGTTGCATTGATACGATGTTCTGGCACAAAGCTATTATTAACGATTACTATCGAAGCTTGTGTAGAATAGATATAATTATTATACTTCGGATTAGACAAGAAAGATAGTGTCCCAGGAACTCCTTCTTCAATTTTTGCTAATTGACTGACTTCAACTGTTGCATCACCAACTACTTCCCCCTCTAATAAACCCGCTATTTGTTCTGCTGTTATTTTCATTAGCGCAAAAATATAAAATATAATTGAAACTTAACTTTCAAATACGTATTTTGGATAACAAACAAAGTACTTTGTGACCGGTTTTGACAATGCTTTAAGATTTAACTGATCTGAAGCTTCTAAAACATCAACAACCTCCCGGTTTTTTTTCAGTATTCTAATTGGTTCTTCCGATTTTGTATATGCTTGATTTCTCACTTTTCCTTGAAATACAAAATACTTCGCTTCTTCCTTTGAAATCGGATATTTCTCTAAAATCTTATGACGCATTTCATTTAAACGGTCTTTTGAATTTTTCTCAACAATAAACTCAATTTTCAAAAGTTCCCTATTAATGATCATCTTACTTAATTCTGACAACACAAAGTCATCATGGAATTGCCAACTTTTTAATGCACCAATTATATCAGAATCATCTAATAGCGCAAAAAAATCTAATGCCTTTTGATCAAATTCTGCTTCATTAATTACATTTTTCAAAAAAAACAACAAAGGTGCACTACCCCATAATTCCACACCCCTGTTTGCAAGCTCTTTCGCCCTCTTTAACACCCTCATCATAATCAATTCTGCACAAACACTTGTTTTATGCAAATAAGCTTGCCAATACATTAAACGGCGCGCTACAATAAACATCTCTACCGAATAAACCCCCTTTTCTTCTACAACTAAAACGTCATTTTCTACGTTAATCATCTGTATGAGTCGCTCAGAATTTATATTTCCTTCCGCAACTCCACTATAAAAACTATCTCGTTTCAAATAATCCATTCTATCCATATCTAATTGACTTGAAATCAACTGTAACATGAATTTCCTATGATATTCCCCTTTAAATATTTTAATAGCTAATGATAATTTTCCCTCAAACTCTTCATTTAATCGATTCATAAAAAACAATGAAATTTCCTCATGATGAACCCCTTCGACAATAGATCGTTCCATTGCATGAGAATACGGTCCATGACCGATATCATGAAGCAATATAGCTACATATAAAGCATTTTCTTCCTCATCGGAAATTTCAACATTTTTAAACCTTAATACTTGTACTGCTTTTTGCATCATATGCATAGCACCCAAAGCATGATGAAAACGTGTATGATGTGCACCTGGATACACTAAATATGACACCCCCATTTGAGATATGCGTCTTAAACGCTGAAAATAGGGATGTTCAATCAAGTCGTATAAAAGCGAATTGGGCACAGAAATAAATCCATAAATAGGATCATTAAAAATCTTAAGCTTATTTAAAGTAGCCAATGAAGTGTTTTTTAGTTCTAAACAAATATATGATATATATAAAAAAAACCACACTTAAAATACTGTTAAGTGTGGTTTTATCTTTAAAACAAGTGTTTTTTTTTATTTAATTCTCTAAATCAATTTGAAAAGAATCTAAAAAACCAATAGTTTTCATGATATCATAGTGCATAACTCGGTCGGTCTCAACAAAAGAAACTTCTTCTCTATATGACTTTACAAAACTTTCTATAAATTCACTAGATTTCGCAGGTCTTCTAAACTCAAGCGCTTGAGCTGCATTCATCAATTCAATAGCTAAGATTCGCTCCAAATTATCAATAATTCGCAATGTTTTAGTAGCCCCGTTAGCCCCCATACTCACGTGGTCTTCCTGTCCATTACTAGAAACAATACTATCCACACTCGAAGGTGTAGCTAATTGCTTATTTTGACTCACAATACTAGCAGCAGTATATTGAGGAATCATAAAACCTGAATTCAAACCCGGATCCTTAACTAAAAATGGTGGTAAACCTCTTAATCCTGAAATTAACTGATACGTTCTACGCTCAGATATACTTCCTAATTCAGCCAAAGCAATACCTAAAAAGTCAAGAGCTAACGCCAACGGTTGTCCATGAAAATTTCCACCAGAAACAATTATATCCTCATTATGAAAAACGTTAGGATTATCTGTAACTGAATTTATTTCTGTTTTAAAAACCTTATCCACATAATCAATAGCATCCTTAGAAGCCCCGTGAACTTGAGGAATACAACGGAAAGAGTAAGGATCCTGAACATGGGCCTTTGTTCTAGAAATCAACTCACTTCCCTCTAAAACTTCTGTAAAAAACTCCGCTGTTCTGATTTGTCCTTTATGAGGACGAACTAAATGAATTAATTCGTTAAAAGGCTCAATTCTCCCATCAAAAGCTTCTAATGAAACAGCTCCAATAAGGTCTGCTAAATAAGAATATTTTTTTGCTTTCAACATGATATAACATCCGTACGCACTCATAAATTGAGTCCCATTTAACAATGCTAATCCTTCTTTTGATTTCAGTGAAATTACCTTCCACCCCATCTTATCTAAAACCTTTGATGCTGGCTGTCTAAAACCTTCATAAAAAACTTCTCCTTCACCTATCAAAGGCAGTGTCAAATGCGCTAAAGGAGACAAATCCCCAGAAGCCCCCAAAGACCCTTGATTATAAACAACAGGTAGCACGTCGTGATTAAAGAAATCCATCAAACGCTGAACCGTTTCAAGTTGAACCCCTGAATTTCCATAACTCAACGATTGCACTTTTAACAACAACATTATTTTTACGATTTCCTCAGGCACTAATTCACCAGTACCACAAGCATGAGACTTCATTAGGTTCTCTTGCAGTTTTGAAAGATTTTCATTTGATATCTTTACATCACATAAAGACCCAAAACCTGTATTAATCCCATAAATTGGCGTCTCTTGAGAAGCCATTTTCTTATCTAAATACTCGCGACATTTTTCAATATTCGCACTCGCTTCCTCAGAAAGTTGTATTTTTTTATTTTCTACTATAATCTCCTGAAGCTTTGAAATTGTAAAAACCTCGGAACTTATGTAATGAAACTCTTCCATTTTATTGTTATTTTCAGTATAGTTAATTGTAATTATTTTATCTAGTAAAAATCAAATTATTCTTTTTCGAATCCACTTCACTAAATGTATACCCTTCTAAATTAAAATCCTTTAATCCTTCGAGTGTTTCGATATCATTGTCAATTATAAATCGCACCATCATTCCTCTAGCTTTTTTAGCAAAAAAACTAATTGTCTTGAGCTTTCCATTACGTAACTCTTTAAATTCTGGAGTCACTAAAACACCTTTCAAAGTTTTTTTATCTACTGCAGAAAAATATTCATTACTCGCTAAGTTCACCAACAACTCCCCTTCCTTCATCTCTTTATTAAGCGCCTTTACAATAATTGATTTCCAAAATTCGTATAAATTTTCAGAACTTCCAATTTTGATTTTAGTCCCCATTTCCAATCGATAAGGCTCAATAGCATCTAAAGGCTTTAGCAAACCATACAAACCAGAAAGAATACGCAACTTATCTTGCAATACACGTACTTTATTTTCAGATAATGTATACACATCCAAACCAGCGTAAACATCACCATTAAAAGCATATACCGCTTGTCGTAAATTAGAAACATCGATCGAATCTGCAAACTTTCTATCTTGATTGCGCTTCCAATTTAATTCAGATAAATTCGATGATATTTTCATTAAAGAAGATAATTCCAAAGGAGACAATTCCTTTAAAACCCTATTAATCGTTTTTGCTTCCTTGATAAATAATGGCTTTGTAACTTCAGTCACAGGTACAGTCGAAGTATAATCAAGACTTTTCGCTGGAGAAATTAATACTTTCATGGCAATTGTTTTATATACGCCTCAAATATAAAATATCTATTCCAGATTAACTTCTGCTTATACCGAGAAGTGAGAAAAAAAAGAACAATTACCTAATAACCATAACATTAATTATTCAATAAACTCCATGCCAAATCATAAATCCGTTTATCGTAGTTTTCATTTATTAATACCATCAAAGCTTCAATATTTACTGGCCTCTCACGAACGAGTAATTTCAAAAAATCAACAAACGCCTCTCTACCTAAGTGCAATTCCAATTCATAACAAAACAACATTCCTTTGCCATATAAGCTTTTTGCACGTTCATCAAACTCTATCTCATCGTTTACACTCATAATACTTACTGCACCATTTGCATATTCCTTATAACGATCCATAATTTGTTCAAAATAAGCCTCTCCATACTCTTTTCGAGCATACATTACAGTCAAATAATCTGCAAAACCCTCGTCTATAAATGCACTTGGAGAACCATTATAAACATTCGTCATAGAAAACCATTTGTGTGCTACCTCATGATACAATGTGCTGTATAAATACTCATAATCTACATCTTTGTTATCAACTCCTCTTTCATTGTAATAGTATAGATTAACAAACCCCGGAGAGCTATAAAACGAATGGTTTCCAAAATCATTTACCAAAATGGTAAAAGTCGGAATATCCTCATCAAATACACTGCTGTAATAACTCACAACACTAGTTAACGCAGTATCTATTGATTTAACGAACACAGAATCCTTATTAAGCGTTAAAATAGTACTATTAAGCCCTTTATAAACATCAAACGGTTTTTCTGTAATATTCAAAACCACTTTATGGGTAGTAGCCTTAACCCCATCGGTAAAATTCGAGAACAAATGATATTTACTTTCATTCTCTATTTTAAAAATATAAGTAGGCGGAGTGAATATCTCAGATTTCACCACTGGTATAAGCGCCACACCTTGCAACAAGACACCTATTCCCCCCGTGGTTTCTACCAATGCTTTTTCTAAATCTATAGCATATGTAAAACGAATAACTCCTTGAGATTTTTCTTTACCATTTAAAGAAAGTGTTATAAGATTTTGGTACTCATCTAGACTATCGAGTTTCATACTTTCCACATTCAACCCAGATACCTTTATATCTTTTATACTTTTACTTATTTTAAAAGAGATACTGTCCAAACCACTAACATGATGTAATTCTGTATCAAAGAAAATCTCGGAGTTTTCAAGATGTATATCAACAACATACTCCAAAGCTTTATTTTCAATCTCTTGCTTACAACCAAGAAAAAAAACACTCAATACAACAAAAACACCCCAATAGCTTTTCATAGACACTAAATTAAGCTCCCAATATACAAATTATCTCCCTTGTAAGCGAATCCATAAGTCTTTCAACAATCTCACACCGTCTTTTCGCTCCTTAAAAACCTCCTCCGCATGTAGAACCCCATTATTATCTCTAAACAAACGATAACTAAAAGCAAATTGAATATCATCAACATCTTTTTTCAGCAATCCAAAACGCAAATCATTAAAATACAATTCACCTTCCTTTTCAGAAACTATATACCATCCTTCAGACAAAACGACCAACCTTTGAACCAATTCCTCCTCCATCAAAGAACCAAGTAAATAATGATTCTTAGGAAAAGCCTCAAACACTATATCAGAACTATCAAAAAAAGAATAATCACCAAGCAAATAAGAATCAGGAACATCTACAATAGCATTCCACAAAATCGTATTCATAGCCGAAGGTTTAACAGAGATAGAATTATAAACAACCGATGTCCGATTCAACTCTTTTTCAAATTGATGGTAAGCCACTCCTTTAAGCACTAGAGTCAACATTAAATACCCAGAACTAATCAATAATCCCAAATTATTCCAAAACATTCGCTTATCAGCATTATCATTCTGCCTCATTGACATAATAAGACAAACCAAAAAAGGAACTGTATAAAGAGGATCAATTACAAAAATTGACTTAAAAGCAAAAGGATATGAATAAATAGGCCATAAAATGCGGGTACCCCAAGTGGTAAACATATCCAACAAAGCATGTGTAAACAGACCAAGAAAAAACAACCAAAACCCTTCTTTAAAAGTGAGTCCCGACTTTCTTTCGATTTTAATAACCAAAAATCCCAACAACAAAGCAAGAAAAAAAGCAAAGAAAACAGAATGACTCATCCCTCTATGAATCTCAACAGCGGTAATAGGGTCCACGAACATTCCGACCACTATATCTAAATCAGGAATAGTTCCAGCAATAGCCCCATAGAAAAGAGCCTTATTTTTCAACTTTCTACCAGCAACCGCATTACCAATAGCAGCACCTAAAACAATTTGAGTTAATGAATCCATAAATTACAAAAATACATATATAAAAAAAACCGCCGATAGGCAGTTTTTTTTATAACAATAATACAATTTTAAAAAAATTATAGTTCTTTAAAAATTGTATGCATTAAGCGTTTTTTATCATTGATACTTTCTTCCAAAGAAATCATTGATTCGGTTCTATAAACACCCTCAATATCATCAATCATATAGATAACTTCTTTTGCATGTCTCGTATTTTTTGCACGAATCTTACAGAAAATATTAAACTTTCCAGTTGTAACGTGAGCTACAGTAACAAAAGGTATCTCATTAATTCTTTCCAACACAAATTTAGTTTGTGAAGTATTATGTAAGAAAATTCCGATATAGGCTATAAAAGCATATCCTAACTTCTCATAATCTAAAGTTAAAGACGACCCTTGAATAATCCCAGCATCTTCCATTTTTTTCACTCGAACGTGAACAGTCCCAGCAGAAATCAATAGCTTCTTAGCTATATCCGTAAACGGAACCCTTGTATTGTCGATCAACATATCTAAAATTTGATGATCAATCTCATCTAAACGAAACTTACTCATAAATCAACTATTTACCTAATTCTAATTTGAACAACAAAAATACTACAAATAATCCATTGTTTTTGTAAAATAGTAAGAACTTATTGTTTTTTTAGCAAATCATTAACAGTTATACTTCCAAAATCAATAATTTCGAAGGCTTTTTCCCCGATTAATCTATTTAAATCGCTAACCTGTACAATAAACTTTAATTCAGTATTTACGCAAACGTGTGCAAATTTACTCTCTTTTTTAGAAATTTCCGTTATAATCGGCAAAAATAAAATGCGATCGTTAAACAATACCTCCTCATACTGTAATGAGACACTCCAAAAAACACCGCTAAAAGGTTCTAAAACCTTTCTTAAAATCACATCAACATAACTTTTATTATTTTCAGGTAATAAAAAATACTTATCTACTATATTGTCAATATAACGATCAGCTTCTAATTCCGACAACGCTGAAATCAAAGCACGAAAAACAAACCCTCTAACAGTTTCTCTTAAATAATCACCTTTATAATGACCCGCTTCAAACAATATTGTAGGAACACCTCTATACTGAAAATAATCCCCTACACAGTTAAGGTTAAAACCGTCGTCAAAACGAGCCATTCCATTTGGCAAATGATTTCTTAAAGCATCATATATACCAACTATCAACTTCATTGCCCTCTCCCTTGTTACATTTACACTTCTATCCATATCGAAAGAAGGAGATAAAAAAGAAAGAGAAGCTGCACACTCTTTATCTCCTACACCAAAAATAGTTCTTTGATCATGCAAATTAAAAGCGAAATCAGGACAAAATTCATCAAACACCCTTCTCAATATCTTACTCTCCGGCTGAGATAAATCAACAGCATCTCTATTTAAATCCACTCCATTTGCATTAACTCTTGTATAAGCAAATGCTCCATCTGGATTCACAATCGGAATTATTAACAATGTGAACGCATTCAAAAAAGAATTAGCCATCTCGTTTCCTGAATCTAAAAACAACAACAAATCTAAAACAGCCTTCGTAGTGGTTGATTCATTTCCATGCATCTGGGACCACATAAAAATCTTCTTATCACCAGAACCAACTCGAACTGATTTTACATCTCTATTCTCTACCGACCTCCCTTCAACACAAATCTCAAATAAATCACTTAACCCTAAATAAAATCTCTCTAAATCTACAGTGGTAACATACCTACCACTAACCCCTTCATATTTATATTCTACTATATCTATATCCATAAATAACATGCTATTTTATACAAGCACAAATGTAAACAACTCTCTAATTACATCTGTAAACCCATTGCTAATTACATCTGTTTACAATTGTAATTCACAAAAGTAAACAATTCTAAAACTAATACCACACTTTCATATGTTACTAAATAAAATATAGCATATAAAATTGATAACCAACTTCATAACAGTCATCATATAAACATTAGCTATAATATATATCTAAATATTAAATACACTACCACTCTATGTAAAACATTTTAATTACATTTGTAAACAACTATATTTTATTTATACATGGAAGACTTTGTAAACAGACTTACTCGATTACTTGATCATTTTGAACAAACAGCATCAAGTTTCTCAGACACTATAGGTGTCCAACGATCAAGTCTTTCCCACCTACTATCAGGTAGAAACAAACCAAGCTTAGATCTTATAATGAAGATCCATGAGCGCTTTCCAGAGGTCAATTTATATTGGCTTTTGAAAGGGGAAAAACCCTTTCTATGCGATGAAGAAATCAAGAATATTACAGAGAAAAAACAAGGAGAAATAACAGAAACATTTGAACTACAAAAAACAGAGTTCGATCAATGTAACCAAAGCATTCCAGCAACTGAAGAAATAAAAGAAAAAGAAACCTCACAACCAAACCTAACATCTGACCATGCTAATCCTATAGAACAAATTGTAGTCTTTTATAAAAATGGAACTTTTAAAAACTTCAACCCTACTCGTTAAAACTATTTTCAGACACCCTACCTTCAACATCTTTATAAAGACTATATAGATATGAGAAATCAACTTCCATATCATCTGTAGGCATATATGGCCTAAAAATTTTAACCACTTTATTTTTATAATCAAAAGCAACAGGGACAATAGGAACTCCAGCCTCCTTAGCTATAAAATAAAATCCAGTCTTCCATTCATCAACTTTCCCTCGAGTTCCTTCAGGAGCAATAGCCAAACGAAATTCTTCTTGCTCCGAAAAAATACGAGCAATAGCCTCTACCTTTCCTTCATTCTTAACCCTATTTAGAGGTTGCCCACCCATCCATTTAAAATATAATCCAAAAGGAAAAACAAACAACTCTTTCTTAGCAACAAAGTTCATCTGTTGTTGCAGTATACCACGCGTAAAAACCCCAACATAGAAATCATGCCAGCTAGTATGAGGTACTACTATAATTACACACTTTCTCAGATTCGCATCGATTTTACCATCAATACGCCATCCCATAATAGTTTGAAATATAAATTGATATACTTTTTTCTTCATATGTGATTTTTAAAAAGCGAAAATACAGCTATATTTGTTAAACACAACCCCGAAATTATGATTTCTAAACTACTTAGCTACCTAATTCCAGTACCCTATAAGAGAATTACTTCAAATGTCAATTCCCAACTAGAAGTGACCTGGAACAACGGCAAATTAGTTCTTGACACTCCAAACACCAATTACTCTTACGGTAATTTGGAGAAAATTCTAAAAAAAGGACTTCAATACATTGGTTTCAAAAAAATCAAAAACATGGATTCTGTATTAATTCTTGGACTAGGTGCAGGAAGCATTTTACATACCTTAAGAACTGAAATTGACTATCAGAACCATATTGTCAGTGTAGAGTTAGATCCTGCTGTACTATATACAGCAAAAAAATACTTTGACATTGACCGATTTAAAAACCATGAAATAATTGAAGGAGATGCCTTTGAATACGTATTAAAAAACCACAATAAAAAGTTCGATCTTATAGTCCTTGATTTATTCCAAGATGTTACAATGCCATCTTTTTTATTCGAAAAATACTTTGTTAATAATCTTAAATCAATGCTATCAATAAATGGCTTTATATTATTCAACACTATATGTTTAACAAATGAACACTTAGAAAGAAACCAAGAGTATTTGAAACTATACGACCCTAATATTTTTAGTTTACGTCAATTACCAAAACTTCAGAATCACAATGAAATCATAACTATTAAAAGAATAAAATAATGTTTTTAAACAAGTCACGACACCTTTTAATTACTCTATGTATAGTTTGGTTAAATCCCATTAAATCCCATGCGCAATACACCACAGAAATCAATTCTAATAGACCAAGTAAATCTATCGGAGCATTTGCAGTAGGAAAGAACATTACGCAAATAGAAAGCGGTCTATTTTACAAATCTAAACCCATTGACGATAAAACAAAAGAACAATATGGAGGAGAACTCCAATTTAGATACGGCGCATTTCTAGAAACCATTGAACTTATGGTAGATTTAGAATATACACAACATCAATATAAAAAAGACATCCCTCTAGCCTCTTACGGAGATCTATCCAACCTCTCATTTGGTGCCAAATATTTAATCTATGACCCTTTCAAAAATTATGAAGAAAAAATAAATGTATACAGTTGGAAAGCAAACAACAGATTCAAATGGCGCAGACTTATCCCAGCAGTGTCAATATATGCAGGAGCCAGTTTAAAGACTTCTAAGAAGTTCTTTGCCGAAGAAGAACCCGAGATCAGCCCAAAGGTAGTTTTAATCGCACAGCAGCACTTTAGCGAAAAATGGGCACTAATTACAAATATAATGAGTGACAGATTAAGCTCGAATGAATATAGAGGTTTTGGATATGTAATAACCCTAACTCATGGGTTTAATAACAAATGGTCTACATTCATAGAAAACCAAGGCTATAAAAATGATTTTTATACAGACATCAATACCCGATTAGGAATCACTACACTTTTACACAAAAACCTACAATTAGATATAGCCGGAGGACACAATTACAGAGAAAAACACCAGTCTTACTTTGGACAGTTAGGTCTATCATGGCGTTTTGAAAAAAATCATGTTCCAGTAGAACTTTAATATTATGATAGAGATCAGAGAAGCAAAAACCGAACAAGAGTTAAAAGATTTTGTAAAATTTCCTTTTTCATTATACTCTAAGAGCCCATATTGGGTTCCTCCAATCATTAAAGATGAATTAAAGAGCTTTAATTTATCCAACGACATTTTCAAAAGCGTTGATGTACATTTCTATCTCGCATACAAACAAAACAAACTTGTAGGTAGAATTGCTGTTTGTATCAACTGGACAGAAGTCAAAGAATTAAACAAACCAAAAGTTAGATTCGGTTGGCTAGAGATGATTGACGATATTGAAGTTACGAAAGCATTAATTCGTAAAGCAGAAGAACTAGCCATAAAACATGACCTCGTTTATATAGAAGGCCCTATGGGGTTCTCTAATATGGATAAGGCAGGAATGCTAACTGAAGGCTTTGATCAAATCGCTACCATGATAGGTCTATACAATCACCCATACTACCCTCAACATTTAGAAAAGCTAAACTTCAAAACAGAAGCGGAATGGATGGAATATAAATTAGATATTACTGCTTTCAATCCTAGAAAAATCAACGTAATGGCTGAATTAATTTCGCAACGATACGAAGTAAAGTTACTAAAGTTTAAAACTATTAAGCAATTAGTACCTTATGTAGATGAAATGTTTGCTCTTTTAAATAAAACCTATGCAGATTTACAAAGTTTTGTACCTATACAACAATTTCAAATAGAACATTATAAAAAGCAATATCTAGCCTTCATACATCCAGACTACATTTCTTGCGTCATGGATAAGAACAATAAAATGATAGCATTTTCTATAACAATGCCTTCCTTTTCAAAAGCATTTCAAAAAGCAAACGGAAAAATGTTTCCTTTCGGATTCCTTCATTTATTAGGTGCAATGAAAAAGAACGATAGAGCTGAATTCTATCTAATAGGAATAGATCCTGATTATCAAAATAAAGGAGTTAACGCATTGATGTTTAAAGAGATTTACCATAATTTCATGAAAAAAGGTGTAAAACACATTGAAACTAACCCTTTACTTCTAGAAAACAATAAAATTCAACAACTTTGGAAGCAATTCAATCCCATAATACATAAAAGAAGAAAAACCTTTAGGAAAGATATGTAACCCAAAAAGAAGGATAGCGATTAAATCACTATCCTTCTTTTTTAAAATTAAACCAACTCCATTGCATATAAATCAAAACCCTCTGCCCAATAATTAACAATTACCTCTTTTAGTTTAAATCCATGTTTCTGATAAAACAAATAAGCCATCTGAGAAGTCCTTACCTCTACTTTGAAATTAGGAAGCAATTCTTTAATCAAATTTAAACGAAAACTAATTAATCGATTTCCAATACCATATCCCCGAAAATCAGTATGAACAAAATCCCAACTTATCCTAACAACATTCCTCTCCTCTAAAACATTAAAGCCACCAGCACCAACAATCTTATCCTCTATTTCTACAACATAGTAATACTCTAACTCATTCTGGAGATACGCTTTAAAGTCAAGTAATTCGCTTTTCGCAAAATACTCAGGAATCAATAAACTCAATACATCTAATAAAATGCTTTCGTCATTAACCTGATATTCTCTAATATTCATTTTTTATAATTACATTAATTACAAATCTAAGAATTTAACTCTAATTGCAATTCACAATACCGCACCCTAAGATACTGTACCTCACGCAGGCACAACCAAAAAACAAAACAGTAACAAACATATAAATAATGTAACCAATTAGCATTATAGCATATATAATTCTCATTTTTAAAGCTTTAATTATTTTTTTCATACCTTTGTAGTCAAATATCTACTAATAAGCTTGCTTACGTATAGCATTAGCTTGTCCCTTTTTTCCTTTGTTGGGTACTTTTGTATTCTATCTCGTACCCTAAAACAACAAAACAATTCAAAGTTTTTGAAGGTTATTTTAACGCGTAAGTGGCTTGAAATTTTTTAATATGATTACTATAGAAAAAAAATCAATCCAAGAACAACCAAGTAAAACCGAATTAGAATCCTATGTCACCTTTCTCCATACAAATCTGGAAGAATATGGAGATAAGAAAGAAGACATCGAAAAAGCATTAAACTATGCGCTAGCCAAAGACAATAAACCTGGTGGTTTTATTCTAATAGCGAAAAGCGAAACAAGCAAAATCCTTGGGATAACCGTGATCTTAGACACCCTGATGGAACAATTTATACCAGAACACATTTTAGTTTATATTGCCACAGATTCTAATCAAAGAGGAAAAGGAATTGGTAGAAAACTAATGCAAGAAGCAATCCAAGAAACCAAAGGTTCTATCGCACTACATGTCGAACCACAAAATCCAGCAAAAATACTCTATGAAAAACTTGGATTTGAAAACAAGTATTTAGAAATGCGCTTAACCAAATAGATATGGCATTTATAACCTTAAATCGTCAAGAACTCAAAGAGAATTTCAATCACCTTCAAAAACTGTTTGATAACAAAAACATCGAATGGGCCGTGGTAGCCAAACTACTATGTGGAAATGAATTGTTTTTAAAAGAATTACTTAACCTTAATCCAAAACAAATATGCGATTCAAGAGCTTCTAATTTAAAGACGATTAAAAAATTAAATCCAGATGTAGAAACCGTCTATATTAAACCACCACCAAAAAGAAGCATTTCAAAAATAGTAACCTATGCAGATATTAGTTTTAATACCGAATTAGAAACTATTAAAATGCTGTCTAAAGAAGCCAATAGACAAAATAAAACACACCAAATTGTCATAATGGTTGAATTAGGAGAATTAAGAGAAGGTGTTCTACGAGAAGACCTTATAATGTTCTACGAAAGTGTGTTTCAATTACCGAATATTAAAATCATTGGACTAGGAACCAACTTAACATGTATGTATGGAGTATTGCCCAACAGCGACAAACTAAGACAACTTTCCCTCTACAAAGAACTGATTGAAATGAAATTCAATCGAAAAATCCAGTACATCTCAGGAGGAGCCTCAGTAACAATTCCGCTTATATTAGACAACACTATACCTAAAACTATAAATCATTTTCGAATTGGAGAGACATTATTCTTAGGCACAAATGCTTATGAAAATACTCGATATCCAAATATGAACCAAAATGTATTTAAACTTTATGCAGAAGTAATTGAGCTAACAGAAAAACCCATGATGCCCGAAGGCGAATTAGGCTTGAACATGAATGGAGAGAAAACAACTCTAAATCCAGAATGGGTAGGAAGCACCAATTATAGAGCAATTATAGACTTAGGCCTACTTGATATTGATTTAGAACACATTACACCTGTCGACTCCGGCATGAGTCTTGTTGGTGCAAGCTCAGACATGATTGTAATTGATTTAGCAGATAACCCGAAAAAGATAAAAGTAGGAGATTTAATCCCCTTTCAAATGGATTATATGGGAATATTAAGAATTATGAATTCAGAATATGTAGAAAAAAGAGTCGAATAATAAAATACTTAAAACACAAAACCCTTTGAAATTCAAAGGGTTTTGTGTTTTATATGCTTTAATAAACTATTCAACTAAGTAAATACCATTATCCTTAATATCTATTTGTTTCTCCTTATATAAAGTACCAATAGCTTTCTTAAAAGTTTTCTTACTCATATTCAAAACTGTTTTTATATCTTCAGGATGACTAGCATCACTCAACCCTAAAAAACCGTTATTTTTCCCTAATTCTTCTAAAATTATTTCTGCACTACTTAACACTCCATCAAAACCAATTTTTGTACGTGCAACGTCAATTTTATTACCTTCTCGAATCTTTTTAATGTACCCGATGATTCTATCACCAGTTCTCAATTCTTCAAAAAGTTCATTCTTATAAATAAGTCCTTTGTGTTTCTCATTAATAATCACATTAATCCCCATATCCGTAATATGAGAAACCACTAAATCAACTTCCTCTCCTTCCTCAACAGTTAATTCATCATTGTTCAAAAATTGATTTAATCTACTAGACCCAACCAATCTATTGGTCTTCTCATCCAAATACATATAAATTAAATACCAACCACCTTGAGTCATTGGACGAGCCTGTTCTTTAAATGGAACGAAAAGATCTTTTTCTAATCCCATATCTAAAAAAGCACCAAACTCATTAATATAATTCACCTTCAACAAAGAAAACTCATTTAAATATATATAAGGTTCCAAAGTTGTAGAAATAGGACGTTCTTCGTGATCCAAATAAACAAAGACAGTTATCTCATCTCCAATTTCATAATGCTCAGGAACATACTTATTAGGCAATAAGATATCATTCTCACCATCCGTTAAATAAAGTCCAATACTCGTACTACGAGCTATCTCTAATTTATTATCAACACCTATTGTTATCATTTTATTTCTCTTAATGTTTTAATTCTAAAGCAAATGTTCTACAAAGCAATTCCAAATTTGGATTCAGCTCATTCAAATGCTTTAATTTCTCTCTAGGATCAAAAGTCTGTTTAATCGTAATCTCTTCATTAACTTGAATCAGTACCTCAATATCGTAATTATCTAGCTTTTTTCTAAGATAATTTACTAAATCATATTTATTCTCATCAAAGCTAAGCTTAGACCCTTCATTCGGTAATTCAATATGCACTTTACTCTCGTGAACTTTAGGCTCAACCATACCCATTAAAGAACACATTAACATTAAACCAGAACTACTAAGACGTTCGCCATAAATTTTCCACTCTTTCATCAAAGCCTCTTCCGTAAAAGGTTCTTTAGGTAAGTCATCTAAATTTACAACCTTCTTTTGTATAGAAGCTTGTAAATCTTTTTTTGCACGGATACTCGACAAAGATAAAGCAGAAACCCTCTTTCCTAACGCTTGATTACTAATAGGTTCTTCAATCTTCTGAACCTCTTTTGCAATCTCCTCTTTATAAGTAGAAGCCGTCTCCTCTTTATTTATCTCCGTTATTTCAGGCTTATTAACATCAGTATTCTCAGTAATCTGAGGTTTATCAAGAGAAAAACCCTGAATTAACTCTCTTAAAATTTGAGGGGGTATTATATAGGATTTAGCTTTTTTTTTTCAGCTTCAAATGTAATAGAAGCCAATTGCATTAAGCATAGCTCTACCAACAAGCGTTGATTTTGACTTGTCTTATATTTCAAATCAGAATCATTAGCCACTTCAATACCTTGAAGTAAAAAAGCCATAGAAGTTCTTTGAGACTGTTGCTCAAAAAGTGCCTTTCCATGATCACCGATATCCAATAAAGATATAGTTTCAGGAGTTTTACAAACCATCAAATCTCTGAAATGAGAAGCCAGTCCAGCAACAAAATGATGTCCATCAAACCCTTTCGATAAAATATCATCAAAAGCTAAAAGCAATTGAGGAATATCATTCTTTAAAATCAAATCAGTAATTCTAATATAGTATTCAAAATCTAATACATTCAAATTTTCAGCAACCGCTTGACGCGTAAGATTATTTCCACAATAAGAAACAACACGGTCAAAAATCGAAAGAGCATCCCTCATTGCACCATCGGCTTTTTGCGCAATAATACGCAAAGCATCTTCCTCATAAGCCACACCTTGACTATTAGCAACAGTCGCTAAATGATCTGTAGCATCAGCAATAGTTATGCGTTTAAAATCAAAGATTTGACAACGTGATAAAATAGTAGGGATTATCTTATGCTTTTCAGTAGTTGCTAATATAAAAATAGCATGACGCGGTGGCTCTTCTAAAGTCTTTAAAAAAGCATTAAAAGCAGCTGAAGACAACATGTGAACCTCGTCAATAATGTACACCTTATACTTACCAGTTTGTGGCGGTATACGAACTTGATCTATAAGATTTCTAATATCATCAACAGAGTTATTCGAAGCAGCATCCAATTCAAAAACGTTAAACGCAAAATCCTCATTTGGATCATCATAACCCTCTTGATTAATTTTTCTAGCTAAAATACGAGCACAAGTCGTTTTACCTACTCCACGCGGTCCTGTAAACAACAAAGCCTGCGCCAAGTGATTACTTTCAATAGCATTAACGAGAGTATTAGTTATAGCCTGTTGTCCAACCACATCCTGAAAAGTTTGTGGTCTATATTTACGGGCTGATACGACGAATTGTTCCATATAATTAAGATTAGGACAAATATAGTTTATTTTTCAACAAGGAAAAACTAATCACGCAACTCGATTGGGAAAAACTGATCGTCCTTAATCTGATTTTTCCATCGAACTCTCAAAGAGTTAAAATCAATAGGTGGAGTTGCAGAAGCATAAGGAAGTCGATAATTGAAGAAAAGATAATTTAACTGAGTCTCAATATAAAAATCCTCCAAGTTAGTACTAGGATGATACTCAGACTTCAAATTCAAACTAAAAGTTCTAGCAGTACTATTAGACCAAAAAGCAGTCCAACCACTTTTAAACTCCTTAATTAAATCATAAGTAGTTTCACCAGTTTGACGATGTATTAATTTCAAAAGAATCTTTCCATCATTCCTAGAAAGCTTTTTAAGTTTTTCCTTAAACTCCCCTTCTAAATAAGATTGTGAACGCTTAATATAAACTCGTCTTTCTCTATTTGTTTCTAACTTTTCTAAATTCTTGTTGATAACCATTAAATTCTCCGCAGTAGCTTTTGCATAAGGATAAACACGTAAAATTCTTCCACGCAAAACAGCCATATCCCTTCTGTATTTTTCCTCTTCATGACCTATTCCGATATAAATCTCAGGAATAGTGTAATTATCAATAATAGTATCAGCTTCTATTTCGTTTTGCTTTATAGTATCAAGAACCTGATTAAGTACATGAACACGTGTCTCCTGTGCACATAACAAGGAGGTAAAACTGCAAAAAAAGAAGATTAACACGTTTTTCATATACTCTATTTAGAGCCAAAAATAACCATTTAAATTTAGTTTATATATAGTTTTAAGTAAATTAGCAAAAAATCAACAAATGAATACAAATACCATTTTAAAAGAAAGTTCCCTTCAGTTTTTAGAAACTTATTTAAACAATGCATCCCCTACTGGACATGAATCCAATGGCCAAAAACTATGGATGAAATACCTAGAGCCTTTTGTGGACACATTTATTACAGACAACTACGGAACAGCAGTTGGAGTTATAAACCCTGACGCACCATATAAAGTAGTTATAGAAGGACATGCTGATGAAATATCCTGGTATGTGAACTACATTTCAGAAGACGGATTCATATATGTCGTTCGAAATGGAGGAAGTGACCACATGATTGCACCATCAAAGCGCGTTAACATACACACTAAAAAAGGTATAGTAGAAGGAGTTTTTGGGTGGCCAGCCATTCACACAAGAAATCGAAACAAAGAAGAATACCCGAAAATAGAAAATATATTTATAGACTGTGGATGCAATACTAAAGAAGAAGTATTAGCACTAGACATACACGTTGGATGCGTAATAACATACCCCGACACCTTTACCATATTAAACAACAATAAGTTTGTATGTAGAGCCCTAGATAACAGAATGGGTGGGTTTATGATTGCAGAAGTAGCACGATTGTTAAAAGAAAACAATAGAACACTACCTTTTGGATTGTATATAACAAATTCAGTCCAAGAAGAAGTTGGACTAAGAGGAGCAGAAATGATAACTCAAACAATCAAACCAAATGTTGCAATTGTAACAGACGTATGTCACGATTCAACCACTCCAATGATAGAAGTTAAAATAGAAGGAGAAAACAAAATAGGAAGTGGACCAGTTATTGGATATGCCCCTGCAATACAAAATGAATTAAGAGAACTAATAACCAATACAGCAGAAGCAAACAATATCCCTTTTCAACGAAACGCACTTTCAAGAATTACAGGTACCGACACAGATGCATTTGCATATAGCAACGGAGGTGTCCCTTCAGCATTAATATCACTGCCATTAAGATATATGCATACAACAGTAGAAATGGTACATAGAGAAGATGTAGAAAACACTATAAAACTAATCTACGAAACCCTATTAAAGATAGAAGCGAATCACAACTTTTCGTATTTCAAATAATATAGAAATACCATAAATCAAAAGTAGCTTGCACAAAAAAGGCAAGCTACTTTTTTCATATAAATACACCAAAAAACATGCAGACATAAAATCTCTAAATGAGATTTTTAAGGAAAAAGAAGGTGCTTTTCACACACCTTCTTATAAAACTTCCTCTTTCAAACAATTTCTATCACTAAAATAAGACAATATTTCATATTATACACGTTTTTTGTAATTATTTTTAATTAATTACAAAATAACAATCTTATGGAAACCTTTAATTAACAAAGCAAACCCCAACATATTAAAGAGATCTGAATAGAAACATTCTTTTGCACTAGCAATATTATTGATTTATCTTTGATTTCAAACTTATTACAACAATGGCACTATTCAATAAAAATAAAAAAAGTACATTCAACAAAAACATCATTAACAACAATATATCTTTAGCTAAAGTAATAGAAAAAGCAACAGATGAACCTGAATTCAGAGAAATCTTCTACAAGAGATTTCTAAAAGAAAACATCTACGTTATAGTACAAAAAGATAAAAATTCAACCAAGAACACATCATTAGAATCCTCACCGATTGTTGTTCTACAAAACAACAACATCCCTGTGTTCACGGAGCCAGAACGCATCTTCGAACATAATGCAATTGGTGATGAAGTAGACTATATCAAAGTAATTGGTAGAAGTTTTTTAGAAATGGTAGTTGGAGAAACAGTAATAGTTAATCCATTTTCAAACGCAAATAAAACATTAGTTCCAGCAGAAATCTCAGATATGCTTAACGGCACTATTTTTAATAGAATATCAACAAACCAAAAAACAAAAATTCAAATGGATGTAATGATAGGGCATCCAAAAGTTCATCCCAAAGAATTCATTGAATCGCTGATACCGTTTTTAAATAAGAATCAAGATATAAACAAAGCATATTTAGGTTGGACATTCAATCCGAAAATAGACAAAAACCCACATTATATCATAGCTTTAGATCTTACAACTAATAATTGCTCACAATACGCGAACGAAATCGCATTAATAGCAAAACAATATCAAAGCGAAGATGATATACTAGATATAATTCAACTAGAAGAAGGAGGAACTTTTAGTGAATTCTTCTACAAACAAAGTTCACCATTCTATATAAAAGAAAATAAGTAACAATAAAAAAAAGAGTCAACTTTGTAGTTGACTCTTTTTTTATAAATATATACGTCTTACTCGTCAGAAACATCAACTGTTGTTTGAGCAGCAAGCATTTTATAAGTACCATTTTCAAGTTTTTCACGAATAGCTTCGTAAGCCGCTAAAGTCTCATTAATATCTTCCATAGTATGAGTAGCAGTAGGAATCATTCTCAACAGAATTAACCCTTTAGGAATCACAGGATAAACGACAATAGACAAGAAAACACCATAATTTTCTCTCAAGTCATTAACCATCACCATAGCCTCAGGAATACTTCCCTCTAAATACACTGGTGTAACACAAGTATTTGTATCACCAATATTAAATCCTCTATCTTTCAATCCATTCTGAAGCGCATCAACATTTTCCCATAACTTCGCTTTCAAAGCAGGATTTGTACGCAATAGATCTAAACGTTTCAACGCACCTTTAACAAAAATCATAGGTAATGATTTTGCAAACATTTGAGAACGCAAATTATATTTCAAATAATCAATAATATCTTGATCAGCAGCTACGAAAGCCCCAATACTAGCCATAGACTTAGCAAAAGTTGAGAAGTATACATCGATACCATCTTGACAACCTTGCTCCTCACCTGCACCTGCACCAGTTTTACCAAGAGTACCAAATCCGTGAGCATCATCAACCAAGATTCTAAAATTAAACTTCTCTTTAAGAGCTATAATTTCTTTCAACTTACCTTGCTGACCTCTCATACCAAAAACTCCCTCAGTAATCACCAAAATACCTCCACCAGTAGTTTCAGCCATTTTAGTAGCACGCTCTAAGTTTTTCTCTAAACTCTCAATATTGTTATGTTGATAAGTAAAACGTTTACCCATGTGTAAACGAACTCCATCAATAATACAAGCATGTGAATCTACGTCATAAACAATAACATCATTTTTAGTAACCAAAGCATCAATAATTGACACCATACCTTGATAACCAAAATTCAACAAATAAGCTGCTTCCTTTTGAACAAATGCTGCCAATTCATCTTGTAATTGTTCGTGCATAGTAGTATGCCCAGACATCATACGAGCTCCCATAGGGTAAGCAGCTCCATATTCCTTTGCCGCTTCAGCATCAGCCTCACGAACTTCAGGGTGATTAGCTAAACCTAGATAATCATTGATACTCCAATTGATGATTTCCTTACCATGAAACATCATTCGATTTGACAAAGGTCCTTCCAACTTAGGGAATACATAATAACCTTCTGCTTGTGAAGCCCATTTACCTAATGGACCTTTATTTTTGTGAATTCTATCAAATAAGTCGTTTACCATAATAATACAATGTTTAAAAAACAGTTGCAAAATTACTGATATTTTACATTGTTTCATAATAATACACCATCAAATTCCTATACAAAAACACTGCAACACGATTAAATTCGTAAAAAAAGAATCTTAGAGCTTTTACCGTAATAGAGCTTCAAAATCAAAAGAATACAACACGCATACATTGCTCAAAAAAAAAGCTCAAAAACATTAATTTCTTAAAGTTTCTGAGCTTTTATATACAAGATGTAGAAAATCTAAACCCTTAGTACAAACTTGGATATTGAACAGGATTCACCTCATTCATTATAGAATATATCTTTTCAAAAACATCTTCAGTAGAAGGTTTTGAAAAATAATCCCCATCCGTACCATAAGATGGTCGATGTGCTTTAGCAGCCAATGTTTGTGGACTACTATCTAAATGTTTATACCCATTCTGAACCTCTAATATCTCTTGCAAGATATAAGCAGAAGCACCACCTGGAACATCTTCGTCAACCACTAACAATCTATTTGTTTTAGCCAAACTCTTAACTATATCGTGCTTAACATCAAAAGGTAATAATGATTGAACATCAATCACCTCAATATCGATACCTACTTCAAGTAACTCCTTAGCAGCTTGTTCCACAATACGTAAAGTTGAACCATAAGAAACCACCGTAATATCTTTACCTTCTCTCAACGTTTCAACCACCCCGATTGGAGTTCTAAAATCACCTAAGTTAGTTGGTAACTTTTCCTTTAAACGATACCCATTCAAACACTCAATAACCAATGCAGGCTCATCAGACTCTAACAATGTATTGTAAAATCCAGCAGCTTTAGTCATATCACGAGGAACCAAAACATGAATACCTCGAATTGCATTTATAATCATTCCCATAGGAGAACCTGAATGCCAAATTCCCTCTAAACGATGACCACGAGTACGAACAATCAAAGGAGCCTTCTGACGACCAGATGTTCTATACTGAACAGTAGCCAAATCATCACTCATTATCTGAATAGCATACAGCAAATAATCTAAATACTGAATCTCAGCAATAGGTCTTAATCCACGCATAGCCATTCCAATACCTTGACCTAATATAGTAGCTTCACGAATCCCAACATCGGCAACTCTTGAAGAACCAAATCTCTCTTGTAACCCTTCCAACCCTTGATTAACATCTCCAATAGTACCAGAGTCTTCACCAAAAATCAAAACCTTGTTATTCTTAGCAAATATAGCCTCGAAATTATCTCTCAATACAACACGTGCGTCTACCTCTTCCGAATTCTCATCATAAACAGGTAAAACCTCTTCCACATAAGCAGCTTTTAAATCTGACTGTGAATATAAATGTGAACTGTATTTTGATTGAAACCTATTAAAATAACTTTCTATGAATTGAGCCAATTTAAGTCTACCATCTTCCTTCACTATCATGCGAAGTACTTTTCTAGCAACCGAAATAATATCCTTGCGAATAGGTTCTTTAATAGATGCTAAATCTTGTGCGTATTTTTCAATGAACACCTTATTAGCACTTGTTTGAGCAATCTCATTCAACAAAGTAACAAGCTCTGTCTGTTCAGCTTTAAAAGGATCTACATAAGCTTTCCAAGCATTTTTCTTAGCCTCTAAAACTTCTTTTTTCAAATTCTTATCCAAAACATCCAACTCCTCAGCCGTAGCAAAATTCATGTCAACAATCCAATTGCGCATCTTAAGAATACAATCATTCTCGGTTTCCCACTCTAAACGCTCTTTAGATTTGTAACGCTCGTGAGAACCAGAAGTAGAATGCCCTTGAGGTTGCGTTAGTTCTTGAACGTGAATCAAAACTGGAACATGTTCTTCACGTGCAATCTTAGCAGCACGTTCATAAGCTTCTATCAAAGCAACATAATCCCAACCCATAACGCGAATGATTTCATAACCATTCCCATTCTCATCACGTTGAAAACCTTTCAATATTTCAGAAATATTCTCTTTTGTCGTTTGATGCTTAGCATGAACAGAAATACCATACTGATCATCCCAAACACTCATCACCATTGGAACTTGTAAAACCCCAGCAGCATTAATTGTTTCGAAGAATAAACCCTCAGAAGTAGAAGCATTTCCAATCGTACCCCAGGCTATCTCATTCCCTTTTACAGAAAAGTTCTCGTCCTTGTCCGCTTCATTGAATTCCCTATAATATTTAGAAGCTTGCGCTAAACCTAACAACCTTGGCATTTGACCTGCTGTAGGTGAAATATCAGAACTCGAATTTTTCTGAGCAGTAAGCTTTTTCCAATTTCCGTTTTCATCCAAACTATGCGTTGCGAAGTGCCCTCCCATTTGACGTCCAGCAGACATTGGATCAAAATCCAAATCAGCATGTCCAAATAATCCTGCAAAAAACTGCTCCACACTTAAAGCACCAATAGCCATCATAAAAGTCTGATCGCGGTAATAACCAGAACGGAAATCACCATCTTTAAATGCTTTTGCCAATGCTAATTGAGGAACTTCCTTTCCATCACCAAAAATACCAAACTTTGCTTTTCCAGTTAGTACCTCTCTTCTCCCCAACAAACTACACTCTCTACTAATTCTAGCAATTCTATAATCTTCTAAAACCTCACTTTTAAAATCTTCAAATGAAAGAGACTCTTTCTTATCTTTTTGACTCATAGTATATCTAATAGTAAAATATTCAAAATTTACAAGCTACGAATATAGTACAATCCGTCAAATTATACTAATATAAAAAAAGACTTAACTCAACAAATAACACTAATTTATATTAAACAATTACAACCAAAGCATTGATTCAATTGAAAATAACAAAATTACTTAGCTCATAAACACTAAAACATTGCACTATATGCAAAACAACAAAAACGATATTAAGATGAAATAACCTCCGATTTCCACAAACCCTAATACCATAAACACAAAAAAAGCTACCTCTTTTGGAGATAGCTTTTTTATTATTTCACTTCAATTAAAAAATCTTCTAACGGGAAACGAACTTTCTTCATTGGCAACAACCAATCCTCCTCTTCATTTCGATACCCTAGGGCTAATAAAGTAACACTTTTCAATCCCAACTTATCCAATCCTAGAAACACATCTAACTCATCATTGTGAAAACCCTCCATAGGAGAAGCATCAATTCTCAATTCAGCAGCAGCAGCGATAGCCATACCAAAACCAATATAAGCCTGTCTAGCCGCATGATGATATTGTTCATGCTCAGACTTAGCTTGCATAGACTTTGAAACAGAATTTTTAAACTCGTTCATTTCTCCTTTAGGCAATTCACGAATTGCTTCCATATTATCAAAAACACTATCCATGCGCTCTTGAGTATAAGAGTCCCAAGCAGCAAAAACCAATAAATGAGAACACTCAGTAATCTGTTTCTGATTCATAGCAATAGGAGCAATTTTCTTGCGAATCTCAATATCCTCAATCATTACAACTTTAAAAGGTTGTAGTCCAGAGGACGTTGGAGCTAAGCGAGCCGCTTCAATAACCTGCATTACTTTCTCATTTGGGACATGCTTACCATTCATTCTTTTGGTAGCATAGCGCCATTGTAAATCATTCAATAAGTTCATTCTATATTTTTTAGTAGTGCTGTAAAAAATTCAACACGTTTTGTTCAATTCTTTCTTCAATATTTGAAACCGGTGCTTTCACAAACTTCTCTCCAAGTATATTTTCATACAACTCAATATATCTATCAGAAACCGTTTGTATATATTCATCCGACATCATCGGCACTTCTTGCCCTTCTTTACCCTGAAAACCATTACCAATCAACCATTGTCTCACAAACTCCTTTGAAAGCTGTTTCTGAGCTTCCCCATTCTTTTGTCTCTCCTCATAGCCATCCTTATAAAAATAGCGAGAAGAATCAGGAGTATGAATCTCATCAATCAACACTATCTCACCATCCTTAGTCTTACCAAACTCATACTTAGTATCCACTAAAATCAGTCCTTGTTTGTCAGCAATTTCAGTACCTCTTTTATAAAGAGCATGTGTGTACTTTTCCAACACTAAATAATCCTCTTCACTTACAATTCCTCTACTCAAAATATCCTCTCTAGAAATATCTTCATCATGCAACCCTAAATCCTCTTTAGTAGATGGTGTGATAATTGGTTTCTCAAAAGCATCATTTTCTTTTAATCCTTCAGGCAAAGCAACCCCACAAAGCACTCTTTTTCCCTCTGCATATTCACGCGCTGCATGACCAGACAAATAGCCCCTAATAACCATTTCCACCTTAAAAGGATCACAAACCTTTCCAACAGAAACATTGGGATCAGGACTTGCAATCAGCCAATTTGGAACAATATCTTTAGTTTGCTCCATAAACTTCATGGCAATTTGATTCAAAATCTGTCCTTTATAAGGAATCCCTTTAGGCATTACTACATCAAATGCAGATAGTCGATCCGTTGCAATCATCACCAATAAATCATCATTGATAGTGTAAACCTCACGTACTTTTCCGTGATAAACGGAAGTCTGATTTGGGAATTTAAAATTGGTTTTTGTGATTGTATTCATCATATAAAAATTGTGTAGTTCTTTTAACTTAATATGCTATTAGCTCCAATAGCGCTTTTTCAAATCTACCCTTAGGTAAATATTGATCCTCTAAAGCTTTCACAAAAGGAATAGCCGTTTCAATACTTGCTACCCTTTTCACAGGGGCATCCAAATACTCAAAACAGTTTTCCATAATCATGGCCGAGATATCACTTGCAATACCCCCAAACAAGGAATCCTCTTGCAATATGATAACTCTATTCGTTTTCTTTACCGATTCATAAATGGACTCAACATCCAAAGGATGTAAAGTTCTCAGATCTAATAAATCAGCCTTTATATCTTTATTCTTATCTAAAATCTCAAGCGCCCAATGCACACCTGCTCCAAAACTAATAATAGTCACCTCATCACCTTCCCTAACCAAAGCTGCTTTACCAAACGGTATCGTATAATAATTTGTAGGTACCTCTTGATAAATACTTCTATACAACATCTTATGTTCAAAAAACATAACAGGATTTGGATCATTAATAGCCGTATTCAACAATCCCTTAGCATCCATTGGAAACGCAGGATAAACCACCTTTAACCCAGGAGTTTTTGTAAACCAAGCCTCATTAGTTTGAGAGTGAAAAGGTCCAGCTTGAGTTCCTCCACCACAAGGCATACGAACCACAACATCAGCCTTTTCATTCCATCTATAATGGTTCTTTGCTAAGTAATTCACAATCGGATTAAAACCCGTTGAAACAAAATCTGCAAACTGCATTTCAACAATTGCCTTCTGTCTATTAATAGATAGCCCCATACCAACAGACACTATAGAGCTTTCACAAATCGGAGTATTTCGGATACGATCCTTTCCAAATAAATTCACGAAACCTTCAGATATTTTAAAAGCACCTCCATATTCTGCAATATCTTGCCCCATCATCACTAAATTAGGATGACGCTCAAAAGACTCCCTTAAAGACTCTGAAATTGCATCAATAAATCGAATATTCTTTGTTTCCAAAATAGGTTTCTCATCAATAAAATCAAAAGGAGCATACATATCTCTCAACTCCGTATCTAAATCAGCTACAATCTCCTCTTCCTCTTGACCTTTTAACCAATCTGTTTCGATTTCAACTTTAAAACCCTCGCGAATTTCAGTATCTAACTCAGTAGTTAAAATACCTATTTCGAACAAGTATTGTTTATAATTTTCAACAGGATCCTTCTTCGCCCACATCTCCATCAAATCCTTAGGCACATACTTTGTTCCACTAGCCTCCTCATGCCCTCTCATTCTAAAAGTTTTAAATTCAATTAAAACAGGACGAGGATTTTCGCGCATAGATTTAACAATGACATCTAACTTCTGATAAATCTCCAGAATATTATTACCATCAATAATATGACTCTCCATACCATAGCCAACACCCTTATCAGCTAGGTTTTCACATCTATACTGCTCATTGGTAGGAGTAGAAAGCCCATAACCATTATTTTCAACAACAAACAACACAGGAAGATCCCAAACAGAAGCCACATTCAATGCCTCATGAAAATCCCCTTCAGAAGTAGCACCCTCACCAGTAAAAACAGCAGTGATTTTCTTCTCTTTTCTCAGTTTATGAGCCAAAGCAATACCATCTGCAACACCAAGTTGGGGACCTAAATGCGAAATCATTCCAACTATTTTGTACTCTTGAGTACCAAAATGAAAAGAACGATCCCTACCTTTTGTAAAACCATCACCCTTACCCTGCCATTGAGAAAACAAGCGATATAAAGGAATACCCCTAGAAGTAAAAACTCCAAGATTCCTATGCATCGGCAAAATATACTCATCGGCATCTAATACAGAAGAAACACCAATAGAAATAGCCTCTTGACCTATTCCCGAAAACCATTTCGAAACCTTTCCTTGACGAATAAGAATCAACATCTTTTCCTCCACCATACGCGGTTTCAGAAGCATTTTATATAGTTCTAATAAAAGAGAATCACTAAGACTACCTTTATCAAATTGTAAGTTTTTCATAGCTGGTTGTAAAGGCGTTAAATTTAAATAATTATTTAGTCAATCACTAAACTATTTAACCCATATTATACCTATGTTTTAAACACCCTATTTTCCAGCACAAGAATAAGTCAAAAACACTCTAATTAGTTCGTTTTTATATCTTTTACTTTTTTTATGCATTTCTGTATTTTTTAAGTTCCAGCATTTCTATGTTTTATTACCAATACCTCTTTGACTCTAATGTCTCCCTAGCCTCTTTGCTTCTTAGCCTCTTTGCTTCTTTACTCCTTAGCTTCTTTACTCCTTAGCTTCTTGCTTCTCAACCTCTTTGCTCCTTAGCTCCTTAGCCTCTTTGCTTCTTAGCCTCTTTGCTTCTTAGCCTCTTTGCTCCTTAGCTTCTTTGCTCCTTAGCTTCTTTGCTTCTCAACCTCTTTGCTTCTTAGCCTCTTTACTTCTTAACTTCTTAACCCCTTTACTTCTCAACCTCTTTGCTTCTCAACCTCTTTGCTTCTCAACCTCTTTGCTTCTCAACCTCTTTGCTTCTTAGCCTCTTTGCTCCTTAGCTTCTTTGCTCCTTAGCTTCTTTACTCCTTAGCTTTTTTACTCCTTAGCTTCTTTACTCCTTAGCTTCTTTACTCCTTAGCTTCTTGCTTCTCAACCTCTTTGCTTCTCAACTTCTTTGCTTCTCAACCTCTTTACTTCTTAGCCTCTTTACTTCTTAGCCTCTTTACTTCTTAGCCTCTTTACTTCTTAACCCCTTTGCTTCTTAGCCTCTTTGCTTCTTTGCTTCTTTGCTTCTTGCTTCTTAGCTTCTTGCTTCTTAGCCTCTTTGCCTCTTTGCTTCTTTGCTTCTTTACTCTTTTCAAATTAGCGAACAACCAAATCATCGCATCTACAAATTCACTAATAAACGAATTCACACATTCTCAATATTTTTCATATATTTAGTTTTCTAGAAACAAAGCAAACACACTATAACAATTAAAAAAATGAAAGAATTATTTGAAAAAATCAACACCTTAATAAAGGAACGCGATTTCGACAGACTCAATGAATTAGAAATAAAAAAGCCAGAAAAATTCAATTGGGTACAAGAAATATTTGAAGGAATACACCTAAATAATCACCCAGAAAAAACCGCTCTATTGTGGACAGATGGAAAAGAGACAAAAGCCTACACTTTTTTAACCCTGCACAATAGATACAACCAGTTAATCAACTTTTTGCGGTCAAAAGGAATTAAACAAGGAGACACCATACTAACACAATTAATGTTACAGCGCATCAATTGGGTAGCCATACTAGCAACCATAAAAGGAGGTTTTCAATTAGTACCAGCAGCTTCGATATTAGATGCAAAAGACTTGTCATATCGATTTGAAAAGACTAATCCTAAAGTAGTAATATCCGACCAAGATAACGCAGAAAAAATAGACGAAGCAGAAAAAAACAGCGGGCATAAAATAACCGTAAAAATAATAGCAGAAGGAACAAGAGATGGATGGCATACCCTTTCAGAACTAGATAAACATAAAACAGAAGCAGAAAGCGCTCACACCAAACCAGACGATACTTTGTTCATGTTTTTCACTTCAGGTACCACTGGAATGCCAAAAATAGTTTGTCACACTCAATTAAGCCACCCACTAGGACACCTTACAACATCCTCTTGGATTGGCATTCAAAACAACGACATCCATTACAACATATCTCAACCAGGATGGGCTAAATTCGCTTGGAGCAGTGTATTCGCACCATGGAATGCAGGGGCAACCATATTTGCACATCACACCATTGATCGCTTTGATGCCAAAACAACTCTATCACTAATAGAAAAACACCAAATAACTACACTTTGTGCACCACCAACCGTATATCGTTTATTAATTCAAGAAAACTTAAAATCATATAACTTCCAACTAAAAGAATGTGTTGCGGCTGGAGAACCATTAAACCCAGAAGTAATAGAAGAGTGGAAAAAAGGTACTAACATCGTAATAAGAGATGGATTTGGACAAACCGAAAGCACCTGTATGGTAGCCAACTTACCAGGCAAACCAATAAAATATGGTTCAATGGGAAAACCCACCTTTCTATACGAAGTCATTATCGCAGACGATGAAGGAAAAGAATTACCAATAAATGAAGAAGGAAACATCTGTATCAATACAAGCACAGAAAAACCAAACGGTTTATTCAAAGGATATTTATACGATAAAGAAAAGCAAAAAGAAGTATTTAGAAACGGAGTCTATTTCACGGGAGACAAAGCCTATAAAGACGAAGACGGATATATTTGGTTTATCGGAAGAGACGACGATGTCATTAAAGCATCGGACTATCGCATCGGACCATTTGAAGTAGAAAGCGTTTTATTAGAACACGAGAGTGTACTTGAGTCAGCAGTAGTAGCTAGCCCTCATCCAATAAAAGGATTTGAAGTAAAAGCCTTTATCATATTAAATGATTTCAGCCAAGCATCAGAAGGATTAGCCAAAGAGCTATTTACATACAGTCGAGCGCAATTGGCACCCTATAAAATACCTAGAAAAATAGAATTCGTAAAAGAACTACCGAAGACAATCAGCGGTAAAATACGAAGAGTAGAACTACGAGCTCTACAAGCGGCCCGAATAGCCAAAAAAGAAATCGTTGAATTAGAATTCGACTATAAAAAATAACACACAATCATTGCGGGCTACGGTCCGCAATTTCGTTTAAAACCCTTTAGCGGTTTTGCGTTTATTTGTTTTTGCGTTTTGTTACCATTATCTCTTTGCACCGTCCCGTATCAATAACCGAATTCACAAATTAACGCATTAGCTTCTTTGTTCCTTAACCCCTTAACTCATTAGCCTCTTTACTTCTTTACCCTTAGCCTCCTTGCTCCTTGCTCCTTTACAAATTAGCGAATAACCGAATTCACAAATCAACAAATTAGCGCATTATCTCCTTTTCTCCTTTACAAATTAGCGAATAAACGCATTCACAAATCAAAAAATCAAAAAAAAGAAACCCCAAAACACGATGTATTTTGGGATCACTTATAAGTCATTAATACATTACTGTATCACAAACTTATCGTTAGGTGAAGAAATATCTGGTAATGGTAGATCTGCAATCTCAGCAAGAGAATGCTCTATATTCTGACAAATCTGAGTAAGAGCCAAATCGTTCTCCTCAGTTCCAAACGGTTCTGCAATCTCTGCAACAATAGCATCCAAAGCAATAAAAGAATAACCGACGAAAGTTACAAATAACGGCATAGCCCAATTGATAGTTTCAATCAATCCAAAAGGAAGAATAAAACAATAGATATATACAGTTCTATCAAGCAAAACAAAATAAGCAAAAGGAATCCCCGTATGTACAATACGTTCACAACCAGCTAAAATTGAAGAAAGCTCATTAATATTTTGATCTATTCGTGCCTGAGTAATTGTATCAATTCTACCCGCTTTATGTTGTAAGTTAATCCAATTCGTAAGCTCATGCAAAATAGCAGAAGGAATAAAACGATTAGACTTTATGCGATTATAAACTTCTGGACTCATATATCTTTTCAAAACACTAGAATCCTCCTCTTTTCTCAACTGGTTTTTCAAAGCATAACAAAATGCAATAATCAAATTCACACCAACCTTCTTCTCCTCTTTAGTAAAACCATCCTTCTCTTCAATATAATTCAAAATCTGATAAGTCAAAGAGCGGGAGTGAATCATTAAACTACCCCATAACTTCCTACCCTCCCAATAACGATCGTAAGCAGCACTATTACAGAACCCTAAGAATATAGCCAATGAAATACCCAATAAAGTAAAAGCGGCAATATTAAGAGGAATAAAAACATGCGGATAGTAATCATGAAAAAAATACACCGCTAAAGAAAAAGCAAATAAGATAATTAATCTTGGATATATTTTTTTCAAAACAGACCCCCTCCACGTAAAAAGCATTTTTAAAGTATGCTTTTTATTTCTTACAATCATAACATTTTAATTTTTTGCAAAATTACTCCTTAGAAGCCATAAAAACTATTTATTCAAAAAAAAGTAATCGCAATGTCAATAAAAAATCACAATCATCTAACTATTACCACACAAAATGCAATTAGCCCCTCTGCACATCTAGAGACTTAAAAGAAAAGAAGTATGAAATTTTAAAAGAACAAAAAAAGAGTTCATAACTTTGCAATCATCTATTGAAGGAAATTGAATTTCATTCCCCCATTCCGGACACAACTATCCAATTGATAAAAATTCAACATTCACCCTATCAATTCTATCAATAATTAATTAAATTAGCAATAAAAACACAACCATCCTATGACTAAGGAAGAAAACCTAAATAACAACACCAAGCCGCTTTCTCTATTTCTATCATTAATACCAGTAATACTATTAGTAGTATTATTAGCAATCAATGTATTCATATACGGAGACAGCTCTTTATCAGGTTCCAACCAATTTATATTGCTAATAGGTGGTTTTATAGCAACTCTAGTAGGACTCTTAAACAAAGTATCCTATGATCACATACTAGAAAAAGTAACACAAAACATAAAAGAAACCTCTAATGCCATTTTCATATTACTATTTGTAGGATCGCTCTCGGGAGCTTGGTTACTAAGCGGAATAATCCCAACGATGATTTATTATGGATTGCAAATCTTACATCCCTCCATCTTTTTACCAGCCTGTGTTGTAATATGTGCGATCATATCACTCGCAACAGGTAGTTCTTGGACCACTTCTGCAACAGTAGGAATAGCTTTAGTAGGAATTGGAAATGCAATGGGAATCCCACTTGGAATGATTGGAGGAGCAGTAGTTTCAGGAGCCTATTTCGGAGACAAGATGTCCCCACTATCAGACACAACAAACCTAGCACCAGTAATGGCAGGAACGGATCTATTTACCCATATCCGATATATGCTATATACCACTGTTCCAACACTTATATTAACCCTAATTATATTTATAGTATTAGGATTCACACAAAGCTATGAAGGAAGCTCAGACACTACAGAAACACTACAAGCCATAAAAGACACCTTCTATATAACCCCGTGGCTTTTTCTAGTACCCTTGTTTGTAGTTCTACTCATAATATTTAAAGTACAACCATTGATCTCACTACTATTAGGAACCCTAATGGGAGCAGTTTTCGCCCTAATCTTCCAACCAAACTTAGTAGCAGAAATTGGAGGAAGCACAGAATTAAACTGGCTATCAGGGTATAAAGGAATAATGAATGCACTCACAACAGACATCAAGATTATATCCCCGCTTGAAAGCCTAAACAATCTATTCGAAGCAGGTGGAATGGCATCTATGCTAAACACAGTTTGGTTAATAATTTGTGCCATGTTTTTCGGAGGAGCCATGGAAGCAATCGGAGCATTGAAAACTATTTCACAAGCCCTATTAAAAGTAGCACATACAATTTTTGGACTATTCGCAAGCACGGTAGCAAGTTGTGTAGTAATCAACTTAACAGCGTCAGACCAATATTTATCAATAGTAGTGTCTGGAAAAATGTTTGCAAAAGCCTATGAAGAAAAAGGACTAGCCCCAGAAAACCTAAGTAGAACCTTAGAAGACTCAGGAACAGTAACCTCCGTATTAATCCCTTGGAATACATGCGGAGCGTATCATGCAGGAGTTTTAGGTATAGACACACTTGCTTATGCCCCTTATGCATTTTTCAATATCATTAGTCCAATTATGACATTGATCTATGCAGCCTTAAACATTAGAATACGTAAACTTATAAAAAACGTAATCTAGAAGTTAAATACTTTATTTCACAATTATTATCTTTACTCAATACGAAATTGCAATAGCTAAAAACTAAAAGATTAAAACCTTGTAATAGATAAATACTATTCTATTATAAAAAAGGATAATCAAAAATAATAGCATTATAGAATCAGTCGCTCTATATTTGCAGTATAAAATTAGAAGATTAATTAACATTTAAACCATATTATTATGTCTTTAGTAGGAAAAAAATTCCCAAACATTACAGTTGATGCAATCACAGAAATGGGTGATGATTTAAGAATCAACATCTTTGAAGAAGCTACAAAAAACAATAAAAAAGTATTGTTGTTTTGGTACCCAAAAGATTTCACATTTGTATGTCCTACAGAATTACACGCATTCCAAGAAGCGTTGCCAGAATTTGAAAAAAGAAATACAATAGTAGTAGGTGCATCATGTGACACAAACGAAGTACACTTCGCTTGGTTAAACACACCAAAAAACAACGGTGGAATCGAAGGAGTAACTTACCCGTTGATTGCAGACACTACACGTAACCTTTCTAATGTTTTAGGTATTTTAGATGTAACTAATGAAGAGTACAACGAAACTTATGACGCACTTCAAATCGAAGGTTCAAACGTTACTTACAGAGCAACATACCTTATCGACGAAACTGGAAAAATCTTCCATGAGTCAGTAAACGATATGCCATTAGGAAGAAACGTAAACGAATACCTAAGATTAATTGACGCATACACTCACGTTCAAACACACGGAGAAGTATGTCCAGCTAACTGGGAAGAAGGAAAAGAAGCAATGAATGCTGACAGAAAAGGAGTTGCTTCATATTTAAGCAATAACTAATCAACATAAAAAAAGAAAAAAATGCTAGTAGAATTAGACAAAGACAACTTACAAGAGATTGTAAATGCAAATGAGAAAGTAGTAGTTCAATATTCTGCTACTTGGTGTGGAAACTGCCGTATTATGAAACCAAAGTTCAAGAAAATCTCATCAGAGAAAGAGAACATTACATTCGTAATCGCAGACGCTGAAAATTTTCCTGAATCAAGAAAATTAGCAGATGTTTCAAACCTACCAACCTTTGCCACTTTCGTTAATGGTAGATTGGTAAATCAAGCACAAACAAACAAAGCAGAAGTTTTGGCTGAATTAGTAAGCGAAATCGAATAGTTTTAAAATTTAAAATTATGAAATTACCAGTAATAAAACATTTAACTCAATTCATTGAGGACAATGATCAAGACTATATCGTCGAAACACTTGAAGTATTAGAACACCTAACAGAATCTCCATCATTAAGTGATGAAGAACTAGACGTAATTGGAGAACTAATTTCAAATATGTATGGTGCTCTCGAAGTACACAAGGCTATCAAAGAAGGCGCAACACAACGCGAAGCCCTTAATGGATTCATGCAGCGCGTTATGGGTTCAATAGACAAATAATCTATAGCCTTTTTAAAAAACTAAAGACTGGTTTGAAAATTTCAAACCAGTCTTTTTTTATTCCAATCACTTATATTTACTAGGATATACCTCACTTCCAAGCCACAAACAAACAACATTAAATAAAAAATACTTTATTATAAAAGACCATCAAAAATTCTTAATTTTGAATTCAAATCAAAATAATTTATTATGGCTACAATAACACTGAAACAGAACGAGATACACACATCTGGTAATTTACCAGTAACTAATACAAAGGCAAATGATTTTACATTAGTAAAAACAGACCTTTCGACTTCATCTCTTTCAGACTACAAAGGGAAAAGAGTTATTCTAAACATTTTTCCAAGTATAGATACAGCAACTTGTGCTATGTCTGTAAGACAATTCAACAAACAAGCAGCAGCTTTAGACAACACCGTTGTACTTTGCATTTCAAGAGATCTACCATTTGCTCAAGCACGTTTTTGTGGAGCTGAAGGAATAGACAACGTTGTAATGCTATCAGACTTCAATGAAGGTTCTTTTGGAAAAAGTTATGGCTTAGAAATCATAGATGGTCCTCTTAAAGGATTACATTCAAGATGTGTTATCGTATTAGACGAAAACCACTCTGTCCTTTACACAGAACAAGTACCTGAAATTGCAGATGAACCTCAGTACGAAAAAGCACTAAACATATTAAAGTAATTAGTTAGGGACATTTAACCGAAATCAAATTAAAACGGAAACATATAGTCTCTATATGTTCCGTTTAGGTTACAGTAGTTAATCACTCCAGTGAATACCCTTACTAACACTATTGAACGATTTTTATTAAATGTTCCAACTATTATTAGTAGCATACACCTAGTTACAAAATCTAGAAAACAGTTAGCAAAATTAAGAGCTACAATCATTTAGAATTGAAGTTAAGTTTATATAACTATGAACTTGCAAGACAAATTATATGAAAAAAGAAAATAAGAAAACAACTTCAAAAAAAGCAGCACCACAACACGAAACTTCTATCCTCAAAAACAGTAGATTCATATTCACTATACTACTAGTAATTACAGGAATAGCTTTAGCACTGAGTTTCATATCCTATTTTATTACTGGAACTGCAGACCAAAGCAATGTTGACGTGTTAAGTAACAGAAACATTCCTGTCTCAAATTGGCTAGGAAAAGTTGGAGCATATTTAGCCCAAACTTTAATTTTCAATGGATTTGGAATAGCCGCTTTTTTCATACCTAAAATATTTATACACACTGGAATATTTGCTTTTTTTGGAATTCCAAAGGCAAGAATTAAAAAGTGTGTTTTTTGGGATTTGTTCTCCTTATTAACTCTTTCTATAGCAATGGGATTCTTTTGGAATAGCCACCCAGAACTAGGAGGTGTAATCGGATACGAAATGAATCTATTCTTTCAAGACTACTTAGGGACAATTGGAACCATATTATTGCTTTCCTTCATTCTTGTACTATTACTACTGTTTAGATTCAAATTATCACCAACAAAATTTAGAAATAAAATTCACACCCTCAATTCCAACCTTAAGAAAGATGGAAAAGAAGAAAATGAATTAAACACAACAACAGAAACTAGCTCTGCTCCTACTACACCAAAACCAATTCAACCAATTATCAAAACGGTTGAAAACAAAGAACCACAAGTGTCAAAAATTGAAGTAGAAAAAGCAGCACCTATTGTTGAACAAAAACAAGAAATCACACCTTCACAAAAAGAAGAAACACAGCAAACAAGAGTACATTCAGAAAAAATCACCAGCAATGAAGGAGATTTCGTAATAGAAACTGTAAAAGAAGAAATAACCGTTGAGGAAAATCTAGCATCAAGATTAGTTCAAGACTTTGGAGAATTTGACCCAACCCTAGAACTATCAAACTACCAGTTCCCAACCATTGAACTACTGAAAGACTATGGTTCTGCAGGAATCACAATCAATCAAGAAGAATTAGAAGAAAACAAAAACCGTATTGTAGACACACTTAAAAACTACAAGATTGACATTGCTCAAATCAAAGCAACAGTAGGCCCCACAGTAACGCTATACGAAATAGTACCAGAAGCAGGAGTACGTATCTCTAAAATTAAAAACTTAGAAGACGACATCGCTCTTTCACTTTCCGCATTGGGAATTAGGATTATTGCTCCTATTCCAGGAAAAGGAACCATAGGAATTGAAGTACCAAACAACAATCCTACCATCGTTTCAATGCGCAGTGTAGTAGGTTCACCAAAATTCCAAAGTGCAGAAATGGAATTACCAATTGCATTAGGAAAAACCATCTCAAACGAAACCTTTGTAGTAGACCTAGCTAAAATGCCTCACTTGTTAATGGCAGGAGCAACAGGACAAGGAAAGTCAGTAGGACTAAACGCTGTACTAACATCTTTACTATACAAGAAACACCCAGCTGAAGTAAAATTTGTTCTAGTAGACCCTAAAAAAGTAGAGTTAACCCTATTCAACAAAATAGAACGCCATTACTTAGCCAAACTACCAGATTCTGGAGATGCTATCATTACAGACAACACAAAAGTAATCCATACATTAAACTCATTATGTATTGAGATGGACAACCGCTATGACCTTTTAAAAGATGCCATGGTGAGAAACATCAAAGAATACAATGAGAAATTCAAACAAAGAAGATTAAACCCAGAAAACGGACACAAATTCCTACCCTACATCGTATTAGTAGTAGACGAATTTGCAGATTTGATAATGACCGCAGGAAAAGAAGTAGAAACACCAATAGCTCGTTTGGCCCAATTAGCCCGTGCGATAGGAATTCACTTAATCATCGCAACCCAACGTCCATCAGTAAACGTAATTACAGGTATAATCAAGGCCAATTTCCCTGCTAGAATTGCATTTAGAGTTACCTCTAAAATTGACTCTAGAACCATTTTAGACAGCCAAGGAGCCGACCAGTTAATCGGTCGCGGAGATATGTTATATACACAAGGAAATGAACTAGTTCGTGTACAATGTGCGTTTGTAGATACACCCGAAGTAGACCTTATTACAGAGTTCATCGGATCACAAAAAGCATATCCAGACGCTTATTTATTACCAGAATATGTAGGAGAAGATTCTTCTGGCATAAGTCTTGATAATGATATAAGTGAACGTGATTCTTTATTTAGAGAAGCAGCAGAAACCATTGTAATCGCACAACAAGGATCTGCCTCATTACTTCAAAGAAAATTAAAACTGGGCTACAACCGTGCAGGACGACTAATCGACCAATTAGAAGCAGCCGGAATCGTAGGTCCTTTCGAAGGAAGCAAAGCGCGCAGTGTGCTTATCCCAGATTTAGTAGCTTTGGATTACTTTTTTAAAGAAGAACAAAACTAAAAAACACCATGAAAAAAATATTCTTATTCCTAGGTTGTGCATTGTTACTAACCAGTTCAGTTTCTGCGCAAAATAGCGCAAAAGCAAAAGCACTTTTAGACGAGGTAACAGCAAAAGTGAACAGTTACCAAAACATTGCCATAGACTTCAATTTTGAAATGCGCAATGCAATGGGTGACTTACAACAAGAAAGCAAAGGAAATGTCATCATTGCCAAGAACAACTATGAATTAAACTTCATGGGAGTAAAAAAGATATCCGATGGAAAGAAGATTTACACCATATCGTCTGAAGACGAAGAAGTTACTATAAGCAACTTTAACGCAAACGATCCAGAATCATTATTACCCTCAGAATTGCTAACCTTCTATAAAAAAGGATACGAATACCACTGGGATATCGTGCAAAATGTAAAAGGAAGAAAAATTCAATACATCAAGCTAAAACCAACAAATAGCAAATCAGAGCTAAAAGAAGTGTTATTGGGAATAGACAGTCAAACCAAAAACATCTACAACAAAATTGATATTGCTAAAAACGGAACCAAAAGTATACTAACGGTGAATTCTTTCAAAACGAATCAAACAATATCAAAAAATCATTTTACCTTTACAGAATCAATGTACCCTAATTATTACATCAATAAATTAGATTAGATTCTCTAGTGAAAATACTCGATAGATATATACTTACCACCTTTATATCAACACTGCTAACAGTGTTTGTTATATTGTATTTCATTTTTATTTTACAAGGCATTTGGCTCTTTATAGCCGAGCTAGCAGGAAAAGACTTGGATGTACTGATAATAGTTCAGTTTCTAATGTTCTATTCTCCTAAAATGATACCGCTCGTATTACCACTATCGGTATTATTAGCCTCCATCATGAGCTTCGGTAACTTTGCTGAAAACTATGAATTTGCGGCAATGAAAGCCTCTGGTATTTCACTAAGAAGAGCCATGAGACCCTTGAGTATTTTTATCTTCATACTAGCTGGAATTTCATTTTGGTTTGCCAATGACGTGATTCCAAAAGCAGAATACAAATTCATCAACCTTAGAAAAGAAATCGTACAAACAAAACCCGCTATGGCAATCACAGCAGGACAGTTCAACGATTTAGGTTCGATCAATATAAAAGTTGACAAAAAAACAGGAAAAAAAGGCGAGTTCTTAGAAAACGTAACAATGCACATGAAATCCTCATCGGGCTATGAAAACAAATCTGTAATCAGAGCTGTTGATGGAGAACTAGAAACCCATGAAACCTCAAACCTGTTACAACTACACCTTTTTGATGGGAACTACTACGAAGATGTTAAAGCAAAAACATACACAGCAGAACAAAAAAAGCCATTCATAAAAACCCGTTTTGAAAAATATACAATCAACATTGATTTAAACAGTTTTCAAAGCGATATGTCTGATGAAGATAAGATTACCAATACCACGACTATGTTAAACGTGAATCAATTAAACTATACGATAGATTCACTACAAAAAGTAATGGTTGACGAAAAAAAATCAAACACAGCAAACTTAATGCTGCGGTCAAACAGCACACTGCAAAACAAAACCGTTGAAAAAGACACTCTATATTTAGAGACCGCTCCAAAAGACATACTAGCGGAATTTAAAAATATAACAAAACAACGAATCCTACAATCAGCTATAGACATCAATGGAACCATAGTTTTCAATGCAGAAGCAAACGATGTAGGGATGACAAGTTATAAAAAGAATATAAACTCCCATTGGCTAGCACTACACGAGAAATTCGTGATAGCTTATACCTGCTTTTTGATGTTTTATATAGGAGCACCATTAGGTGCAATTATTAGAAAAGGAGGATTAGGACTTCCAATCGTATTTGCGGTGTTGATATTTATAACCTATCACTTCTTAAACACCTTTGGAAGAAAACTAGCACAAGAAGACGGAATAACACCATTTTTAGGAGGATGGGTAGCGTCAATCGTACTAACACCTTTGGCGATATTTCTAACCTACAAAGCAACAAATGATAATGGAATGGTGAGTTTTGACTTCATCACACAACCATTGCGAAACTTTTTTAAAAGATTTAAAAAAAATAACAACTAATACCATGTCAGAAAAAACAATCAAACTCAATACTATAGAAGAAGCGATCGAAGATATCCGTTTAGGAAAAGTAATCATCGTAGTAGATGATGAAGATCGTGAAAATGAAGGAGATTTTATAGCGGCTGCCGAAAAAGTAACTCCAGAGATGATTAATTTCATGGCTACCCACGGAAGAGGATTAATATGTGCTCCATTGACAGAAAAGCGCTGTAAAGAGTTAGACCTCCACCCTATGGTTAACAACAATACCGTACTACACCAAACCGCGTTTACAGTATCTGTGGACTTAATAGGCCATGGATGTACAACAGGAATATCTGTATTTGACCGATCAAAAACAATAGCGTCATTAGTAGACGACAATACAAAAGCAGAAGAGTTAGGAAGACCGGGACACATCTTTCCATTAATAGCAAAACAAGGCGGAGTATTACGTAGAACAGGCCACACAGAAGCTGCAGTAGACCTAGCTCGATTAGCAGGATTCAAACCAGCGGGAATTCTAGTAGAAATCCTGAACGAAGACGGATCAATGGCACGTTTGCCAGAGCTTATGGAGGTAGCAGCGAAATTCGACCTTAAAATCATCTCAATAGAAGATTTAGTAGCTTACCGAATGAAGCACGACAGTCTAATCATCAAAAAAGAAGACTTCAAGATAGAAACCCGATTTGGAGACTTTAGACTAAGAGCGTATCAGCAGATCACCAATAAGCAAATACACATTGCCCTAACAAAAGGAGATTGGACAGAAGACGAAGCAGTTTTAACAAGAATCAACTCTATGATAGGGAACAATGACATCTTGGATGCATTAAGCGGTAAATTAGATTTAAGAATAGAAGCAGCCTTCAATAGAATAAACAAAGAAGGAAAAGGAGCGATACTATTCATCAATCAAGATACCCAAAACGTAAGTCTATTAAAGCGATTAAGCTACATAAGAGAGCAATTAAACGGAAAATTGGACCTAGACACCCCAAAACTACCAGGAGACGAAAAAGACTTTGGAATAGGCGCACAAATATTACACGACTTAGGAATAGCAAAACTGCAACTAATGAGTAACACCCAACAAGGCAAACGCGTTGGAATGACAGGTTACGGATTAGAAATCACTGATTACGCAAGTTACTAAGCAATTCATTCCAAACAAGTTAAAAAATAACACAACAAATAAGTGTTTTTTATTTGCAAAATAACAAAACACCTATTATATTTGCACTCGCATTCTAGGACATAGAATGTGACTGGAGAAATGGCAGAGTGGTCGATTGCGGTAGTCTTGAAAACTATTGACTGTAACAGGTCCGGGGGTTCGAATCCCTCTTTCTCCGCAAAGAAAAACCGATAGTGAAAACTATCGGTTTTTTTTATATCTAAAAGTTATTGAGAGTCTCACTCTCTGAATAACTTTTAGGTATAAAAAACATAAGAAGCACTAGCTTCTTATAGGTTTTTCTTTGCGTCCATTACCCC
>NZ_FORU01000016.1:0-7982 GCF_900114085.1 Myroides guanonis | reverse complement strand
TAATCCCTAGTTATTAAAAATCTCACTCTCTGAATAACTTTTAGGTATAAAAAACATAAGAAGCACCAGCTTCTTAAAGGTTTTTCTTTGCGTCCATTACCCCCACTGGGATCACCGAAGCGAAGAAGAGGCAATCTTATTTTTACACCCAATAATGTAAAGTTTTTTTTCTCATGTCTTTTATTTAGGTAAATTGGTTTGAATTTTCACAAAACACAGATTTAGATATGGTTTTACGAAACTAAGATGTGTTGTCATTTTGTACAAAGAACAATTTCATATTCCATTTTAAATATATTATGCAAAAAATAATTACACTAATAGTACTCCTTGTTCCATTTCTTTTCCATTCACAACAAAAAGAAACTATAAATTGGATAACTGATAATTCCATTACAATTGAAGATTCAAATCCAGATTCTGAGCTTAATATATTTAATAGTAACACACCTATTAAATTCGAAAATGCTAAAATATATGGATTTGGAGAGGCTTCACATAATACAAAAGAATTTTTTGATATAAAAGCAAAGTTTTTTAAGCATTTAGTCAAAAACAAAGGCCTTAAAGTTTTTATAATGGAAGAAAGTTATCAAGCCGAAGAAGGAATAAATGAATGGATAAAAGGAGGTCAAGGTGATAAAAAAACAATAGCAAATAACTTTAATATTGGATTTTGGTATACCAAAGAAATCACAGAACTTTTGGAATGGATGCGTAATTATAATATTGGAAAACCAGAGGAGGAACAAATAAAGTTTTATGGCATGGACACGCAGTTAGGTCATAAAATTAATCTTGAAATACGAGATTTTGTTTTATTGAATAAAATTAAAATTGATGAAAATCTATTAATTATCGCAGACAGTTGTTCTAACACAAAGATTGATTATGAAAAACCTACTGATTGGTGGCAACTTCAGGTTCCTAAATTACATCAGCTAAAGCAACAAATATTAAACTCAAATATAGATAAAGAAAAATATCGAACTATTGAAAGACCTTTAAATTATTTAATCAGTTATACTGAATATGCGGCTTCAAATATTGAGAAATATCCTGCTAGCTATGAATTCCGAGATTTAAAAATGTTTGAAAATGTAAAATACATTGTAGATCAACAATCACAAAGCGAAAAAGTGTTTATTTGGGCGCATAATGACCATATAAATAAGAAGGAAATGTACTATTCTGGCAGTGGAATATTTAATTTAGGGCGACATCTAAAAGATTATTATAAAGACGATTATTATAGTGTAGGATTCGACTTCGGTACAGGTGACATCCATGGTTATGTAATTGATAAGAAAAAAGGAAATTATTGGAAGACTTTTCATATAAAAAAACCTTTTCCAAGAACATATGCTAAGCTATTAATGTCAATAAATAAAAATGTTTTTTTTATAGATATGGAAGATGCTTATTTAAATGAACCAACCAATTTTTTCTCCAAAAAATCAAGACATTTACTAATTGGTGGAGGTGGGTACCAACCTAAACCATTGCATAGAATTTTGCCTAATAAGATATACAACGAAACCTATGATGGATTAATCTTTGTAAAAGAAATTTCACCTCCAAATTACAATCTATAGAAATAAATAAAAACATAGCACCCTGTATTTAATAGCGTTAAAGATTTCATTTATTACTTCAGTAATAATTATGAAATCCAATCATAGATTAAAACTCTGCCCCCACTGGCGCAAGCGTCACACTTGTGCCTTAAATATTACTTAATAAGCTATATCTATTTTCAGCATTTATTGTAGTCTAATATAGCAAGATCAAGATGCTCGCGCCAGCAGAGGTTTAATTTTGTATCCCGTAAAAGTTCAGGCACATTAGCCATATTTTTTGAAGAAAAAGCATTATGAAAAAAGTTTGTTGTTTAATAATATTGTGTTTCAATATCAATCTTTGTTCACAAGAGATTGAAAATAGAAATATTGATTCCCTAAAAATTGAATCAATTAAAATATTTCAAAATATTTTTTGGTTAAATCCAATTAAGCATTACGGTTGGGTAACAGATTATGAAAAATTATATACAAAAGACCAAATAGAAAATCTTAATAATGTTATAACTAGATTTGAAAAACAAACTTCAAATGAAATTGCAATATTAACGCTAAATTCTTTAAGAGTCACAGAAGAAAATTTTGACGCTCTATCACTTCGAGTTGCAAATGAATGGGGAATTGGAAAACCAGAAAAAAATAATGGTATTTTAATAGTTATTTCAAAAGATTACAGAAAGATAAGAATACAAAATGGAATCGGAATAGAAAAAATTGTGAGTGACGATGAAACTAAAGAAATTATAGATAAATATTTTATTCCCGAATTTAAAGAAAACAACTATTATAATGGAACTTTAAATGGAGTGTTAGAAATAATAAAAAAACTAAAAAACACAGCTAATGACTAAGCTTTAGCTTTGCTCAGCTAGCAGAGCCTTCAAGTCATCTTATCCTCCCACTGGCGCAAGAGTCACGCTTGTACCTTCTATATTACTTAATAAGCTATATCTATTTTCAGTATTTCTTGTAGTCTAATATGGCACGAGCAAGATGCTCGCGCCAGCAGAGGGTAATCCCTCTCTAAAACCAAAACCCTAATGCCCCCAAACCAGGAATAAGCAAAGCTTATTCTTCCCCCTATTTCTCTCTTAGCTCATTCCACATCGTCTACTAGTTCCGTCCAAAACCCCAACCAAGAATAAGCAAAAATTTTTCTTCCGTTATTTACTGCGTAACCAATTTCTCTTCACCTACTAATTCCTTCCAAATTCCCAAGCAAAAAAGAACTGATTCACATTCTCTAGATGATTTACTTCCCGTTCTTTTTTACTTAATACTCTCTCATATTTAGATTAATCCATTATCTTAGATTTAAAATCTAAAAGTCTACATTAGTTTGAAGACGTATAATCTTAAAATTAAAAACAACCCCATTTAATAATGAATAGTATTTTACAAAAGAGTTTCTTGTTTTTTTTCTTACTGTGTTCTATTTTAAACAATAGTTCTTCTTTCTCACAAGAGCTAACAAAAGAAGATAATAATTTATTATTTAGTGATTTAGCTCAAAACCAAATTATTGCCTTAGGGGATGCTACCCATTCAGATTATACTGCAAGTAAATTTAGGGTTGATCTGATGAAAGAGTTAGTAGAGAACTATAACTTCACTATAATAGGTATCGAGTCCAACCTTTATGAAGTTTATAAAGCTTTTGAAGATTTTAAAAAAAATGCAGATATAGTAGCTATGAATAGTTCTATATATACAATAGTAAGAAATAATCACCTTGACGAATTATTCTTTTATCTCAAAGAACAAAATGAAAAAGGAAATAATATAAAAGTGTTTGGTTTCGATGCAAGTCTCTCAGGAGGTAATGCATATGAAACTTTCATGCAAGGCATTGAGTCCAATTTAAATAATACCGAAATTGAATGTGGGGATATATCGTTACAAACTTTCTCTAAAAGATTTAAAAACTTAACACCTACAAATCTAAAAGCTCTTTTGCGTACTAAAAAAGATTACAATGTTGTTTATGACTATCTAGGCTGCTATTTAAACCAAGATACAACTGGTGATGACAATGAAGTTCTAAATAGGGCTTTAGCTAATCTGCATGCAACAATAGAGGGTAAACAGGCTGGTAAAATGAATCATTATACAAGAGACTCACTAATGTTTAACAATATCGTTTATTTAAAAAATAAATATCCGAAAGAGAAAATGATTCTATTTGGATCCACTTCTCACTTTATCAAAAGCCCTAAAACTATTAATTCGAAATATATGCCAAGTCAAGAATGGGTATCTCTAGGAGAGAGATTGCACAAGGCATTTCCAAAAGATTATTTTTTTATTGCCTATACCGGAGTATCTGGAAACACGAGAGGTTTTTATGGAAAGAAGGTGAAGTTGGGTAAATTACTACCTAATTCTATAGAAAATACGGTTAATGAAAAATATGACTCTAGCAATCAAATTATGTATTTGAGTGTCAATCGAGATAAGTCCATTTTAGATAAAGCCGATTCTTCTCGCATTTTGGGAAATACTTTTCAAGAAATGGATATCAGTAGTAATGTTGATGGTTTATTTTTGATACGAGATAGTAATATGGATTAGAACAGAGTTAATAAAAGCAACAAAACTGTTACAATACAAGTGTCAATGTCCATAAGGAATTAGGGAATAACCATGGTACTGTCTCATTAAATGTGTAAGTTCAAAAATAAAGCTTGGGTTAGGTTCTACTTTTTAGAGTCTAACCCTTTCTTGATATAGGGTTATAAGTCGGTCGATAATTACTGTCTCATATTCATTGTCCATTTGCTTCTTCACTATTTAAATCTACAAGACATTAACATAACACTCCTCCCTACTCTTAACAACCCGATTTTCTTCTTTGCGTTTTTTATTACATAATTCCACTATCTATGAATATTTTATACAAATAAATAATTACATTAGCGAAATATTTAAAGACACCTTAGTATAGATATCATTTTGCACAAACACAAACCAAAAATTAATTAGATAAATCTATGAATTCAACTGAAGTAATAAGTAGTACAAAATGGTTTTCGAAATTTGCATTATCTTTTTTAGCAATTGTAGGGAGTATAAATACATCTCTCTTTATAATAATGCCTCTTTTACCTAGTAAACTTTCACAGATAATACTCCCTATAGGTTTTTTATCTTTAGGACTATCAATACTATTCTCTATCGGTTTTTCAATTTATTGGCACATAAAAGAAAAGAGAGGAACTTTTAATTCTATAAAATGTATCACTTGGCTTTCAGCATTACTGCGTTACTGGATCGCTTTTCTATTATTAGATTTTGGTTTTCAAAAAATATTTGAAGTAAATTTCAATTACTCCTATCACATAAATGATACTTTAACAAACGCATTAACCGGGCAAGAATTAACTTGGAAATACTATGGTTATTCTTATGGACTTGCGGTAATACTGGCCTTTTTTCAGATAATTGGAAGTGTTCTTTTGTTGTTTAAACGTACAATTTTATTAGGTATAGCGATACTCTTACCCGTAATGTTGAACATTGTTTTGATTAATATTTTTTACAATATTGGACCAATAACGCTATTTACATCTATCCTAATCACATTAGGTTTAGTCAACCTATTTTTACAGCACAAAGTCAATATAATAGCTCTCTTTAATCAATACAGGATTTCGCTACCATCAATTGGCAATAACTTTTCACGAACAATCGCTCGTGTGTTGTGTATTCTAATTCCTTTATTGTTTGTAATTTACTATAACTATGACGTTAATAGTTCAAAAAAATACTTTGGGAAATGGAAAGTCACATCGATGACAAGAAATGGAAACACAATAAATGAAAATGATTGGTTACAAGACGCTTTAGCTTGGAAAACAATTTATATAGAAGAAAGAGGAAAAATGTTTTATTGTCCAAATCCTTATATGTATGTGGATAGCACATCTATATTTATGAAATATTTTCACGATGAAAACGAACAGAATTTCAAAGTAATATCTTACGAAAAAGATAGAAATAAGCCAGATACCATTCCTGTAGAGATTGACAATTTTAAAGACAACTCAATGCAATGGAAAATGATTTTATATAAGGACACCATTCAAATGGAATTAAAGAGAGACCTCTAATAAAATGACACCTAATAGTTTACATATATTATATTTAACTATTTCTTCACTAGTATCAATACAAACTCTGAACAACAGAACACTTATTTCTTGAGCAACTTATTGTATAGAATAAGATTATCTTTCAAATCGAACGAAGACCAACAACGTTATTCTGTGAAATTTTGAGCCTTAAAAGGTCTTAAAATTTCATGGAAATAACTTTGTCATATACTCGAAGATTATTTCCTAAATACCGTCTCTTTGCTCCTTAGCCTCTTCACAAATTACCCCTACCACCTATTCCCTTTTTCTAATATTTAATTAACTTAAACTATAAAATCACATTATTTCGATTAAATTAGTGCATTATTTTTTTTACAAAATTCAGATACAAGAAAACTTCCTTGAAGCTCTTATATCTCTAGTTTCGTAAAACCCTATGTTGTAAGAAAGCTATTCCGAGTAGTTTAAAAAATGGAATAGCATTCTAAAAAATATAAATCATGAAAAAGATCGTTTTTATCTTAATAATTTACTTTACCGTATTGAAAGCGAATGCTCTATCTTTCACAATTCAAGGGAAAATAGAAGGATTAATGCCCGGAGACATACTAACTTTTGAACAAATTAGTCTTCCTGAATATAATAGCGTTCTTTCATTCGAGGTCATTGTTAAAGAACCTAATACGTTCACATATAAAGGCGAACACGACAATATTGGACTCTATTTAATGTCATACAAACCTATTGGTGGGAAAGAACCAGTAGTCGATAGAATTGGAGTTGAAATTCTTATTAAAGAAGGAGTAACACTATTAACAGGAACATCAAACCAAATTTATTATGTTCATCTAGAAGGTGGTCTTTATGATAACGATTTACTACAAAAAATAATACAACTAGATAATTCTCTCGGAGTAAAAAGAGGAGAATTGTTTAGGTTGAGTAACGAAGCCCATATTGCTGAAGATTTCAAAAAGAAACAGGAATATTCAGATCAAATCTCTTCCTTTAGTACTACACATGAATTAGATTTTGAAAAGTTATCTAATTTATATTCCGCTTTTTACGAAAAATATCCTTCTTCCTCACATACCGTCATAAAAGTATTATCGAGTGTAAACTATGCCCCTTTCGAAAGCTCATTTTCAAGATATGAAAAAATGAATAGTGAGGCTCAAAATAGTTATTTTGGAAAAATATTAAAACAAAAGCTAGATAAAAATGCCGCTTTGCAACCAGGCAAAGATGCACCTGATTTTCATTTGACATCATTAGACGGTAGAGAAATAAGCTTAACTAATTGCGCAGGCTCCTATGTTTTAATTTATCATTGGGGGCTATGTCCAGGGTCTTTTCTAAGAGAAAATGATTTAACGACTTTACACAATAAATACAAAGATAATTTGATAGTTATTGGTATAACAGACAATATCAATCTTATAAAAGAACAGTACGACAATAGTAATTCTGGAGAAAAAATAGTTGGGTTAGATATGAAATCAGTTTTGGAGAGTATGCTTGCTCACCCTTGGTTTGATTCAGACAAAACAGGATCTAACGAAAAATTCGCAACAGATTATGCTCTTATAACACTTCCGTATTTTGTTTTAATTTCACCTGATGGAAAAATAATTGCGAGAGATTCTCACAAAGCTTATTTTGAAGCAAAAGCAATAATTGAATCTGAGTTCGGAGAGTTATAATTAAATTTCTACTCATTACAACAGTTTGGAAAAAGAATAAGTACTATTCATCACTGTCTCCTTATTCAACCATTATACTTTCTGGCTCGTTCGCTAAAAATGTCTTGTAGATATTTTCTTGACGCTCCACCCTCCTGTTCCTCTTCAAAAACATTTATAGCTAATAAAAAAACGGCTTGAGTTTAAAACTCAAGCCGTTTTCAATAATACTAGTTTCTGTCGCAAAACCGTATATACTTTACTTAATATTTCTACATTCCAAAAGCATATCTAACTTTTAATCCGAGATAAAACGCTTTCAAACGTTGTTTTCCTTCCTCCGCTTCAATCACGCTATTGAACTTTAAAGGAGTTTCTCCCATGGGTTGATACTCTAACAATCGTTTAGATTCATCACTCCCTGAAGCTAAATCATAGTCAGCAAAGAATCCAACATAAAGCGCATTTTCACTGCCCATTTTAAGCTTAGCCCCTATTTCACCCAGAACAGAAAAGCTATCTTTTAATGAAAACTTCTGTTCTTTTTGTACCGACGGAAAAGTCCCAAACCCCAAAAACTCAGGTTCAAATAACTCTGCATCCCATTTACTAAAATATCCACTAGT
>NZ_FORU01000007.1 GCF_900114085.1 Myroides guanonis | reverse complement strand
AACACTTGTGATTTCATAAGCCACCTTAGCTTCCTGAATACTCATCTTTCCTTCTTTAATACTCAAAAGTACTTTCCGCTTTAGATTAGTTGAATATCTACGAGCTTGTCGAGTATTAAAAAACTCTTGACTACCGTATTTTTGCATCCAACCATTGACCGTGGTTTTATTTAAATTATATTTATTTATTACTGAAATTTGTGTAGCTCCAAACTCAACTTCCTGGACCACTTTTTCTATGAATTTTAGATGGTAACGTTGACTGGTTTTTTGTCCTGATTTTTCCATTTTTTCTTGTTTTGAACTGTACAGCTATTTCAGGACGGGTCAGGTTGAGTGGACTTTAAATAGGGTTTTAAAGGAAGTTTGGCGATTTATGGCAGAGGTATTTAGGAAGTGGGGGTGGGGTGGAATTAATTTTGAGCATGAAGCTAAGTTAGCATGTCCAGTGGTCAATTTCAACCGAAATTAAATGGTCATTTTAAATTGGAGTTAAATTGGCATGAGGTGGTCAATATCACTAAAATTTGCAGAAAAATCTAAATTAATATAAATCGCTTAATTGGGCATTTGGAAAAACTATAGACCAGATACTAATTATTTAATATTTTAATAAAAAAATATTAAAATAAATAGGAAGTTTAAAAAAAACGAATATCTTTGCAAAGAATTTATTTAGGGCTTTTAGTATTCGCCTTTTCTGATAAAAGTAAATTAACAATTTTCCTCTCTCAGTCTAGACCTTCCTCACTTGCCATTTTATTTTTAAAATGAGATTTCATTGGCAAATCTATTGTGCATTAATAACCAGCACAAAGTTAGATACAACATTTCACAATAAGAAAAAATCATAATAAAATCATTACAGACCTATTTAGGTACTAATTAATGTTTCTTACATGCATTTTGAAACGTTATTTAGAATATTCATTCATAGTACAGTGCGTGCGTAATTAGGATTTGTAAAATTATAAGACATCATTACGATGGCTTATTAATTGATATGTTTTAAATTTTTATACATGTTTACAATTTAAAACTTTCTACTATACAATAACAATTACTTTACCGCTTGTATACAGGACGGAAATTGTAAATAACATCGGTTTTTCCGGTACAAATAATCATGGATTTTAAACAATTAAATATTATACCTTCTATTATGAAGGCTGTTCAAACAGCTGGATATACAAAGGCCACAGAAATACAATATCAATCGATACCACATATACTTAATGGGCACGATCTTATAGGATGTGCACAAACAGGTACAGGTAAAACAGCTTCATTTGCTATCCCAATATTACAATTACTAGATAACCAAAAGATTAAAAGCAAAGGAATTCGTTCGCTGGTATTGACACCAACTAGAGAATTAGCCGTACAGATAAGTGAAAACTTTAAAACATATGGACAACATTTAAATATCAAACACTTAGCTATTTTTGGAGGTGTTCCTCAAGGTAAACAAGTAAAGGCACTAAATGCAGGTATTGACATATTGATTGCTACACCTGGACGCTTATTGGATTTAATCTCTCAAGGTTACATTGATTTAGCACATATTGAAATACTGGTACTTGATGAGGCTGATCGTATGTTAGATATGGGATTTGTAAATGATGTAAAAAAGATACTAACAAAAGTACCCGTAAAAAAGCAAACACTTTTTTTCTCGGCAACAATGCCGCAAGAAATAAGAAAATTTTCTCAGTCAATTCTTAAAGAGCCCATAGAAATTAACGTAACGCCAGTATCCTCAACAGCAGAAACTGTAAAACAGTCCGTTTATTTTGTAGAGAAGAATGAGAAATTTAATTTGCTTGTTCAAATTCTTGATGATAAGAAGATTAATCGTTCATTAGTTTTTGCAAGAACTAAACATGGTGCCGACAAATTAGTTAAAAGCTTATTATTGTCTGGAATTCATGCAGCTGCAATACATGGTAATAAATCGCAAAATGCTAGACAACGTGCATTGGATGACTTTAAAAGTTCTAAAATACGAGTACTTATAGCTACAGATATTGCTGCTAGAGGTATTGATATTAATGAATTACCACATGTCGTTAATTATGAATTACCACATGTACCTGAAACATATGTTCACAGAATAGGTCGAACAGGACGTGCTGGATATCATGGAACAGCGATTTCATTTTGTGATCGCGAAGAAAAAAAAGAATTACAAAGTATACAAAAACTAATTGGCTTTAAAATGACTGTTGCCAGACAATAAAGTTTAATTAATAATCAAATAAGATAAAATATGGCGGAATCTTTTACTAAAAAAGAGAATACCAAGAAAAAAATACAAAAATTAAAAGATAAGCAACTTAGAAGAGAGGATCGTAAAGAGAACAACAATAAGGGCAAAAATCTTGAAGATATGATTGTTTATGTAGACGTGAATGGACATTTTACAACTGTTCCTCAACATCTTCAGAATAGAGATGCTGACTTAGCAAAAGCTAAAAAAGCACAAGAATCTGCAGCACGTCATAACGATGATTTCAGTGGAATTGTAAATTACATTAGTGATAAAGGTTTTGGTTTTATTACAGAAGATGAAACAGGTGAAAGTGTTTTTTTTCATATAGGTCAACTTACCCAAACTTTTGAAAAAAACAATAAAGTAACATATAGAAAAGAATTGGGTGCAAAGGGTTACCAAGCAGTTGATTTAAAAAAATAATAAATTAAATAATAATAAGAATGCAAGAAGGTACAGTAAAATTTTTCAATGAAACTAAAGGATTTGGTTTTATTTCTCAAACAAATGGTGATGAAGACATATTTGTTCACAATTCAGGATTATTGGAAGACATACGTGAGAACGATGACGTAACTTTCGACATTGAGCGCGGACAAAAAGGTCTTATGGCTGTTAATGTTAGAAAAAAATAACCCAAAAGGTTTATATATCAAAGGCATGTAATTTTTTTACATGCCTTTTTTTTGTTTAAATTTTATACAAGGTCGAATTTATATTCATCCCAGCTTCTGCTAATGCTAAGAGTAAAACATCACCTAGTTCTAATCTATGATTTTCCAATTCATTGTGTAAGACCATAGATAGTAAGCTACAGAACTATAACCTAATGTACTAATCACCATAGGCATAATATGATCTGGAATAGGGTGATCATAAAGTTTATAAAATCTCTTTAAAATTTCTTCATCCATCTTTTCATTATCTTGGTGAATGATTATTTTTTTTAAATCTTTGATCTCAACATCTGCTTTATCAAGACACATTTTTATAGCAGAAGGCCCATTTGCTAAAGCTAGCTTTCAAAAAGACCTAAGTATTCAGGATGTCTTGAAATAATTAGAACCAAACTTTTCTGTAGCAGTAGGGGAGTACTAAAAAAGAAAAAACCTATAATTTATTAAAAATCATAGGTTTTATGTGGTTTTGTAGCTTTTTGAAAAGCCTAATGTTTACTAAAAAGTGGAGGAGATGGGTCTCGAACCCACGACCTTTTGACTGCCAGCCAAACGCTCTACCAACTGAGCTACACCCCCATAAATGCAGTACAAATATAGCAATAATAATGATGTTTGCTATTTAATTGACTGCAACTTACTTATTTCTGACTTTCTACTAAAAGATCAACCATTAGACTGATTTTTGATTTATAGAAATTAGCTAATTCGTTGTTCTCATACATGTCCGAACTATTCATTGATATTTGATATGGTAGTGTCCAAGCTCTAAGGGCTTTTGCAACGTTATCCATCGCTTGTACTCCTTGCATGGCTTGATTTCCTCCAGACCAACATCCTAACCCAACTACTTTATTGGTTAAATACGCAGGTTTATTTGATGATGTTAGTTCTAACCAGTCTAATGCGTTCTTCATTACTCCTGCCATTCCTCCATGATATAATGGTGTTAACCAAATTTGGACATCACTTGTCACAAAGGCTTCTACAAAATCCAATACACTTTGTGGTGTTGGTTCTGTATTTCGGGGATGAAAAATAGGGATTTGATAATCGGAGAGATGTACTTGTTGTACTTCTATATTTAAAGCTGAAAACTGGTCAGCATAATATTGTGCAATTCTTCTAGATGTTCTAAACGCTTCTTCGTCTAATGAACCATTAAATATAAGTGCTTTCATTGTAGATGATTCTATTTTAAACCCGTAAAAATAATCTTTAATTAGTACTTTATCAATCTTATTTAGTATAGTTCTATAAAAATAGTATAGGATGAGCTATTAAAGACAAGAGATACAATGGCTGTTACTTTCTTTGTTAAGGGATTTATAGTAAATTTGAATTGAAAGTCAATTTATAAAGTAATTGTATTTGAAGGGTTACGTTTCTTTGACTTGCATTTGTAGTTGAGCTAAGTATTTTTACAACAGACTGTTTTGAGTTCTGAATACACTAAAAATAATTATTTTGAAAGACTTGATTAAAATTGATTTGAATAAACCTGTTTCTTCATTAAAGGAACGCAATGCTCCGTATTACTATATTTTAATAGTCGAGGGTGATGCTTCTTTTTCTATTGATTTTACTGAATATAATTGTACTGGTAAAAGTTTAATTTTTCTATCTCCTTATCAGTTATTGCAATGGCATAATTCATCTGATACTCTATGTACTCAATTGCGTTTTCACGGCGATTTTTATTGTATTGAATACCATAAAAAAGAGGTGGCTTGTAACGGTATTTTGTTTAATTCCATCTATCACAATCCCTTCATTTCAATAAGTGAGGAGGTTTTTGAAGAAATAGTTAGTACTGTCGATAAAATGAACGATTTATCACATTCTGATTTAGATATTTCAATTATTAAAACTTATTTGCAACTTATTCTTGCCTTAAGCAGTAAAGAAAAACAACTCCATCCAAGTTGGACCAAAGAAGATGTGTTAACGGATGATTCAATTAATGGTTTTCAAACTTTGTTGGAATCGTCTTTTTTAGAAAGTAGGGAAGTTGCTTTTTACGCTTCTAAGTTTGGATTGACTAATGAGACGTTTAGCAAAAAGATTAAAAAACATTTTGGTAAACCACCTACAAAGCTTATTCAAGAGCGCGTTGTATTAGAGGCGAAGAAATTATTGCATTTAACTTATAAACCAATTAAGGAAATAGCGATGGAACTTTGTTTTGAAGATGAATTCTATTTTAGTAGATATTTCAAAAAAGAAGTATGTGTTTCACCTAAAAAATTTAGAGAAGATGTAGGTATATCAATTGTAGCAAAAAAATCTAGGTAAAAGTCTTTTTTGTCCATTCTTGATAGTAGTTCAATAGGTTACATTTGAATATTAATTTAATAATAAGTTTAAATGAAAAGAGTTATTGAATGTTTAGCTTCTAGTCAAGAATATTTTATTCATTTTATGCGTATTTCTATATTTATAGTAATGGCTTGGATTGGCGGTTTAAAAGCCTATCAGTATGAGGCAGATGGCATAGTTCCATTTGTTGCTAATAGTCCTTTTATGAGCTTTTTTTATACCCATTCTGGAGAGAAGGTTAGTAATGACAATGGTGATGAAGTGGATGCTTATACGTTATACAAAAATCCTGAGGGCAAAACGGTTCAAAAGAACATTGAATGGCACGAAAGTAATGGTACATATTTGTTTTCCTACGGATTGGGAACTGTCATAGTGTTAATTGGTTTTACTGTTTTATTAGGTATATGGTACCCTAATATAGGATTATGGGGTGGGATACTCACTTTTGGCATGTCTCTAGTTACTTTGTCTTTTTTGATTACAACCCCAGAGGTTTATGTTCCTAATTTAGGAGGTGATTTTCCAACACCTCAATATGGATTCCCTTATTTATCTGGAGCTGGTAGGTTGGTTATTAAAGATATCATCATGATGGCTGGAGGTCTTATCGTTGCTTCTAATTGCGCACAAAGACTGATTAAAGAGTTTAGAAAAAAATAGTATAAAAACTTGTAAATTATACAATTAAAAAAGGCTTGGTTTCAAATTTGAAATCAAGCCTTTTAATATTATATTTAGACTATAATTAATTTGACACTCCAAACATCAACACAAGTCTATCATTTTGATAAAAGTTTAAAGTTTGGTCAGCTACGTCAAATCTAAAGACTTTATTTTGTATTGTGTTAAAAAACTCATTTTCAAGGTCTAAATTATTACAAGCCATTTCAGTATGAAAAAAGTTTGGAAATGCAATAATTTGTTCATCGGCATTGTATGCATAAGAACCTCCAAAACCGTTGCATCCAGCATTACCTGATATTTTGAAAGTATCAAAATTTAAACGGATTGATTGTTGGTAATCCCTATCGTTCTTACCGTTCATTTGTATTAGTTTCCAATTGTTCTTAGTGATATAATCTAATATGGATTGTTGAGCACTTTCAGTTTTGACTTTAGAAATCAAAGCTTCTAATTCATAGTTTATAGAAGAGGCATCTGCTGGAACTTGATTTAATGGGATTGCTGTTTCTTTTACCATTAGCTCATAACGATAACCAGGTTCATAATCAAAACCTTTTATATTGCTATAAAAATTACTCCACTGATTTTGGTCTTCATACTTAATTTGCAAACATTGCATCGGGGCTACTCCAACACAAGAGACTGTGTTCTCCTTTACAAACATTCTTTTAATTTCTTGGGCTTGTGAGCTCAAAATGGATAAGCTTGTAACAAATACTAGATATAGATTTTTCATAATAATTCTTTTTGTATCATATGTCAAATAACTTGCCAAACTAGAAAATGAATGGTATTCTTTTTCTAATAGGGTATATGGGATAAATACTGCGGTATAATTATCTAAAAACAATAATTAATTGTAATTTTACGGCCCAAACACAACTCTTTACTATGGATGCCAAAGTATTACTAACAGCGAAAGAGATTGATATCATTCTACATCGTTTAGCTTGTCAATTAATTGAAAAACATTTGGATTTTTCTAATACCCTATTAATTGGTATTCAACCACGCGGTAAGTTTCTTGCTGAACGCATACAATCTATTTTATCTAATAAATATGGTATTGCTAATGTGCCATTAGGTTTTTTAGACATTACGTTCTTTAGAGATGATTTTAGAAGAAGTGACAAGCCATTAGAAGCAAATAAAACTCAAATAGATTTTTTAGTTGAGAATAAAAAAGTCATTTTTATTGATGACGTTTTATATACAGGTAGAAGTATTCGATCTGCACTTACTGCTATTCAATCTTTTGGAAGACCTGAAGAAGTAGAATTACTTGTTTTAATTGATCGTAGGTTTAGTCGTCATTTACCTATACAACCGGATTATAGAGGACGTCAGGTTGATGCAATCAACAATGAAAGAGTACTAGTAACATGGGAGTCGGAAGGGGTAGAAGATTGTGTTTACTTAGTTAAGAATGAACTACAGGAAAGTATTTAATATCACGCGAATTAACATCATACAATGAAAGAATTAAGTGTAAATCATCTCTTGGGAATTAAATATATCACACCACAGGATATAGAGTTAATTTTTGAAACAGCGGATCACTTTAAAGAAGTTATCAATAGACCTATTAAGAAAGTACCATCTCTTCGTGATATTACCATTGCAAATATCTTTTTTGAAAATAGTACTAGAACTAAATTGTCTTTTGAATTGGCTCAGAAACGCTTATCGGCAGATGTTATAAGTTTCTCGGCAGCTCAATCTTCTGTTAAAAAGGGAGAGACTTTGATAGATACTGTAAATAACATACTCTCCATGAAAGTGGATATGGTTGTGATGCGTCATAGCAATCCTGGTGCAGCCCATTTTTTATCAAGAAATGTAAAGGCTAGTATTATTAATGCCGGTGATGGTGCTCATGAACATCCTACTCAAGCTTTGTTGGATAGTTATTCTATCCGTGAAAGACTAGGTAGTGTTGCAGGTAAAAAAGTAGTGATTGTTGGTGATATTTTGCACTCTCGTGTGGCACTTTCCAATATTTTTGCTTTACAAATGCAAGGAGCAGAAGTTCGAGTATGCGGTCCAAATACTTTAATTCCTAAATATATTGAAAGCTTAGGTGTAAAAGTAGAATCAAATTTAAGACAAGCTCTTGAATGGTGTGATGTTGCCAATATGCTTCGAGTTCAAAATGAGCGTTTGGATTTTAATTATTTTCCTTCTACTCGTGAGTATGCACAACAATACGGTTTAGATAAAGCATTGTTAGATTCTTTGGATAAGGAAATTATAGTGATGCATCCAGGACCTATCAATAGAGGGGTTGAGATCACCTCTGATGTGGCAGATTCTAATCAATCAGTAATATTAGATCAGGTTGAGAATGGAGTGGCTGTTCGTATGGCTGTTACTTATCTTTTGGCCTCTAAGATTAAATAATTATATTAGCAGACAAATTAGTATTATTTATGAAAGTTAAGGAAAAGGGACATACGCTAATTATAAAGAAAAGTGAGGGGACTCTCTTAGAATTTATAGAGAAGATTAATGCCCAATATAACAGTTATAAAAAGTTTAATATTATTGTCGATTTATCAGATGAAGATATTGACGACCAAGGTGATGATTTATTGTTGTTCGAAGAACTTGCATTGTCACAAGCTGAAGAAAACAAATCTTTTGTAATAGTTGTTGAAAACATTGATTTTAATGAATTTGATGAAGAGTTGGTTGTTGTTCCAACACTTTTAGAAGCACATGATATTATTGAGATGGACGAAATTCAACGAGATTTGGGTTTTTAAAACTTAATTACGATATAATAAAAAAGGCTTAATTTATTTTAAGCCTTTTTTATTGCTAGCAACTTCATTTTTTGTAACTTCCCATCTAGATACCCAAAAAGATATATAATTGAAACTTACTATACTGGGCTGTTATGCCGCTACACCTAGATCTATAACAAACCCTACTTCTCAGGTACTTGAAATTAACGGACATATGTTTTTAATCGATTGTGGCGAAGGTACTCAGGTCCAATTGAGAAAAAAGAAGATTAAGTTTGCTAAAATCAATCACATATTTATTTCTCATTTACATGGAGATCATTTTTACGGACTGATAGGTTTGATTTCAACTTTTATGCTTTTAAATCGTCAACATGATTTGCATGTCTACGGACCTAAAGGAATAAAAGAAGTGATTTTATTACAACTAAGGCTTTCGAAGTCTTATACTGGATATGCACTTTATTTTCATGAACTTGAAAGTACTGAAAGTGAAGTTGTTTTTGAAGATGAACGAGTAGTGGTAAGAACAATTCCTTTAGAGCATAGAGTTTATACTAACGGTTACTTGTTTAATGAAAAGCCAGGGGCTCGAAAATTGAATATTGGTTTAATAGAAGATTTAGGAATTGATCGTTGTTATTACCAAAAACTAAAAAATGGTGGCGATGTTATTTTAGATGATGGAACAGTAGTTAGAAACGAAACGGTAACATACAATCCTGAACCAATTAAGAGCTATGCCTTCTGTTCAGATACGGTTTATAATGAATCTGTAATTCCAATCATCAAAGATGTTAGTGTCCTTTATCATGAAAGTACATTTCTAGATTCAGAATCACATTTGACAGAACGTACAAAACACAGTACAGCAAAAGAAGCAGCTTTAATTGCTAGTAAAGCGAATGTAGGTAAGTTAATTCTAGGGCATTATTCAACTCGCTATGATAATATTGATAATTTTAGAAAGGAAGCTTCAACAATATTCCACACTATTGAATTAGCAGAAGATGGAAAAGAGTTTGATTTATAGTAGAATATAATAATATGACAGATTTAAATAATTATAGAAAAACCTACGAAAGAGGGGTTTTATTAGAGTCAGAAGTTGAACAAGACCCGATGATGCAGTTTAAAAAATGGTTCTATGAAGTAGAATCATTTGGAGGAGTGGAAGAAGTTAATGCAATGACAGTTTCTACTATTGGTTTAGATGGGTTTCCAAAATCTCGAGTAGTTCTTTTGAAGAGCTATGACGAATATGGTTTTGTTTTCTATACCAATTACGATTCAGAAAAAGGTAAAGCAATAGAGGCCAATCCCAATGTTTGTATCTCATTCTTCTGGCCTTCTTTAGAGCGTCAAGTAATAGTTAAGGGGCAAGCATATAAGGTTTCTGAACAACAGTCAATTAACTATTTTGATAGTCGTCCGGAAGGAAGTAGAAAAGGAGCTATTGCTTCTCCTCAAAGTCAGGTGGTTAAAAATTACGAAGAGCTAGAAAAGCGATTAAAAGACTTGGATAATATTGTGGTTGAAAAGCCAGTAAATTGGGGGGGATATTGCATAGAGCCCATTTCAATAGAGTTTTGGCAAGGTAGGCCTAATCGTTTGCATGACCGCATTCGATATAGTTTAATAGACAAGATGGATTGGAAGATTGAGCGTTTAGCTCCATAATATTTTCTTACTCTGTTGTTAAGGTGAGACATCAAGAACAAAATAAGTTTTATATTTTTACAAAAATATTTTATGAAAAAGACAATTTGGATTGTGATTACTCTAGCTTTTATAGTTTGGGCATTTATTGAGCAAACTAAAGAAACTCCCAGGATTTGGGTTCAAGTCATAGGTGTTTTATTGTTTTTCTATGCTATGATGCGTTTAAGTCAAAAAATAAATCAAAGTGAAACAAGTAATTCAGAAGTAATTGATAAAAACAATACTTTTGAAAGTAGTAATAAAGTTAAGAATGATGAGCGAATTTAAGAAGGGCGATCGAGTTCTTGTATTAGATGAAGATACAGAAGGAATAGTTTTAGAAGTAAACAAATCAGATGTGATTATTGAAACGATTGATGGTTTTGAATTGACATATAGAACAGTTGAATTATTAAAAGTTCCAAATGATTCGGTAGATTTAGGAAAAGCTACAACAAGGGGTGCTATTGATAGTGCTTTACATGATAAAAAAGAACCTGTAAAACGGTCTTTTATTAAAGAGAAGAAATCTAAAAAAGATGAATTTATACTTGAGGTAGATTTACATATTGAAAAATTAGTAAAGAGTTTTTCAAGGTTGGAAAAATATGAGATATTGAATCTTCAATTAGATACAGCTAGAGGTCAATTGGAGTTTGCAATTCAAAATAGAATCCAACGTATAGTATTTATACACGGAGTAGGAGAAGGTATATTAAAATCAGAATTAGAGTATTTATTTGGAAGATATGCAGAGGTGGTTTATGAAGATGCGAATTATCAGAAATATGGTATTGGAGCTACTCAAATATATATAAAACAAAATCCCAACCGTTAGTTGGGATTTTGTTTTATATATATAAGTTCTTTTTATTCTACTTCATCTCCAATGTAATATCCATAAATAAATTCATTAAACTGAAAAGATGCTTCTGTTGGATTATCACTATTTATGTACTTTTTAAAACTCGCATTTTTAATCGATATTGTATAATGCCATTTCGCAACTTCATTTTCATCTTTTGGTTCTGTTTTTCTAGTTGTAATTATTATACTACCAGTTTTATTTGATAACCATTGTTCTAATAGACGATTGTTGGTTGATGTAATAGTTCCATCAGTACTGCAAATATCTTCCGCATTTAAAGCACCATTATTTTTGTATTGTCTATATGTTAGAGCTATTGGACTGTTGTTTAGTGCAATTTCTTCAATTCCTTCGTTTTTAGGTAATTTATAGTCCGAAGGCATAGATAGCAATAAGGTTCCTCCATTATTTATTGCAACTAGTGTGTTTTTTTGAGTACACATAAAAGCTTCTTTCGGTTGGTCTTTAACTTCACCTACATTGGTAGTGAAATTAAAATTGAAGGTCGGAGAATTTGCACTTTTATAACTACCGAAATTCAATTTATCGAATTTAAGTTCTTCAGTTGAATCTTCATTAGTGAACTTAATATTCATGAAGTTGAAAGTGTAGCTATAGCTAACGGAAACTGATTTGTTCTCCTCATTCGGATTGGTAGTTATCAGTTTATCCATGATTATTTTTCCACCATTCTGAGCTTTTAATTCAGATACTGTATTGGGATAGGCTGGTGGTAAGACATCACATATAACTTTTCCTGTAACTTTATCACTGTATTTTCTATAAATAACATTTGAACGATCTCCAACGGCTTGTTCAACATGAAGGTCTATCTTAAGAAGACTATCGGCTTCTATATCGAGTATAATGATTTCATTATCTGATGTTTTGTAATAGAAATTTTTATCGCTACATTTTTCAACTGAACTATTGCCGAATTCAAGGTTTTCATAAACAACATCTCCATCATTGCATGATTGAAATGCTAAAAATGAAAGGAGTGCGATAGTATAAAGCTTTTTCATAGAATTGAAATCGTTTGATTTGCTACAAAAATAGCTTTTTATCATTAGATATTGCTATATCTCATTATTTATTGCCTAAATTCTTATATTTGAAACTCTTTAAATAAATGTTAAAATGGATTCGACTTCTGAAAGTTCTAACGTGACAACTAAAACTAATTATCCTGCATTATACACACTAGTAGTTGTATTTTTCTTTTGGGGTTTCTTTGCTGCGGGTAATAGTGTTTTTATACCATTCTGTAAGAATTTTTTCCATTTGGATCAATTTCAATCACAGTTAATTGACTTTGCGTTTTATACTGCGTATTACTTTGGATCTTTGTTTCTTTTTCTCTTTAGCTCCTATAAAGGTTTTGACTTAGTGTCTAATTGGGGGTTTAAAAAGAGTATTGTTTTTGGACTTTTATTTTCGGCTTTAGGTGCTGGAGTTATGATTTGGGCTGTTCAAGAGGGGATTTATGTAGCTCTTCTAGTTGGATTATTTGTGGTTGCTTTAGGGTTTTCATTACAACAAATTGCTGCTAATCCTTTAGCAATATTACTGGGTAACCCTAAAACAGGTGCAAGTCGAGTGAATTTGGCTGGTGGAGTTAATTCGTTTGGTACCACAATTGGACCATTGATTGTTGCTTTTTTACTGTTTGGAACTACACAAGCAATTAATGATGAACAGATTCAACATTTGAGTTTAGGGAAAATGAGCTTATTATATGGAGGTGTGGGTATTTTATTTATAATAGCTGCTGCATTGTTTTATTTTTCAAAAAATGTACCAGCAGGGATAGAGAGGGAAGCAATGGAGAAACCCAAAAAGGCAATCATTACATTATTGGTTATGACAGCTCTTTTAATAATTTCTTTTGGGTCTGTTTTTAAAACATATTCAAGTGATGCTGCTCTTGAAGTTGTGGCTTTAGAACAAAAACTAAATAGATCTGTTTTGACAGAAAATGCTTTAGATAGTAATGAAATAGTACATTTAAGTGAAAGTCAAGAACTAGAGGATTTAAAAACTCAAATTAAGGAGTTGAAAGACCCGATTGAATATCAACGTATGATTTGGTTAGGATTAGGATTGATATCTGTTTTAGGATGTTTGTTTTATGCCTATAATAAAAGTTCTAAAAATAGCAGTGGATGGGGGGCTATGCAATATCCACAATTGGTTTTGGGTATGGTTGCTATTCTTATGTATACCGGGGCAGAGGTTGGAATTGGGAGTAATTTAGGAGAGTTGTTAAAATTAGAGGAGTTCGGGGGGATGCATTCTTCTGAAATTGCACCTTATATTTCAATGTATTGGGGGAGTTTGATGATAGGTAGATGGGCTGGGGCTGTAAGTGTTTTTAATTTGTCTCAAAGACAAAGAACTTTGGCGTTAATCTTAGTTCCAATGATTGCTTTTTTAGTTGTAATTGGGGTGAATAGCTTAGCAGGAAATAACATGGAACCACTATACTATTATAGTGGTTGTGTACTACTTCAGGTTTTCTTTTCATTTTTAAGTAAAGACAAAGCTGCTAGAACTCTTTTATTGTTTAGTGTTTTTGGTATTTTATCTATAGTAGTCGGATTGCTAACGGACGGAATGATTGCAATCTATGCATTTTTGGCTGGAGGTTTGGCGTGTAGTATAATGTGGCCAGCTATATTTAATTTAGCTATTATAGGTTTGGGGAAATATACAGCACAAGGATCTTCTTTTTTAATTATGATGATTTTAGGTGCTGGTATTCTGCCTCCTCTTCAAGGTAAGGTTGCAGATATTTTAGGGATACACAATTCCTATTTTATAGTTTTATTGTGCTTCATTTACTTACTGGTTTTTGCGATTATAGTGAAAAAAGTACTTTTGAAACAGAATATTGTTATTGATAGAATAGATTAATTGATTTTTAGCTTTAATTAAAGATAAAAGAGGTGTTGCATTTGCTTAATTCCTTTTGCATTTAGTAAATTTGCGCCACATTAACTAACTTAGTCGTCTGACATAGCAATTAAATGGAAATCAGCTATTTTTTTGCATAAAACTATAATAATAAAAATGAAACAAGTTTATCTTGATAATGCCGCAACCACGTCTGTACGTCCAGAGGTTGCTGATGAAATGATTAAAGTATTGCGTGAAGAATTTGGTAATCCTTCATCTACCTATGCTATAGGAAGACGTTCTAGAGCTCTTATTGAAGCTGCTAGAAAAAATATAGCTAAACAATTCAATGCTTCTTCATCTGAAATAATTTTTACTTCTTGTGGAACTGAAGCTAATAACTGGATTATTCGTTCTTCTGTACGTGATTTAGGAGTAAAGAGAATCATTACTTCTAAAATGGAGCATCATGCGGTTTTATATACGGTTAAGCAAATGCAAAAAGAGTATGGAATTCAAGTAGATTATATTAATATACTTCCAGACAGTTCTTTTGACTATAAACATTTGGAGGAATTGTTGCAACAAGATATTCCAACGTTGGTTAGTTTAATGCATGTTAATAATGAAGTAGGTACTGAAATGGATTTGAAAAAGGTAAGTGATCTTTGCCAAGCTCATAATGCATTATTTCATTGTGATACAGTACAGTCAATTGGAAAAACTGAAATTGATTTAAGTGTTTTACCTATTGATTTTATTGTTGCTAGTGCTCATAAATTTCATGGACCAAAGGGAATAGGTTTTGCATTTATACGCAAAAAGAATATCCTTAAACCTATGATTTTCGGAGGAGAACAAGAAAAAGGAATGCGTGCAGGAACAGAAGCTCCTCATCAAGTAGTTGGTATGGCTAAAGCATTAGAATTGTCTTATAGTAACTTAGACGAAGAGCGCAAGCACATTACCGCTATTAAAGAATATTGCAAATCAAAATTCACAGACATTTTTTCTGATGTACACTTCAATGGTAATGGTATAGGGTTTTATAATATTTTAAATATTTTACTTCCTATCTCTTCAGAGAAAGCAGCAATGTTATTATTTCAATTAGATATACAAGGAATTGCTGTTTCGCGTGGAAGTGCTTGTCAATCTGGGAGCCAAAAGGCATCTCATGTATTGTCTGAGTTCTTATGTGATACGGATTTGGCTAAACCAAATATTCGTGTATCATTTAGTCACGAAACTACGACAGAAGATATAGATCGCTTGATTGAAGTTTTACAAACTGTCTAACAAATATTAGATTAAAATCTACCTTTTTAAAGGTAGATTTTTTAGTTTCTATAATTTAAAGTTAAATATCTAAAAAATAAGTGTTTTACTTTTTTTTATTGCTTTACAAACACATTAGCATTAAATTTGCACAAACAACACACACATTATGAATTCAAATAATAGATACGCATTACGAGGAGTTTCAGCTGAAAAGGAAGATGTACATAATGCTATTAAGAACATTGATAAAGGTCTTTTTCCAAAAGCATTCTGCAAGATAATTCCGGATCATTTAACAGGTGATGAAGATTATTGTTTGATCATGCATGCAGATGGTGCAGGTACTAAATCTTCTTTAGCTTATATGTATTGGAAGGAAACAGGTGATTTATCTGTTTGGAAAGGTATTGCTCAGGATGCTTTAATCATGAATATTGATGATTTATTGTGTGTAGGTGCTACGGATAATATTTTATTATCTTCTACTATTGGTAGAAATAAAAATGTAATTCCTGGTGAAGTTTTATCTGCTATTATAAATGGGACAGAAGAACTAATTGAGGAATTACGTGGATATGGTGTAACGATTCATTCAACAGGTGGTGAAACAGCTGATGTTGGGGATTTAGTTAGAACTATTATTGTAGATTCTACTGTTACTGCTAGGATGAAAAGAAGTGATGTTATTGACAATGCTGCTATTCAACCAGGTGATGTAATTGTTGGATTGGAATCTTTTGGACAAGCTTCTTACGAGAAAATGTACAATGGAGGGATGGGAAGTAATGGATTAACTTCTGCTCGTCATGACGTTTTCGAACATGGTTTGGCTAGTAAATACCCAGAAAGTTTTGACGCATCTGTTCCTGAAGAATTGGTTTATTCTGGTAAAATTGGATTATTAGATACAGTTGAAAAGTCACCTATCGATGCTGGAAAGTTAGTTTTGTCTCCAACAAGAACGTACGCTCCAATTATAAAAGAAATTCTTTCAAAATTTGATTCTAAAGATATTCACGGTATGATTCACTGTAGTGGTGGAGCTCAAACCAAGATATTGCACTTTGTGGATGAGTTGCACGTTATAAAAGATAATTTATTTCCAATTCCACCTTTGTTCAAATTAATTCAAGAACAATCAAATACAGATTGGAGAGAAATGTATCAAGTTTTCAATTGTGGACACCGCATGGAATTATATGTGAATCCATCAGTTGCTGAAGAAATAATCTCTATATCAAAATCGTTTAATGTAAACGCTCAGATTGTAGGTAGAGTAGAAGCTTCTTCTGAAAAGATACTTACGATTTCTTCTGAATACGGTACATTCGTTTATTAAGATGGCTCGTATTCTCTCTATTGATTTTGGAAAAAAACGAACGGGTATTGCAATTACTGATGAGTTGCAAATAATAGCTTCCGGTCTGACTACAGTTGAAACTAAAGTACTACTACCTTTTTTAAAAGATTATTTTGCTAAGGAAAATGTAGAAAGAGTTGTTATTGGTGAACCTAAAAGACTTAATAACGAGCCTTCGGAAGTTGTTCCTATATTAAATGAATTTATTAAAAAGTTCAGAATTGAATTTCCAGAAATGCCTGTAGAGCGTATGGATGAAAGGTTTACTTCAAAAATGGCTTTTCAAACAATGATCGATAGTGGATTAAAGAAAAAGCAGCGACAAAATAAAGCTCTTGTAGATGAAATTGCTGCAACTATTATTTTGCAAGATTATTTAAATAAACTTTAAAAGCTAATATAGTTTAGCTAACAATGGTAATTATTATTTTTGTCAAAACAATTAAATATAAATGTCAAGTAAAGAAAATTTAGAGGCTGATGTTGTTCTGATTGGTGCTGGTATAATGAGTGCTACATTAGGTCTCCTTTTGAAAGAACTGAAGCCGAATTTGAAAATTGAAATTCTTGAACGCCTTGATAAAGCGGCAGTTGAAAGTTCAGATGCATGGAATAATGCAGGAACTGGACATGCTGCATTCTGTGAGTTGAATTATACTCCTGAAATGGAAGACGGTACTGTTGATGCCTCTAAAGCAGTCGATATCGTTGAACAGTTTGAAGTATCTAGACAATTTTGGTCTTATCTAGTTTCAAAAAAGATATTAAATAATCCTGAAGATTTTATTCATTCTATTCCTCACATGAGTTTCGTATGGGGAAAAGATAATGTTAGCTTTTTAAAGAAACGTTATGAAGAAATGATAAAACATCCTTTATTTAAAGGAATGGAATTTTCAGATGATGTTACTACCATTAAAAATTGGGCTCCTCTATTAATGAAAGGCCGTTCTAGAGAAGCATTAGAAGATGCATATGCTGCTACTTCTATGAAAGAAGGGACGGATGTTAATTTTGGAAATCTAACAAGAAAAATGTTTGATTATCTAAAGTCATTAGACGGTGTAACAAGCAGGTTTTCTACTGAGGTGGTAGATATAAAAAGATCTGATAAAACGACATGGAATGTGTCAACAAAAAATATTAAAACAAATGCTAAAGCAACTATAAAAGCTCCATTTGTTTTTATTGGTGCAGGTGGTGGATCTATTTTGCTTCTTCAAAAAGCAAATATTCCTGAAAGTGAAGGTTTTGGTGGTTTTCCTGTTGGTGGACAATGGTTGAGATGTACAAATGAAGAGATTATTAATAAGCACATGGCTAAGGTTTATGGAAAAGCTTCTGTTGGAGCACCGCCTATGTCAGTTCCCCATTTAGACACTCGATTTATAGATGGTAAACGCGCTTTGTTGTTTGGTCCTTATGCTGGGTTTTCTACCAAATTTCTAAAAACAGGATCTTTATTAGATTTGTTTAAATCTTTAAAGTGTGACAACATTTTTACAATGTTAGGAGCTGGAATGAGAAATATGTCATTGACACACTATTTAATTTCTGAGGTTCTAAAATCTAAAAAATCAAAAGTTGAGTCTTTAAAAGAGTATTTTCCTGATGCCGACATGGATGATTGGGAAATTGAAATTGCGGGACAACGCGTACAAGTTATAAAGAAAGGCAAAGATGGTAAAGGAGTATTGCAGTTTGGTACTGAGGTAGTAAGTTCTGCAGATGGTTCTATAGCTGCTTTATTAGGTGCTTCTCCTGGTGCATCAACAGCTGCTCCAATTATGATACACCTTTTAGAAAAATGTTTTCCTGAAGAGTTTAATTCTCTTGAATGGAAAACGAAATTTAAAGAGATGATTCCTTCTTTCGGGATTCAATTAAATGACAATCCGGAATTAGCTGTAAAAGTTCGAGAAGAAACTTCTAAAACTTTGAAGTTATATCCTTTCAATAATTAATACTAAAGGAGTTGTTTTAAAATTACAACTCCTTTTTTTATATTGGTATACTAAACAGTAACTCTTTTCTGTTGCTTACTTTATAATTCTAATTCTTTTAACTATGGCAGGAAGTTCTATAGGTACTATTTTTAAACTTACCACTTTTGGGGAATCGCACGGAGTTGCCTTGGGAGGAGTTATCGACGGTTGTCCTGCTAATATTACATTGGATATAGATGCTATACAATATGAATTAGATAGAAGGCGTCCTGGGCAATCTTCTATTGTAACACAGCGAAAAGAAAGTGATGAAGTTCAGTTTTTATCTGGAATTTTTGAAGGAAGAACTACTGGAACTCCTATTGGTTTTATAATCAAGAATGAAGATTCAAAATCCAAGGATTACGATCATGTAAAGGATGTTTTTAGACCTAGTCACGCAGATTATGTTTATCAAGAAAAGTACAATATAAGAGATTATAGGGGTGGGGGTAGAAGCTCAGCTCGAGAAACTGTATGTAGGGTAGTTGCAGGTGCAATTGCTAAACAGATTTTGAAAGAGTGTTCTATTCGTGCCTATGTTTCTTCAGTTGGTGCTTTAAAGGTAACAAAACCTTATAATGAATTGGATTTTGATAATATAGAAAAAAATGCAGTTCGTTGTCCTGATTTGGAATTAGGAAAAGAAATGGAGAACTATATTAAGGAAGTTAGAAAACAAGGTGATTCCATCGGTGGAATAATTACTTGTGTGATTCAGAATATACCAAAAGGTTTAGGAGAACCCGTTTTTGATAAGTTAGATGCCGAATTGGCTAAAGCTATGCTTTCAATTAATGCTGTTAAAGGAATTTCTTTTGGAAGTGGTTTTGAGGGTACTGAATTGTTAGGTAGTCAACACAATGATATTATTTTACCTGGAGGAAATACTGTAACAAATTATGCGGGAGGTATCGTTGGAGGAATTAGCAATGGAATGGACATTGTTTTTAAAGTGGCTTTTAAACCAGTTGCTACTTTAATGAGAGATCAGGAATCTATTAATACATCTAACGAAGTAGTTGTTGTTCAGGGTAAAGGTAGACATGATGCCTGTGTAGTACCTAGGGCTGTTCCAATTGTAGAAGCTATGGCGGCAATTGTATTGACGGATATGTTTTTATTACAGCAGTCAAGAAAACTTTAGTAAATAATACAAAGATGCTAACAGATTTAAATAATACAGATTGGTGGACTTTCTTTGAGACTGAAGTAAATGAAGATTATTTCAAGGATTTAATGAATTTTGTCGAATCGGAATACAATTCAAATCATATTTTTCCACCTAGGGATAAAGTATTTAATGCCTTTATGTTGACTTCTTTTAAAGATACAAAAGTAGTTATATTAGGTCAAGATCCTTATCATGGAGAGAATCAAGCAAATGGACTTTCTTTTTCAGTAAAGGAGGGTCAAAAATTACCTCCTAGTTTAAAGAATATTTTTAAAGAATTACAATCTGATTTAGATATTTATAATCAGTCTTCTGGTAATCTTGAGTCTTGGGCAAAACAAGGAGTATTATTGTTAAATGCTACTCTTACTGTTCAAGCTAAAAAACCAGGCTCTCATCAAAATAAAGGTTGGGAAGCTTTCACAGATGTTGTAATAAAAGAGCTATCTGATAATAAGCAACATATAGTTTTTATATTATGGGGAGCGTATGCTCAAAAGAAAGGGCAACATATCGATAGAACAAAGCATCTTGTAATTGAATCAGCTCATCCTTCTCCTTTTTCGGTATACAGAGGTTTTTTCGGAAGTAAACCTTTTTCATTAACCAATGAATACTTAGTAAATAACGGGAATAAACCGATTGATTGGAGTATTAAAACTCAGGATTTATTTAATCTATAAAAAAACGCCTTCACTTAATTAATGAAGGCGTTTTTTGTTTCAAAACACGAATTTTTACTTTCGTTTTCTTCTTTTAATTTCTGTTTCAATTAAACCTAGCTCTCTACTAGTTTGACCTGCTACAGATGTATTTTCTTCTGCTCTGCGAATTAAGTAGGGCATAACATCTCTAACGGGACCAAAAGGTAAATATTTAGCTACGTTATACTTTCTTTCAGCAAGGTTATAGCTAATGTTATCACTCATCCCATAAAGTTGACCAAAGAAAAGTCTTTTATCAGTATGTTCAATACCGTGTTTTTCCATTAAATCCATTGCCATATAAGTGCTCTTCTCATTGTGAGTACCAGCAAATAAAGCCATTACATCTATATTTTCAATCATAAATGTAATCGCAGCATCATAGTTTACGTCTGTAGCTTCTTTATCGACGCAAATAGGTGATTTATATCCTTTTTGTGCGGCACGTTCTCTTTCGATTTCCATATAAGCACCGCGAACGACTTTCATTCCAACGTGAAACCCTTCTTCTTTTGCTAGTTTTTGAAGATCTTTAAGATATTCTAAACGATCCCAACGGTAAAGTTGAGCTGTATTGTAAATAATAGCTTTTTCTTTATTGTATTTTCTCATCATGTCAAGAACAATTTCGTCAGCAGCATCTTGCATCCAACTATGTTCTGCATCCACCAATAAAAAAACGTCTTGATCATGAGCATATTTACATGCTATATCAAAACGTTCTAATATTCTATTCCATTCTTGTTGTTCTTTATCAGTAAAGGGTCTGTTTTCTCCCTTTTTATCGAACATTTCAAATCGCCCAAAACCTGTGGGTTTAAAAACAGCAAAGGGGATAGCATTAGGACGTGCCTTTGCCATCTCAATAGTTTTTAAAGTCATGTTTAAAGCAGCATCGAATTGATCTTCTGTTTCTTTTCCTTCAACTGAATAATCCAAAACAGACGATACGCCTTTTGTATACATTTTATCGACAACAGTTAAACAATCATCTTCGCTAATTCCTCCACAAAAATGATCAAATACGGTTGAGCGTATTAATCCTGTTACTGGAAGATGTGTGCTGATTGCAAAGTTGGCAAGTGCTGTTCCCATTTTAACTAGGGAAGGTTTGCTTATCATTTTAAAAAGAAAGTGTGCTCTTTTTAGTTCTAGGTCATTTTTGAGAGCAAAAGCTACTTCAGTGTTGTTAAATATCTTATCCATGTTGTATTAAAATATAGCGCAAAGATAATTCAAAACGTTCAAAGTATGATAAAAAATAACGTTATTTGCCAAGGTAATACTACTATTATGAAAAAGATCACAACCGATACTTATGATGTGTTATTTGGTATAGAAGCTTATAATCTTTTAGGAAATTTTCTTAGAGAGAAGGACTATTCTAAAATATTTATAATAACAGATTCTAATTGTCATGAATATTGTGTGCCCAGATTCTTAGCTCATTTGCCAACTCAAATTCCATTTGAGATTATTGAAGTTGATAATGGAGAATCAAGCAAAACGATTGAAACATGTATATCCATTTGGCAAGTACTAACAGAGCTTGGAGCAGATAGAAAGAGTGTTATTATCAACGTAGGAGGAGGTGTAATTACCGACTTAGGAGGGTTTATTGCTTCAACTTTTAAACGAGGAATAGATCACATTCAGATACCTACTTCTTTATTGGGGATGGTAGATGCTTCTATTGGGGGAAAAACGGGTATTGATTTAGACGGGATCAAGAATCAAATTGGTACTTTTACTTCTCCCAAAATGGTAGTAATTGATGCTGAATATCTAGAAACTTTAGAATCGAGAGAACTCCGTGCTGGTTATGCAGAAATGCTAAAGCACGCCTTAATTTATGATGTGAATTACTGGAATGTCTTAAAGGATACAGCTAATATTGACTTTAATGATTTAGAATCATTGATTTATCATTCTGTATTTATCAAAAATGAAATAGTAACTCAAGATCCTGAGGAGAAAGGAATTCGAAAATGTTTGAATTTTGGACACACTTTAGGTCATGGATTAGAAAGTTATTTTTTATACAACAATGATAAAGAATTGCTTTTACATGGAGAAGCAGTTGCTATAGGAATAATTCTAGAAAGTTATTTATCATGGAGAAAAGGAAGTATTGACGAAAATATTTATAAAGATATAAAGTCAGTTATTTTGAGTATATTCCCTAAAGTTATATTAAGCGCAGAAGATATTAATGGAGTGAAGGAATGGTTAAAACATGACAAGAAATCTATTAAAAATATCGTTCAATTTGTATTGTTAAAGGGTATAGGTGGTTTTGAGCTAAATCAACATGTTGATGGGCAGCTTATAGACGATGCATTTGAAGATTATTTAAGATGATTTTTTATTAAGAATTAATTAGCTTTTTCATTCGTTTAATTTTTTACATTTGTCAACGTGAAAGTGATAAGAAATTACAGACTAAAAAAGGGTCGGTCCAATAGAAATTTTAGGCGTTTTGATAAAAATCAAAGGGCAAATTTTATATTTGGAATCATTAAAGCAAGTAGAGAGTTTTACAACCTCATTCGCTATAATTTAAAGCTTCCAATAATATACGCTAATATAAGAGTTTGAAAAACCGATTTACATTCGTTTCTTTTTTAAACTTTATTTATTAATTTTATAATTGGTATCAAAAAAATGAATACTAAATATTCTGACTTAATCAATCAAACTTTTTATTTTCCTCAAGAAGAGTTTAAACTAAACAAAGACAATCTACAATTTCATAACATTGACTTATTAGGGTTAGTGGAGAAATATGGATCTCCTCTGAAGTTTACTTATTTACCTAAAATTTCCGAAAACATAAACAGAGCCAAAGGATGGTTCCGTAATGCTATGGAAAAAAATCATTATAAGGGAAATTACTATTATTGCTATTGCACCAAAAGTTCTCATTTTAAATATGTTTTAGATGAGGCTTTTAACAACAATATACATGTTGAAACTTCGTCGGCATTTGATGTAAATATTGTAGAAAAACTTATTGAGTCTGGTAAAATCACTAAGGATACTCATGTTATCTGTAATGGATTTAAACGAGCTCAGTATATTGATAATATTGCTCGTTTAATTAATAATGGGCATGAAAACACTGTTCCTATTATTGATAATTATGAGGAACTTGAACTTTTGCAGGAGAAAATTGAAGGGAAATTTAAAATTGGTATTCGTATTGCTTCTGAAGAGGAGCCTAAATTCGAATTCTATACTTCTCGTTTGGGGATAGGATATAAGAATATCGTACCTTTCTTTAGAAAGCAAATAGAAAGTAATGAAGGGGTTGAACTTAAAATGCTGCACTTCTTTATCAACACAGGAATTAGAGATACATCATATTATTGGAATGAGCTTTTAAAATGTTTAAAGGTTTATATTTCTTTAAAAAAGGAATGTCCGAGTTTAGATAGTTTAAATATTGGTGGAGGGTTTCCTATTAAAAACTCTTTAGCTTTTGAATATGATTATCAATATATGGTTGATGAAATAATCAATCAAATCAAAATTGCGTGTGAAGAAGCAGATGTTGACGTACCACATATTTATACAGAGTTTGGATCTTTTACAGTAGGAGAAAGTGGTGGAGCGATTTATCAAATTTTATATCAAAAGCAACAGAATGATCGTGAGAAATGGAATATGATTGATTCTTCATTCATTACAACATTACCTGACTCATGGGCTATCAATAAGAAGTTCATTATGTTACCTATTAATCGATGGAATGATTCTTATGAGCGTATACTTTTAGGAGGGTTAACATGTGATAGTGATGATTACTATAACTCAGAGCAAAATCTAAATGCTATTTACTTACCAAAATACAATAAGGATAAACCTTTGTATATTGGATTCTTTAATACAGGTGCTTATCAAGAGAGTATTGGTGGATTTGGTGGCTTACACCACTGCTTAATTCCTCAACCAAAGCATATATTGATAGATAGAGACGAGAATGGTATTTTAGCTACGGAAATTTTCTCAGAACAACAAACAGCAGAGGATGTTTTAGACATTCTTGGATATGGTAAATAATCTATTGAAATAAATAGACCGTTAATATAATTTATAAAAAAAAATAAAAATGAGTAAAGGACCAATTAGTCAGTTTATTGAACATCATTACAGACACTTTAATGCTGCATCATTAGTAGATGCTGCAAAAGGATACGAAGCACACTTAACTGATGGAGGTAAAATGCTTATCTCTATGGGAGGTGCTATGAGTACAGCTGAATTAGGACTTTCTTTAGCAGAAATGATTCGTCAGGACAAAGTACATATTATTTCATGTACAGGAGCTAATCTTGAGGAGGACGTAATGAACTTAGTAGCGCATTCTCACTACAAAAGAATTCCAAACTATCGTGACCTTACACCTGAGCAAGAGAGAGAATTACTTGACAGCCACTATAATCGTGTAACTGATACTTGTATACCGGAAGAAGAGGCTTTCCGTCGTTTACAAAAACATCTAGAAGATGTTTGGCATGCAGCAGAAGCAAAAGGTGAACGTTACTTTCCACATGAATTTTTATATCAAGTTGTTAATTCTGGAGTATTAGAGCAATACTATGAGATTGACCCTAAAAACTCTTGGATTGTTGCAGCGGCAGAGAAAAACCTTCCAATAGTTTGTCCAGGATGGGAAGATTCAACTTGTGGAAATATCTTTACTTCTAATGTAATTAAAGGTAAATTAAATGTTCATACTGTTAAGACAGGTATTGAATATATGATTTACTTAACGGAGTGGTATAGAGCTAATTCAGAAGGAAAAGGTGTTGGATTCTTCCAAATTGCTGGAGGTATTTCAGGAGATTTCCCAATCTGTGTAGTACCTATGATGTACCAAGATTTAGAGTGGACAGATGTTCCTTTCTGGGCATATTTCTGTCAAATTTCAGATTCTACAACTTCTTATGGATCTTATTCAGGAGCAGTTCCTAATGAGAAAATCACTTGGGGTAAGTTAGATGTTGATACTCCTAAATTCGTTATTGAATCAGACGCAACGATTGTAGCACCTTTGGTTTTTGCTTATATACTTGATATGTAATCATTAATATATACCTTGTAAATAAATGAATTTTTTTATTTGATATTTACATTTAGGGTATTACATTTGACGCCGAAATAAAGCAGAAAAGAATGAAAAGAATTATTGTTGATTACGCAAAATTAACAAATGAAATTTTGACGCTATTAGTTGAAAAATTTCCTGATGGTTACGATGACTCAGATATTATTCGTTTTAAGAATATTAAAAACGAAACGATCGAAGCAGTTGAAGTTCGTACAGAAGATACTATATATCTAGTTAAAGTAAGTATGAAACTAGCTGACAGAATTGAAAACTTCGATGATGAAGAAGATGATTTGGTAGACCCTTCAGATGACTCATTAGACGCTTTAAAAGACTTAGAGCTAACAGAAGATGATGATTAATCTTTTTATAAAAGAATACCTAAAAAGGGCTAGTTATAAAGACTAGCCCTTTTTTATCTTCAAAGTCTTTTTCTCTGTTTTATGCGATACTTTTAAAAAATATTTTTATTTTTAATAATAATATTTAAAGTAGTAAAAATATTGAGAAAACATAGTTCAACATTTTTTATGAGAGTCTGAAATGGGATACTTTAATACATATAACAATGTAAATTGTATTTTATTTGATGGATATTAATCAAGAATTAATTTTCAAGTAACATTTAGTAAATATCTTTAAGATAAAGATTTAAATGTATTTGAATATATTAATAAAAAATTAGATATTGCACTGTCGCAAAACGTATTTAGTAATTAAACAACCTATACATTATGTCTAACATGAAAAAAGATTCTGAAAAGAAAGAATCAAAACCTAGAAAAGTTTATTCTGGACCATTAAGGGATAAGGCAAGAACTCAAGATAGATTGATCAATACTGTTGGTTCTGTTCTAGAGAAAAGAGGTTATGCTGGATTGACTTTGGCTAATGTTGGAAAAGCATCTGGTTTAGACCGTAAGAATATTTACAATTATTTCGGAAATTTCGAAACTCTTATAAAAGCATATATAGATAAAAAGGAATTCTGGAAGGTTGAATCTAAAAATAAAATTGCAGATATCTTAGAGAGTTCTGGTACTATTAATAAAGAGCAAATTACAGATTTATTACAAGATCAATTTGTAACTTTAATGGAAGATCCAGGATTGCAAAAGATTATTCACTGGGAGATGGCTGAAAATTCTGAATTGCTTAGAACTGTTGCTGATGACAGAGAGCGTGTAGGAGAAGAGTTATTCAATATTTTAGAGAAGGATTTTGTTGGTAACGAGGCTAAGATGAGAAGTTCATTTGCAATGATCTTAGGTGGTATTTACTATCTTACAATTCATGCATCTTCAAATGGAAGTACTATTTGTGGAATTGACGTAAATACAGAAGAAGGCTCTCAGATTGTTAAAGAAACACTTGATGAAATGATTGCATTTGTTTTTGACAAATACAGTAAAAAATAATAAAACTGAATATCAATCAGCGGAGTAAGGGGAACAATTATTGTCACCCCTTTTTTTGTGCTTATAAATAAGAATGACTAATTAATATCCTTTCAAAGAATTATTTATAATAGTGTTTATAGTTTCAGTATTAAAATGGGGTAGTTCTTTTGCGTACAATTCTTTTTTCAAAAGAGTTACAATACTAAAATAATTATTTGCTAAGACTTGATAGTATTGATTGTAGTCGTCCATTGAGGCAGTTTCTAAAAACTTTAGTTTATTATTTTCTTCTATAAGATTGCTTACATAAACCAATATTTCTGAGAAAGTTTCATTTGTGGTATGCATTTTTAGATAACCGAACTCAAAAAGTAAATCTTGTAAGTTTAATTCTTCATTTTGAAATTGCTTTTTACTTGGAGTGAATCGTTGCGTATCTTCATTTTGTAGAATTGTATTTAGCTTCTCTAGAAAGTTGAAATAAATTTCTTGCTTTTTCTCAAATACCTTTAATTTTTTCTCTAGGTTTTCTTCCGTACGTGATTGTCCTTGTAATAATAAAACAGTAATTATAGCAGTAATTACAACTCCCAATAAAGCTCCAATAAATTGGGTTACCAAAGTAGGGAATTCAAAAATCTCAAATGTAACTGTAGATATTATAAATACCACAGCTAATATAATTATACCTATACGAATCCATTCTCTTTTCTTTTTCATAGCTAAAGTATTGTCTTTGTAGCTAATATAAATGATTATTTGTTCTATTACAACTATTGAATCAATACTATTGTGTGTAGTATTTGATTGGATTAATTGTTTTTTACTTTATAAGTAAAGTTTGCACGCTTCTTGCAATATATGTTTGGTTTAACAGTAATATTAGTATTACATAATATTGTAAGAAATGAAAAATATATGGAGTTTAGCCTTAGTTTCAATATTTATTACTAGTCTTGTAGGTTGTCAAAGTGAATCCACATTACAGGGAGAATGGGTTGAGCCTATACCAGGAATGTCGGGCCAATATCAAGGATTTGTTCTTAAAAATGATGGAGTAGCTTCTTCTATAAATATGGCGACTATTCAATATGAGCAATGGAAACAAGAAGGAGATTTATTATTGCTTTCCGGAAAAAGTATTGGAAATCATCAGACTATTGCATTTACAGACACTTTATCTATTAATAAAATAACTAAAGATAGCTTAATGTTAAAGAAGGGTAGTAATACTTATACCTATTCTAGAGCAAATGAGAATCATATAAACAATGACCACAAATTTGAAGAGCCTGTTATTAAAGATAAAATTAGTAAGGTAAAAGGGATTTTAGTTATTGGTGATGAAACTCGATCATTTACGGCTGTTGGTGATTCTAAATCATATTGGATTGTTGATAAAACAGGAATCTTATATCAAAAGTATGATGAAGAAACCAAAGGAATTAAAAATGGAAAACCAGTAGAAGTTGAGTTGGAGATTAAAGATTTAGGTCCAACTACTGAAGGTTTTGGCGCTTCTTATGATGGAGTATATGAAGTGGTTAAAATTAATAGACTAAATTCTAAGGAATAGTATTGATAGCATTAAAAACCGAGATTAATTTAATTAAATAATCAATTATAATAGAAAATAATTGCAAGTGTTATTACACACATTAAGAGTGATAAAAAGGGGTAGGAGACAATAGAAACCCTTTTTCTAAAAGTTCTAATTACAATTAAAGTCGGTAAAAGAAATAATATTAATACCATTGGTACAAATAAAAATGCTCCAAGTTCAACTATAGCTTCAGGAGCATTTTCTTTATTAATATAGAAAGCCTTTATAGACCATAGTAATAGATTAATAAAGCTAAAAAAAAATATGGTCTGATCGTATCGCTTTAAATATTTCATTCTGAAACATCTATTTTTGGTCTTTTATCTCTATTAACTAAATTCCAAGCAGTATTAAAAACTAACTGAGCTCTTTTTTGCAACAAATCGTAATCTATTTTATCTGGAGTATCTGTTGGTTGATGATAATCTTGGTGAGCTCCATTATAATAGAAAATTGCTGGAATTCCATTTTTAACAAAGTTATAATGGTCGGAACGATAATAAATACGTTCTGGATGATTTAAATCATTAAAAGTATAATCTAAATCCAATTGGACGGTTTCTTTATTCACGGCTTCTGAAATGTTATGTAAGTCTGTACTTAACCTATTAGAACCCACTAAAAATATATAATCCTTATCTCCTTTATATTCATAGCTTTTCCTTCCAATCATATCAATATTAAGATTGGCGATTGTGTTTTCTAACGGGATTATTGGATTCTCTACGTAAAATCTCGAACCGTGTAAACCAAATTCCTCTCCTGTGACATGTAAGAATAAAACAGATTTTTTAGGTCTCTGACCTTTATCGACGGCTTCTTTAAAAAGCCTGGCTATTTCCATAACTCCCGCAGTACCAGAGGCGTTATCATCTGCTCCATAATATGTTTGTCCATTCATAATTCCCATATGGTCATAATGTGCAGAAATAACTAAAACTTCATTAGAATCATCACTACCTTGAATAAATGCCCATATATTTTCGCTGTCTTTTAAGTTAGCACCATAATTAGATTTCATAAATTCAGCTGGTACATATTGGAAATAACTATTAGCTCCTTTTGGGTAATTTATATCCAATTTCTCATAATGCTTAACTATGTAGTTCGCTGCATTTTTTTGACCAACTTCACCAGTTCTACGACCTTCATGAGCATTAGAAGCTAAGGTGTAAACATGTTTCTTTAAGGAATCTTTATATACTACAAAAGAAGAAGTCGTTTCAGTAGTAATATTGTTTTGGGAGCTACTGCATGAAGTAAAAGCTGTAAAAAAAGTAATTGAAAGTAGAAGAGATATTTTAGTTTTCATTATGAGAGTCAATTAAAACGATAAATATATGAAAACATCTTTTCAAATACATCTATTTAAAATTTAAGATACATAATACTATCTTTGCTATAAAATCAAAATAATGAAGAAGGTAGTTTTAATTACGGGTGGTTCATCAGGAATAGGAAAATCTATAGGAGAGTTTTTAAGCAGTAATGGTTATATAGTTTATGGAAGCAGTAGAGAGCCTAAAAGAATTTTAAATTCCAAATTCCCTCTAGTTCAAATAGATGTTCGCGATACATCTTCGATTGAAACTGCTATAATGGAGATTGTTAAGAAAGAAGGGAGATTAGATATTCTAATTAATAATGCAGGAGTTGGAATAACAGGACCTATTGAAGAAATACCATCCATCGAAATAGAGAATCATTTTAAAGTTAATCTTTTTGGACCTATTGATGTAATTAAAGCAGTCTTACCGACAATGCGTAAACAACACAGTGGTTTAATCATTAATATAACATCCATAGCAGGTTATATGGGTTTACCGTACCGTGGAATTTATTCATCTTCTAAAAGTGCTTTAGAGATGATAACAGAAGCCTTGCGCATGGAAGTTAAGGCTTTTGGTATTGAGGTTACAAACGTAGCGCCTGGGGATTTCGCTACCAACATTGCTTCTGGACGTTATCACGCTCCTGTTTTATCAAATTCTCCATATAAAGAAGTTTATCAGATGTCTTTAGATATGATGGATGAGCATGTTGACACTGGTGGTGATCCACAAGAAATGGCAACGGCTATTTTAAGAATCATTGAGACACCTAAACCGGCGGTTCGTTATAAAGTGGGACCAGCCATGCAAAAGTTTTCTTTGGTATTGAAAAAGGTTTTACCAAGTAAGATGTATGAGAAAATTTTGATGAATCATTACAAGATAAAAGCTTAAGCGTTTGAAAACACTTTCATTTTAGAGTAGTTTTTCAACTGTATTTCAAAAATGAAAACGGAGTGTAAGTGATATATAAATTGTATTTTTGAAAACAAAACAACATAATAACGTATAACTATGAAATTTTTTATTGACACAGCTAATTTAGAGCAAATTAAGGAGGCAGAATCTTTAGGGGTATTAGACGGAGTTACTACTAATCCATCATTAATGGCTAAAGAAGGTATTTCTGGTTCTGAAAACATTTTAAATCATTATAAAACAATCTGTTCATTAGTGGATGGAGATGTTAGTGCAGAAGTTATTGCTACTGATTATGAAGGAATGGTAAAAGAAGGAGAAGCTTTAGCTGCCTTACACAAACAAATTGTGGTTAAATTACCTATGACAAAAGATGGAATTAAAGCATGTAAATACTTTTCTTCTAAAGGGATTAAAACAAACGTAACATTAGTTTTCTCTGCTGGACAAGCTTTATTAGCTGCTAAAGCTGGAGCTTCTTATGTTTCTCCTTTTATTGGGCGTTTAGATGATATTTCTACAGATGGATTGATTTTGATTCAGGAAATTCGTCAAATCTATGATAACTATGGATTTACTACTGAGATATTAGCTGCATCTGTTCGTCATACTATGCACATTGTTAATTGTGCTAAAATTGGTGCAGATGTTATGACAGGACCTCTTTCTGCTATAACTGGTTTATTAAAACACCCTTTAACAGATAGTGGTTTGGCTCAATTCTTAGCTGACTATGCGAAAGCAAATCAATAAATTACAGGTATTATTCATACAATAAAGGGAGCCTCATTGAGGCTCCCTTTATGTTTTATAGCAGTATTAAAATTAATTACTTTCTCTAGCAGGTGCTAAATGTAGAAAGAAATAGTCTGCAATTTTCTGATTTAAATGTATTCTGTCTGTTCCTATTACGTTGTGTTCGTGAGTAGGGTATAAAAAATAATCAACTTGTTTTCCTGCTTTTATGCAAGCTTCAACAAATGCCATTGAGTGTTGTTGAACTACAACTGGATCTTGTGCTCCGTGAATGATTAGTAGTGGATTTTCTAATTCAACTGCTTTATTCACAAGACTTGTTTTAGTATAGCCTTCAGGATTTTCTTGAGGAGTATCCATATAACGTTCTCCATACATGATTTCATAGTACTTCCAATCCATTACAGGACCACCTGCTACACCAACTTTAAAAATTTCAGGATGATGTATAGATAAAGTAGTAGTCATAAAACCTCCAAAACTCCATCCATATACACCAATCTTACCGGAGTCAACAAAATTTTGAGATTTCAAATAGTCAATACCTTTTAATTGGTCTGCCATTTCAACTTGACCTAACTGGCGATGAATTATATGTTCAAAATCTTTTCCTCTATAGGCACTTCCTCTGTTATCTACTGTAAATACAATATACCCTTTTTGAGCCATATATTGAAAGAATAGGGAAGAACCTCCTAACCAATTGTTCTGAATTAACTGTGCATGAGGACCACCGTATACGTAAAGCATAACAGGATACTTTTTATTTTCATCAAAATTAGTCGGATATATTATACGTGCATTAAGAGGTGTTTTTCCGTCTGCTGCTGTTATAGTAAGTAATTCCATTTTAGGCATATCGATAATATCTTCATAAGGGTTTTCAGCCTCAGAAATCGATACGCTTTTTTCTTTTGAATTTACTTCTACAATACTTGTCTTATTAGGTGTTTCAACATTGCTAAATTGGTCTAAGAATATAGATTTTGAAGGATTTAAAACTATATTGTGAGTTCCAGAAGCTGTAGTGATTTTTTCAGTAGTAGCTTTTTTTAAGTTTACTTTATATAACATACGGTCTAAACCATTATTGTCTGTACCTATATAATAGATATGCTTAGCGTCTGTATCAAAACCTAGCATATCGGTTACCACCACATCTTTAAAACCTAATTTCTTTAAAAGTTTACCATCTGTATTGTAAAGATAAGCCTGTCTATATCCTTCCAATTCGGTCATATAAACAAATTCTTTATCGTTCTTAGGATTAAACAATAGTCCTTCAGAAGGTTCGGTATATGTATTAGCTTCTTCTTCTAATAAGGTGCTTTCAAAAGCTCCTGTTGCTGCATTGTATTTATTTAGCTTTAGGTGATTTTGACCTCTGTTTAAAACTCCAACATATACATAGTTTCCAGTAGGATCCCAAGTGACCATAGTTAGAAATTGATCTAAAGGTTCACCTGTTTGAAGTGTAACTTTCTTTCCAGTATTTATATCGTGAATTACAAGAGTTACCTGTTCATTGGCCATTCCAGCCATAGGATACTTAATGTTTTTCACTGTAGCTACCCTTGTACTATAATCTACTAAAGGATAATCACTAACCATGCTTTGATCTTTTCTGTAATATAGAAGTTGATCCTGTTTTGGACTCCACCACATTCCTTGATTAATACCAAATTCATTGCGATGGGTATCTTTACTACCATTTAAAAAATCAATAGTATTGTCTTGAGTTATGTCAATATTTTGCCCCTTAGAGTTGGTCACAACAATGTTATTGTCTTTTAACCATGCTATATAATCTTGATTTCTAGAAACGATAGGATCTTCTGCATTTACATCGATATTCATATCGCGTATAATAGCTTTAGAATTTATATCATAGTCTAAAAAATAAGTTTGTGATTTATTTGAGATTTGAAAAGATAAGATATGATCATTTTTCCAAGTATAATTTGGAAATCGAGTTACGTCTAAAGAAGCCTTTGGTAATCTAGTTTTAATTGCTGTTTTTAAATCCTCAAGGCTAATTAACTCTTTAGGAGCCCAATTGTCTTTTGATTTTCTTGAAGTTAATGCGGTGTATTCACTATTTAAATGCGTAATTTTATCATTAGATTGCCATTGCGCATTGAATATTGATTTTGGATAAAATGAGCGATATTGCCCCATGGTTGCTTCTTGTATAGTGAGATCTCGTTGTGCAAACATCAAGTTTCCCATTAAGACAAAAGCTATTATACTTATTCTTTTCATTGGTTTGTTTTTATTAAAGAGGCTAATTTAATGATTTGAAAAAGATTCTACAATTATTAAAAAGCCTTTCTACAGACAATTAGTTTCTTTATATTGTGGTGCAAAATGTGATTTTTATATTGTAACAAACTGTATTAAAGTATAATAGTTGACCTAAAAATTGTAATTTCATTAGTTATTAATGAAATAGTTGTAAATTATCACGTTGAAGTTTCTTATTTAAAACGTGTGTTAAATTGAATATATATGAAAAATATTAGTGGGCTTACTGTCTATATAACAGGAGGTACAAAAGGAATTGGAAAAGGAATAGCAAAATGCTTATTAGATCAAGGGCTAAATGTGGCTATTTCAGGTAGAAATGCTGTTGAAACTGTAGCTGTAGCTCGTGATCTTGGTGATGAAAGTCGAGTTTTGGGTATTCAATCTGATGTTAGAAACTTTGAAGATGAACAAAGAGCTGTTCGTGAAATTATATCTAAATTCGGAAAAATAGATGTAGTTATCGCTAATGCAGGTTTGGGGAAATTCGCACCCATAGATGAAATGTCTTTAGAAGATTGGAATGCAATGATTGATACAAATCTTACTGGAGCATTTCATACCCTTAAAGCTACAGTGGAACAACTTAAACAGAATAAGGGATACTATATCAGTATTGCAAGCTTGGCAGGTATTAATTTCTTTGAAAATGGAGCAGGATATAATGCTTCTAAATTTGGAGTGGTTGGTTTTACACAAGCCGCAATGTTGGATTTACGTCAGAAAGATGTTAAAGTAACTACTATATTACCAGGTTCTGTCACTTCACATTTTAATGAACACACACCGGATGAGCAAAAAGATAAGTGGAAAATACAACCAGAGGATATAGGTGAGTTGATTGTATCAGTTTTACAAATGAATCCGAATGCACTTCCTAGTAAAATTGAAATTAGACCTACTAAAACAGCTTAAATTATATTTCAAAATATTGATTTTTAAATATTTATTATGATTCACTTATTCTTATAGTTTAACTAATTCAAATTTTCACAACTAATAAAAAATGCTATTCATGAAGAAAAACCAAGACATAGGAAAGTTATTATTGAGATTCACTGTTGGTGGATTGATGATTTTTCACGGCATACATAAACTAATACATGGCCATGATTTTATAATACAACAATTAGAAACAGCAGGTTTACCAAAGTGGATGTGGGTAGGTGTTCCGATTGCAGAAGTTGTAGCCCCGTTAGCGATTATTTTAGGTATAGCAACTAAGCTTTCAAGTTTGTTGATAGCTTTTACTATGTTAATGTCTCTTTATTTATTATATGGTTGGAATTTGTTTCAGTTTAGTGAGGTAGGAGCTTTGAAAATAGAAGCTAATGTCTTCTTTTTGATGGGCGCAATATGTATTATGCTATTGGGATCTGGAAAGTATAGTGTTTATAAAGGGAGAACTTCTCTTTTAAAATAATAAGTTTTGACACTAGGTATGTTAATCAAAAAAGGGTTGTAATTTTTATAATTACAACCCTTTTTCCTTATTCGTGAATATCGTTTTTCTCTAACAAATGTTTTGCATATTCAAGGTCTTTGGGATCTACGAATATATGTACTGCTTTATCTGCGGTACCTATACCAACAGCTAAAGAAGACTTAACATCATTTCTTTCAATGAATTCAATATTATTTTGTTCTAATATGTCTTTGACTGCAAGTGTAAGAACTTCACTACCGACAAATAATTTTACGTGATTCATAGCATTATCATTTTTGAGATATTATAAAGTTAATCAAATTTATATAAACTAGGTTCTATTTTCAGTAAAAACAATCGTTATCCTATATCCTAATTATGCTTTAAATAGATTTATTAGTATCTAATTAATTTCGAGTATCGAATGAGGTTATTATTTAATAATCTTTTTGTTTCTCATTACTAAAAGATAAGCAAGACCTCCAAAAAAAGGAATCAATAATATGATTAAACACCATATAAGTTTTTGATTATTATCAAGGTTGGAATAACCAAGTTTAAAAAGAGAATAAGGAATTAAAATAAGTAGAAAAAGCAAAAAAAATTGCCAAAAGAAAAGGAAGTAGCTCATGCTATAGATTTATATGTTAATCGCTTTTTCGTGCAAAAATATAAAAAACTTTGACGATAACGAAGTTGATTACATTTAGATTCTCTTTTTTGGGATCATCTGATAGCGTTAGCTTGTTCTATTTTAACATAGGATAGTAAAAATTATGTGTAGAATTCTAATTAAGGATTGGAATAAATGGAATGAGTACTTCGAGTCTTGACTCATTTTTCTTTTCAGACTCCTGTCTCCTAATATAAAACATAGTTCAGATAATTTTCCTACCTCTAAGCTCCTCTAATAACTCTTTTAAACAAAGAGGTTATTTTTTTTATAAAACCCTCTTAAAAAGGCTATTGATATCCTTTATGGTTATGTTTATGCTTATAGCAGCACTTATTTCTTAAATCGAACTTAGATACTAAATCCACAAGATTAGGTGATAAAAAACACAAAATCTCAGGTTTTATTTGAGTTTCCTTCGGGTCTTGTTCGGGTCTTGTTCGGGTCTTGTTCGGTAAACGGGCCTCTAGCCCAAGTAAACACTAGAAATCCCCGAAGCGCTCCCGAACAAAGCACTTTTATAATATTATTAAGCACTGATATATAGCTATTTATAAAATATTTTAAATCATTATATATCAAATGATATCAAAATAATCACAATACAAAACGTGCTTTATATTTTCCTCTAGTTTTGCGATAGAAAGGATAGGTAAAGGAAACCCACTAGAGTTGGTTCACTCATTCTTCATTTTACTTCATCAGTTCGTAATACTCGTGTTTCCAAGTTTCTGTCTCCTAAATATAAATTATAGTTCAGACAGGAGAACTCACGGATGACAAATCCTTGAGATGGCACTTTTGTCAAAGTTATAGTTCAATGTCATAATGTTTTGCAAGTCTTTTCATGCTGATTTATATAAGTTTTAGTTTCCTCTTTTTCTTGCGAATCCAGATTTGCCTAAACGATTTGAATGAAATGCAGTTATGAATAAACCGATAAAAGAAATTTTATACATAGGTGGAGAAAAAGGTTATACGGATTGTTTTTTTAGAATAAACACAATATTTACTACTTTTTTTCTTTTTTTAAAATTCAGGAACTAATTATCATAGGATAATTTTGCTCTTATTTAATCTCAATAGTTTTACTTTCTGTTTTTTAGGAACTCATAAAATTTTTCTATGTTAATATTGAAACTATTTAATGACTTTTTAAGAAACAGATTTTTAATTTGAAATAGATACAATAAAAGCAAATTTACATGGAACAGAAAAAAGGAAAAGTTTCTCAATTTATCGAAAAAAATTACTTGCATTTTAATGCGGCTACTCTAGTGGATGCTGCTAAAGGGTATGAAGCTCATTTGTTATCGGGGGGTAAAATGTTGATTTCCCTCGCTGGTGCAATGAGTACAGCTGAATTAGGAATTTCTTTAGCAGAAATGATTCGCAAAGGAAAAGTTGACATTATCAGTTGTACTGGTGCTAATCTAGAAGAAGATATTATGAATCTTGTAGCTCATTCACATTATAAAAGAATTCCAAATTATCGTGATTTAACACCTCAAGATGAATTAGAATTACTCAGTAAAAAATTCAATCGTGTTACTGACACTTGTATTCCAGAAGAGGAAGCCTTTAGAAAAATTCAATGTCACATCGAGAAAATATGGAAAGATGCAGAAAGCTTGAATGAACGCTATTTTCCACATGAATATATGTATAAGCTACTGTTGAGTGGTTTATTAGAAGATGAATATGAAATTGACCCAAAAAACTCTTGGATGTTGGCTGCTGCTGAATGTAATTTACCTATTGTTGTTCCAGGATGGGAAGATTCTACAATGGGAAATATTTTTGCTTCCTATGTAATTAAAAAAGAGCTTCATGCTTCGACTGTGAAAAGCGGTATAGAGTATATGGTTTGGTTGGCTGATTTCTATGAAAGAAATGCTATTGGTCAAGGTATTGGATTTTTTCAAATAGGGGGTGGGATTGCAGGTGATTTTGCTATGTGTGTTGCACCTATGTTAGAACAAGATTTAGAGAAAGTAAACATACTTAAATGGCGTTATTATTGCCAGATAACTGATTCAACAACTTCCTACGGATCTTATTCTGGGTGTATTCCCAATGAAAAAATTACCTGGGGCAAATTAGACGTAGATACCCCTAGTTATGTGATTGAATCTGATGCAACAATAGTAGCACCTTTGATTTTTTCATGGGTTTTAGGTTATTAATTTAGGATGTTTTGATTTTTTATTAGAATCAGTGAAGTTCTAAACTTTTATTCAAGTTAGTTTCGTTGTTTTTTTATCGTATTTTGATTACTTCATAAAGCTATTTTTATTGAAAGAATTTACAATCAGTTATATTTGCATTATAAAAAATTGACATCATGAATAAATGGAAACAAATTAAGATTGTATCTTTTATAGCTTTTGCTTCACTGTTGTTAACAGCATGTAGTTCATTGAATCCAAAGGCGCAAGCAGATATGCTAAAAAAGTACACTTATGAAGTAGAATCAGTCCATGATTTGAAAGCAGGGGGTATGGCTATCGGAAATAATTTTGAAGGTTTGTCATTATCATCTTTATCCAGTGTTGCTTTAGGGTTGTTGAGAAAAGATTTATCCCTAGAAGCTGTTGTAAATATGAAAGTGAGTAATCCAACAGGAGAAGCTGTTCCAATGGGACCTTTTAAATATTTATTAGAAATACAAGGTAAACCCTTCTTTGAAGGTAGTGTAAATGAAAGCCTGAGTCTAGCTAATGGACAAAGTAAAGTGGTTCCTCTAGCATTTAAGGCAAATCTATTTGGTGTTACGGATGAGAAAAAGGGAGCTGAAAAACTATTAAGCGATATACTTACACGTAAAGGAAACGGTCTAATCGTTTTAAAAATTAAACCTTCTGTAAGAATTGCAGGAAAGGACATTTACTACCCAGGATATATTACTGTTGACAATGATTTACTCAAGGGTATTTCGGGATTAATTAAAAAATAATTTTGATTAAGTAATATCATTTTATTGATTTTAAATATAAAGGTGCGTGTTTGAAACACGCACCTTTTTTATTAGGGGATAAATCATAGATTCAATCTGTTTTAATATTAACTTGATTTTTTATTATAAAATAATTTGGTTTTAAAAACTTTTATAAAGAATTTTAGGATTGTATTTACAATAACTATTTAAGATGAAAAAAACAATTCTAGTACTTGTTGGATCTATAATGGCTCTAGCGTGTAATCAAACTCCGAAACAACTGGAAACTCCAGAAAATAAGATGGAGCAAACTTATCAAGATGATCTGCCTAATCCTGTCAATAATACTATCAGACAATTTAATATAGATAGTATTTCATTTTCTGAGGCTGATTTAGGTGATTTTCCATACTTTAATTTACCCAAGGGGCTAGTAGCTCAAAACAAGCCCTTACAAAAGAAGTTTGACGTTTGTTTTTTTCCAATTGATGGTGTTATGACAGCTGTAGAAGGAAAACTGTATAAAATAAATGTAAGTGCTGACCAGAACGAAGAGTTTTCACAACGCTATTTTGAAAAAAGTCTTGAAGATTATCTTGTTTCTATCGGAGCTGTAAAGGTTTTCGATGGAGAAATATCCAAAGAAGAATACGAGAGGTATAACAAACAAGATCCTAATAAAGGTGATGAGGGTGATATTGGATATTTTGGGGAAAAAATAAAATTTTATGTAATTCGGTCAAAAACAAAAGGTAATATTTATATTCAATATTCTGCAAATAATGCTTCAGGAAAATTAAATATTCTTTTAGAAGAACCTTTAAAACAAACTATTACTAAGTTATCTTCTGATGAGATTCTAAAAGATCTCTCTGAGAAGGGGAAATCTATTCTATATATTAATTTTGAGATTGACAAATCCAATTTGACATTTGAAGGAAGGGAAGCTGTTGATGAAATTACAAAAGTTCTGAAGAGTGATCCTAGTTTAAAAATAGTTATTGAAGGACATACTGATAATAGTGGAGATGCAGCTCACAACAAGAATCTTTCAACTGATAGAGCAGAATCAGTGATGAGTGAATTAATTTCTAAGGGTATTGAAAAAACAAGACTTGTAGCTAAAGGTTTTGGAGCTGAAAGACCTTTAGTGGCTAACGATAGCGAAGAAAATAAAGCAAAGAATAGACGTGTTGAGCTCATAAAAATTAGTTAAACGGTAATGCTCAAAAGAAAATGGCTACACAAAATTGTGTAGCCATTTTCTTTTGAGTATCAATACTTTTCATCTAGAAACTTCTTTCAAGAGTAATAATAATTATTTGTTTCTAAAAACCAACTCATTATCAAAACAATCCAAAAGTATGATACTTTCTGCTGTTACATTTCCAGATAGTATTTCTTTAGAAAGTTTGTTCAGCACCTCTTTTTGAATAACTCGTTTCACTGGTCTTGCTCCATAATGTGGATCAAATCCTTTTTCTGCTAGATACTGTTTTGCTTCTTCAGTAGCATCCATAATGATGTTTTGAGTTCGCAACATTTTAATGATGCCATTTAATTGAATATCTACAATATCTAATATGTTCTTTTTAGACAACGGAGTGAACATCACAATCTCATCTATACGGTTTATGAATTCCGGTCTTACAGTTTGTTTTAACACTTGTAATACCTCGTCTTTTGCTGATTCTGATGCTTTTTCTATATCACCATCAGCTTCGTCAAATTTCTCCTGTATGATAGCGCTTCCCATATTCGAAGTCATAATGATAATAGTGTTTTTAAAATCAGCTAATCGACCTTTGTTATCCGTTAATCGTCCTTCATCCAATACTTGTAAAAGGATATTAAAAGTATCAGGATGTGCTTTCTCAATTTCATCCAAAAGCACTACAGAGTATGGTTTTCTACGAACTGCCTCTGTCAACTGTCCTCCTTCATCATAACCTACATATCCTGGAGGTGCACCAACCAATCTACTCACACTGTGACGTTCAGAATATTCACTCATATCGATACGAGTCATCGCATTTTCATCATCAAACATATAAGTTGCTAATGCTTTTGCCAATTCTGTTTTACCAACTCCAGTAGTTCCTAAGAACAAGAATGAACCAATTGGTTTTTTAGGATCTTGTAATCCAGCTCTACTTCTTCGAACCGCATCACTGATCGCTTCGATTGCTTCTTCTTGTCCTACAACTCGATGGTGTAATTCATCTTCTAAATGAAGCAGTTTTTCTCGTTCACTTTGCAACATTTTAGTTACAGGTACACCAGTCCATCTTGCTACAATCTCCGCAATATCTTCGCTAGTAACCTCTTCTTTGATTAAAGAAGTTCCTTCTTGTTTTTCTGCTAATTGTAATTGAAGTTTTTCTAATTCTTCTTGCGAATCTTTAATTTTACCATAGCGAAGCTCTGCAACTTTCCCATAATCTCCATCGCGTTCTGCTCGTTCTGCTTCTAGTTTATAGTCTTCAATCTCTTGTTTGATACTCTGTACTTTGTCTACTACTTCTTTTTCAGCATTCCATTTACTAAAGATGGCATTTCTGTCTTCTTTTATATTTGCTAATTCTAATCCCAATGCTTTCAGTTTTTGTTCATCATTTTCTCTTTTGATTGCCTCTATTTCAATCTCAAGTTGCATGATTTTTCTATCTAAAACATCAAGTTCCTCTGGTTTAGAATTTATTTCCATTCGCAATTTAGCAGCTGCCTCATCCATTAAGTCAATTGCCTTATCTGGAAGATATCTGTTTGTAATATATCTTTGAGAAAGTTCAACTGCCGCAATGATTGCATCGTCTTTGATTCGAACTTTATGGTGTGTTTCATATTTCTCTTTGATTCCTCGAAGTATTGAGATGGCACTTTCTGTGTCCGGTTCGTCAACCATCACTTTTTGGAAACGTCTTTCTAATGCCTTGTCCTTTTCAAAGTATTTTTGATACTCATCTAAAGTTGTTGCACCTATAGCTCGAAGCTCTCCTCTTGCTAAAGCTGGTTTTAATATATTAGCCGCGTCCATAGCACCTTCACCACCTCCAGCACCAACTAATGTGTGTATTTCATCTATAAAAAGTATAATTGTACCTTCAGCATTAGTAACTTCCTTCACAACTGATTTAAGACGTTCTTCAAATTCCCCCTTGTATTTAGCACCTGCTATTAAAGCTCCCATGTCCAAAGAGAAAACTAGCTTGTCTTTAAGATTTTCAGGAACATCTCCTTGTACTATACGGTGGGCTAATCCTTCTGCAATAGCTGTTTTACCGACCCCAGGTTCTCCAACTAACATTGGGTTGTTCTTAGTTCTACGAGAAAGTATTTGCAATACTCTTCGTATTTCCTCATCTCTTCCTATAACTGGGTCAAGCTTTCCGTCTTTTACGTATTGATTTAAGTTCTTAGCATATTTGTTTAAGGAATTGTATGTCTCTTCTGCTGAAGCTGATGTAACTCGTTCACCACCTCTTAATTCATCAATAGCAACCTCTAAGTCTTTTTGAGTAACTCCTTGGTCTTTTAATATTTGTGCTACTCTGCTTTTAGATTTAAAAATGGCTAAGATTAAGTATTCTATAGATACATACTCATCATTGTTTTTTTGTGCAATAGCCTGTGCTTCACTAATAGCTGTTGCTGCCTCACGAGACAATCCTATTTGTGCTCCCGAAACTTTAGGAAAACTTTGAATAGTAGCATCTAGCATTTGTTTAAAAAGTTCAACATTCACGTTAAGCTTCTTAAGTATGAATGGGCTTACGTTTTCATCTACATCTAGTATTCCCTTGAAAATATGCTCATTTTCAATTTGTTGTTGGCCCAACGATTGCACTATTACCTGTGCTTGCTGTAAGGCCTCTTGTGATTTGATTGTAAAATTATTAGTGTTCATATTCAATTTATTTTTGGTTACTAGACTATTTACAATTTATATTCCATTGTTAAAAATACGTCAATTTGGCATTTTTAACAATATTTTAATCTTAAAAAAACGACAATTTGTCTGATATATGATGTATTTTTGCTGAAAAACATGATAAATTGGCTTCCTTTAGAAAATGAAGAACAACTTCAAAACGCAATCCAAAGTTCTTCTGAATCTCCTATAGTTATTTTTAAACACAGTACGCGCTGCTTTATTAGCAAAATGGCTCTACGAAATTTTGAAAGTGAATTCGCTCAAAACAACACTAAATCTTATCTACTCGATTTAATAAACTATCGCTCTATATCCAATGATATTGCGCAACAATTAGAAATACAGCATCAATCCCCTCAATTATTGATCGTTTCCAATAGTAAAGTTATTCATAGCTCTACACATGAAAATATTGATGGTACTCTTGCGTCTAAAATCGTTCTAGAATAGTATAAAGTTAACTATTTAATATCTAATTACGTTGATTATCAGTTAGATTAATTAGATTTGGAGTAAATAATTTATTTAAATAACCACTTTATATTTATCGCATAAAAAAATAAACATTTTTTTAAAACCTGATTTTTGTCAGGCTTTTTAGTTTTGGGATTCTATATGTTTGTTGTTTTATTAAAACAAATAAATATATGAAAACAACCCCAATACATACTTTTCATATTCCAGTAATGGGCTTAGCTTATACGATTGATAGTCCAATTAGAGTTGCCCATCTTGGAATTTCCTCGGTTATTTCTGTAATGGATGATGAGCTAATTGAAAGATTGAATAAGCTTTATAGTGAAAAATTTGAGTTACCTTATAAAGAGATCGGTAGAAAAGTAGAGGATTTCAGAGCCAAACGAATTACAGCTTACCTAGATACGGTTGATACTATAGTAAAAGAAAAGTTCTCTAACTTTAAAAAAGAACTTCTAGACAGTAAAAAAAGAGTAACTGAATTTTTAAATGTTTTACCTGATAGTTCTATTCTTAAGGAACAAGCTGAACAATATGTTTTAGACAATTTAAGTTTTGAACGTTTTAAAGAAGTCCTTGAGAGTTATTTTAAGCCGGGGTCTATTGATGTGAATATAATGACCAAGGTCGATAGAGAACAATATAACGGAAAAGAAGTATTACCATCTATTTATAGTGATGCTCATGCTGCATTACGTGGATTTGCAGAAAGCAAGGTTCAATCTTCTTTGATATTGTCGGCAGGTATGAATCCAAGATTATTTAGCTATTTTGAATCTTTTGATGTTTTCTATCCACAGCAGCACAAAGCTTTAGATAAGAAAATTGTTTTAAAGGTGAGTGACTATAGATCTGCTCTTATTCAAGGTAGTTTCTTGGCTAAAAAAGGAATATGGGTGTCTGAATATCGTGTTGAATCTGGCTTAAATTGTGGTGGACATGCTTTTGCTACTGATGGATTTTTATTAGGCCCAATTATGGCTGAATTTAAAAACCAAAGACAAGAGTTAATCGCAACAACTCATAAATTACTTTGTAATGCGCTAGAAGAAAAACAACGTTACACTCCAGAAGAACCATTAGAATTAAAAATCACTGTTCAAGGCGGAATAGGTACTGCTGAGGAACATCAATTTTTATTAGACACCTACGAAGTAGATTCTGTAGGGTGGGGTAGTCCATTTTTATTGGTTCCTGAGGCAACTTCTGTTGATGTTCAAACTCGTAAGCTTTTAGCAGACGCAAAGGAAAAAGACCTCTATTTAAGTAGTATATCTCCTTTGGGCATTCCATTCAATACTGTTAGAGGAACGACCAATGAAGCTATCAATAAACTTCGCAATGCAAATGAAAAGTATGGTAGTTCATGTCCTAGAAAATACTTAGCTCTTGACAAAACACATTCTATTGAAGGATGGTGTACAGCTTCTAAGAAGTATCAGACGAAAGAAATCAAAGCTCTTAAAGATATAAAATCAACTTTAAGTGATGATGATTATATTTCTAAAATAGAATCTATTACAGAAAAATCGTGTTTGTGTATTGGTCTAGCTAATGCTTCTTTGATGGAGCAAAACTTACCAATCAAAGGAGAGGCACAAGGAGTTGTAGTTTGTCCTGGTCCAAACATGGCTTATTTTGATAAAGAAGTATCATTAGAAAAAATGATTCAACATATCTATGGTAAGGAGAATGTTATGAAACACGAGAACCGTCCTAATTTTTTAATAAAAGAATTGGAAATGTATCGAGAACACTTTAAAAAGGAACTTAGTGCAATTACGGCAGACTCTAGTGTTATTGCAAAGAAGAAATTGGAGAAATTAAAAAACAATATTCTAAACGGTATTGATTATTACAAAAACTTGTTTGAAAACACATCTAACTATTTTCAAAAAGACAATTCAAAGATTTTAAAGGAATTGGAAAGAATTAAAATGGAATTAAGCAATTAATTTTTAAAGATACAAACAGCTTAGAGTGTGAAATTCTAAGCTGTTTCTGTTTTGTGAGGTTTGTAAAAAAGGAAGTATAAGGTCTTTTAGTTCAAAATTTATAGAGAATTCTTTAATTTTTGCTTCTTTTTATGTTTAACTTTGACGTTCAACTAAATTATTAGAAGCTTTTTAAACATGAACAACGAAATTAGAAACTTAGAGCCTAAGGCACTTTGGAATAAATTTGCTGATTTAAATGCAGTACCGAGACCATCTAAAAAAGAGGAACGTGTTATTGAATTTATGATTCGCTTTGGTCAAGAATTAGGACTTGAAACTATAAAAGACGAAGTTGGAAATGTGATTATTAAAAAACCTGCTACTGCTGGGATGGAAAATCGCAAGATTGTTGTTTTACAATCTCACTTAGATATGGTACATCAAAAAAATAACGATACTATTTTTGATTTCGATACTCAAGGGATTGATATGTATGTAGATGAGGATTGGGTTCGTGCTAGAGGAACTACTTTAGGTGCTGATAACGGTATTGGAGTTGCTACTATAATGGCTATTCTTGAGAGTAAGGATATTGCTCACCCAGCTTTAGAAGCTCTTTTTACCATAGATGAAGAAACAGGAATGACTGGGGCTATGGGACTAAAAGGTGGAGTTCTAGAGGGGCAAATCTTATTAAACTTGGATACAGAGGAAGATGATGAAATTGATATAGGTTGTGCTGGTGGTGTAGATGTAACAGCAACTGCTGAGTATGATGAAGAATTAACACCAGAGGGATCTATAGGATACCAAATTACTGTAAAAGGACTTAATGGTGGACACTCAGGAATGGATATTCATAAAGGTCTAGGTAATGCTAATAAAATAATGAATCGTCTATTATTTGATGGATATGATTCTTTTGGTTTACAAATCGCTTCTATTAATGGAGGTAGTTTGCGAAATGCTATTCCTAGAGAAAGTGTTGCTAAAGTAATTATCGCTTCTATTTACGATGAAGCTTTTGAATTTGATATGCAACAAATTATCAATGACATTAAAAATGAATTTCAAACAACTGAGCCTAATTTAGAAGTTGTAATTGAAAAAATTGATGAAACACCTAAAAATGTAATGCCTCCTATGGCTCAATACTTTTTTGTAAGAGCTATGTACACTGCACATAATGGTGTTTACAGAATGAGTGCTGATTTTGCTGATTTGGTTGAAACTTCTAATAATATTGCAAAAGTAGAAGTAGCTGATGGTAAATTAGCAATTAAATGTTTGACTCGTTCTTCTGTAGAAACATCAAAGTTTGATTTAGCTAATTCATTAAGATCAGCGTTTGAATTAATGGGATGTGAAGTTGAATTTAGCGGGTCTTATCCTGGTTGGAGTCCGAATCCTAAATCAGAAATTTTGGATGTATTAGTTGCTATTTATAAAGAACAGAATAAATCTGAACCAAGTGTTGTAGCTTGTCACGCTGGTTTAGAATGTGGTATTTTAGGGACTAATTATCCAGATATGGATATGATTTCTTTTGGACCAACAATCAGAGGAGCGCATTCACCTGTTGAACGCGTTAGCATTAAATCAGTTCAAAAATATTGGCCTTTTGTTTTAGAGATTTTGAAAAATATACCTTCAAAAAATTAAATAAATGACGGTAGGGTAGCTATAGAACTCATTTGTTAGATAATTTTAAATTACAACTAGATTACAAAAACTATAAATTCAAAGATTATGAAAAAAACGTTTTTAGCATTAGCTTTAATAGGAGCTTTTGCAGTATCATGCGGACAAAAAGAAACAAAAACAATTGAAGATGTTACAATTACTACTGAGGAACAAGAAGCTCCAAAAGAAGTAGAGAAAGAGGTTGTTAAACATAAAGTTGTTTGGACAGCTTTTAAAACTCCTGCAAAGGTTGGTGTAAAAGGTTCATTTGATGAAGTTTCTTTAACGTATGCTCATCCTGATGCAGCATTAGTTACAGATGCTTTAAATGGAGCTACATTTGAAATTAAAACAACTAGTGTTAATTCTAATGACCCTGGAAGAGATAGTAAATTAAGTGGATATTTCTTTGAAAAAATGACAGGAGATATTCACGGTACTTTTCATGAATTCAAAGATGGTAAGGTAGTTACCTCTATCTTTATGAATGGTATTGAGAAATCAAAGGAACTTACTTATGAATTAAATGGTAATATCGTTGTAATTAAAGGAAGTATAGATATTATAGCAGATTTTAATGCTGAACCAGCTTTCCAATCCTTGCATGAAATCTGTAAAGATTTACATGAAGGTAAATCCTGGACGGATGTAGAATTTGAGGTTACTATTGAAAAATAATAATTCGCAGTATTTAAAAGAGGAACTTATAAACAGTTCCTCTTTTTTTTATACCTTTGCAACCTTAGAAATATATTATCTTTTGACAAGATGCTAGATAGATTACAAATTATAAAACAACGCTTTGACGAAATCTCTGATTTGATTATTCAACCAGATGTGATTGCTGATCAAAAGCGCTATGTTCAATTAAATAAAGAATATAAAGACTTAAAACAGCTGGTTGAAAAGCGTGATGAGTATATTAGCTTAAAAGGAAACATTCAAGAGGCTAATGAAATAATTGCTGATGGTAGTGATGCTGAAATGGTTGAGATGGCTGCATTGCAGTTGTCTGAAGCTAAATCACGTTTACCACAACTAGAAGAAGAGATAAAGTTTTTATTGATTCCTAAAGATCCTGAGGATGCTAAAAACGTAATGGTTGAGATTCGTGCAGGTACTGGTGGTGATGAAGCAAGTATTTTTGCTGGAGATCTATACAGAATGTACACTAAGTACTGTGAATCAAGAGGATGGAGAACTTCTTTAGTCGATGCTAATGAAGGGACTTCTGGAGGATTTAAAGAGGTTATTTTTGAAGTAACTGGTGATGATGTTTACGGAACTCTTAAATTTGAAGCTGGTGTTCACCGTGTTCAACGTGTTCCTCAAACAGAAACTCAAGGACGTGTCCATACTTCTGCTGCGACAGTAATGGTTTTACCAGAGGCTGAGGAGTTTGATGTACAAATTGACATGAACGATGTTCGTATCGATTATTTCTGTTCTTCTGGTCCTGGAGGTCAGTCTGTAAACACAACTAAATCTGCTGTTCGTATGACACATACACCAACTGGATTGGTTGCTCAATGTCAGGATGAAAAGTCTCAACATAAAAATAAGGATAAAGCATTAACTGTTTTGCGTTCTCGTCTTTATGAGATGGAATTAGCTAAAAAACAAGAGGAAGATGCTAAAAAGCGAAATTCTCAAGTTAGTAGTGGTGACCGTTCTGCAAAGATTCGTACTTATAACTATCCGCAAGGGCGTGTTACAGATCACAGAATTGGCTTAACGCTTTATGACCTTGATGGGGTAATGAATGGAAATATTCAGAAAGTAATCGAAGAACTTCAATTGGTTAGCAATACTGAAAAACTACAAGAAAGCGACGTTTTTTAATAAATAAAACATCAACTTAAAACCACACTTTGCCCTAGTATTGTGTGGTTTTTTTTAGATACTTAATTAGATACATGACAACACAACAATTAGTAGAACAAATCCGTAAAAAGCAATCTTTTCTTTGTATTGGTTTAGATGTAGATTTGGAAAAAATCCCAAGTTTTTTATTAGAAACTGAAGACCCTATTTTTGAATTTAATAAAGCTATTATTGACGCTACTCATGATTTAGCTGTTTCCTATAAGCCAAATATTGCTTTTTATGAGGCACATGGGGTTAAAGGGTGGGTTTCTCTTCAAAAGACAATTGCATATTTGAACGAGAATTATCCTGAAATTTATACTATTGCTGATGCGAAAAGAGGAGATATTGGAAATACAGCAACTATGTATGCCAAAGCTTTTTTTGAAGACTTGCAATTTGATAGCGTAACTGTTGCTCCTTATATGGGTAAAGATAGCGTAGAGCCTTTTCTTGAATTTAAAAACAAGCACACCATTCTACTTGCACTTACTTCTAATGAAGGTGCATTTGATTTTCAAACGCAATCTGTGGATGGTAAGGAATTATACAAAGTTGTCTTAGAGAAATCCCAACAATGGAGGAATTCCGAGAATTTAATGTATGTAGTTGGAGCTACTAAAGCTGAGTATTTTGCTGAAATTCGTAAGATAGTACCTAATAGTTTTTTATTAGTCCCTGGTGTTGGTGCACAAGGAGGTGATTTGCGCGCCGTTTGTGAGTACGGGATGAATGAGAGTGTTGGTCTGTTAATTAATTCATCTAGAGGTATTATATATGCTTCTAACGGAATAGACTTTGCCGATAAAGCACGTTTTAAAGCAAAAGAATTGCAAAATGAAATGGCTGCTATTTTAAAAAAATAAGAATGATTAAATTGATAGACCAAATAGGTCAGGAGCATATTTTTGAAAACACTCCCAAAAGAATAGTTTCATTAGTTCCCTCACAGACAGAATTACTATGTGATTTGGGCTTAGAAGAGCAAATTGTAGGGGTTACTAAATTTTGTGTTCATCCTTTTTATTTAAAAGAAATCAAAGAAGTAATAGGGGGGACTAAACAGGTTCATATTGATAAAATAAAGGCTTTGCAACCTGATATTATTATTGCTAATAAAGAAGAGAATACTTTTGAAATCTTCGAAGAACTAAAAGGGATTTGTCCCATATGGGTTACTGATATTGTCTCTCTAGATGACAATAATCAAATGATAAATGATTTTGGGGTATTGTTTAACAGAAGAACAGATGCTAAGAAATGGATTGATAAAATTAAGTTCGCTCAGAAGGATTTTATGAATTTTGTAAAAGACAAACCTGTTTATGATGTTGCTTATTTTATTTGGAGGAATCCTTTTATGGTTGCCGGAAATAATACTTTTATCAATGAATTGTTGAAAATAAATAAATTCTCCAATATTTATGCTAATAGGGAAGAGCGCTATCCAGAAATCATTATTAACAGAATTAAACTTGATGGTGATCCAGAATTAGTTTTTCTATCGTCCGAACCATATCCTTTTAAAGAAGAACATGCTTTTGAGATAGGAAGACATACGCATCATGGAAAAACAATTTTTGTTGATGGGGAAATGTTTTCATGGTATGGAACCCGTGTTGTTAAAGCATTTGAGTATTTTAAAATTATACACAGTAGATTATAGGAGGAACTTGTAGTTTATTTAAAATTAAAAAGCCGATTAGATTACGGGTCTAATCGGCTTTTTTAATAACTAACTCTAACTTTTTATGAATTAAAATTCATTAACTATTTTGCAAATATCGAAATTATTTAAATCAGAAGCAGTTAAGTTGTTGTTATATATCTGTTATTAAGTGTTATCTATTTAAATAAATTTAAACTTTTAAGTTTTTCCTTTACTTTGGCACCTTTTTCTTCTAAATTATTTTGTGAAGGACTTTTACTCTCTTCTTTTTTAGTTTTATCTAAGGAACCAAATACATCTTTTAAAATTTCAGTATTTCTAGAACCACCAAAGTTAGATCTAATGTTTTCTTCTTCTACTGCTATCATTTTAAACACACCAGCCATTGTCTGTTGTGTTGCATAATCAGTTATATCAAGGTTAACTGGGCTTACTAATGGCAATGAATTGTATGATGTAAATATTGTATTCCATACTTTGTCCGCCCCAACTTTTTCAAAAGAATTTTGAATTACAGGTGCAAACTTAGAATACAAACTCTTTTTTGTCGCTTCTTGTAAATAATCGGTTGCCGCATGACCTCCATCTAAAAGAATGTTTTTAGCATCTGTAAATGTAATATTTTTTACTGCATCAATAAAAATTGGAGTTGCTTCTTTAACTGCTTCTTCTGCTGCTCTGTTTAAAACTAATAAACCTTGGTCAGCAATTTTCCCCATACCTACACTTCTCAACGTTTTATCAATTTTTTGAGCTTCTTCTGGTAAAAGTATTTTAACTAGTTCATTTTTGTAAAAACCGTCTTGTGCTGTCAGCTTAACGACTTGTTTATTGATTCCATTTTCCAAAGCCTCTTTTAAAGCTGTTGTAGCTTTATCTTGATTTAAATTTAGTAAACCTTCTAAGTTTTGGGCGTGGCTAATTTGAGTTGTAGAAATGCTTAAAAAAGCAATTAAACTTATTCTGAGAAATTTCTTCTTCATAATTGTTTATTGTTCTGATTTAGATTGTTGTTTAAAATTGCCATTTAAATTTATTGAAATACTATCACAGAATTGTTGTGCTGGAATATCAACAAGGTCATTCAATTTAAAATGTGCAAAATCTTCTGTAAAATATATTTTTAAATCTCCTTCTAAGTCTTTTTCAATAGTTTTCATAGGAAAAATTATTTCATCAGCCATTTTATCTATGATTCCTCGTGCTTTAAATGTACAGGTATCTGAAGCAGTTATTGATGTATACATCAATCTAAAATCATTTTTCTTAACTTCTTGTAATTCAAACTTTTTGTATGACTCACTTAAAGTGTCACCTGATATATAAGTACCTGCTACTTCATCCCACTTTAATGGCTGTTTTAAAGCTAATAAATAGTCCTCTGCTAACTTACCCTTCACTTCCTTAAGATCGGATCCTACGCGAGCAATTAGACTGTCTGATTTAATTTTATAAAACTCTTTATCTCCATTAAAATTAACTTCGAAGACTGAGTCTTTCAATTTCCATGTTCCATCAAAGTTTTTTGGATATGAGTCTTTATCTTTATAAAAAACTAATTTACTTAATGTACTGTCCGCCCTTAATGCAATAATAGTTTCAATACCTGAACAATCACCACATGGTAAAACTCCTTGATACTTATTATTAAATAAGGCGTTTAAAACTTCTGGTTGAATTTCGATTGGTACTTTATTTTCATCATTTTTTTTGCATGACGTGAGTCCCAATAATACTACAAAGGGTGCTACAAATAAGTTTCTATAATTCATTTTCATTACTTTTTTCTTTTTCAAATTTGGAGATGCTTTTTATTTATAGTACTAAATCTATAAAAAAAGTTTTATTTTGTATAGAAATTCACCTCTTCTTTTATTGCTAGTAGGCCAACTTCTACAGATGTCGTGCTATCAACTTTATAGTTTATTAAGTTTTTTCTCAATGAATCAGCATCTGATATAGTATTAATCGATGCTGTTGATTGTATTTGTAAAATAATACTGTTTTTAATATTTGAAAGTATATTCCAAAGTTCTTTTGATATGTATATTTGTTGTGATAAGTTGTATTCAAATTCTTGTTCTATGTGTTGAATTAACAATACTTGATAAGCAGTTTTATCATTCGAAATTGGAGCCACTCGCAATACTATTTTACTTAAATCTATTCGTTCTAATAAAATAGTAAATCTTTCATAGGCTTGTAATTTTATAGGCAATATATCTATCTGTCCTTTTTGATGTAGTAAAAAAGCATCTTTTTTTGATTGTCTTTTCAATAGCTCAGAAAAATAAATATAGGAAATAGCTGCTGTTACTAATGCTGGTATTGTATATGCAGCTAATTGCAGGATAAAATCTAGTTTCATGGGTGATTTAATTTAATGTAAAATAAAGGATAAAATCTTAGAGTATCAAATCCTTTTTATTAAGACTAAAAGCTTGTTATAAACTACTAAGTATAGTAATTTTGACTTTTTTGGATAAAGTTATGATGGAGAATTATATTAATCAGTTGAATGAGGCTCAAAGAGCACCTGTGTTACAGAAAGATGGACCTATGATTGTTATTGCTGGAGCAGGCTCTGGGAAGACTCGTGTGTTGACTCTTCGTATTGCTTATTTAATGCATCAAGGGGTGGATGCTTTTAATATTTTATCTCTAACCTTTACAAACAAAGCTGCTAGGGAGATGAAGAGTAGGATTGCTCAAATTGTTGGTAATTCTGAGGCTAAGAACTTGTGGATGGGGACTTTTCACTCTGTTTTTGCTAAAATTCTTCGTGCTGAAGCTGACAAATTAGGCTATCCTAGTAACTTTACTATTTATGACTCTCAAGATAGTGCTCGTTTAATAAGTCAAATTATTAAAGAGATGCAATTGGATAGAGATGTTTATAAACCTAAACAGGTTTTAAGTAGAATATCTAATTTTAAAAATAGCTTAATAACAGTTAAAGCTTACTTCGAGAATCCTGAACTTCAGGAGGCTGATGCTATGAGTAAAAAACCGCGTATGGGGGAAATCTATCAAAATTATGTTGAAAGGTGCTTTAAATCTGGAGCAATGGATTTTGATGATTTACTTTTAAAAACGAACGAACTCTTAACGCGTTTTCCAGAAGTTCTAATGAAATATCAAGATAGATTTCGTTATATTCTCGTAGATGAGTATCAGGATACTAATCACTCTCAGTATTTAATTGTTAGAGCTTTATCTGATCGCTTTCAAAATATTTGCGTTGTTGGAGATGATGCTCAAAGTATTTATGCTTTCCGTGGGGCAAACATCAATAATATTTTGAATTTTCAAAAGGATTATGAAAATGTACAAACATATCGTTTAGAACAAAATTATCGTTCTACTAAGAATATAGTAGAAGCTGCTAATACTATTATTGATAAGAATAAAGTTAAGTTAGACAAAGTTGTTTGGACTGCTAATGATTTTGGTCCTAAAATAAAAGTACATCGTTCACTCACAGATGGTGAAGAGGGTAGGTTTGTTGCGAGTACTATTTTTGAAGAGAAAATGTACAACCAAAAAATGAATAGTGAATTTGCAATTTTATATCGTACAAATGCTCAGTCCAGGGCTATGGAAGATGCTTTGAGAAAACGAGATATTCCATATAGGATTTACGGAGGCCTATCATTCTATCAAAGGAAAGAAATAAAAGATGTTTTATATTATTTACGTTTAATTATTAATCCAAAGGATGAGGAAGCTCTTGTTCGTGTTATTAATTATCCTGCTAGGGGAATTGGTAACACTACACTTGATAAACTTACAATTGCCGCAAATCATTACAAGCGTTCCATTTTTGAAATTATGGAACATATTGATAAGATTGATTTAAAAATTACTGCAGGTACACGTAACAAATTGACAGATTTTGTTACGATGATTAGAAGTTTTCAAGTATTAGATCAAACTCAAGATGCCTATCAAATGACTGAGCATGTAACCAAAAAAACAGGTTTGGTTCAGGAACTTAGAAAGGATGCTTCTCCAGAAGGTATTGCCCGAATGGAAAATATAGAGGAACTTTTAAATGGTATTAAAGACTTTACCGAAGGTCAGCAACAGGTTGATGGTGCTAGAGGTGCATTATCTGAATTTTTGGAAGATGTGGCTTTAGCTACAGATCTGGATAACGATACTGGAGATGACGATAGAGTAGCTCTTATGACTATTCATTTAGCAAAAGGTTTAGAATTTCCTACGGTATTTTGCGTAGGTATGGAAGAAGATCTTTTTCCTAGTGCAATGAGTATGAACACACGTAGTGAACTTGAAGAAGAACGCAGGTTGTTTTATGTTGCTTTAACTCGTGCCGAACATCAAGCTTATTTAACATACGCACAGTCACGCTATCGTTGGGGAAAATTAGTTGACAGCGAACCTTCTCGTTTTATTGAGGAAATCGATGATCAATATTTAGAATATTTAACCCCACCTGATTCAAACTATAAATATAAACCACAGATTAATAGTGATATCTTCGGTGATGTAGACAAATCTAAATTACGTCTTCAAAAACCTGTAGCTGGAACACCCCCAGCATATTTAAAAGATAATGCTACTCCAAATCTTAATATTAGGAAATTGAAAGCTGTTACTACTTCTGGAGGTAATTCAACTTCTGATTACGGTCTTTCAGTGGGGCAGATAGTAATGCATGAACGCTTTGGTAAAGGAGAAATTCTCAATTTAGAGGGAGCAGGAGCTGATAAGAAAGCTGAAATCCGCTTTACAGTTGGAGGCATAAAAAAACTACTTCTTAGATTTGCGAAACTCGAAGTTTTACCTTAATTTATAACGTAATTTTTAAAGATATTTACTATGGCACAATTTATTAAAATTTACCCTGAAAATCCTAACGAAAAAGAGATTGAGCGTATAGTTAAAATCTTGAAAGATGGGGGGTTGGTAATATATCCTACTGATACAGTTTATGGTCTTGGTTGTGATATTACTAATTCAAAGGCATTAGAGAAAATTGCAAAAATAAAAGGGATTAAGTTAGATAAAGCAAATTTTTCCTTCGTCTGTCATGACATTAGTGATATATCAGGGTATATAAAACAGATTGATACTTCTACTTTTAAAATTTTAAAAAAATGTCTTCCTGGTCCTTATACTTTTATATTACCAGGTAATAATAATTTACCTAAAGAATTTAAAAACAAAAAGACTGTAGGTATTCGTGTACCTGATAACTCCATTGCATTAGCTATTGTTAAGAAATTGGGTAATCCAATTGTTTCTACCTCTATATATGATGAAGATGAAGTTTTAGAATATACTACAGATCCGGAATTGATATTTGAAAAATGGCAGAACAGGGTAGATGTAGTCATTGATGGAGGTTATGGAGACAATTATGCTTCAACAGTTATTGATTTATCGGGTGATGAGCCAGAGGTTTTAAGAGAAGGTAAGGGGAGTTTAGATATATTTTAGGTATAAGAAATAAAAAAACGGTTGAAAAGACTTTGATAGTATGTCATACTTGCACTTAAGATTAAAATAATTAGGGTTTTCAGTTATGAATTGCTATTTTTGTAGCTGTTTATAATAAAAAAAGCTAAACGTATCACACTATGAATTTACACGAATTTCAAGGTAAACAAATATTAGCAAGCTACGGAGTAAGAGTACAACGTGGTTTAGTTGCTAACAATGCAGAAGAAGCAGTAGAAAAAGCAAAACAACTTACAGAAGAAACTGGTACAAGTTGGTTCGTAATTAAAGCTCAAATCCACGCTGGTGGTAGAGGTAAAGGTGGAGGTGTTAAACTAGCTAAGAACTTGGATGAAGTTAAAGAAATAGCTGGAAAGATCATTGGAATGGATCTTATTACTCCACAAACTCCGCCTGAAGGTAAAAAAGTAAATCGAGTATTGGTTGCTGAAGATGTTTACTACCCAGGTGAGAGTGAAACTTCTGAGTTTTATATGTCTGTTTTATTAGATAGAGCTAAAGGACGTAACATGATTATGTATTCTACTGAAGGTGGAATGGATATTGAAGAAGTTGCTGAAAAGACTCCACATTTAATTTTCAAAGAAGAAATCGACCCTTCTGTTGGACTACAAGGATTCCAAGCTCGTAGAATTGCTTTTAATTTAGGATTATCTGGTAATGCATTCAAAGAGATGGTTAAGTTCGTAGATGCACTTTATAGAGCATATATCGGAAGTGATTCTTCTATGTTTGAAATTAACCCTGTATTAAAAACTTCGGATAATATGATTTTAGCTGTTGATGCTAAAGTTACTATCGACGACAACGCTTTATACAGACAAAAAGAATATGCTGAATTCCGTGATTTTTCTGAAGAAAGACCTATTGAAGTTGAAGCTAATAAAGCTGGGTTAAACTATGTTGACTTAGACGGTACAGTTGGATGTATGGTTAATGGTGCAGGTTTAGCTATGGCTACTATGGATCTTATTAAGTATGCTGGTTTTGAACCTGCTAACTTCTTAGACGTTGGTGGAACAGCAGATGCGAAAAGAGTTGAAACTGCTTTCCGTATTATATTAAAAGATCCTAATGTTAAAGCAATTTTAATTAATATCTTTGGTGGTATCGTTCGTTGTGACCGTGTTGCCCAAGGTGTAGTTGATGCTTACTCAAATATGGGAGATGATATCAATGTTCCTATTATTGTTCGTCTTCAAGGTACTAATGCTGAATTAGCTAAAGATCTTATCGATAAATCTGGAATGCCAATTCTTTCTGCAGTTGAGTTCCAAGAAGCTGCTGATCAAGTAAAAGCTGCTTTGTCTTAATTAAGAAGATTATCACATATATAACAAAAAAGCCTGAGTCTAAGACTCAGGCTTTTTTGTTATATAAATAAAAGAAAACTATTTCTTCTTTTTCCCATTATTGAATTTAATTCCTGCAAATGGATTTTCAGGCTTACTACGTTTTTCCGCAGGCTTTGAGCTCTTAGGTTTACTCGTTTTCTTTACTTCTGAATATGTTGTTTTTTTCTCAGAAGAAATAGGTTTGGGCTTAGAGGTTTTTTCTATTGCCTTTTTATTACTTTCCAAAATATCCATTGGATTTTTAGGATTTTCTTTTGTACCACGAAGATAAATAACTAATCCGTTTAAAAAATTCCTTAGTATCTGATCTCCACATTCCATATATTTCGGATGATCTTCAGCTCTGAAGAAATTTCCAACTTCTCCTTTTGAAATTCTAAAGTCAACAAGTTCTAGTATTTCCACTATTTGATCATCTCTCAGCTGAAGAGCTACACGTAACTTCTTAAATATATCGTTATTTGTCATGTTTTTTATTTTTTATCAAAAGTACCAAATAAAAAATTACAACCTCTCTTTTAATGCTTTAATTTCATCTCTAAGTTTTGCTGCCATTATAAAATCTAACTCTTTAGCTGCTAACTCCATCGCTTTACGTTTATCTCTAATAGCTTTTTCTATATCAGATTTAGTATCGTATTTTACAAGAGTTTCAGCTGCTAACATAGCTTTTCGCTCAATTTCATAATTGTCTTTTACCAACTCACTCGATATTTTTTTATTAAGTGCGGTAGGTACTAAGTTATGAGTAGTGTTGTAATTTATTTGTTTTTCTCTTCTATATGCTGTTTCATCAATAGTTTTTTGCATACTGTTTGTGATTTTATCTCCATACATTATCGCTTTACCATTAACATTACGTGCCGCTCGACCAACTGTTTGAGTAAGCGACCTGTGGCTCCTTAAAAAACCTTCTTTATCAGCATCTAGTATAGCTACTAAGGAAACTTCTGGTAAATCTAATCCTTCTCTTAAAAGATTGACTCCGATTAAAACATCGAACAAGCCTTTACGTAAGTCTTGCATGATCTCAACACGTTCAAGTGTATCTATATCAGAATGAATATATCGACATCTAATACCAATTTTAGCAAAATACTTTGCTAATTCTTCAGCCATTCTCTTTGTTAAGGTAGTGACCAATATTCTCTCATCCTTCTCAATTCTTAGGTGTATTTCTTCTATTAAATCATCTATTTGATTTTCGGTAGGACGAACTTCAATTTCCGGATCAAGTAATCCAGTTGGTCTAATTAATTGTTCTACCACAACACCTTCTGACTTTTCCAATTCATAATCCGCTGGAGTAGCAGAAACATAAATGACTTGATTTTGCATAGCTTCAAACTCTTCAAATTTTAAAGGTCTGTTATCCATAGCTGCCGGTAATCTAAAGCCATATTCAACTAGATTCTCTTTCCTTGACCTGTCTCCACCAAACATCGCATGTACTTGTGAAAGAGTTACATGACTCTCATCAACTACCATTAGATAATCTTTAGGAAAATAATCTAGTAAACAAAAGGGTCTTGTTCCAGGAGCACGTCCATCTAAATATCTAGAGTAATTTTCAATCCCTGAGCAATATCCTAATTCCCGTATCATTTCTAAATCAAAATTAGTGCGTTCCTCTAATCTTTTGGCTTCTAAATGTTTTCCTATCTCTTTAAAATAATCTACTTGTTTTACTAAATCTTGTTGAATCTCCCAAATAGCACCTTGTAAAACATCTGGTGAGGTAACAAACATATTTGCCGGATATATAGTAAGTTGTTTATATTTTTCTAAAACTTGTAGAGTGACAGGATCAAAAACCTCCATGTCTTCAATTTCATCTCCAAAAAAATGAATTCTGAATGGTTGTTCGGAGTAACTAGGAAATACATCTACAGTATCACCTTTTATTCTGAAAGTACCAGGAGTAAAATCAGCTTCCGTTCTTGCATATAAACTTTGTACTAAACTATGTAATAATTGTGTTCTACTAATTTGTTGGTCAATCTCTAGTGCAATAACATTTTTTTGAAATTCGACTGGATTTCCAATACCATACAAGCAAGAAACAGAAGCGACAACTAATATATCTCTACGTCCTGAAAGTAAAGAAGATGTCGTACTCAAACGCATTCTTTCAAGTTCTTCATTGATAGCGAGATCTTTTTCTATATAAGTCCCGGTTACTGGTAAAAAAGCTTCTGGTTGATAATAATCATAGTATGAAACAAAGTATTCAACCGCATTATTTGGAAAAAAGCTCTTAAACTCAGAATAAAGTTGTGCTGCTAATGTTTTATTATGTGCTAGGACTAAAGTTGGTTTTTGAACCTCTTGAATAACATTTGCAACTGTAAAAGTTTTACCTGAACCTGTAACACCCAATAGAGTTTGGAATTTTTCATTATCCAATAAACTTTGGCTTAATTTCTTAATAGCTTCGGGCTGATCTCCTGTAGGTTTATAATCAGCTACTACTTTAAAGTCCATAAGATCTGTTTTTAGAATTATATAAAACGAAAAAAAGCGCAAGATAAACTTGCGCTTTTAAATTGTAATTTTCTAAAGTTTATTTTACTTTGAAAATAACTCTTCTTGCTACTTTACGTGCAGAATTAGAACCTTTATCAATTGTTGAATCAACTCCATTTCCAGTAACTGAAATTTTAGAAGCAGAAACACCTGTTTTAACTAATATATCTTTAACGTTATTAGCACGTTTCTCAGATAATTGCTTATTGTAGTTAGCATTACCAACTGCATCTGCATATCCAATTACTTCAACAGAAGCTGCTGGATTACTTCTTAAATAAGTAACGATAAAGTTAATACCATCAATTGTTGTAGGTTGAGATTTGTCAAAATCAAAATAAACAGCAACGTATCCTTTGTTAATTAATTCTTTAACTAAAGCGCTGTCATCAACATTCATAACAACATCTTTATTTAAGTTTCCGTATTTCTCTTCTAAATAAGTTTCGAAACTATCAGGAATACCGTTGTTGTTTTTGTCAATAGATCTACCTTTAGTATCAACCATTGCTCCAGCAGGAGTGTTTGGCTCTTGATCTAAATAGTCAGCAACTCCATCATTATCTGAATCAACCATTTTGTTTTCAACATCAGTTAATCTACTGTCTAATTCAGCTAATTTATTAGTTACTGCGTCTCCGAAATACCAGTCAGCATGCTTATCATTTCCACCTAAGTAGAAAGATAAACCTAATGTAGCATTATACATAGTTCCGTCAAATCCTCTAGAACTCACATCTGAAGCACCGTCCCAAGTTTTGTCTTGTCTAACATTGTTAATCATTGTAAAGTCAGCATTTAAAGCAACTCTTTCTGATAACTTAACTTGTCCTGTTAAACCTAAGATAAAGTGACCCATTTGGTCTTTATCACTAAATTTCTCATTTGTCATCCAAGAATATCCTGCACCAGCATGAGCTTGTAAGTTCAAAGCTTTAGTCCACTCTTCAAAATTAAGAACTCTACCTAAGTTAACAACTCCTTGTAAACTAGTTCTGTAATATTTTGTTTCAAAAGTATTGCTGTCATCATCGTTTTCAAATTTGTCGAAACCAAAGTCAGCTTTAAGTCCGAATTTGTTATTAAACATATAACGAACCCCACCATCAGCATGAATAAAATTGAAATCTTTTGTATAATATCCATCAGAAAATGGATTAGTTGGTTTAGTAATACCAGCATTCAAATCAATAGACCATTTATTATATGGTTTATCTTGTGCTGTAGCTGTACCGATTGCTAATACTGTAGCGATTAATGGTAATGCAATTTTTTTCATATTTCTTTTTTTTAAAGTTCTTCCTCTTTAAATATATAAAAAAGGACATTGTGTTACTATTGCAAATATAATAAAAAAATGTAAATTACTAAAAGATACTTCTTAGTTTTTGGTTTTATTAAAAAAAACTAGACGAAAATCAGTTTTTATTATAAATCCCTTAGAAAAAGAAACTTTAAATTTACAAATGGTTTACAATATTTGGACTATTTAATGTTTCTTAAAAAATTAGGCTTCTTTTAGAAACTTGTTCTCTACAATAAATGTGCCAAATGGAATTATAGAAGCTAAGCAGATAAAAGCATAAGTTTTTAAATCCCATCTTTTATCCATAAACAATACAGTTGCTAAAACTATATAGACTATAAATAATACACCATGAGCCATTCCAACAGAACTTACCAATTCTGGTCTGCTGAAAAAATATTTCATAGGCATGGCTACAAATAATAAGAGTAGGAGTGAAACCCCTTCTAAAAAAGCAATAATTTTAAAAAATTTAAGCATAATTAAAATATTTAAATGATGAGATTCTTTTTAGTATAAAAAAGTCCGGTAAAATACCGAACTCAATATGATGCCATTATGAAATATTAAAAATCCTGAAGTTTAGAATTGTATTCCTTTAAGTCAGCTAAATTATGTTTGTTTTCAATGTCCTTAAATAAGGATAGAATATAATTTAAACTCTCTAAATCATTCGTAGGTTCTACTACATTCAAATTATCTTCTGTTTCTTCAACAGGTTCATCAGAAGGAATTTCTATTAAGAATCCATTGTTATTTTGAATATGTTCATACGTTAATCGTATGGCTTTAACTAGAACTGGTTTTTCTTCTAAAAGAGCGTATTCTCTCAGTTTTTTTAAATCAGCTACAATATCCTCTACAATAAGTCCATTAGTAATTAAATCAGATTGAACTTTCTTAATTAATTTTTGAGCATTAGGGTTTTCCACAATGAAATTGTTTATATTAAATTAATTCTTATTTAAGGCTACAAAAGTAAGCTTTTGAAAGATTATAAGTCAATTAATTCTCTGTTTTTTTACATATTCTTCTTCTTATAATGCTTATTATGTAAAATAGAAATATTGAATCTACTTCTTATTCTTTGTGTAACTTTGCATTCTAAATTTATTAAATAATGTTATATCTTATTTTAAGCGTCTTCTTTAGTGTTTTTGTAGGAATACTAATAAAAATATCTAAAAAATATAATACTGATATTTTTCAAATGATTACTGTCAATTATCTAGTTTCTATAATCTTGTCATTTCTATTATTTGATATTGATACTTATTCCAGTCCTAAAAAAATCCCATATCTAACTATTGCCGCATTAATAGTTCTACTACCTACAATTTTTCTTTTTCTCTTTAAATCAGTTCAGCAAGTTGGTATTATTCGGACAGATATTGCTCAACGTTTATCATTATTTCTTCCAATAATCGCTGCTATTACAATTTTTAATGAGAAAATATCCATACTAAAGTATTGTGGAATCATAATTGGATTTATTTCTATATACCTAATCCTAAGTAACAAGAATAAATCAAAACAAAATATTAGTGACTATTCTGATTGGTTATTTCCTATCTCAGTCTTTATTGGATTTGGTGTAATTGACATATTATTTAAGCAATTAGCTTTATATTCATCAATACCATACACTACCTCAATGTTTTATATCTTCATTGGAGCAGCAATTGTATCAATTTTTATCAATCTTTTTTACTTAATATTTAAGAATAAAAAATTAAGTTATACTTCATTACTATTTGGAATTCCTTTAGGTTTATTTAATTTTTTAAATATCTTTTTTTATTTAAAAGCTCATAGAGTGTTTAGTGATAGTCCTACTACAGTATTTGCAGGTATGAATTTTGGAGTGATTATATTAGGTACTTTAGTCGGATACTTCATATTTAAAGAAAAGCTTCAATTAAAAAATGTCATTGGTATTCTTCTATCAGTCATTGCAGTTTTAATTATCCTAATCTCTCAATTTTGCAATTTGTAAGATCTATAATATTTAAAAAAAAAGCATCCAACTGGTTGGATGCTTTTTTTTACTCTTTATTCTTTATTATACTATCTAAAACTTCTGGATTAATTAAAGTTGATATATCACCAAATTCTTTTGTTTCTCCATTAGCAATGGATCTTAAAATTCTACGCATAATTTTACCTGACCTCGTTTTGGGTAAACTTTCTACAAATTGTATTTTACCTAGCTTTGCAATTGGACCTATATGACTTGAAATATGCTCATTTATTTCTTTTTTCAGATTTTCACGGTCTCTATACTCTCCCTGCATCTTTAAAGTAATATATCCATATAAATCATTTCCTTTTATTGGATGTTTAAATCCAACTACGGCACTTTCTGCAATTGCTGGATGTTCGTTGATTGCATCTTCAATTGGAGCTGTTCCTAAATTATGTCCAGAAACGATAACAACATCATCTTCTCTACCTGTAATTCTATAATAACCAACTTCATCTCTTAGAGCTCTATCTCCAGTAAAATACTTACCAGGAAACTGAGAAAAATATGTTTCTTTATATCTATCATGGTTATTCCAGATAGTCCTAGCCATTGCAGGCCACGGGAATTTTATACAAAGACTTCCGTCTACTTGATTGTCTAAAATTTCATTTCTTTTATCGTCCATCAATACAGGTTGTATACCTGGAAGTGGTAAAGTTGCATAAGTAGGCTTAGTTGGAGTAATGAAAGGCAATGGAGAGATTAAAATACATCCTGTTTCAGTTTGCCACCACGTATCCACTATTGGACATTTTTTCTTTCCAACATGGTCGTTATACCAATGCCAAGCTTCTTCATTTATTGGTTCTCCTACCGATCCTATGACTCTCAAACTTGATAGGTCATGAGAATTTACGAATTTATAATCTTCTGCCATCAAAGAGCGCAATGCTGTTGGTGCTGTGTAAAATTGATTTACTTTAAACTTGTCAATTACATCCCAAAAACGTCCAGGATTTGGAAATGAAGGAACACCTTCAAAGAGAACTGTAGTTCCACCGTTTAATAATGGACCGTAAAGTATGTAAGAATGACCAGTAATCCATCCAATATCTGCAGTACACCAAAAAATGTCGTTTTCTTGATAGTCAAAAACATTTTTAAAAGTATATCCGGTTTGCACCATATATCCAGCGGTTGTATGTACCATACCTTTAGGTTGACCAGTAGATCCTGAAGTATATAAAATAAATAATGGATCTTCTGCATCCATCACTTGTGCTACATTATTTGGTATTGCTTGATTCAAAAGTGGTTCTAACCACTTGTCTCTGCCTTCCATCATATTTACAACAGAATTAGTTCTATTAACAACTAAAACAGTCTCAACGGTATTACATGACTCTAATGCTTCGTCAATAATTGATTTTATTTCTATTACTCTAGATCCTCTAAATCCTCCATCAGATGTAATAACACAATTACATCCTGCATCGTTGATACGATTTGAAACTGCTGAAGATGAAAAACCTGCAAATATTACACTATGTACTGCACCAATTCTAGCGCAGGCTAGCATACTAATTGCTAATTCAGGAATCATTGGTAAATATATGCATACCCTATCCCCTTTCTTAACTCCCTGCTCTTTAAGAACATTAGCCATTTTACAAACTCGGTTATAAAGCTCGTTATAACTAATTTCTAAAGCTGGTTCGTCGGGATTATTTGGTTCGAAAATAATTGCTGTTTTATCTCCTCTCTTCGCTAAATGCCTATCTATGCAGTTTTTAACAATATTTAATTTACCATTCAAAAACCATTCAAATTTAGACTCTTCCATATTGAAATCAAAAACTTTATCCCAGCCTTGATACCAAACAAAATTTTCTTCAGCTATTTTACCCCAAAATTTACGAGGTTCTCGAACAGACTTCTTATAATGCTTAAAATATTGTTCTAAATTCTCTATTTTATAGTAGCTCATTTTACAATAGGATTTTTAATTATGTACTAAATGTAATGGTTAAAATGAACCTAAACAAAATATTAGGTTTCATTTTAATGATATTATATTAAATAAAATTAATAAATTAAAAAGAAAAGGATTCCTTTTGAGCTATTTTAAACTCTTCGACTATAACTCTAATAATTTCATCTACAGAGTCTATTTTATTAATTAAGCCAATTATTTGTCCTATTTCGAGCTCACCATCTTTTAGATCTCCTTCAAACATTCCTCTTTTTGCTCTAGCTCGTCCTAAATAAGTATTTAGCTCTTCAACTGTTGGATTAGTTCTATATAATTCCATTAGTCCATCATAAAACTCATTTTTGATAAGTCTAACTGGTGCTAATTCTTTTAATGTTAAAACAGTATCTCCTTCTCCAGTCTCAAGTAGTAAATTTTTAAAATTGATATGGGCTGAACTTTCTAATGAAGCCGCAAATCGCGTTCCCATTTGCACCCCATCCGCTCCTAAAATCATAGCAGCTAACATCCCCCTACCAGTTGCAATTCCTCCTGCAGCGATTAAGGGAATGTTTATTTTTTCTTTAACCATAGGAATCAAAGTCAAAGTTGTTGTTTCTTCTCTACCATTATGCCCACCTGCTTCAAATCCCTCAGCGACTATTGCATCTACACCGGCTTCTTGTGCTTTTAAAGCAAATTTTGAAGAACTTACAACATGAACAACCGTAATACCCTTTTCCTGTAAAAATGGAGTCCAAGTTTTAGGGTTTCCTGCTGATGTAAACACAATCTTTACATTCTCTTCAATAATAATATCTATTATCTCCTGTATGTTAGGATAAAGCATAGGGACATTTACCCCAAATGGTTTTGATGTTGCTTTTTTACATTTTTGAATATGTTCTCTAAGAATCTCTGGATACATAGATCCAGCTCCTATTAAACCAAGCCCACCAGCATTACTAACTGCACTAGCTAATTTGTAACCACTATTCCATATCATTCCACCTTGGATAATTGGAAATTCAATACCAAAGAGTGAAGTTATTCTATTATTCATTAAATTAAAGTTTTGAAATTACACCTGAACCAATTAGTTCATCATCTAAATGCCAAGAAACAAACTGACCTTCAGTTATTGCGGATTGGGGTTCATTAAACTGAACATACATTCCATCACTCAACTGATAAAGTGTAGCTTGTTGCAAAGGTTGACGATATCTAATTCTTGCTAATATAGGCATATGCTCACCTACTTTCAAAGCTAAATCAGTGCGAATCCAATGAACCTCTTCATTTTTAACATATAAACTTTTTTGAAAAAGACCCGGATGTTCATTACCTTGTCCTGTATAAATGATATTATCTTTAACATCAGTGCTAATTATAAAAAGTGGCTCAGCGGTACCTCCGACATTTAGTCCTTTTCTCTGACCTATAGTAAAATAATGTGCGCCTTGATGTTTCCCGACCATTTTCCCCATTTCTTTGGTATATACAAGCGAACGAGCCTCTTCTTTCAATTGTTCTTCAATAGAATTAAAAACAGATCTTTTAGAAGAGAAAATATCGTGAGTACTTGGAATTTCATAGATAGAACCTTCCTTAGCTTTCAATTGTTGCTGTAAGAATTCAGGAAGTCTAACTTTACCTATAAAACAAAGCCCTTGTGAATCTTTCTTACCTGCGGTAATCAATCCCATATTAGAAGCAATTTCTCTTACTTCGGATTTCAATAAATGTCCAATTGGAAATAAAGATTTAGCTAATTGTTCTTGTGAAAGCTGACATAAAAAATAAGATTGATCTTTACCGGGGTCAACTCCAGCTAATAGTTTATATATAGTTTTTTCTGATTCTTCTTCAGTCGAAATTAATTCCTCTTCTTTTCTACAATAATGTCCAGTTGCAACAAAGTCAGCACCTAATTCAAGGGCTATCTTCATAAAAACATCAAACTTAATCTCACGATTGCACAATACATCGGGATTTGGCGTACGACCATGTTCATATTCTTTAAACATGTAATCGACTATTCTATCCTTGTATTGTTCACTTAAATCAACTGTTTGAAATGGAATACCTAATTTTTCGGCAACCATTAATGCATCATTGCTGTCCTCTAACCAAGGACATTCGTTGGATATAGTAACTGAGTCATCATGCCAGTTCTTCATAAATAAGCCGATAACTTCATAACCTTGTTCTTTCAATAAGTATGCGGCAACACTGGAATCAACACCCCCAGAAAGCCCTACAACAACTCTTTTCATAATAATTTTGCTAATGAAAATAAAAAAGCAAAAATACAACTTTAAAAATTCTATATGGATGCTATTTAGAAAGCTTTAATATTAAATTAATATAGAATAGAAAGAATGAAACTACTATATTAATTTAGAGAATATCTCAATTTCACAGACCACATTAACTACTTGTTATATCAATACTTTCTTTAAAATTTCTACTAATTTAAAAGTAGTACTTGAGAGAATTATAATTAATCTTAATATTGAGAATTTTTAAAAAGAATTACAATGATTTTATTATATATGAAAAAAAAACTCCTCGATTAGGAGGAGTTTCAATTAATTATTTTTTCTTCTTTTGTTGCTCTTTTAAGCGTTGTTGCTCTTGAGCTTGTTCCATCATCTCTTGCATTTTCCTTTGGAATCTACCTTTTGGTTTTTGTTTTGTTTTATTTTCTTCTATAATAGCCTTAATCTTACCTTCTTTTATAATATGATTTTTAATCACATACATAATTCCAATAGTAATTAAATTTGAAACAAAATAATACAAACTCAATCCTGAAGCATAGTTATTAAAGAAGAACAACATCATCACTGGAGAAATGTAGATCATAATCTTCATTAATTTTCCCATATCAGGCATACCCTCTTGTTGTGGTGCTGCCATTTGTTGATCACCTGTAGTCATTTTCATATAAAAGAAAATGGCAATTGATGCTAATAGTGGAAACAAACTAATATGGTTACCATAAAAAGGTATAGTAAACGGAAGTTGTATTACAGCATCATAAGATGATAAGTCATCTGCCCATAAAAAACTTTTCTGTCTCAACTCAAATGCTGAAGGAAAGAATTGAAACAATGAGTAGAAAATAGGTATTTGTAATACGGCTGGAATACATCCTGCCATTGGGTTTACGCCAGCTTTAGAATACAATTTCATTGTTTCCTGTTGCTTCTTCATTGGATCATTCTTAAACTTATCGTTTAACTCATTAATTTCAGGACGAATTACCTTCATCTTAGCTTGAGATAAATAAGACTTATATGTAATTGGTGACATTGCAAGTCTAACTAAGATTGTAAAGATAATAATAGCTATACCATGAGTAATAAAAGAGAATGAACTAATGAACGAATAGGCTGGAATAAACAAGTATCTATTAACCCATCCAAAAATCCCCCATCCTAATGGAACAACTTTATCAAGATTTCTTTCATATGATTTAAGAATTTTATAATCAGAAGGTCCGAAATACCAATTCATATCATAATTTAATTCCCCATTTTTATATTCAAGTGGCAATACAGCCGTAAACTGTTTTGTAAAAACAGTATCAACTTCTTCATCTTTAATCAAGTTCTCTGATTTCAACTCAGCAGTAGTGAATGGAGTATCAGTTAAAAGAATTGATGTAAAGAAATGTTGTTTGAAAGCAATATAACTTACATCTTTAACCGATTTATCATCTAATTTACTAGCAGGGCTAAGACTGTTATCTTTACCATTTTCATACTCATATGCAATGAGAGTATAACGATTTTCGTATGAAACACTCATTTCATTGCGATAGGTTTTCATTGCCCAATCTAGTTGAGGATTTTTTGACAAATCAACTATTTTGCTTAAACCTTGTGAGCGAATTGAGAAATCCAACATATAATCATTTGGTTTGATTACATAACGAAATTCTAAAAATTGGTTAGCCGAAGCTTTTAAGCGCATAGCCAACACTTGGTTCTCACCCTCTTTTATTAATTCTGGCTCAAAATACAAATCTTTTGTATTTAAAACCCTATTATCAGTTGTGTGTAACTCTAAATTAAACTGAGCATTTCTATCTTTAATCAGTTGAACAATTTCGTCAGATTTACTTGAAAATCTTTTAAAATCATTAACTACTAAACTCTCAATAACTCCTCCTTTATTGGATATAGAAAGAGTTAATACTTCATTTTTTAGCTCTGTATTCCCACCTTCTGCACTTGGTAATAAACCACTGTATGCAAAAGCTCCAAGCGATTCTTTCAATTTAACTTCACTAATTGAATCATTTCCTTCTAAATGATCAACAATAGCAGTTTCAATCGTATTTGCTCGTGCAGTATCTACTTGTTCTTTTTGACTCTTTTCAGAATCATTTGCCATTGATTCTTTTTCTTTGTTAATGTTGTTTAACATCATCCAAATTAATAGACCAGCAATGACTACAAATCCAATAATACTGTTACGATCTAGTTTTTTTCCTTCCATTACTTATATTGTAAATTTTTCAATTAATTGTTGAAAACCCCATGAGAGATTAACTGACCTATTTCTCACCTATTTTTTATTTTCTACTGCTGCTTTTATAAAGCTAACGAAAAGTGGATGTGGTGTAGCAACGGTACTTTTGTATTCAGGATGAAATTGAACTCCAACAAAGAATGGATGCTCTTTCAATTCGAAAATTTCTACTAAACCTGTTTCTGGGTTTTTTCCAGATGCTATCATACCAGCTTTTTCAAAGTCATTCAAATAAATATTATTAAATTCATATCTATGTCTATGTCTCTCATTAATTAAATTAGATTGATAAACATCAAATGCTTTTGAATTTGAACTAATCTCACAGTCCCATCCTCCTAATCGCATTGTACCTCCTTTATCAGTAATAGTACGTTGGTCTTCCATAAAAGTGATAACCGGGAATTTAGTACTATCATTTACTTCAGTTGTATTTGCATTCTCCATTTTCAAGACATTTCTTGCAAATTCAATTGCAGCCATCTGCATTCCTAAGCAGATACCAAAGAATGGTACTTTATTTTCTCTAGCATATTTAACTGTTTCAATTTTTCCTTCAATACCTCTAGAACCAAAACCAGGAGCAACAAGAATTGCATCTAAATTTTGTAAAGTTGAAGCAACATTTTTTGAATTAATTGAATCCGATTGAATACTTATGATATTAACTTTAGTAGCATTTTCAGCACCACCATGTATTAATGCTTCTAAAATTGATTTATAAGAATCTTGTAATTCTACATATTTACCAACCAGTCCAACATTTACAGCATGTATTGGGTTTTTCAATTTATGTAAGAAATCATTCCATTTTTTCAAATCAGGAGACATCTTTTCAGGTAAATCAAGTTTCCTTAAAGTAACCTTATCTAAACCTTCTTCTAGCATTAAATTTGGTACTTCATAGATAGTTGATGCATCAATAGATTGGATAACGGCATCTGGTTTTACATTACAAAATGCGGCTAATTTTTGACGAATATCACTAGAAAGTTCATGTTCGGTACGACATACTAGAATATCTGCTTTAATACCACTTTCCATTAATGTCTTAACAGAATGTTGAGTCGGCTTTGTTTTTAACTCACCAGCCGCTGCAAGATATGGTACTAGGGTTAAATGAATTACTATTGCATTATTTTCACCTAATTCCCAAAGTAATTGACGTACTGATTCAATATAAGGAAGAGATTCGATATCACCTACAGTACCACCTATTTCAGTAATAACAATATCGTAATCTCCAGTTTTGCCTAATAACTGCATACGTTCCTTAATCTCATTTGTAATATGAGGAACTACTTGTACAGTTTTTCCAAGAAACTCTCCACGCCTCTCCTTTTCAATAACCGAAAGATATACTCTACCAGTCGTAACATTGTTTGCTTGAGATGTAGGTACATTTAAAAATCGTTCATAATGCCCTAAATCTAAGTCAGTCTCTGCACCATCATTTGTTACAAAACATTCTCCGTGTTCATAAGGATTTAAAGTACCTGGATCGACATTAATATAAGGGTCAAACTTCTGTATAGTAGTTGAATACCCTCTAGCTTGCAATAATTTAGCTAAAGAAGCCGCAATAATCCCCTTCCCTAATGAAGAAGTAACACCACCAGTTACAAAAATATATTTCGTTTGTTTCATTACGTTGTTATTGTTGTGTAGTTAAAAATAAAACTGGGCAAAAGTACGAATTTAAGCCCGATAGTTCTAATATAAATCTTTAAAACCCTTAAAAATGGATTTACTATTTCTGAAAGTTTTTTCTGATATTTCGTATTAATGGTTCTAAACCATTACTTTTAATTTCATAAATAAGTTGTAATTGTTCACCTAATTTGCCTTTTGGAAATCCTTTATTGTTATACCAAACAATATAATACTCTGGTAAATCAACAAGGTAGTAACCTTGATATTTACCAAAAGGCATTTTAGTATGCGCCAATTCAACTAAATATTTCTGATCCTGAATCATATTAAGTTTTACTTCCATTGAAAATCAATATCCTTAACAATATCAGGATGTAAGCTTAAATAAACTGGACAAGTTAGTGCAACTCTTTCTAAAATAATTTGTTGTTTTTGATCTACAATAATACTCATAGAGAATCGAATAGTTATTTTAGAAATCATTCTAGGATTAGACTTCATTTCCTTGAAAACTTCAGCTGTAGAACCTTCAAGATTTAACTCCATTTCATTAGCTTTGATTGCCATAATAGTAAACATGCAAGAAGCAGTAGAATTAGTTACCATATCAGTTGGAGAGAAAGCTTGACCTTTACCATGATTATCTATAGGAGCATCGGTTAATATAACTTCTCCTGACTGAATGTGAACTGAACTAGTGCGCAGATCACCTAAGTATGTGACTTTTGATAACATTTATTGTATAACATTAATAGTTAAATCTTCACCGTATTGTAATAAATAAACCCCTGTATTTCTAATTACTCCATTAGAATTAGTCACATAAATAAATTTATTTTCAATCTGCTGAGAATTTGAATTCATGCTTGCCAGAAAACCATCCTTTTGAAACATTCGAAGAATAACATCCATAGTAACATCATACCCCCTAGTAGCATAACGACTTGGATAAATATTATTCTTTGCTTTATAATTCTTTGCAAATAGCGACCCTGCTTCAGTTTCATTTTCTCTTGTAACAGACGGATATGTCAATTTTAAAGCAACTAATTTTTCAATAGTAATTTCACTATAATCAAACACATCATTTTTTTCAAATGCAGCTAATTGAATATCAAATAAATCCTTTTTGTTTAAAAGTTGATTTGTTGTTTCTAATGCAGTTTCTATACTATTTGAATCAAGTATAAAAACATTCTTAGTATTGGCAACTAAGTAATTCCCAATTGTCTTTGCCGCACTACTATTTAAAACTCTAACGTTAGGATACTCTTTTTGTAAAAAGTTCTTAGTGGAACTTTTCTTATCATCTACAATAACAGTAATGTTTGACTTTTGTGAAATAAAATAATCAAGAAGAGTACTCTTTAAAACATCAGAATGCGGCATTGTTTGAATTACATTACTACTTTCAGTAATTGCTTTTTCATTAGACAATGGCGAAACCATTACAATGTCTGTATTTTTTAATTTTTGAGTAAGCAAGTTTATGTTATTCTGAAAAAAGGGACCTATAACAACATCAACATCCTGAAATTCCTCTTTAGATACAATTGACGCAACAGATGAATTATTCTTACTTTCATTTGAATCGTAAACTTTTACATTCAAAGGTAATCCAAGTTTATTGGCCTCTTCTATAGCAAGCAATGAACCTGCATAAAAATCCAAAGTCATGTTAAGAAATGAATCTGTCTTGAGCTTTCTTTCTATATCGCTTCCAAGGTTATCAACATTAAAAGGTAAGAGAAAAGCAATTTCTTTAGAGTTAGTCTTAACAATACTTTTTTCTAAATTTGAAATCACTGCTGAATGCTTATTAGAAAATACTGTTTCATAATTTAAGTTCTTTTTTGCATCATAAGACTCTATGCCTGTTTTTGGAACATTTAATTCCATACCTGTTTTAAGTCCAAACCTTAAATCAGGATTTAGTTTAAGTAACTCTTCAGCTGAAATACCATAATCTTTAGTAATACTATATATAGTCTCTTTAGGTTCAACCTTTATTTTCGTAGTACCTCCTTTTAAAATATCTTTAATCTGATCCTCTTCCATCTTACCTATACCTTTCTTAAAAACAGAAGGTACTTTAATCTTTTCTCCAATTTTGAGTTCTCTTTTTCCTAACTCAGGATTAAGAATTATTAAGTTTTGAACGGTTGTATTATACTCATTAGCAATACCATAAAGAGTTTCTTTAGGCTCAACAATTTTATAAATATAATCTAGTTTATTAAACTCTTTAGAGGATTCATTCTTTTCCTTAAATTTATCCTGAAGTGCAGTTATAGAAGGGTCTTCAGAAATATAAATTGTTTCACCAACTTTTAATCCATTTTCCTTTAAACCAGGATTCCATTTATAAATATCTTGAACTGATATTTTAAACTTTCTAGTCAAACTATAAATAGTCTCTTTTACTTCAACTACATGAGTTTTTATTGGAGGAGTTTCCATAACTTTCTTAGAGTCCTTTACAATAGGTTGTGGCTCTTTATTTGGAATCAAGACAAATTCATTTTCTCTTATTCCATTTTTAGCTTCAGGATTATGTTCTATTAATTCTGTAACTGAGAGTCCGTATTCCCTAGCAATTTTACTTACCGTTTCTCCTCTATTAACTCTGTGTTTAATATAGCCTGATTCCTGAGCAAACACTCCCCATGAACTAGCTACAATAAAGGCTGTAAAACATGCAATAACTTTCTTTTTCATAACTATAGTCTTTATATAAGCGAATAAGTCGCTACAACACTATTGTAACGACTTAGTTCGATTAAAATTATTCCCATTCTATAGTGGCAGGTGGTTTAGAACTAATATCGTAAACTACTCTATTTACACCTTTCACTCTGTTTATGATTCTATTTGAAATTTCCATTAGAAACTCATATGGTAAATGTACCCAATCTGCTGTCATTCCATCTGTAGATGCAACTGCTCTTAAAGCAACAACTTTTTCATAAGTACGCTCATCCCCCATAACACCAACGCTATTAATTGGAAGTAAAATTGCACCAGCTTGCCAAACTTTGTCATACAAGCCAAACTCTTTTAATCCATCTATAAAAACAGCATCTACTTCTTGTAGTAAAGTTACCTTTTCTTTTGTAATATCCCCTAAGATTCTTATTGATAGTCCAGGACCTGGAAAAGGATGTCTTCCTAAAAGTTCAGGATCGATTCCCATTGAAGCACCTACTCTACGAACTTCATCTTTGAAAAGCATACGCAAAGGTTCTACAATCTTCAATTTCATATATTCAGGCAAACCTCCAACATTATGATGTGACTTTATCGTAGCAGAGGGCCCCTTAACAGAAATAGATTCTATTACATCAGGGTAAATAGTTCCCTGACCTAACCAAGTAGCATCAGTAATCAATTTTGACTCGTCATCAAACACCTCAATAAAAGAATGTCCAATAGCTTTTCTTTTTTGTTCAGGATCATCAATTCCTTTTAAAGCATCTAAAAAACGGTCAGAAGCATCCACCCCTTTTACATTAAGCCCCATTCCTTCATATTGCTTCAATACATTTTGGAATTCATTTTTTCTTAAAAGACCATTGTTTACAAAAATACAATGTAATTGAGTTCCAATCGCTCTGTGTAATAAAACAGCGGCTACTGTAGAGTCAACACCACCAGAAAGTCCTAAAACTACTTTCTCATTTCCGATTTTTGATTTTAAATCAGCTATTGTCTCTTCAACAAAAGCACTTGGGGTAAAACTTTGTTCTACACCCGCTATAGTAACTAAAAAGTTTTTTAATAATTGCGCTCCATCTGTAGAATGATATACTTCTGGGTGAAATTGAATAGCATATGTTAATTCACCATCAATTTTGTAAGCGGCGTTTTTAACATCTTTAGTACTTGCCAAAAGAACACCATTCGTTGGAAGTACTTTAATTGTGTCACTATGACTCATCCAAACTTGACTGTTTTCAGGAATAGATTCAAACAATGGATCTTTTTGAACCATATTCAAATTTGCTCTTCCATATTCCCTTGTATCAGATGGAGCTACTTCACCTCCAAAGAAATGAGCTAAATATTGAGCGCCATAACAAACAGCTAATAAAGGCATTTTTCCTTTAATTGCGCCCAAATCTGGATGTAAAGCCTCTTCTGAACGAACAGAATATGGACTTCCTGAAAGAATTACAGCTTTGTATTCTGTCAAATCAGAAGGCAAATCATTAAAAGGTAGTATTTCGCAGAATATATTCAATTCTCGAACTCTTCTCGCAATTAACTGAGTGTATTGCGAGCCAAAATCTAAAATAAGTACGTTGTGTTGCATATGCAAAAATATGTATTTCTAATTGATCCTAAAAGTAGATATCAATATTTTTAAAAGATTTAATCACAAAATCAACACCTCATTGTTTTTAATGTGATTCCTATATATAATGCGACTTCAACTATATAAAATAGCAAAAAAACGCAACTGCAAATATATGATATATTAGACAAGTATCTAAAATGTCTCATATCTTAATAAAGCTTTTTTTATATTTGCCTAAATACATTTACTACTTTTCATATAAAACACATTTATATACATGAATTTTGACCTATTTGAAACTCTTGCACTAGCTTGTCTAGTACTGGTTTTAGGAGCTTTTTTAGTTAATAATATAAGCTTTTTTAAAAAATACAATATTCCAGAACCTGTAGTTGGTGGCTTTTTAATAGCAGTTTTATGTTGGATAGCACATGCTGTTTTTAAAATAGAATTCTCTTTCAATGCTGGCCTTCAACAAGGGATGATGTTTATATTCTTTTCTTCCATAGGATTAAATGCAGATTTTTCGGATTTAGCAAAAGGCGGAAAATCATTAATCATATTCCTACTTATTGCAGCTGTTTTTATAGTTTGCCAAGACTTTGTAGGATTAGCTATGGCTAAAATTATGGATTTAGACCCTAGATTAGGATTAATGGCGGGTTCTATAACCTTAACTGGAGGTCATGGTACTGCAGGAGCATGGGCAGATGATTTTATGGCTGGAAATAACCCATTACCAGGTGCAAAAGAAATAGGAATGGCCTGTGCTACTTTTGGACTTATATTTGGAGGAACTATTGGGGGACCACTGGCTTATCGCTTATTGAAAAAGAATAATTATAAAGAAATAAGTGAAGCAACTCAAAATAACATTCAAGCAGAAGAACAAGAAACTCCATCTACTAAAAAAGGAGTATTGGAAGAAACTGTTTCATATAAATCTATCCTAGGTACAATTAGCATGTTAGCTATTTGTCTTGTAATAGGTCAATGGTTATCAGACTGGAACTCACAATATAGCTTCAAACTACCTACTTTTGTTTGGTGTTTGTTTGTGGGAGTAATAATAAGGAACGGAGCAACCTATCTGTTTAAAAGAAAAATACACAATGAGCCAATTGATATTTTAGGTAATGTTGGATTATCAATATTTTTAGCTTGTGCTTTAATGTCATTAAAACTCTGGTTAATTGTAGATTTAGCTTTACCAGTATTAGTAATTTTACTTGTCCAAGTAGTCATGATGCTCTTATTTGCTGCTAATGTTACCTATAGATTTATGGGGAAAGACTATGATGCTATAGTTTTAAGTGCAGGTCACTGCGGTTTCGGATTAGGAGCTACTTCTACTGCTGTTGCAAATATTCAGGCCGTAACAAACAGATTTGGACCATCTCAAAAAGCTTTTTTAATTATCCCAATGGTTGGTGCTTTTTTTATTGATATTTTAAATGCTTTGATTTTAAATGTCTTTATAACATTTTTCTCTTAATCAATGATTATTATAATTCAAAAAAAAGTCCCAATGTACATTGGGACTTTTTTTGTTGCAAACAACAATACAAAAAGATTGCTTTTTAATAACGAAAAAAGCAATCCTTTAATTTCATATACTCGATTAAATTATCTAACCAGTTTTTTATACTTAATTCTCTTTGGAGCTGTATCTCCTAAACGTTTTTTACGATTCTCTTCATATTCAGAGAATGAACCCTCAAAAGCATATACCTGAGAATCTCCTTCAAAAGCTAATATATGAGTACACACACGGTCTAAGAACCAACGGTCATGCGAAATAATCACAGCACAACCCGCAAAATTATCTAATCCTTCTTCCAAAGCACGAAGAGTATTCACATCCAAATCATTTGTAGGCTCATCTAATAACAATACGTTACCTTCTTCCTTCAAAGTCATAGCTAAGTGAAGTCTATTACGCTCTCCACCTGATAATGTAGAAACTTTCTTGTTTTGATCAGATCCTGCAAAGTTAAATCTACTTAAGTAAGCTCTAGAGTTCACCTGTCTTCCACCCATCATAATCAACTCTTGACCATCACAAAAGTTTTCCCAAATTGATTTTTCTGGATCTATATCTTTATGAGATTGATCTACATAAGAAATCTTTACAGTCTCTCCAATATCAAAAGAACCACTATCCGGAGTCTCCTCTCCCATTATCATCCTAAATATTGTTGATTTACCGGCACCATTTGGTCCAATAATACCAACAATACCAGCTTGTGGCAATTTAAAATTCAAATCTTCATAAAGTAATTTATCACCAAATGCTTTAGAAACATTTTTAGCTTCAATTACATTAGTTCCTAAACGCGGACCATTAGGAATGTAAATTTCTAAATTTTCATCCAATTGTTTCTGATCTTCATTCAGCATCTTATCGTAATTCTGAAGCCTTGCCTTTTGTTTTGTTTGACGCCCTTTTGCTCCTTGTCTTACCCAATCCAATTCACGCTCTAAGTTCTTTCTACGTTTAGAAGCAACTTTCTCTTCTAAAGCCATACGTTTAGACTTTTGATCTAACCAAGATGAGTAATTTCCTTTCCATGGAATCCCTTCTCCTCTATCTAACTCTAATATCCATCCAGCAACATTATCTAAGAAATATCGATCGTGGGTAACTGCAATAACAGTTCCTTGATATTGCTGTAAATGTTGTTCTAACCAAAGAACAGACTCTGCATCTAAGTGGTTAGTCGGCTCATCTAATAACAAAACATCTGGTTGTTGCAATAACAAGCGACAAAGTGCTACCCTTCTGCGTTCTCCACCAGAAAGCACACTAATTGGAGTATCTGGCTCTGGAGTACGTAAAGCATCCATTGCAATGTTTAATTTTGTATCTAGTTCCCATCCGTCTGCAGCATCGATTTTATCTTGCAATACAGCTTGACGATCCATCAACTTTTGCATTTTATCAGCATCTTCATAAACCTCTGGCAAACCAAACATATCATTGATTTGATTGAACTCATCTAAAACAGCAACTATCTCAGCAGCTCCTTCACGAACAATTTCAATCACTGTTTTACTCTCATCTAATTGAGGTTCTTGTTCAAGGTACCCTACAGTATATCCAGGTGCAAAAACTACATCTCCTTGATAATTCTTATCAACACCTGCAATAATTTTTAATAGGGAAGATTTACCCGATCCATTTAACCCCAGAATTCCAATTTTAGCCCCATAAAAAAAACTTAAATAGATATCTTTAAGTACTTGCTTATTGGTCGATGAATAGGTTTTACTAACCTTTGACATCGAAAAGATAACCTTCTTATCGTCTGACATATTTATATTAAAATTTATTCTATTACAAAACTCAAAAATACGCTTAATTAATGAATTACAAAATACAATAAAGTGTTTGCAATTATCATTTTAAATATTGCAGCATCAATCATTTAAAATAAAAATCTAAGCAAAAGTAAAAATCATTAATTCTAGTTCGAATATGATTTTATATAAAAAAACAAGATTTGATTGCCGTATTAACTCATTTTTCTATAAATTCACAATAAAAATTATATTATGAAATTCACAATAATTATACAGCGAGAAACAAGCATTCAAATTAAAGGAAATAAAGTCCTTTTAATTTTTAAAAACGGACCTACTGAAGAAATGCAAATTGGAGAAGCAGTAGAAACAGCCACTTGGACTGACAATCATAATTTATTAATCACTCTAAAAGATGGAGGAGTTAGATTGTATAGTGATACAATAAATTTCGAAAAAATTTAAATTTGAAACTATCTGCAAAACGTTTAAGTTTTGCAGATAGTACTTATCTATAAAAACCTTTTCTCATTTAATGAGAGTAAATAATGCTTAAACATAATTAAAACTATACATCAAATTATTTAGCACTACAGAATCATTAAAGTTTATTGCTTCATTTTTTTAATTAAATATCTTTACTAACATCTCTTTTAGTAAATCGCCTTGACTAATATTTTGAGCCCCTACTCCTTTTGCTTTTAAATCAACATCTTTTAGTATGGAAATAATTTGACTAACCTTTCTCATGGGATAATTCTTCTTTCCTATGTCATAATCTTTTAAAGCATATTGGCTCACCTTTAATACTTTAATTGCATTATTAGGTGATTTATCCTTTAGTCCATGATATAATAAAAGCTTTGAAAAATAAGAATAAACCAAACCTAAAGTCAAAACCAAAGGATTGTTTTTTGGATTTAAAGAAAAATGTTTAACTATTTTATAAGCACTTATAGAGTTTCTATCGACAATAGCTTTAATCAATTCGAAATTATTAAAATCCTTACTAATTCCAATATTTTTCTCAATAACATCTGCTGTAATCAAACTATTTTTTGGTAGAATTATACTTAACTTATCAATTTCATTAGAAATTTTAGCTAAATCAGTACCTAGAAACTCCACTAGCATTGCTGAAGCTTTAGGCTCAATCTGATATCCTTTGCCAGCTATAACTCTCTTTAACCAAGGCTCAATTTGATATTCTCTAAGTTTTTTACTTTCAAAAAGAACTGAGTTTTTCTGCAATAATTTGTACACCTTTTTTCGCTTATCTAAAGTTTTGTACTTATAACAAAACACTAATACAGTTGAAGGTTGAGGATTTTCCAAATAAGACTCTAATTGATCTATTGACCTTGATAGCTCTTGAGCTTCCTTTACAATAATAACTTGTTTTTCAGCCATTAGAGGAAATCTTTTGGCATTTGAGAGTATTTCTTGCATGGTAACATCTCTTCCATAGAGTACCATCTGATTAAAACTTTTTTCGTCCTCAGTTAAAATAGTATCATCAATAAATTCCGAGAGCTTATCAATATAATATGCTTCTTCTCCCATAAAAAAATAAACTGGAGATATGTTTCCAGCTTTAATATTTTTGGTAATTGTGATTACTTCATCCAAAATATTCTATTACATTAAATTGTTCGGTAGCTTTAGAAGAAATACATTTGTATCTATGCAAAGATTGAATTTCCCCAATTTTAAATTTCGATTCAAAAATAGTGAAAATAAACTTGCTATTTTTGATGTTGTTCGCAAAAAGTTTATTCTACTGACTCCCGAAGAATGGGTCCGTCAACATGTTGTTCATGATTTGATATATTCAAAAAACTTTCCAATTTCCTTAATAAATGTTGAAAAAGTAATTAAAATCAACGATTTGGTAAAAAGATATGATGTTGTTGTTTTTAAGCCAAATGGATCAATTCATTTACTAATTGAATGTAAAGCTCCTCAAATTAAAATAACCCAAGAGACTTTCAATCAAATTGCGAGATACAATTTAGAACTACAAGCAGACCTGCTTTTTATAACAAATGGATTAGAACACTACCCATGTAAAATGGATTACGAACAGCAGAACTACATTTTCTTAAAAAAACTACCTAATTACGATGAACTCTAACCCTCTAGCTAAAATAGCAATAGTAATATTAAATTGGAACGGTCAAGAACTACTTGAGAAATTTATACCTACTATTATTAAATATTCATCTTTAGCCACTATTTATGTAGCAGACAATTCGTCTACAGATAATTCAATTAGTATAATTAAAAACAAATTCCCAGATATCAAAATAATCATCAACGATGAAAATTATGGTTATGCGAAAGGTTATAATATTGCTTTAAAAAGTATAGAAGAACCCTATTATTGCTTATTAAATTCTGATATCGAAGTTACTGAAGAATGGTTAGAACCAATATTAGATACCTTTGAAAACAATAATGAAATATCAATAATTCAGCCCAAAATATTAGATTATAAGCATAGGAATAAATTTGAGTATGCAGGAGCAGCAGGCGGATTTATAGATAAGTATGGTTTTCCATATTGTAGAGGTAGAATATTTGATACGATTGAGACTGATTCTGGTCAATACAATGATAGCAAACCTATTTTCTGGGCCTCTGGAGCTTGTTTTTTTATACGAAAAGACGTATATTGGAAATTAAATGGTTTCGATGAGACTTTTTTTGCTCATCAGGAAGAAATAGATCTTTGTTGGAGAGCTTTCAACAAGAATTATAAAGTTCAATATTGTGGAAATTCAACAGTTTACCATATAGGAGGAGCAACCTTAAAATATGGATCTCCGCAGAAAACATATTTGAATTTTAGAAATTCACTCCTGATGCTATATAAAAATCTCCCGAAAAAAGTTTTGTTTAGTACGATATTTGCTAGACTTTGTTTAGATGGAATAGCAGGGGTTAGAATGTTACTTAGTGGTCAACCTACTCATTGTTTCGCTATAATACGAGCTCATTTCGCATTTTACAAAAGACTACTTATTTCAAAACCCGAAAGATTAACAAAACAACATGCTGATTACTATCGCAATACAAGTATAATTAATCAGTATTTTATAAAAAAAAGAAAAAATTTCGATGATTTAATTTAACTATTAACAAGTAAAATTAACATAGAGATATAAAATAAAAATTAATAATTTAGCATTCACATTTAATCAATTCATTAATTATGAAAAAAGTCGTTTTAGGTTTATCAGTTTTAGCAATTTTACTGAGTTCTTGTGGGACTAAGAAAAAAATTGCAGCATTAGAATCTAAGAATAAAGAAGTACAAGATTTATTAAACACTTGTACAGTTAAATTAAATTCTACATTAGCTGAGAAGAATGCTTTAGCCAATCAAATTGAATTCCTTAAAAAGAACAACTCTGACTTGATTGACAATATGGGTAACTTAACCATGTTGTCTTCTAAAGGTGCTGATAACTTAGAGAAATCTCTTGAAAGCTTAAAGGAAAAAGATTTAAAAATTTCTCGTTTACAAGATGCAATCACTAAAAAAGACTCAGTTACTTTAGCTTTAGTAAAAAGCATTAAAAAAGAAGTAGGTTTTGATGATCCAGACATTGAAGTAAATGTTGAAAAAGGTGTGGTGTTTATCTCCATTGCAGATAAATTACTATTCAAATCAGGTAGTTATCAGGTAAGTGACAAAGCAAAAGGAATCTTAGCTAAAGTTGCGAAAATCATCAATAGTAAACCAGATTTCGAATGTATGGTTGAAGGACACACTGATAATGTGCCTATTAAAACTTCAATGATGGAAGACAACTGGGATCTAAGTGTCAAGCGCGCAACTTCAATTGTTCGTCTATTACAAAAAGATTTAGGTGTTAATCCTAAGCAATTAATTGCTGCTGGTAGAAGTGAATATATTCCTTTAGTTGACAATACTTCTGTTGAAAACAAAGCTAGAAACAGAAGAACAAGAATTGTTATACTTCCTAAAATTGATCAATTCTATGATATGATTGAAAAGGAAATGAAAAATCTTGCAAACGAAGGTAAATAGACTTTTACTTATCGCTCTAAATAAAAAAACGCGAACCAGTTGGTTCGCGTTTTTTTATTGCTTTAATCTTATTAAGCCAAATAGATTTTTTGTTAGTAAAATGAAAACTTAAAAAGGATTTCTGTAGAATAGAACAAAAAAAGACCTTATTAAATAAAATTTAATAAGGTCTTTAATGTATAAAAAGTATTGTTCTCCTATAATTAGTTCTTTATAAATTTCTGTGTAGAAGATTTTAATCCATTAGATTGAATTTCTATAAAGTAAACTCCTTTAGATAATTCAGAAACAGGGACTTCAATAGAAGTATTATTTTGCTCATGACCTCTAGATAACAATTTACCAGTAATGTCATAAATAGCGTAAGATACTTTTTCAAAACCATTAGATTCTGGAATAGTAATATTTAAAACCTCATTCACCGGATTTGGCCAAATTTTAAAAGTATCTACTGTAGTTAATTGATTATTATCTGTAGATAATAAAGTTCCGTCTTCTTTAATTAGAGAAACAATTAAACTGTATTCTTGCATATCGAAAGTCAAGCTTCCTTTGTGTGATACAGATACTGTATATTCACCAGCAGTAACGTTATCTATTTCTATTTTCTCAATATTATCAACATCATTATTTTCTTTAATCGCTCTTAAATCATTAAAATCTTTTTTCAATTTCCATGGTAAGAATTCCTCTCCGGCTTTTGTTACAACCACATCTAAATCATTAACAATTGCTGGAATAACGTTATTTTCACTTTCAAAATTACTCATATGAAAAGTCCCCGCTGGATCTGTCCACGCTATAGTAACATTGATTTTGCTAACTTCTCCATTAACCGATATTGTTTTATCATACTTGGCATTGTTATTTAAAATATTTTCTTCTATAACAGAAGCACCTTCTATTTTAGAATTCAACATTACTTCTACTCCTCTTTGAGCATTAAGCAATCCCCATCCAAACATATGATCTGGACCTGGTGTATTTCCTGCTTCATCTGCAGTGTGAGCCATCATAGCTCTTAATGTTGCAGATTTAAATGGAACACCATCTTTAGAGTTTTCTATAGCCCATTGTTGCCATAGAGCAAAAACACCAGTAACTACAGGAGCAGCCATAGATGTTCCTTCATTTTCAACATAAAGATTATTCAAAGGTTCTGAATAAATTGAGTTTGGTGGTTTTGGAAATTCATATAATGCAGACAACACCTTTACTCCTTTAGCAGAAATATCTGGCTTAATTCTAAAATCGTCTGCTGGACCAAAATTACTAAAATCGGACATAATCACATCACTAGCCGAAGTATAATTTAACACTTCTTCTACCGCTGCAACTACCACAGTGTTTTTTGCTACAGTTTTACCTAGTAACATATCATTACCCTTTTTACTAGGATTAGCTGCTTTAGCCCATCCTCTATCGTTACCTGCTGCCATGACTGGCTGGTAGTATTTATGATTATATATTAATTTATCATAAGCAATTGCTTCTTCCTCATACAATCCAAAATTCCCAGGTGCTACGACCAATACATATCCTCCTTTACCATCAGGCACTACTATATTGATTCCATAAGAATGATTCGAGACTAGTAAACCTTTACTAGCTTGTGTAGTCATTTTTGCTACATCACCATTCCAATTAAACATATTTACACTTGCTTTTGGAGCTATTCCTTTTGCTTTAGGATTAAGTCCTTTTGCAATTAATGTTCCTGTAGTATGAGTAGCATGAGCTTTTTGAAACAAATAGTTTTCCAATTGATTTTGAGGGAAATTTTGAAGTGGAGGGAAATTTTCACCTTTCTTCACTCGAGTAACCCCATTATCATCTGTAAACTCTTGGTGTGTTTCTAGTGCTACAGTACCCTCAAGAATACCAATAATCATGTTTTCACCATTCAGATTAAGTTTGAATTCCCCTCCCGTTGAAATTGAATTAACTCGTGCCGTAGCTCTACTCCCAGCATTATAAGTAGTGAAATATTTAAGATCTCCATTTGGGAAGACACCTTGTAGCTCAAAAAACCTTCCTTCATTTGAAATTCCTGATATTGGTAGGTTTTTTTCCTTTGCTATTTTAAGGGCTAATTCTTTTGAAGAATTAGCGCTAAGTGTCAGTTTTTCTACAAGAGAATTGGTGTTAGCTAAATCGTAATTCCTAGTAATTTTTTGCCTAACATTTGCATCTTGTGCAAACATAGAAGCACATATCCCAAATATAAAAGGGAACATTATTTTTTTCTGAATTGTCATTTTAGATATTTTTTTTCAGGAGTAAAGTTAACTCAATATCTGAAAAACTAAAACTTTCAACAAAAATTAACAGAGACTAAAACTTATCTTTTGACAAATTCCAAAAGAACTCCATCTCATTTAAACTTAAATTATGAATTAATTTTTCATTTTCTTTGGCTTTTTCTTCAATAAACTGAAACCTATTAATAAATTTCTTGTTAGTTCTCTCTAAAGCTGTCTCTGGATTAATTCCTAAAAATCTTGCGTAATTTATCATGGAAAACAAGACATCTCCGAACTCCTGCTCCATTTTATCAAGATCTCCCGACTCTTCTTCCGCCTTAAATTCTCCTATCTCCTCTTCTACTTTCTCCCAAACCTCCTTTTTTGAAGCCCAATCAAATCCCACTCCTTTAGCTTTATCTTGAATTCGAAATGATTTAATCATGGCTGGTAATGATTTTGGAACTCCTCCTAACACTGATGTATTTCCCTCTTTCAGTTTTAATTTCTCCCAGTTGTTTAATACTTCATCAACACTTGAAACTTCTGTATCACCGTAAATATGAGGATGTCTAAAAATAAGTTTATCTGAAATAGCATTTGCCACATCACCAATGTCAAAATTATAAGTCTCACTACCTATTTTTGAATAGAAAAAAATATGTAGCAATAAATCTCCTAACTCTTTTTTTACTTCATTGCAATCATTTTCTGAAATAGCATCTCCTAATTCATATACTTCTTCTATAGTCAAATGCTTAAGCGATTCAAAAGTTTGCTTTTTATCCCATGGACATTTTTCTCTTAGCTCATCCATGATTGTAAGCAATCTATCTAAGGACTTTAATTGTTCTTCTCTTGTATTCATAAATATATCTATATAAAAAAAGCCCGTCTAGCGGGCTTTTTATTTTTATTTTGCTTCTTCAGAAACTTCAACTTCCTTAAAAGTATCTTCAGTGAACATTCCTTTATTTTGTAGGATATTGTACCAAGTCAAAACTTTCTTAATGTCTGACACATACACTCGCTCTTCATCAAACTCAGGCATGATTTCTCTGAAATATTCAACTAAAACTGAATTATCTTCTTTATGAGAGATCGCTTGACCATTATTCTCTTTAGTAGCAATAGATTTGAATACATCAAAAAGTTTAACTTCTCCTCCATATGTATACATAGAAATCTCAGACAACAAACTTACATTGTGTTTTAATCCTATAGTACTTCTTTTACCATCTACCATTGATTCTGCAATAAAACCAGTTCTAGTTTGAACTTTCAATTCATATAACCCTGGTTTCCCTGAAATCGATAAAACTTTATCTAAACTCATTTTTACTTTTTTTTATAAGAATAGCAAATATCTAAATTTGCAATTAAATTCCAATTAATTATCTGCCTTTTTTATTAGCAAACTTCATTTTATAATGAGGTGCAATTTTTCCCTCCAAAATATTATTCAAACGTCTTGCGTTTAACTTCTTTTTTAAACTAGAAATCTTATCAGTAAATAGAATTCCCTCAATGTGGTCATATTCATGTTGAATAACCCTTGCGGCTAACCCATCAAACTGCTCAACTTTTTTAGAAAAGTTTTCATCTAAATACTCTATAGTGATACGCTCTTTTCTGTAAACATCCTCATTAACATCTGGAATACTCAAACACCCTTCGTTAAAAGCCCATTCTTCACCCTCTTCTTTTATTATAACAGCATTGATAAATACTTGTCTAAATGTATTTAAAAATTCTGCCTCTTCTTTACTAATGTCATCATAGTCTGCAAAAGGTTTTCCATCGACTACAAATAATCTAATTGGTAATCCAACTTGAGGTGCCGCTAAACCAACACCACTAGCATTATCCATAGTTTCAAACATATTCTTTATAACCTCATTCAAATTCGGGTAGTCATTAGAAATGTCTTCTCCTACTTTTCTTAAAACTGCGTCCCCATAGCCTACTATCGGTAAAATCATAATTCCTTCTTTTTAAATAATTCACTTCCATACAAATAATGGAAATCGGAGCAAAACTACTAAAAAAAGAGAAATAAATATAGTTTTTGATTTTATTTGGTATTTAAATTGCTGTATATTGCTGTGTAAAATAGTCTATACTTTTTAAATCTAAGAATGCTAAAACAAGCAAGAAAATTCACCGACAATTCGCATCTATCCGATTCGTTAAAGATTACAATATCATCAGTAATACCTTTTTTAATACTATTGCCTTATAAAGAATTTACATTGGCTTTTACAATTGCCATGGGAGCTTTATTAACCTCTCCTGTAGACATTCCAAGTAGTTTTAAAGACAAAATAGTAGGGTTATTAACTGGAGCAATTGCAATACCTTTTATAACGTTTTTACTTTCAATTACCCTTGGACATTGGACATTCTATCCCATTTTTATTGGAATTATCTTCTCCTTGAGCATGATTGCAGTATATGGACATAGAGCAAATATGCTTTCATTTACAGGATTGCTAGCTGTCTGTTTAGCATTTGCACATAATTATGATGAAGAAGGAATATTAACACATTGTTTAATGCTGCTACTAGGTGGTTTGTTATATACATTAGTCTCTGTTATCTTTCAATTAATAAGACCTAGAAGATATGCCATTTTACAAACCTCTGATTGTTTAGAACTAACTTCAAAATATTTGAAATATAGAGCTGAATTATGGTCTAAAAATGCAAACACACAAAAAATCGTTGAAAAACAATTAAACATTCAGATCAAATTAAATGAGATTCATCAAAATCTTAGGGAATATCTAATAAAGAACAAAGCTAACACTGGAAACTCCGCTAATAATAGAAAATTACTAGTAGCCTTTTCTGAATTAGTTGAAATTCAAGAAATGGCAGTTTCAACAAACTTTGATCACCAAAGATTACATGAATTATTTAAAGGTCATGAAGATATTATACAATGTTATCAGCAACTTGCATTTCAATTTTCAGAAACCATTTATAATATCGGTACTACCCTTAATATGGGTGATAAGTATCGTACTCCCTCAAACTTGACTAAAGCATTAGAAGAACTTAAAAGCAAATTAAAAGATTTCGAACAAACAACAAATGCACCAACTAGAATTGAAGCCGTTTTACAATTTTCGAATGTTATACATTATGCCGAAAGTCAAATAGAGAAAATTAAAGGTTTAGAACGTGTTTTACTAGATAAAGTTTTTGATGCTAATATTGAAGAACAATTCAAAGACTTAGAGAAATTCCTTACACCACAACACTATAGGTGGTCAACATTAAAGGAAAACTTTAATTTTTCATCTATTATCTTCAGGCATGCGGTTCGTCTTACAATTACTATTTTGATTGGTTTTCTAATTGGACAGATCTTCAATCTATTGAATGGTTATTGGATTTTACTGACCATTGTAGTTATTATGCGTCCGGGTTATGGACTAACAAAACAGCGTTCTTTTGAGCGTGTTATAGGGACTGTTATAGGTGGATTAATAGCTTTTGCGCTACTTTATTTTATAAAAGAAGTTAACTACTTAGCTTATTTAACTGTGTTTACCATGATAATGGGATATTGGTTTTCACATACAGATTATAAAGTAGGTGTCACCTTTATTACTATATATGTGGTATTAATTTTCGGAATACTAACTCCGAATTTTATGGACCTATTAGTATACAGAATTATTGATACGTTTTTAGGAGCTATTCTAGCATTTGGAGCAAATTATCTATTGTGGCCTTCTTGGGAGTTTTTAAATGTAAATAAACATCTATCCAATTCAATTAAAGCAAATAGAGATTACATCAAAGAAATTTCCATATACTACAATGAAAAAGGAGCTGTTACTCTACCTTACAAATTAGCAAGAAAATATGCTTTCATAGAGGTAGGGAATTTAATGGCTTCCTTTCAGAGGATGATACAAGAACCAAAATCTAAACAAAAATATCGAGCAGAGCTATATGAGTTAGCTGTACTAAATCATACATTATTATCCTCAGCAGCTTCAATAGGCACCTATATTCAATCAAGAAAGACAACAGAAGCTTCCAAAGCATTTAATTCTGTTATGGACTACATCATTAACAATTTGAATACTACCTCTATAATATTAGAGGAATTGGAGAGCAAAGTACCATCTGTAGCTGCCAAAGAGGAATTTCAAATAAGCTATCTATATTTAAAAGAAATACGAGAAACAGAATTAAAGCAAAGCTTAAGTAATGATTTAGACATTCAAGAAAAAATGGAAGAATCTGTATTGGTAATAGAACAACTTATGTGGATGGTAAAACTCTCTGATAAAATTCTAAAAATCGCTCAGAAAATTAACTTCAAATCTCAAATTAACAAGCAAATACAAACAAAAAAGGTTCTTTCGTTATAATGAAAGAACCTTTTTTGTCAATGGTATATGTAGTTTAAATAATCAATTATGCGTTTACATAATCTTCTAAATAAAGATATCGCTCTCTTAACTTTCCATTTTCTGTAATTGTAGCGCGATTCAAAATCTCTGAACGTTCAATCTTTAAAATTTCCGGTAAAATAAGTTCTGTAAACATTTCACCAAAACCATCTGTAGCATCTTGTGGTAATTCACATGGTAAATTATCAATTGCCATTACAACTACAGCACCTGGATGTTCAAAATGAACCTCTTCTCCAGTTCTAGGATAATACCCATAAAAAGGTTCTGCAATAGTAGAAACCCTAAGAGTTGAATCAATAGGACCATTATCTACATCACATGAAATATCTCCAATGACTTTAATAGTATTCTTAGCAGCATTCAACATTTCTCTAGTAAGAATTTTAGGAGAACCATTCTTATAAAAATGACCTGCTATAAAAACATCTGCTTCTTGACTAAAGCGTTCGAAATTTGAAGTATACTTTTCTGGGTGTAGATAAAAATCTTGTTTATCAAAATCTTGCCCGTCAATTCTTTTATAATAGTCTTTAGTATCGATATGCGTATAAACAGGTACATCATATGATTTAGAAAGAAAATCATCTATTGAAACCTCTTTCATTTTCATACCATCCAGCATTTCTTTAGCTCCCTTACCCACTTTGCCAAATCCAGTTAAGACTATTTTAATAGGAGGTAAATACGGGCGTTTTAAGCGTTCGATTAATTCATTCTGATGCTGTAAACCTTCCGCTTTAACAAGATTAAAGAGTTCATATTTAATACCGAAAGTTCTCAATGTATTATATGCTCCAACAATACCCGCATATCGACCAAAACCAATCAATCTATGACCTGAATCATCAACCAAAGTTTCGAAATCAATCAGCCTAATATTCTTCTCTAAACAAGCTTGTAATAATTTTCTATTGTGTTTCTGTTTTTTGATAGTATGGGAAAAGAAAAAATATGTTTTATTTGGAATTAAAGCATCAATAGGCACTTCTTTCACTCCCAATAAAATATCGCAATCCGACAAATCATCAACTACTTTTATTCCGCTTTCTCTGTAAGAGTCATCACTAAAAAAACGATTATCAGATTTTTCCACAACAATTTCTACATCGGGGTACTCTTTCATTACTTCGCTAGCTTTACTTGGCGAAAAAACAGCTCTTCTATCTGGTGGATTTTTTCTTTCTCTGATAATACCTATTTTCATATAATTATATTAAGAATTCATGTGACATTATACACTATAAGTCAACTCTCAAATATAAAGCTTATAAAATCATTTTAAAAGAAATATTGTAATATCCTCATGAATTTAAATTAGGGGTTAACTTTTTGTTCCAAAATAATTAGGATTACTAGTATAAAAATATTGTATATTTGCATCTCTAATTAATGGGGTCGATTGGCTTTGACAGCGGGTGGAATTGGTTAGTAAGCATGTCGAGCGCTGAGATACAGCTCGTAAATATCATATTTCAAACTTTTCAAACGGCGAAAATAATTACGCTTTAGCTGCTTAATCTGAATTTATAGTAAGATTTGCCTAGTTCCCACCAGGTGGGAAAGCTAGATTCTCCTAAAAAGCCTTGGTTTATGGCGTTTTTAAAAGGAGAACCGTAAAAGTAAACCTAGAGATTGTATTGCTTCGGTACAGTTTTGAAAATTTAGAGGCTAAGTAAACAGTGGTCGTTTTCTGCCGAGCTGTTTATCGAAAAACTAATAGGAAACTAAACATGTAGAAAGCTTTCGGATTGCTCGTTTGGACCCGAGTTCGATTCTCGGCGACTCCACCAAATAAAAAGCAACTTACTTTAATTCAGTAAGTTGCTTTTTTTATTAACTTCAATTTATGTAGTTTTTTCAAATTGGATTAATCCTCATGATAAACAAACGAATTCTTTCAAAATCTCATAGAAGTTTGTAATACATATATCGATATTCAAACATTAAGAAAGTTAGTTTATCAAAACTAAAACCTTATTATATTTTTTTGTCTCCTTTTTAATAAACCGGTTCATCTTCTTCCCCTTTTTTTTCAAAATTATGGTTAGGTAAGCCACCAGGAGTTCCCTTTTTTACTGTTTCTTTCGGTTTATCACTAGGTACTCCTCCAGAAGGACCCCCATTCTTTGGGGGATAATATCCTTTATCTTTATCCACTCCGTTCATGTTAGTACCTCCTGGAACATTAAATGGATCACCAAATGATCCTTTAGATGATGAGTCCTTTGATGGGCCATTAACACCCGGGCTTCCATTAAAACCACCTCCACCACCTTCTGGTCCACCACCATCCTGCCCCCCACTTCCATCATCTTCTTTTAATTTAGTATAACCATTACTAAGTTGTTTTGATGAATCTTCTTTTATGTAATACTGAGCATCCTCAGATGAAGTTACTAAATTGGAATGAGCATTCTGACTTGATAAAATATCATCCGAACTACAAGAGACGATAGCTAATGAACCAAATAATGCCAGATATAGATTCTTATTTTTTGTTTTCATAATAACATAAATAATTTTAATTGATTGTCACTAAGCTTAAAAATCAATAGAAATAAAGCATAGTTATTGAAAATTTTAAACTTGCAAAGAATACTTAACTTAGATAGTTAGTTCAGATTTTTAAAGACTGAAGAACACCACTCATTCAAAGAAGACTCACAAGGATTAGGTAAATTGTTGCCAATAACCATGTCTTGAATAATTTGTGCTTCCATTTTTGAATAAGCACAAATAATTACAAATTTACTTTTTACTATATTTCCTTGACTATCCTTTGCGTGTATACGATAAGTGTTTGGACAAATAGCTCCAGAAGGTCCTTTATTACTTCCTATTCTATCGGGATATTTAGCATGGCCTAAAGGACCTTTATCAAAAGTTTGTTTCCCAACAAACCCTCCACCTATTGGTTGTGGACAATTATGAGCAAAAGCTCCAGCTGCAATAAAAAACAGCATGAACAAAAATAATCTCTTCATTTTATAAAAATTTAGGTTAGAAATATAATAGGACACTTATTTTATCCTGAATTAAAGATATTAAAAATATCTAAATAAAGAGATTTTATTGCTTAAATATTTAGTAATGTTATTAATTCTATTATTTCTAATAACTTTCTTATGATTCAAAATTTTAATATTATAGATTCATTTTAGAAATTATACAAACTCCAGACTGAAAGTATTTTACTTTATAAAAGCACTTTTTAAATTCAATTTCTTTATCATTTAGCATATATAGAACATGAATTTAATTAGAATGAATTGGTCCTAATATATTCTTTTAATATCACAATGAATTTTAGCATTCTCCGGAATAACATTTACAAATCTAAAATAGCAAAAGCGATTATTTGATCACTTTTGCTCATTATAATTCATTAAAATGATAAATTTTATATTTAGTAAAAGATTTAGGTAACTCCATTTCCATAGAACTTTAAGGTACTCCAGTATAACTAAAATTATTACTTCAACTCATGACCAATCAATTAAACCATTCAGTATTTCAGAAAGTTGGTAGCTTTCATTTTAATTTCAAAATAATCATTTTTATGTGACTTACATTTGTTAAATCAATTAAGTTTTTATAGATTTATATTTAACTTTAATTTTATAATTATGAAAAATTTAATTTTATCGGCTTTTGCTTTAATCTCATTTAGTGCTTTTGCTCAGTTTTATCCACCAGATCCAATACCTTTTTGTGCATATGATTTTGAAGTATATACTTGTGTAAATGGAGCCCCTTCTAACCAGTGGGTATACAAAGTTGAAATATGTTCAATACCGAATTCATCTTGGGATAAATCTCATGAAGAAAAACTACAAGAAATACAAGATTATTTTTGTGATTTCGGTGTTTTACCTCCTGGAACTAAAATTACTGAAACTAGAAAAATAATATTTTAAGAATAATTTTCAAGAATACTTCTGATTCAGAAATCCAGCGAACAGATCGACTTGGGCTGAATCAGAAGTTTTTACTTTTAGTAATTTACTCCTTACTTTAAATGAGAATCCAAAATATCTAGAAAGCTAATTATCTTTTCATGTATGGTTACATTAACTGCTCAAGTAGGAAAAGTCTTTATCAAATCACCATGAAATCCCCTATCGCAACTCTCTGCTTCCGCTTGGATATAAAAATTGAGACTTGTTAATATTTAGTATAGATGAACCAAGATCCAGTCTGGTTAATTTCTTAAATTAATTTAATTGCTTTTCAGTAAAATTAATATGAAACATTGTATATATATACCAAACAAAAACCCAACTAATTATTTCTAAATAGTTGGGTTTTATTATATTCTCGATTAAACCTAGGTTTAAAATCTAATTAAGCTTTCTGTCTACAATACGCTCAAAATAATCCTGTAAAAACGCTTTACAAGCCATTTCAAGCTCTTCCATCTCCTTGTTCTTAGAATTGATCAAGTTGTTCTCCAATGCCTTGTCCTTGATGTCGAAAAAGCCTGTTACTTTCTTGCCGTCAAAACGACAGATATAATTTCCTCTTTGAAAAGTATATTGATTAGCTCCATAGTTAATCACAAATGGAGTCACCTCTTTATCCCCTACCAAACTTCTTCCCCAGCTTCTAAATGGTTTGTCATACCCAATCAAATCCAAAACAGTTGGAAAAATGTCAATTTGTTGTGCTAAATCAATGTTTTTTCCGTGCAAAGTTCCGTTTGGTGTATAAAACAATATAGGAACAGCCGCTCTATTAACAACCTTTAAATACTCATCATAATCCACTTGATTAGTATGATCGGCCGTAATAATAAAAATTGTGTTTTCAAACCATGGTTCTTTACTTGCTTCTTCAAAAAAGCGTTTAAATGCATAATCAGTATACCCAATGGTTTTGTGAATTTGCTTATTTCCTACAGGGAATTTCCCTTCATACTTTGCAGGTATATTAAAAGGTTCATGCGATGAAACCGTAAATAATGTACTAAAAAAGGGTTGCTTCTTTGTGTTTAATACTTCTCTCATGTATTGAAAGAAAGGTTCATCCCAAATACCCCAAACACCATCAAACTCATCATCATTATTAAATTCTGTTTTCCCATAATAATGGTCATAACCCAATATGTTTCCAAACCCTAAGAATCCCATAGAACCATTAGGTGCACCGTGGAAAAATGAAGTATCATATCCTTTGCTTTTCAAAGTAGAAACCAATGATTCAATCTCTTGTTTCGGATAAGGTGAAGATGTAAAAGCATCTTTAAATGAAGGTATTCCGGCAATAACGGAAGACATTCCATGAATAGATTTACTACCGTTTGCAAAGGCATTTGTAAATATTAAACTCTGCTTTGACAATGAATCTATAAATGGTGTATAACTCACGTAATTTGGTATGTTTTCATCCTCATTAAAAGCACCGATATATTCCTTAGAAAAACTCTCCGTAATAAATAAAACAATATTAGGCGTAGTAGCAGGATTGTTGGAATACATTTTTTCCGAACTTACATACTTATTCTTCTCTTCCTCAGTCATAAAGTCCACTTTGCTAAAACTTGTCTTACCAAAAGTTCTAATTATTGCAAATGGAGTGTTTAACACCAAGTCAGCATGCTCAGGTTTAGAGACATAACGATTCGCATCAATTAAATTCAACGGACGCGTACTCTTCTTTAAATCCCCTCTAATACCAGCCAAAAATCCAACACCAACAACAATAAACAATACTGCTGAACTAATGAAATATTGCTTCTTATTCTCTATAACTATTTGCTCTTTAAAACCAACTTTCTTGTATAAATAAACCCACAATGCAGATGTAAATACAAACAGAGCAAAAACATGCCAGTAATTAATTAAAAACTTTGAGAACAAGGTCAATTTGTTCGACTCATGCTCCAAACTGTCCATCACTGCAATTGTTGTTCTAGAATATATAAATCGATAATATATTAAGTCAATAAAATTCGTAGCATATGCAATTAAATTGAAAATAAAATAGACATAGAATAACATTCGTTGATACCCTTTTTTAGTATTGACAACTAAAGGTAAAATAGAAAGTAGAACAAACAGAATGTTCACATAAAACAGTGCCATTCTGTCAAAGGCAATACCGTGATAAGCGATACTGAAAAACTCTCCAACTGAACTAACGTTCAATAAATCGAAATTATAAAAGTAAAAAAAGACCCTTGCAACAAAGTAAAAGAAGAAGGCTAAAAACATTCTGTAAAAAAGAACAAAAACCTCTTTAATTCTAAAAATATTGGATGACATATAAGTGTAGTTGGTTTTGATAAAGATGCAAATTTACAGAAAACTTTTGTATTATGATTTTTCTAAAAATTTTAGCAGAATAGAATTTATTTCACTATTTTGCAGTTATAAACATTCTAAAACATGGTGCAACCTACAAGACTTTTTGATATTCCTTATTTTCAGCAACAAGTACATCCAATAGAAGATGCATTTGTTACAAAAGAAAATGGAAATTGGGTTAAAACATCTACTCAGCAGTATATAAATCAAGCCAATGAGATTTCAAGAGCACTTCTAAGATTAGGAATAATTGAAGGAGAAAAGATTGCTGTAATATCAACGAACAATCAGACCAAATGGAATATTTTAGATATTGGAATATTACAAGTAGGTGCAATTAACGTCCCCATATATCCCACTATCTCTCCCGAAGAGTATCAATTTATACTGTCTCACTCAGAAGCAACATATTGTTTCGTTTCTGACCAAGAAGTATATGATAAATTAATAGCAGTAAAAGGAGACCTTCCATTGCTAAAAGAAGTCTATTCTTTCACGCCTATCAATGGATGTAAGCATTGGGATGAACTAGTTCAATTAGGAAAAAACAATGATAATCAACAAGAAGTTGAAAGTCGCAAAAACGCAGTTCACAAAGATCAATTAGCAACATTAATTTATACCTCTGGTACAACAGGAAGACCCAAAGGAGTCATGTTAAGTCATGACAATATTTTGTCTAACGTAATAGGAAGTTCAGAACGAGTACCTTTCACGTCCAAAGACAATTATAAAGCATTGAGTTTCCTACCAATATGCCACGTTTTTGAAAGAATGATTGTTTATCTATATCAATATTATAGTGTTTCTGTATATTATGCAGAATCCATTGAGAAGATGAGTGAAAATCTAAAAGAAGTATCTCCGAATGTGATGACTGTCGTTCCAAGACTACTTGAAAAAGTATACGATAAAATATACACTACGGGTTCTCAATTAACAGGACTAAAAAAGAGAATTTTCTTCTGGGCAATGGAAGTAGGTTTTCAATATGAACCATATCAAAGAAATGGTGGTTGGTATGAATTTAAACTAAAGATTGCACGAAAATTAGTTTTCACAAAATGGCAAGAGGCATTAGGAGGAAATCTAAAATTATTAGTTTCGGGAAGTGCACCATTGCAAAGTCGATTAACCAGAGTATTCACAGCTGCAGATCTACCGGTTATGGAAGGATACGGACTTACAGAAACTTCACCTGTAATATCAGTAAATGATATGAGGAACTTCAGCTTTAAAATTGGAACTGTTGGAAAACCTTTAAGCAATGTAGAAGTAAAAATAGCTGAAGACGGAGAAATACTTTGTAAAGGACCCAACATCATGTTAGGATATTATAAAGACGAAGAACGCACAAAAGAAGAGATCAAAGACGGGTATTTCCACACTGGAGATATCGGAGAAATAGATTCAGAGGGCTTTTTAAAAATAACAGACCGTAAGAAAGAAATGTTTAAAACTTCTGGAGGAAAATACGTAGCTCCACAAGTAATAGAAAACACTATGAAACACTCTAGATTTATAGAGCAAATTATGGTAATTGGAGAAGGAGAGAAAATGCCAGCAGCATTCATTCAGCCAAATTTTGAATTCGTAAAGAAATGGGCATCATTAAAAAACTATAATATTGGAAATACAAATCAAGAAATAGCTGCAAACCCTAAAGTTATTGAACGCATTCAAGAGGAAATAGAAGAAATAAATAAAAAGTTTGGTAAGTGGGAACAAATAAAGAGGTTTGAATTAACACCTGATGTATGGACAACCGAAAGCGAACACCTTACTCCTACCTTAAAACTAAGAAGGAAAATCATTTTGGCAAAATACAAAGATTTGTATGATAAGATCTATCGAACAAATTAATCAAACAAGCTGAAAAGCAATCTTAAAATAAATAATTCTAAAAATAGTATGCACGCATACTATTTTTTTTTATATTTGATTGTAACACCAACAATATGAATACAAAGACAATAGATTACGCACTTCGAGCAACTTGGCAAGCCGTTGCACGTATGTACAATGAAGAAGCAGCTAAATATGATGCTACTATGGCTATTGCTTTTGCTTTATTAAGCATAGACAAAGAAGGAACCCCTTCCACTTCACTTGGTCCAAAAATGGGAATGGAAGCCACAAGCCTAACCAGGACACTAAAGAACATGGAAGAAAAGGGATTGATTAAAAAGAAGAAGAATCCAAAGGATGGTCGAGGTGTCATTATAAAGTTAACCCCTTTGGGTATAAAAAAAAGAGAGTTATCTAAAGCAGGTGTTCTTCAATTTAACGATGTTATCAAACAACACGTATCTGAAGAAAAAATAAAACACTTTCTAGAAGTTACAGAGACTATAAATAGCTTGATAGCTGAAAGACAAATATTTGAAGAAGACGTATAAGTCTCTGATTAAACAATTTAAAGATAAGTTAACTTCAAAATAGACCAAGAATTCGTACATTGAAGTCAAAAGAAGAAACCAATATAAACTAATAATATGAAAAGAATAATTAAAAAAGCAGCAGTTATAGGTTCCGGTGTAATGGGATCTGGAATTGCTTGCCATCTTGCTAATATTGGATTAGAAGTACTGCTTTTAGATATAGTTCCAAAAGAATTAACTGCAGATGAAGAAAAGAAAGGACTAACACTAGAAAGTAAAGTTGTTCGAAACAAAATAGCTCAAATGCATCTTACCAATGCACTAAAATCAAAACCTTCCCCTATATACAGTCAAGCATTTGCATCGCGAATCACTATTGGAAATACGGAAGATGATTTAGAAAAAATAAAAGATTGTGATTGGGTACTAGAAGTAGTCATTGAACGCTTAGATATAAAGAAATCTGTTTTTGAACAAATAGAAAAATACAGAAAACCAGGAACGCTAATTACATCAAACACATCTGGAATTCCGATGCATATGATGACAGAAGGTCGTTCAGAAGATTTTCAAAAACACTTTTGCGGAACCCATTTCTTTAATCCACCTCGTTATCTCCAACTATTTGAAATCATACCCGGACCTAAAACAGATCCTGAGGTGTTATCTTTCTTTCAAAACTATGCAAGTAAATTCCTAGGTAAAACTCCAGTACTTTGTAAAGACACACCCGGATTTATAGGTAATCGTATAGGAGTGTATTCCATGGCTATGATTATGCAGCTCACACAAGAAATTGGGTTATCAATTGAAGAAGCAGATACATTAACAGGTTCAATTTTAAGTAGACCAAAAACGGGAACTTTCAAGTTAGGAGACTTAGTAGGATTAGACACTGCTTTTAATGTAACCAAAGGACTTAAAGAAAACTGTCCCAAAGATTCTATGATTCAAGAAATCAAAGATTCAAAAGTCTTAAACTTTCTAATTGAGAATAAGTTCTTGGGAGACAAAACCAATAAAGGATTCTATTATAAAGAAACAGACAAAGAAGGCAACACCAATAGATTTGCTTTAGATTTAAACACATTAGAATATCGTCCATTAGAACGAAATAACATAACCGTAGTAGAATTAGCAAAACAAGCAGGAGGAACATCTAAAAAGCTTGGCGTTTTACTAGCAGACAAAGGAAAAGAAGGAACCTTAATACGCAAACACTTTGCTTCACTTTTTGCTTATGTATCTCAACGAGTACCAGAGATAACAGATACCTTCTACCCTATTGATGATGCGATGAGAACGGGTTATGCTTGGAAATACGGTCCTTTTGAGACTTGGGATTTAATAGGATTAGAAAAGGGAATTGAACTAGTTGAGTCAGAAGGTTATCATGTAGCTGAATGGGTTAAAGAACTACAAGCTAGTGGAGCCAAAGGCTTTTATAAACTAGAAAACGGAAGAAAACTGTTCTACAATCAAAACAGCAAGAAATACGAAAACATACCAGGTCAAGAAAGTTTAATTATACTTAATAATATACGATCTACCAATAAAGTATGGGGTAACTCAGAATCAAGCTTAATAGATTTAGGAGATGGAATTGTGAATCTAGAATTCCATTCTAAAATGAACACTATTGGTGGAGGTGTTTTAGCAGGATTAAACAAAGCAATTGAAATAGCAGAAAAAGACTTTAAAGGGCTAGTAATAGGAAACGAAGGAACCAACTTCTCGGTGGGAGCAAATCTCGGAATGATTTTCATGATGGCTATAGAACAAGACTATGAAGAGCTAAATATGGCAATCAAAATGTTTCAAGACACGACCATGCGAATGCGTTACTCAGCCATTCCAGTGATTTCGGCACCCCATGGCATGACTTTAGGAGGTGGTTGCGAAATTAGCTTACACGCAGATAGAGTCGTTGCAGCGGCAGAAACTTATATAGGACTCGTAGAATTTGGTGTTGGACTATTGCCAGGTGGTGGTGGTTCAAAAGAAATGGCAATAAGAGCTTCTGATCTATATCAGAAAAACGATGTGGAGCTAAATATTTTACAAGAGCATTTTTTAACCATAGCAATGGCAAAAGTATCTACCTCTGCTTATGAAGCCTATGATTTAAACATACTTCAGAAAGGTAAAGATGTTGTAGTCATCAACAAAGACCGTCAAATAGCAGAAGCAAAAAAATGGGCTCTACTAATGGCAGATGCTGGATATACACAACCTGTTAAAAGGAAAGATATAAAAGTATTAGGACGTCAAGCATTGGGAATGTTTTTAGTGGGGACAGATAGTATGGAAGCCGGCAATTACATTTCAGAACACGATAAGAAAATCGCTAACAAGTTAGCTTACGTAATGGCTGGAGGAGATTTGTCAGAGGCAACTTTAGTAACAGAGCAATATTTGTTGGATTTAGAGCGAGAAGCATTCTTATCATTATGTGGAGAACGCAAAACGTTGGAACGCATTCAATATATGCTAACCAAAGGAAAACCTTTGAGAAACTAGACGATACCAAAACCCTAAAAAAGTAAAAGATGAAAACCGCATATATAGTAAAAGGATATAGAACAGCTGTTGGAAAAGCGCCTCGTGGTGTTTTTCGATTCAAAAGACCAGATGAGTTAGCCGCAGAAATCATTCAACATATCATGAATGAACTTCCAGATTTCGACAAGACAAGAATTGACGATGTAATGGTTGGAAATGCAATGCCAGAAGCAGAACAAGGATTGAATATGGCACGCCTAATTTCATTAATGGGATTAAAAGTTGAAGACGTACCAGGAGTAACAGTAAATAGATATTGTGCCTCTGGATTAGAAACCATAGGAATGGCAACCGCTAAAATACAATCGGGAATGGCACAATGCATCATTGCTGGTGGGGCAGAAAGCATGAGTTTTATACCAATGGGAGGTTATAAACCCACTCCCGATTACGGATTGGCCAAACAAGGACATGAAGATTATTATTGGGGAATGGGATTAACAGCAGAAGCCGTAGCAAATCAATTTAATGTATCAAGAGCCGATCAAGATGAGTTTGCATACCATTCACATATGAAAGCCTTAAAAGCACAAGCAGAAGGCAAATTTGACAAACAAATCGTCCCTATTTCGATCGAAGAAATATTCGTAAATGAAAAAGGTAAAAAAGACAGTAAAAGCTATACAGTAACCAAAGATGAAGGACCAAGAGCAGGGACTTCAATAGAAGCGCTAAATAAACTGAGACCAGTATTTGCTGCTAACGGATCAGTAACAGCAGGAAACTCATCTCAAATGAGTGATGGAGCAGCATTTGTACTCATCATGTCAGAAGAAATGGTAAAAGAATTGAACCTAGAACCCATTGCGCGATTGGTAAACTTTGCAGCAGCCGGAGTTGAACCAAGAATTATGGGAATGGGACCAGTAAAGGCCATACCAAAAGTATTGAAACAAGCGGGTATGCAGTTAAAAGACATAGAGCTAATAGAACTAAATGAAGCCTTTGCTTCACAGTCCTTAGCAGTAATGAGAGAATTGGATATCAATCCCGAGATTGTAAATGTAAACGGAGGTGCCATTGCTCTAGGACATCCTTTGGGCTGTACAGGAGCAAAATTATCAGTACAACTCTTTGATGAAATGAAGCGCAGAGGAAACAAATATGGAATGGTAACCATGTGTGTAGGAACAGGTCAAGGAGCAGCAGGTATTTATGAATTATTATAAGCAGTATTAAACCAACAAAAAAAACTATTATGACAAAAGATATAACACGAGGAGGACAATTCATCGTAAAGGAAACAAAATGTGAAAACGTTTTCACACCAGAAGATTTTAACGAAGAACAACGCATGATGCGTGAGTCCGTTAAGGAATTTGTTGATAAAGAATTATGGCCAAACAAACACCGCTTTGAGAGCAAAGACTATGGTTTCACAAAATCAAGTATGCAAAAAGCAGGTGAATTAGGTCTTTTAGGAGTAGCAGTACCAGAAGCATATGGAGGGTTAGGAATGGGATTTGTCTCAACGATGTTGGTGTGTGATTACATATCCGGTGCAACAGGATCTTTTTCAACAGCCTTTGGAGCACATACAGGAATTGGAACTATGCCAATTACATTGTACGGAAATGAAGCACAAAAACAAAAATACGTACCCAAATTAGCAACAGGAGAATGGTTTGGAGCCTATTGTTTAACAGAACCAGATGCAGGTTCTGATGCCAACTCTGGTAAGACAAAAGCAGTTCTCTCTGCTGATGGTAAGTATTATGCTATCACCGGACAAAAGATGTGGATTTCAAATGCGGGATTCTGTAACCTGTTCATTGTTTTCGCGAGAATTGAAGATGATAAAAACATTACTGGATTTATTGTTGAAAACGATCCGTCAAATGGAATTACACTTGGAGAAGAAGAGCATAAGCTAGGGATTAGAGCCTCCTCTACTCGACAAGTATTTTTCAATGAAACAAAAGTACCAGTTGAGAATATGCTATCTGAGAGAGGCAATGGTTTTAAAATAGCAATGAACGCCCTTAATGTGGGTCGTATTAAGCTCGCTGCTGCCTGTTTAGACTCACAGCGAAGAATCGTGTCCAAATCAGTACAATACGCCAATGAGCGCATTCAATTCAACACACCCATTTCTTCGTTTGGAGCGATACGCACAAAATTGGCAGAAATGGCAACCAATGCCTATGTTGGAGAAAGTGCTTCTTATAGAGCAGCAGCTGCTATTGAGGATCGAATTAATCAACGCATAGAAGAAGGCAATTCGCATCAAGAAGCAGAATTAAAAGGAGTAGAAGAATTTGCAATCGAATGTTCTATTTTAAAAGTAGCGGTTTCTGAAGACATGCAAAATTGTGCAGATGAAGGAATTCAAATATTTGGAGGAATGGGCTTCTCAGAAGACACTCCAATGGAAAGTGCTTGGAGAGATGCTCGTATTACAAGAATTTATGAAGGTACCAATGAAATAAACCGCATGCTAGCAGTGGGAATGTTAATCAAGAAAGCGATGAAAGGACATGTAGACCTAATCGGCCCTGCTATGAAAGTTGCTGATGAGCTTCTATCTATTCCTGATTTTGATGTACCTGATTACTCAGAATTGTTCTCCGAAGAAAAAGAGATTATAAGCAAGCTGAAAAAAGCATTCTTAATGGTTGCAGGAAGTGCCGTGCAAAAATACGGACCAGACTTAGAGAAACATCAAGCACTTTTATTAGCTGCATCAGACATGCTTATTGAAATATACATGGCGGAAAGCGCTTTGTTAAGAACAGAAAAAATTGCTAAAGCGAAAGGTGAAGAAGCTGTGAAGGAAGAAATAGCAATGGCTCAATTATACTTATACCACGCTGTGGATATAATCTCATTAAGAGCAAAAGAAGGAATTGCGGCTCTAGCAGAAGGAGACGAACAAAGAATGATGTTGATGGGATTAAGAAGATTTACGAAATACACCAATCTTCCAAATATCAATGCGCTTAGAGAAATTATCGCTAGCAAATTAATTGACAAGAACGAATACTGTTTTTAAAACAGCAGTAATTTGGTTTGGTTAAATACTAAAACCGCTAAATCCGATTTGGAGAGAGCGGTTTTTTTATGCCTATATAAAACGAAAAACAAGACCTTTTATTCTTGTTTTAAAAAGCCAATTTATTCAAATTGAAATCCCAATCTAAAGTTGAATTATACCACAAAGCACCTTGACGAACTTCCAATGGCGAATCGAAATTATTGGTATAAAGACCACCAGTACCCAGACCTTGCAACATCGCAGATTGTAATGTAAATGTCCATTGGGCAATTGCATTTAAACCGATATTACTTTCCAATGCTGAGGTAATCCACCATCCTATTCCCAACCTATTAGCTATTTCAATCCATTCCATACTTCCTTTAAAACCACCGACCAAACTAGGCTTCAAAATGATGCATTGTGGCTTGATTTTCTTCAATAGATTTTCTTTATCGCTGTAATTTACAACTCCAATTAGCTCTTCATCTAAGGCAATAGGCAATGGAGTAATCTTACATAACCCTGCCATGCTGTCATGCTGGCCTTGTTTAATAGGTTGTTCGATGCTATGTATTTGAAATTCAGATAAAATAAACAACTTATCTGAAGCTTCACTACTACTAAATCCACCGTTAGCATCTACCCTTAATTCCATTTTTTGAGGAGAAAACTGCTCGCGAATATAACTCAAAAGCCCTATTTCACGATCGAAATCAATAGCACCAATTTTAAGCTTCACACACGAAAACCCTTCTTTTATCTTCTCGTCTATTTGAGATTTCATGAAATTCTCATCACCCATCCAAACCAATCCATTGATAGGAATTGACGCTCTCCCTTCTGTAAATAGAGATGGAAAAAGAATAAATGGATTACTGCTTTCCAAAGACAAAAACGCCTGTTCAACACCAAATTGAATAGAAGGAAAATCTCGCAATTCGTCCCACAATTTATCCTTACCTAAAAAGATATTGTCAACAACCCATTGCAACTTTTCTTCATAATCTGGTCGGTCATCAAACCCTAATCCTCTAAAAATAGCGCACTCTCCTACCCCAACTTTATCCTCATTCTCTATCTTTAAAAACCAAGTTTCTTTTATATGTAAAACGCCCCTGGAAGTACCAGATGGGCGTTTAAAATTTAATTCATATTTAGCGTAACTAGCTTTCATATTACAACTCAATTGATTCACCAATACTCAAAAGCATCAAGTCCTTTCCTCCTTCGAAAAACTTCTTCTTTGCCTCTTCATGATCTATTTCTATATAACCAAAAGTATCATAATGATACCCCATTACCTTATCACACTGTATGAAATCAGCAGCTATTACAGCATCTTCTACATCCATTGTAAAGTTGCTTCCGATAGGAAGAATAGCAAGATCTAGTTTGGTTCGCATAGGGATTAACTTCATATCCATTGTCAATGCAGTATCTCCAGCGATATAGATGTTCTTACGTTCACTCTCAATCACAAAACCTCCTGGTTGTCCACCATATGTACCGTCAGGAAAAGAACTAGAGTGAATAGCCGTTGTATACTTCAATACTCCAAATTCAAACTGCCAGCTCCCACCGTGATTCATAGGATGAGCGATAAATCCTTTATTTTCATAATATCCCGCTATCTCAGCGTTAGAAACAATAATTGCTTCTGGATTGTTGGTTGCAATAGTTTCCACATCTAAAATATGGTCACCGTGTGCATGTGTAATCAAGATATAATCAACTTCAAGTGCATTTACATCAAGATCCTTAACCAATGGATTTCCAGAAATAAAAGGATCTACAATGATTTTCACATCCTCTACTTCAATCCCCACACAAGCGTGTCCGTAATATGTAATAATCATAATATAAAATTTTTAAGTAATAAAGCTATAGAAAATAATAGTGATAAGAAAAATGTACCCAATGCAACCTTCTTCATTTCAGAATCAAGCTCTCTTGGGATTTTATTGTTATATACAACAACAATATGTTTGATGAAAGGAATAAAAGCTACAACAAAGAAATAACCTTGCCATGGAATATCCCTTTGAATAGCATAAATAAGAATAGCCACTAAAGCGAAAAGAATAATAAAATAGTGATAATACTTTGCGCGAACAGCACCTAACTTCACAGCCAAAGTGTTTTTACCTGACGCTTTATCACTTATTAAGTCACGCATATTGTTTAGGTTCAAAACCGCTATGCTCAAATTGCCAACAGCAATTGCTGGTAGTAACAGCCAAGCATTTAAACTTTGATTATAGAGATAATAAGACCCTAAAACACTCACCAAGCCAAAGAAAATAAAGACAAATAAATCTCCTAACCCTCTATAGCCATAAGCAGATTTACCAACTGTATATTTAATAGCAGCACCTACACAGCTTATACCTAATACAAAAAAGAATAGAGAAGTACCAAAATCATCTTTACCAAAAGAGATGTAAATCAATAAAATAGCAGAAATCAACGACAACAAAGACGTAACAATAACCCCATTTTTCATTTCTTTCGCAGTGATTACTCCACTTTGAACAGCTCGCTTTGGCCCTACTCGCGTATCATTATCCGTTCCCTTAACCCCATCTCCATAATCATTTGCGAAATTGGATAAAATCTGCAACAACAAAGTAGTTAAGATTGCTAAGCTGAAAATACCTAAGAAGGAAGTTTTCCCCTCAAAAGACTCATATGCACATGCACTACCAACGATTATTCCAGAAACAGAAAGCGGCAAGGTTCTCAATCGGGCTGCATCCACCCAAGCTTTAAATTTATTCATAATACATTTAAAATATTTCCTCTCTACTGAACGCTCTTAAAGAAGTATATCAGACAATTACAAAGAGAAATAACTTCTAGCATTTAGCATAAAACTATCCCTCTTACGAAGTCATACGAACCTTTAAAATATCAATATGGTGTTTATTTTGCCAAAAATACTGAGAAAATACGAGCTTCCGAATTTTATTTAATTGAACCTAAACCCCACAAAGTCGGTATAATCTAGAATCGATTATTTAAGTAAAGAAATTAATAATAAAAACGTGTTCTGTCAGTATCAATTGCAATACCTAAAGCCTTTAAAACAATTTGATTAAGCATTCCCTTTCTTGATTTCCTTCATCAAATCTTCTAAATAATCTATTTGAACCTCTTGAATCTCCAAAAGCTTTTTGTTTTGATGAACTAGCAAATGATCTATCTTCTCACTCAATAGTTTAATCTCCAACTCAGCCTTCAGGTTTATTTTATAGTCATGCTCCCCTCTTTGTCGGTCTTTTTGCTCTTGTCTATTCTGACTCATCATAATAATAGGAGCCTGAATAGCCGCCAAACACGAAAGAATAAGATTTAGTAAGATGAAAGGATATGGATCGAATGGCTTGGTAGAAAGAAACCAAATATTAATAAGCATCCATATTAAAATAAAGGTAAAGAAAGAAATTATAAATGTCCAACTACCTCCGAACGCAGCTACTTTGTCAGCAATCTTTTGTGCAAAAGTAAGCTCAGCCTCAATCTCATCCTGTATGTTTTCAGAAAGAATAGAGTTGTTCTTAATCGCTTCCATCACATCCTGATCAATAACAGCCAGTTCTCCTTTCTCTAATGACACTAGAGAAGCGAGATAAAGCCTTCTATAGAGATTCAGTTCGTCGATAGAAATGAAATCATCCTCAGTAAATCCAGGAAAATCAGCTTGCAACAAACTAAATATGCCTGCTCTAATATCTAGACCGCGAATAGCCTCCCCATCCGCAATATCTTTTTTACTTATATGACTTATTTCCATAATTACAATTTATAACTAAGTTACATATTTGAATTTATTCTAAGTTATAAAACATACATTAAGAGAACCAAAACAGATGAAAAACACTTACATCCAACCTTTGTTAGCGCTCTCAATCTCATATAACCACAGATCAGATAATTGAGTTAGTTCTGAGTAAGATGTTGTTTGAAAGCTCACATTCCCTCCAGCAGTATGCAGAGTTAAAGTCCCGATGTCATATTTCTTTTGCCAAAATAATTGAGAAACAGAAAGCTTCTGTATCTTATTGGGTTCTAACCAAGTTTCTGTAACATCCCAAAAACCGCTACGCAAGCAAATCAAATCCTTATAAACTATCAACTTACGAACTTTAAAAATGCGATACTGTATCAGTCCCATCAATAATATATAGGCCATACAGAACGCAGAAACAATCTTCCAATCATAATGATTCATATAAATCAACACACCAACTGTTGCGGGTATGATTGCGAAAATAAAGAATCGAAAAGCCCAAAAACGATAATTAGGAGCCAATTCAAAAAGAGACTTTTCTGTTTCATGTTCAAAAACTAAATTAAAAAACGCATTCTTTTCAGCCTTTGAATATCCCGGTATCTCTAAACCAACATTCTTTCCTTTAGATTCACCACTGATAACTTGATTTATCTTCAAGTGAAACAAGTCCATCTTAGCTTGAAAAAAGTTCTGAGTAACTTTTAATAATTGAATCCTCCTTGGTCGTAGTATAACATTATGGGTAGACAACAAACCATAGTTAACTAAAAAAGTGTTGTTCTGAACAGATATACTATAATTGAAGAATTTCATGATAACCCTAACCACGTTAACCATCAGAACCAATGAAATCAACACTACTAAAACGTATAATATTACCAAAGACTCAACATCCGACGTTCTATACATATCAAACACCTCTTCATCCGAATAATCTTTGAGAAAAATATTAGAATACTGTTCAAAAAAAGTTATAAAGAACGCCAAGATCAAACCAAGTGTTTGCAAATAACTAGTAGTTAATCCAAGCTTAATAAGAGTCCAAATACTTAGTTTTTGAACCAAATCATTTTGTTCCGTAGTATTAGCATCAATAAGAATATGATTATTGACTTCAGTCTTATTGTATGACAACAGTAAGCTCTTTAGTTCCAAAGCAATATCATGAGAAACAGAAGGAATTTCAACCTCTTTCTCGGTACTCCCCGCTGAATCAATTTCAACAGCATAAACCTGCACTAATTTGTGTATAAACTTTTGATTAAGCGTAACTTGCTGAATATTCTCTAAAGGTACAATCGTTTTAGACTTTGCTAGTACCCCTTTCATAATTATAAAAGAATCAGTTTTTTCATCGATGTAGAAGAAAAAATTTCTATAAGCTAAATAAGACCAAATTGCTACCAGTAAGAACAAAATACCAGATCCTATAACAACCCATGGAAGAGGAATACGCGAAGAGTCCTTAACAATAAATAATATAATGACAGGTATAAAAGCCCTTACGAACTTCTGCATAAAGAACAGAAAATTAGCGACTATCCCAATTTTAGATTGACGTGTAGGGGTCTTAAAAGAATTATTCCTCATCTTCATCATTCTGAGTTGATTCTACTAATTCAGATTGCTTTTCTATGTTTTGCATGACAAAAGCGCGAATAGAATCCGCATTATCTTTAGAAACACCAGGAATAATCAAATCTCCAAAATTTCCACCAGCTGTATAGAAGATAAGTTTAGAAAGACCAAAGCTTCTTAAAAGTACACCTTCGAATACTTTCACATGCTGAATCCTATTAAAAGGAACCACCGTAGTTTTGATGTTGATCAATCCCGTTTTATAAATCAAATCGTGGTCTCGAAGCGCATATCCCTTCTTGTCGACACCTAATATTCTAATAACAGCTTGCAAGATGGCAATCACGACACCAACACCTATAGAGACTAACATATAAGTGCTGAGATGAAAATCCTCTTCCACTAGTAGATTAGCAAATAAGGGAATAAACCCAAAAACAACACAAACCAAACCAATTAAAATAGATTCAATCAACACCACTTTCTTATAATCTTCATGAAGCGGTTGCAAGACAACCTCTTCATGTTTAGGCAATGACGTTAATTCACATTGCTCATTCTTAAAACCTGTTACCATAAAACGAATATAGTACTATTTTAGTTTATTTAAAACAACCATTAAATCAATCTTTAGTGATTCAAAAACAATAATCACAAAAAAAGGGACACCTAAAATAGGCTCCCTTTTTCTAATACTTTTCAACAGTACTACATTTTTTTAAAATATAGATATGTTTTACTCTTATTATCGTTTAAAGACAATTTATCTTCAATCCTAAGATATCCGGCCTGAAATCCTATTTCTAATTCTTCTCTATCGTCATCTAATTTTTTCATAGAAGATATAGAGCCATCTTCTCCATATCGTGGACCAGATATTTTTACAAGTAATTTTTCTTCAGAAGACATCTCCATGTTAAAAATGATACGTGTGAAATCATCAGTACATAAATTATCTACATATTTATCTTGCTTATGGCTTTTAAAAACAAAATTACGTTCGCTATCCGGTTCATTATTACTCCCAAAAATCATTAAGTTTCCAGATAGACAATTTGAACTTGAAATAGCTCCGAAACGACGATCACCTATCTTAGCTCCTTCATAAAAATATACTCCACTTAATTCGTTTAAACTTTTCAAAGGAGTGTATTCTGAATCATAAACAGGATCTTTTTCTACATCCTTCCCGTCATCTGAATTACATGATACTAATACAAACAACAACATTAAAATCGAATAAGTCCTTTTGACGTAAATCAAATTCCTTTTAAATAACATTACCTCTTTTTAAAATATTGATACACTTTATCTTTACCGTTATAGCGAGAAAATTTATCTTCTACTCTCAAATAACCACCTTGAACACCAATATCAATATTTCCTTCAAAATAGACATTTTTAATAGTATCAATCCTAATTGAATCTAAAAATTCACCAGTAATCTTGTCCTGATAATTAACTTTTACTTCCTCGTAAGAAAAATCGTGAATATCGGCATACATCTTTCCTTCTTCTACTAACTTTACTTTTCTTAAAGTACGAATAAAATCTACTGCACATTCCCCTTTTACTTTATCTTGCAAATAGCTTTGAAAAACAATAGAATCCTTAGAAAAGAAATCGTTTGATCCGCTTATAAAAGTTGAAAATGTGTTTTTAGATAAACAATTCGAACTAGCTATAGCTCCAAAAGGTCTACTTCCAATCTTAGCTCCATAATATACATATGTAGAATTCAATTCATTTAAGCTTTTCAATGGAGTGTATTCAGATTCAAACAACGGATCGCCTGGATCTGGTTTACTATTATCATCTGATTCACACGAAACTCCTATAAAAAGCAGTGAAAGAAACAATATTGACTTTTTCATAACTAAATTTTTTAAAAGATTTCAAATATATAATTTAAACGAGCTAAAAAAAAGCCTATTTGCAAAAAATACAAATAGGCCTTTAATATTATCAGATTACGGTGTTAATTACACGTGTAATGCTCTATTATCAGTTGCTGCTAACGCTGCTTCTTTGATTGCTTCTGCAAAAGTTGGATGCGCATGAGACATTCTTGAAATATCTTCAGCCGATGCTCTAAACTCCATTGCAACTACTGCTTCAGCGATTAAATCTGCCGCACGAGCTCCAATCATATGGATACCTAAAACTTCATCTGTTGTAGCATCTGCAAGGATTTTAACCAATCCATCAGTCTCAGAACTAGCACGAGCTCTACCTAAAGCACGGAATGGGAAACTACCTGCTTTATAAGCGATACCTTTCTCTTTCAATTGCTCCTCAGTTTGACCTACAGCTGCAACTTCTGGCCATGTGTAAACAACACCTGGAATTAAGTTATAGTTGATGTGTGGTTTTTGACCAGCTAAAAACTCAGCTACCATTACACCTTCTTCCTCTGCTTTGTGAGCCAACATTGCTCCACGAACAACATCTCCAATTGCATAAATATTAGATGCAGTTGTTTGTAAATGATCATTTACTTCAACTTGACCTCTTTCTGTAATTTTAACTCCAGCTTTATCAGCATTTAATCCATCAGTATAAGGACGACGTCCTACAGAAACCAATGCATAATCTCCTTCTAAAGTAATGATTTCTCCTTTTTTGTTTTCCGCTGATACAGTAACTAGATCACCTGCTCTAACAACAGATTGAACTTTGTGAGAAGTATAGAACTTCATACCTTGTTTCTTAAGAACTTTAGTCAATTCTTTAGACAAAGCTGCATCCATACCTGGAATAACGCGGTCAGCAAATTCAACAACAGAAACCTGAGCTCCTAATCTCAAATAAACTTGACCTAATTCTAATCCGATAACTCCACCTCCGATAACTACTAAATGTTTAGGAACTTCTTTTAACTTAAGTGCCTCAGTAGAAGTAATTACGCGCTCTTTATCTAAAGTGATAAATGGCAAGCTAGATGGTTTTGAACCTGTAGCAATAATAGTGTTTTTTGCTTCTAAAGTTTCAGTTGTTCCATCTGCTTTAGTAACGATAACTTTAGTTGCACTTTCAAATGAACCTACTCCTTCAAAAACAGTAATTTTGTTTTTGTCCATCAAATATTTAACCCCAGCACTAGTTTGGTCAACTACTGTTTGCTTGCGGTCAATCATTTTTTGTAGATCAATTTTCACATCTCCACCGATTTCAATACCGTGTTCTGCAAAATGCCCCATTTCTTCAACGTGGTGTGAAGAGGCTAGTAACGCTTTAGATGGAATACAACCTACATTTAAGCAAGTCCCACCCAAAGTTGAATATTTCTCAATGATTGCTGTATTTAATCCTAATTGTGCACAACGAATAGCTGACACATATCCTCCAGGTCCTGAACCTATTACAACTACGTCAAATGAATTCATAGTATTATCGTTTTTTTTATTTTAATAAATGAAGAGCAAAGTTACGATTTTTAACGAATCGAGGAAGGTTTTACAAGAAAGTTTTAAGCTTCTATCGACTGATTCCGTTTTTAATTACAACGCTTGTCTTAATTTTTTTAATTTATCCAATTTCTACCATCTCCAACTGAACATCTTTTTCTATAATACTACTTAAACTTCTTTAATTTCAATCCATATATTCTGTAAACATCAATAAAATCACGGAAATATTGAAGTTTAATCACCATTGCAGATACAAAACTATTTATTATATTGATTACCCAATTAAAAACCTATAATATGAAAGATTTTGAACCTGCAAATGAGATACAAGATTTGCAATTCTTTGGAGAGTTTGGTGGAGTAAATCCATCTATCTCCGATTCCTCAACCTATACGTTCATGGCAGCTAAGACCATGTTCGATACCTTTGAAGGTAATGCAGATGGTTGTTACTTATATTCAAGACATTCAAGTCCAAGTAATTTATATTTATCGGCGGCTTTGGCTGCTATGGAAGGCAGTGAATCTGCTAATACTACCGCTTCTGGTATGGGAGCTATTACTTCTACCCTAATGCAATTGTGTAAATCTGGTGAACACATCGTTTCTAGTAGAACTATATATGGGGGTACATATGCCTTCATGAAGAACTTCTTGCCGAGATATCAAATCCAAACGAGTTTTGTAGACATAACAAACTTAAAACAAGTAGAAGATAGTATAACACCACAAACTAGAGTGCTTTATTGCGAAACTGTGAGTAATCCGTTACTAGAAGTTGCAGATATAGAAGCACTTTCAATAATTGCCAAAAAGCACAACGTAACGTTAGTTGTAGACAATACTTTCTCTCCTCTTTCTGTATCTCCTATTAAATTAGGTGCAGATGTGGTAATCCACAGTTTAACCAAATACATCAACGGAAGTAGTGATACGGTTGGTGGGGTAATCTGTGGTACAGAAGACTTTATAAACAGCTTAAAAGATGTCAATCAAGGAGCTACTATGTTGCTAGGACCGACTATGGATAGTTTAAGAGCTGCTAGTATTTTGAAAAACCTACGCACTTTACCTATTCGAATGCAGCAACACAGTAAAAATGCGAGCTACCTAGCCGAAAAGCTAGACGCATTGGGGGTTAAAACCGTTTATCCCGGATTGAAGAATCATCCAAGTTATGAGCGTTACAAAAAAATGATAAATGCTCAATTCGGATTTGGGGGAATGATGACCATTGACGCAGGGAGTTTAGATAAAGCAAATGCACTAATGGAATTAATGCAGGAGAGAAATATCGGTTATTTAGCGGTTAGTTTAGGTTTTTATAAAACCTTGTTCAGCGCTCCTGGCACATCTACTTCCTCTGAAATACCAATGGAAGAACAAAAAGAAATGGGATTGAGTGATGGATTAATTCGAATTTCAATTGGTTTGGATCACGATATCGAAAGAACTTTTCAAAATATCGTTATGTGTATGAAAGAACTTCAAATACTGTAACCCTACTTCTAAATCCTTAAATAAAAAAAGCGCAGATTTAAATTTCTGCGCTTTTTGTTTATAAGAACTCTATTCGAAAAATTGTGGATAGACTACCAATTGCTCTTTCAATTTGGCAATACTCTTTTTTGATGCCTCCAAATCGTCTCCTTCTAATACTAATAATTCTTCGTGTATTGGAATTAGAAAATTGTGTAGTTGCTCATGCCCTTCTCCAGTCATCGTACACTTTTGAAAAATGTCTTTAAAAGCAGATTGTAGCTCTCTGTTTAAGGTGTGATAAGAATCTATATTCTCAGAAACCTCAAAATCGTTTATCTTTTGAGAAAGTATAGCAACTCCTTCAGTAGTTTCAGCGTTTGCTACCCATTTCTTACCATTATCCAGAACCAAAGCAACGGGTTGCTCTTCATTCTCAACAATAGGTTCAACCACAGCTTCCGTTGTTGGTTCTTCCGTTTCAGGAGCAGCTGAATTTTGATTCTTGCAAGCCACCATTGCTACTAATGCAAAGGCCATTACAATCGTTTTTTTCATAATATAATTTTAAAATAGTTCTATATATTTTAATTCAAATACTTAATCCGTTGTAGTTCTACTCTCGTGAATTCCCATATATAGCATGGTTTGCATCTTTCGAGCCTTGAACTTTAAAACCTCTGCGTTGTCACCTTCAAAATATTCGTTTATAACACCTAGCCAATGAAACAACCAAGTTCCAAAATCCTTTGGAGTTATCTTCTGCCCTATTTTTTGATCTACATCTATATGTGCTTGCAAAGGATTTCCTTTATACTTACTGGTCTTAAACACATGAAACTCCCAGAAATCAGTAATTAACTCCAAGTGTTTGGGCCAATCGGTAATTATTTCATTAAAAACCCATCCAATCTCTTCATCCTGCCTGACGCGTTTGTAGAACTCATCTACTAGAAAGAACAAATCCTCTCTTGTTTTTATCTCTTTTTTCATACTAAAATAGCTAATAATATAAAGGTACCATTTAATAACAAACTTGCAATAAGTAAGTTAAACACCCATTTTTTATTAAACCCTGCCATCATCGAGGCGTTATACATCATACACAACACTACGGCCGTTAACAATTGAGCGTGTTGTGAAAAACCCGTTCTCTCATGTAGTATTGCCATAGCGGCTACACCACCTAAACAACTTTGAAATAACAAACCTAATGTAGCATAACCTAGATAACCTTCTTTAAACTGATTGAAAACCTTTGTATATAACATAATCCTACCATTTACTTATTTAATACAGTAAAGGTAAGTGCCTAAAAAGCGTTATTTTATGAGCCTAATCATATAGAATCAACGATATATTTTTCTTTGAATAATCTTCAATTCTCCTCGTCTTTCAAGATGCTTTATAGTGCGTATAACAGTCTCCACTCTCAAACCAGTTAAATCTGCTAATTGTTGTCTAGTCATGGGAATAATGTATTCCTCTTTTAAATCTTCGTTGTAATGAGACTTTAAATAATCCATTAGAGTCAATAACCTTTTTTCCGGATCCTGAGAAGAGATTTCAGGTGCCATAACCGATTTATAATAAAGTCTTCTCGCTAAACTTTTGTTGATAGCAAACGATACTTCTGGATATTGATTTAGGAGTGAATAAAATGCGTTTTTCGGAATTTGCATCAAAACCGAAGGTGTAATGGCAACAGCATTTGCTGGATAGGGTTCGTCTATGAACAAAGGTGGCTCACCAAAGCTCTGTCCTTGAGTGAATATATTTTGAATAAACTCTTTTCCATCTTCTGTAAAATTGTTCATTTTCACTTCTCCTTCTACAATCTGATAGTAAAAAGCAGGAAAAGTTCCCTCTTCAAATATCAGTTCGTTTTTCTTTACTTTTCTGTGCTCACCTCCGAACTCTAGCAAAAGATTCAAATCAATCATATCTCTCTTGTAATTTACTGCAATATAACTCTTTTAAAGTCTTTTTATACACAACAATTGCTACCCCTTAAACTGCTTTAAGAACTTGCTTTTAGGCTATATACGGTGTATGGAAAGATATATTTAGCAATCGTTTTGCTAAGTAGCGTTAAAACCAACAAAGGAAAGAACAATTCATAACCATCAAAAAGACCACAGGTTAAAAACAAAGCAGTCAATGGAGCATGAAGGACCGCACTAACGGTTACTGCTACACCAATCACTACAAAATTCAACAACATGATATCGGTATCCATATAGGTTTTGACAAAGATTCCAATCAACAACCCTAGGAAAGCACCAGAATAAATACTCGGTGCGAAAACACCTCCATCTCCTCCCAAACCAAGAGTTAAACCCGTAATCAATGGCTTTATGATCAATGCTAAAACAATCATTAAAATAGAGAAAGGTATTTCATTCCAATTCGACGTGGCAGTTAGTTTTTGAATAGCGTGGTATCCGTCCCCATAGAGCATCGGCAAGAAAAACAAAGTAGTTCCCAACAAAAGAGCACCTATCAGTAACTGCAACAATGGTTTGTCTCCCATAGGCAAACTACCCTTTACCCATTTCACCATACGAGTCATATAAACACCATAAAAAGAAGCAATCAAAGCCAACCCTAGAAAATAAGGCAATGCCTCAGTTCTATAACCTAATATTGGTATCAAGGGTTTGAAAGGAGTTTTTAGCTCTACCAAAAACAAAAGCCCCACTGCAACTAGTATAGAGAAAAAATGAGTGACTATAAAAACCTTAGAATGTTGTTTTTTTATGGTTTCATAAGAGAAGAAGAAACCCGCTAGTGGACTACAAAATAAGATAGTAACTCCCGCAGCAATTGCCGCCCCCATAAATTCCTTTTTATACTTTTTAAAAATGGGATCTTTCTTAGACGCCAACTCCCCCATCGTGGCTGTAGATACCACTGTAGACACTTCAATCCCCGTTGTTCCTCCAAAGACAACAGTTAAAAAACCATTGAAAAAGTGAGAAGGTATTTTAAAACTCGGTAGCTTCTTTTTAAACTCAATCGCTTCTAATACTTCAGAGATTCCTTTGTTCTTTCTGTTCTTAAAAACGTATAAACGCAAATAGTAAATAACCAACAACCCTATTAATGGAAGTATGAAAAACAACCACTTTGAATCAAAAGCTCTGTTCAATAACAGATGCTCATAGTTCTCTACCAACTCTTTAAATAACAATGCGAAAATGGCTGCTACAAAACCAAGTAGCGAAGAACATATAGCAATTTTACTCCATTTAATCCAATAAACGTTTCTCTTAGAAACTTGTAATTTTACACTCATAATATCAATCCATAAAACAATTCAGTAACCTTCATTGCCCTGTTTTCCTTTCCGTTTTTTATATAGTTAATTAAGAGATGTAGTCGTGTTTTCAACGTATAATTGAGAGGTCTTTATATCCTGCTTATTCAAAAATCTCTGAAGTTTTTGGGTAAATAACGAAGATCCACAAACGTAGTAATCCGCAGAAGAATCCAATTCCCAACCTTTGATTTTATTTAAATCAACAGTTCCTTCATAGATATGAGAATCTGCGTTTCCATTTTCTAAGGAATTGCAAAACACATGGGTTTGCAATGCACTGCAATTATCTTTGATGTAGTTTATTTTCGTTCGAAAAGCTTGATTTTCCAGACTGTCTAACTGGCTTATCCATATAATCTTTTCACTGAGTGTTTCTTTCAAATCGAGCGTTTCCAACATAGATAACAAAGGAGCTTGCCCCAAGGAATCTGCTATAAAAACTTTATTGTGATTGTTGTCTCGCAAAACAAAGCTACCCACTGGTTCACCAACCTCTACAACAAAGCCCTCTTCTACATACGCAATCAGATAATTCTCTAACTGATTGGAAGTTGTACTGGCAACTGTAATTCTATAGTAATCTTCATTAGGAGCAGAAGAAATACTGAAATTGCCCGAAAAATACTCGTTTGATTTATTGCTATAAATTCGAATGGGAACATATTGCCCTGGCTTGTGTAGGGTAACCATACCAGCCTTAAGTGGAGTTAAGTAAAAGGAGTATACGTTACTAGATTCTTCTACTTTGCATTTGATGATAAATTGCTTCCAATTTATAGCATCGGTTTTGTGATTCATCTTCTGATGTTTTTATAAATACAGCTTAAATTCAAACTGTAGACCTTGTTTTATTCCGTGATTTCACACAAAGATAGTCTCCACTTTAAAATGGTTTTTATGATTCAAATCATAAAAAAGCTGAAAATAAAAATCTGAAAAGATAGTTTTGGATGAATGAACCTAGATAGTTAGTTCAAACAATGGCTCACCATTGGCATTTGTAGTCAATACTTGTGAGAAATAATCAAAAAGAGGACGCATTGCTTCGAAAGTATTCATAACCTCATTTATGAACTCTGGACTCATAACTTCCTCATCTGTAAAGGGACGCATGACTAAAAACTGTTTCTTGCGCAATAAATCTATAGCGGGATGGTCTTTTTCAAATCCCCTAGGAGCTGTTTTGAGTTCCTCTCCAGTTAGTTCTGCAAAATACTTTACAAACTCCGGTGCTGAAATCAACTCTCTCAATTCAGAATCGTCTAATTCAATCTCCTTTCGAATGCGGTTTAAATCTTCTTTATTAGGTTCCCAAAATCCACCACCAACAAAACTACGACCTGGTTCAATATTCACATAATATCCACCACGTAGAAAAGGTTTCTTTCTTCCCAAATGCAAACCAAAATAGGTTTTATAAGGAGTCTTGTCTTTAGAAAAGCGAACGTCTCTATAAATTCTGTGCACGTGGAATTTCTCAATAGAGTCCTTCGTAGCCATTTCATCGTGTATTACCTTAAAAAATGCTTTAACCTCGTTAAAAGTAGTGTCAAAAAGCTTTTTGTTATCAGTAAACCATTCTTTGTTATTGTTGTTTTCAAGTTCTTTTAAAAACTCAAACCCAGATGATGGAAATGTAGCATTCATTATTTGTTCAATTTATGTAGAAGAATGAATTTCAAAGATAGGGAAATAATTTTTATTGTGTTTTTGTGAATGCGTAAATTTGGTTATCTGTAAATGCGTGAATGTGTGAATTTGGTGATTTGTTGATTCGTTAATGCGTGAATTTGGTTATCTGTAAATACGTGAATGCGTGAATGTGTGAATGTGTTGGTTCGTTAATACGTGAATTTGGTTATCTGTAAATACGTGAATGCTTGAAATAGTACTACTTAATATATTACACTAAATCGCAAAATACAGGAAAATGAAAAGCCAAAACTATAAATCTATTAATTCCCTAAAATAATATTATACAATGAGCCGATTAAACTAGATAATCGGCTCATTATTTTCGTATATTTGAGCCGATTACTACAATTAATTGGCTCATGAAATACAATTGGCAACATGAAAACTGGAAAAACTTCGAATATGATTCTTCTATTATAGACGAAATAGTCATAGAATTTGCATTAGAGACTGGTGAACTTAAGGGAATTGTAAACACGCTTGCTGAAGATATAAAACAAGACACCATCATTCAGTTCATGATTGATGAAGCAATAAAAACTTCTGAAATAGAAGGAGAGTTTTATAGTCGTAAAGATATTATGTCGTCTATTAAGAACAGAATAGGTATCCACCCTTCTATCAGTCATATCAAAGACATAAAAGCTCGTGGAATTGGAGAATTAATGGTAGAGGTTAGGGAACAATATAATACCGAATTAAGCGAGAATTTAATCAAACATTGGCACAGTTTACTTTTTAATAATACAGGGACAATTCTAGCAGGGGAATATCGCAAAGGTAACGAACCTATGGTCATAGTTTCAGGTGCTCATGGTCGTGAAGTTATTCACTATGAGGCGCCTCCTTCAACAAATGTACCTAATGAGATGAAAGATTTTGTAAATTGGTATAATTCTTACAATATACAAAGCAGTGACATAAAAAATACTCTAATTAAAACTTCTATAGCTCATCTATATTTTGAAACTATACATCCATTTGAAGATGGAAATGGACGTATTGGTCGTGCTATTGCAGAAAAGTGCTTAGCTCAATGTTTACAAAGACCTCTACTCATGAGTTTATCAAGTTCAATTGAAAAGGACAAAAAATCTTATTATGACGCTCTTAAAAATGCACAAAGAACTTTAGAAATTTCAAAATGGATTTATTTCTTTTCAAAAACAATTGTACATGCTCAGAAACAGGCAAAAAAGACAATCCATTTTATATTAAATAAATCAAGTTTTCTAGATAAGAACAAGTCAAAACTAAACGAACGTCAGCTTAAAGTAATTCTCAAAATGCTTGACAAAGATGGTGAAGGATTTGAAGGAGGAATGACAGCAAAAAAATACATGTCAATTACAAAGATTTCAAAAGCAACTGCTACTCGTGATTTACAAGACTTAACCAATAAAAATGTATTACATGTATCTGGTTTTGGTCGTTCTATTTCTTATAGTCTCACTATTTAAAAAATAATTCAGTAATCTTCAACTCCTATCCAGCCAACTGACTACTTTTATATAACCTGAAGGCTAGAATGTCCCATTCACTGAAACAATTTACTAGACTATTTATTAATGCTCTGTTCTGGTAATTGTGTTTTCGCATTTTTGATAATCGTATCGAAATCACTCACGAGAGTAGTCCGTTCATAAAGAGATTGCGGGTCAAGCCCGCAATGACGTGAGAGGTGGAGATGCATTACCCTTTACTCATCACAACTCGTTGTTCTGTTATAGATTTAACTTTAACCACTAATGATAAATCTTCATTGATAATTATAGACATTTCCATCGGTAGATTTACATCATTACGCACTATATAATTTTCCTTAATGTCATAGTCTAAAGTACCAACTCCTTCTCCACTAGCACTCATATTGGTTTTGGATCCAGTAGTTTCTAATTCAATTGATTGTACTATATCAAAATGTGCTAAACTTCCCTTGATTTCCTTTAATAAATAATTGGTTCTTATTATAAATGAGATAGTACCAATACCATCAATAGGAATACTCATTGGAATATCCATATCGAAAGAATCACCTATTTTCAAAGGGTTTGCTGGAAACTTGACAGCCTCTTGCATGTTCTCCGCAGTAGTTTTCATAATATCTCTCAATTGGTCTGTGAGTTGATTTCCAACTATAGTGTCCAATGAAAATCTATTATTAGAATCATAGGTTCCCATAATCTTTACTCCTAAAAACGGGTTTCCTTGATCGGTAGTTTGTCCATTGACGGTCATGTTATTAACCATGTTTTTGTATTCCAACACTCCCTTAAATTCGCCTAAATCATTTGAACTATATGTTTTAAGTTCAAGATTAATAAACATCTCATTATCTGAAATCATTGGTAAACTAACTCCATTCTTAGTTATTTCTTCTATTATCGCGGCGTTTCCTGTAAAATCAGTTTCCGTATAAGAGGTGGTTTTCATATAGGTTTTATAAACCTTATTGGGTTTAAATACAGCCTTAAACAACACTTCTTCCTGTGCGAATACAGCAACTGTATTCAACAGCAATAGAACTACAACACTTAGTTTTTTAATCATAATTTCTGTTTTATCAATTTCACTTTTAAATTATTTTCTCCGAATGCATCTGTGTAGATTCGAAGGGCTTTTTGAAAAAATTGCTTAGCAAGTATGGCATCATTTTTCTTTTCATATAGAACTCCATATTCATAATACAAATCCCCAAAAAGATCATGTGTAGGTTTGTAAAACGCGCTAAAAACTGCATTTGAATCCGACAATAATTGAGAAGCTTTTTCCAATTGATTAGTCTTTATCATTACTATAGCGTAATTCAAATAGACCGTTCCTAGATGTGCGTGTTTACCCTCGAAATTCAGTTTGTATGATTCGATTGATTCCTTGAACAATCGCTCTGCTTCTTCGTGTTTACGAGTATCCATTTTAACCAATCCCAATCCATTTTTAGCAGAACCAGAACTTGCAGCATTGGGTTCTCCTTTTGACTCGTTGTAGTGGATAACTTCACTGTAAATAGAATCTGCCTTTTGATAATTGCCCAAATGATAATTCACATAAGCCATCGTATTGTAAAACTCTAAGTTTCTAGCTACGACCATATACCCTTCCTCTTTGGATAAACTAGTTGATTCTTCCAAGTATTCTTCTGCCTTAGAATAATCAATCAATTTAACGTAGAAATTCGCTAAGTGCATATAAAGAGGAATAAAACCACTTTCATTATTAGTTTGCTCATAAAGCACCGAAACTTCTTGAAACAAGGTTGCCGCTTTGTCATAATTCCCCACTGCAAAATTTAGATTTGCCGATAACAAAATAAGCTCACTTCTGACTGATTCACCTTTATTTGCATATTCTAAAGCTTCTTTTAAAGATTTCTCAGAAGCCTCATATTCAGATAATACATAATTGCATTGCGCTATATAGAAGTGAAACAACATATTAAAAGTAATATATTCAAAAGACCCCTCTGGTATTAAATTGAAATTGCGCTCTAGAATCTCTTTACAGCCATAATAATCTTGTTTCAAATATCTCAATAGTGCCTGGTTTAGAACTACTTTAGGATACATATGTGCTATATCAGCATTGTTTTGCTTCTCATCATAAAGTTCTAAAGCTAGCTGTAAATAATGTTCAGCCTCTTCAATACCGTCAGTTAGCATATAGTTTTGAGCCAAATCTGTATAGGTCAAAACTTTATATTTCTTATAGTTTTTATTCTGTGGATCTACTTCAAAGTAATTCAATGCTTCTTCTAAAAATTTGATTGCTGCATCATACTCTTGACGTTTTACAGCCAATTCGGCAATATTCATTAAGAAATCACCAACATAAAACTGTTTCTCAGTTTCGGTTTTTGCAATCAATTCAGAAGTTAGTGAATTGAAATATTCAGCATTCTCCAATTCATTCAATCTCATAGAAGAAATAGCTAGCTTCCAAAAAACAGAAATCATATGAAGATTCCATCCTTCACTTTCATTTTTCAAAATTTCAGATAAAACAAACGTTCTATTCAAAAATGAAATTGCTTCCTCGTAATTGTTAACATCCATTTCAGATTCAGCTTTAGCTAAATAAGCATCCATTAACTGTTCTATTGCCCCTCTAAACTTATTAAAATCCTCATCACCTAATAACCAACTAAAGTCTTCTTTAATGGTATTAGATTCATAATCTTCCAATAGAAGCACTTGCGCTCTCGTTTTAAACTCAGTAAAAAAATTTTCATGACCTAGATTCACCCATTTTAAAGCATATTCTACACCTATTTCTGCGGCCTCGATAGCTTTATCTACTTTCCCATCATCCCTGAATTTTTCATAAGCCACCATATAATCTAAAGCCTTTAGATTATACCAAAGTGGTTTATTTCCATTATGTAAAGCCAACATAGTTTTTGTATATACTTTCGAATATCTAGGGGTATATATAAAAAAAGTAACAAACAGAGCCAAGATAAGAGAACGACACCAAATCGGTTTTAGAAATTGAAAATCTTTAGAAAATAGTTTACCTATCAATAGAACAATAGATATCCCAATCGCAATAACATAATTAGGTCCCAAAAAAACCAGCATTCTTAGACCATCTACTTCAACACTATAAAAAGCTATCAAGAAAGCAAAAATGGCCATAGCAAAAGAAAAGCCTCCTATCATAGATAAGTAGATGTAATCACCATGAAGTTTTAAAACCCTATACCCCAGCATTCCATAAATAAACATCCATACTAAATGAATGGTATAAAAGATCACATTATACAGCCCCTCATAACTGCCAAAATCTATAAAAGCTAGTAGATAGATAACGACCGTTATGAGCAATACTATTTTCTCTATTTTTTTCATTAGTTTTCCTAATTATTCTTTTTAAACAACACATTTTAATCTTTCTAAAGTGTGATATTTATTAGGGCGCTAATATAGTTTTAATTATTAAAATTAACAGGATTTTAATAGGCTAAGAAGCAAAGAAGCAGGGCCGAGCGTTAGGTTTTAGTCTAGTAGACTAAAATAGAGACGGAGCCAGCAGGCGCGTCGGGTTAAGAGGCAAATTCGTGAATTTGTTGATTTCTTGATTTCTTGATTTGTCAATGTGTTAATGCGTTGATATGGTGAGTTGTTGATGTGAAGAAGCTAATGCGTAAATTCGTGAATGTACAAATTCGGCTATTCAATCTCCTGCATCTAACTTTCGTCCAATCATTTCGCGCTTGATCCACAATCTCATTTAGTATATAACATCTTATCATAATATATTCAACTCCTAGTAGTTTAAAAACACAAAAATGCTTGTATATAAACATTTAGTTTTTACATTTTAAGATTTACAATTCATTCTAAAATTAAAGGTTCTAATCAATAAAATCTGTCTAAAAACACTTAGTTTTACATAAAAAACAAAGTTAAATGAAAAGATATATTGGCTTAATATTGTTGTTAGTATTCCCCATTACTTTTTATAGTCAAGAAACTAAAAACTCCGATGAATTATTTTCGATGGCTCGTAACAAAGCTTTTGAAGAAAAAGATTATTCAGCTTCAATCATATTGGCAAAACAAGCTTTAGAACTATCCCCTGATTATGTCGATATATCTGTTTTCCTAGGTAGACTCTACACTTGGAAAGATGAGATTGAAGAAGCTAGAAAGGTCTTTGAGTCCCTTGATGAAAGAAATGTACAAGATGAAGATTTCTTCATGGCTTATGCCTCTTTAGAATACTGGAATGATCAACCTGAAAAGGCACTTTTCATACTTGATAAAGGTTTAACTAATCACCCTAAATCGGAAGACCTTTTACTTTTAAAAGCGAAAGTTAGTTCTGGATCTAACGCTTATGAAGAAGCAGAGAACACTTTAACTGCGCTTTTAAATATCAATCCACAAAATGCAGAAGCAAGAGCGCTTTTGGCTAGAATTAAAGAGTTAACTGCAAAGAATAGTATTGGAATAACCTATAATTTTTCGCATTTCGACAAGCAATTCGACGATAATTGGCATATTGCAACAGTAAGTTATAAGAGAACAACTCCTTTAGGTTCGGTTATTTTAAAGGGTAATTTTGCAAATAAGTTTAATGAGAATGGTACACAAATAGAGTTAGAGGCTTATCCAAGTATTTCCAAAACCTTTTACCTCTATGCGGGTGTAGGATATTCTGATGATGTAGGAATTTTCTCAAAATACAGATCAGGTGTTTCTCTTTATGCAAATCTCCCTCGCAGTTTTGAAGGGGAAATTGGTTTTCGTTATCTTTATTTCAGCAGCGATATTTGGATGTATACAGCATCTATAGGAAAATATTACAAAGACTTTTGGTTCAATTTACGTACTTACATCACTCCTAGTAACGAAAACATCTCACATTCCTATACTGGAACTGTACGTTATTATACCAAAGGAGCTAATGATTATTTTGCATTTCAAATTGGAACGGGAATCAGTCCAGAAGAGGTCATTAACAACCTATTGATAAACGATACCTATAAGCTCAAAACGTACAAAATTGGAGCTGATTATAATTTCACAATTAATAAGACAAATGCTTTTTCAGTATCTGCTACGTATTATAATCAAGAGTTTAAACCAAATCAAAAAGGATCACAATACGATTTTAGTATAGGATATTCCAAAACCTTTTAGGGTTTTGGAATATTTATTTTTTTGTAACTATTATATATAGAATCTGGCATTAATTTCTTTTGTTCATAGAACACAGCATTTCTTTTCTTGAATTTTTCAAAGTTTGTTTTAAGTCTATTCAATTCTAGCTCATCTTCGACATTTTCTTCTGAAAGTCTATTGTCTAACTTAAAAACTTGATCACCCACTAAATGGTAATTCCCATATATATAATCATTCAATATGGTTTTAGCTTGCATTATAGGAATACCTACTCTATTGTCTCTTTCATCTATCTGTAAACCATTTCCTATCCAAGTCACATTGGTTGGTGTTATCAGACCATAGTTCTCTCTATAAAAGGCTAAAACCGATGGTGCAATATCAAAATGACTCACAATATTTCGAAAATGCTTATTTTGCTTTAATAAAGGTGAATAAATAATCAAAGGCACATGATACCTGTCTATCTTGGTTTCAAAAGGAATTTCTGGCATACTGTGATCTCCTGTAATAACAATAATTGTATTCTTAAAATCTGGATGTTTTTTGTATTCTTTAAAGAAATCTTTCAAAGCTTCATCTAAATTTAAAACCGATACAAGCTGCTTTTTATTTTCTAAAGCCCATTTTCTCTGATCGTCTGATAATTCATTAGACTTCACTCTTCTCTGAAAGATCTCTTCGAAATGTTTAGTATCATTTATAAGAAAAGGGTGATGTGTAGAGAGTGTTAATGCCACATTAAAGTAGGGTTCTTTTTGAACGTCTTTAACTTCCATCATTTTTCCAAATACCGCTTGATCCTCATAGCCCCAACTCTCTCCATTACTTTCAGGTAATTTTCGATAAGGTGGTCCAAATGATTCAACACCTATAATCGAATCAACTTGACTATATTTTAAAAAAGGTTTAGCATTGTCAAAAGATACATTACCACCATAAAAATAACCTGTTTCAAATCCATTTGCTTTCAATACATTGTACAAATTGAAATGATCGGCTGTTTCTTTCATCTCTAAAAATCCATTCTTACCAAAAGGAAGCGATCCCAAAAGAGTAGGCAGCACAGCAAATGTCCTACCAGAAGAACTAACATTATTTTCCCAATACAAACTTCTACCAGCTAGAGAATCTATGAAGGGTGTAAAATTCCCAATATAACCATTCTTAGAGCTATACGCGTGACCTAATCCCTCAACTACTATGACAACTAAATTAGGTGTCACGTCTGATTTATTAAAATAGCTCCCTAAAAGGTCGGGGGTATTCTCTTTTTTAAGAAATGGATAGTTTTTATTAGTGCTTGAATCTTCTTTAGTATCACCTTTGAATAGACCTGTAAACTCAGCAATAAAAGACTGATTTTGAACAAAATCAACAGAAGAAGACTCTGCAAAATAAGACCATTTAGATTTTCCTGCGTTTAGTTCGAATTCGTTGATTTCACCAAACGATTTAGAAAGAATGGTATCAGGAATTAAAAAGGCTAAAAACCCGATACCCAACAAAATCACACTTGTATAAATTGATTTTAACCTATACTTGTCCGCTAACCAAAATGGTATATATACTATCATAAATAGCAATACTAGCAAGGCTATATTCTGAAAATTCAACATATCTCCAGCTTGCAGAATCTGTTGTAACTCGTTTTTGGAGTAGTAAAATAAATCAGCTCCCAAAAGATTATTCGATTCAGAGAAATAGATAAACAAAATATAATGTCCCACTACCAATAGTGTTCCAACTATTTGTATGGTAATTCTAGCCCATTTTTCTTTCAAAAAATTAAGAACAATAAAAAGTATTCCGCCTATAAGGAGTGTCTTTATTACAAATGTAAAATTTTGAAACAAGAGATTTTTCCCAATAACAGCTAGATTCATTTCTCCAAAAACATGCATATACCATAACCATTCTGCCAACACCGCTATAGCAAATAACATTGTGAAGACAAGAGCAAATGATCCAAAGGACTGTAATGCGTATTTACCAATTGCAACGATTCTTTCTTTGCGGTTTAAACCTTTTGTGTTTTGAGCAAAACCTTGCCTAGTCATATCGCCCCAAGCCGTCGATTTTTTAAAATAATCAATAAATCCACCAACACTTGCTTTAACAACGATAAAGTGAAAATAAAAAGGCTCAAAAACAGCCGTAGCAATCAGTATAAGGAAATCCTTTCTTTTAGTATAAACCTGATGACTAATTAGATCAACCAATATGGCATAGATAGAATATAGTATTCCAATAGAAATAACAAGGGCAAATAAAACCAAAAAGAACGACCAGTTTATAATACCTAAAACTAAAAAAAGCAGAAAAACTATATAACCGAAGAACTCCACTAAAGGACCTAAAAATTCAAAGAAAAACCAATATGGAAAGCTAATCATACCAAGCTTACCATATTTTCTTTTAAAAATTAATTCTCTGTGTTTCCAAAGAGTTTCCATGGTTCCACGCATCCATCGATTACGCTGTTTCATAAGGACCTCTTTCGTTTCAGGAACTTCTGTCCAGCACAAAGGATCTGGTATATTAACTACTTCATAAGCCTCTTTTTTATCTTCCATATACCTTCGCATACGAACGACCAACTCCATGTCCTCACCTACTGTACTGCTATCATAACCTCCACATTTCAAAACAATTTCCTTGTCAAAAGCACCAAAAGCGCCTGAGATTAAAATCAATCCTGATGCTCGAGACCATGCCATTCTTCCCAATACAAATGCTCTAATATATTCCAAAGCTTGTGATCTTCCCAACCATGTTTTTGGAATGTTTACACTTGTGATTTTACCGTTTTCAATCACACAGTTATTTGCCAAGCGTATTACCCCGCCACAAGCTATTACTCTCTTATCTGTTTGCTGTAGAAAAGGTTTGGCTAACTTAAGAATTGCATCTTGTTCCAAAATACAGTCAACATCAATACAAACAATGTATTGACCAGATGAGACGTTAATTCCCACATTCAATGCATCTGCCTTGCCACCATTGAATTTGTCAACAACAATAAGCTTTTTAAAAGCGGGATTCTTACTTTTATAAACAGCCTTAATATCCTTTGTTTTCAGCTTGCCTTGAACGAAAAATGAAACCACTTCTAGCTCATATACTTCAATGAGCTTTTGCATCGAGTCATCTTTACTGCCATCATTGACAATAATGATTTCTAAATTGTAGTAAAACAAGGATAAAAGCGACCTTACATTATCTACAATGGTCATTCCTTCATTATATGCGGGGGCTATTAAGCTAAAAACAGGTCCATTAGGATTTACAGCAATTTTACTGTAATCCGTAAATGTGTTTTCCTTTTTGTATCTCACAACCGCTCCCAATGCATAGATACCTATCCATACATATATTAGAAAAACAGCCGATGAATAGACCAGAAACAACCAGATAAATATTTCATATAATATGTGTGCAAATCCTACCATCTCTTTACCTGCATTGCATGTTTAACAATAAGAATCAATTCTTCTGATGTTTCTTGATTATTTATAAGTTCAATTAAATAATCTTTTAGTCCAAGAGCAATAAGTGCTTCAGCAGCAATTATTCTTATAGAAGCCAATGTGTGATTAGACAATTGCGTTTTAAAAAATTCGACAAATCTTGAATCTTTAGCGGCTTTTAAAACCTTAACTATTTCTAATTGAATTTCTTGAGGTTGCGAATCATAGCTTTCTATCAAATCATCTACAGTAGAAAAACCCTCCAAAGTCTGTAAGGTTCTCACCGCTTGAACACGAACTTTAACTTCTTGATGATACAAGCATTCTTTTACTCTATCATAAAAGGCAAATAATTGGAATTTTCGAATTAGTTTCAAAGTAAAAACAACAACTGTAGTATTTTGACTATCCAACCATTCCATCACTTGTTCAGTTCCCGTATCTGGAATATTCACAATAGAATTTAAAAGCCGTAGCTGTTGCCAATCAGAGATAGGTTTTGAAAAGGTTTTTAAAAAGTTAAAACCCTCAAAACCTTTAAGCGCTACCATAGCATATTGAGCTTCATGATATACATTGGCATATTTATAGTGTAGAAAGCGCTCTATTTCTGGAAGAAACTCGCGAGCTTCCATAGCTGTTAGTTCTTGAATACCGCCAATAATCATATAACTCTTTCTTTGATTTAATCGCTTAAGAGCTTCTAAATGCAATTGATACTTAACGAAAAGATTTCTAATCTCAACATGTGCAACCCCTGAAAAGTTTTTTTCAGATGCAACCAATCTTTCAAGAAATAGCGATCGGAACGATGATCTCTTCATCAGTCTATTGAAAACACTTTCATCTAGATCTTCATGCGATCCATTAACGATTGCTTCCGTAATTTTCATGTCGATATACCTTGTCCAGACGTTAATGCGATTTTGAACCCGATATCTATAAAAACCATAAATGAGTACGAAACCAATTAAAGCAAGAACTATAAATAAGACAGCTACTAAAGCCAAAAATAAATTATGCACTCCAATAGCTAAAGATAGTCCTATCATAATTATAAATTTGAAAGCTTTTTAATTCTCAATAACAATTCATTAGGGCTAAAGGGTTTAACCATAAAATCAGAAGCTCCTAAATCGAATGCCTCTAAAACCACTTCTTCCTGCCCCATGCTTGAAAGCATAATTACAGGTATTTTTTTATTAAGTGTTTTCATAGCAGCAAGTATCTCCGTACCCGATGCAAACGGCATCATAATATCTGTAATAATTAAATCTATATCAGTATTTTTAATAGTTTCTATAGCATCTTTCCCGTTTCTTGTGCAAATAACTGAGTACCCTTCTTTGATTAACTTATATTCTATTGTTTTCAAAATCAATTCATCATCTTCGGCAATTAAAATCAACATATTTCAATATTTTATTTAGTTGTTAGTAAGTTTATTCATCACTTTAAGTGATTGTTCTATTTCATTTCCAATTTCATCCAACATCAGTTGAAAGTTATCTGGAGTTATATTTTTCTCCCATATAGATGCGCTATCCGCCAATTTAAACAGGCCTGCAGTTCCAGCGGTTCCTTTTAGTTTATGCAAATAAGCCTTCAACTCATCTAATGCTTGTATATCAGAGAAATGCAACAATTTTTCAGCAGATTGTTTCAATTCTGAAATCACAAGATTCAGGAAGAAAACTTTAAACTCTTGGTCGTTACCAATCTGTTCTTCAAGCATCTCGGTATTTACAAAATCCTCTAGAATCAATTCAGCATCCAACGAATCTGATTTCAAATATTTACCCAACATTGTAGAGAGATCAACCTGTCTAAGAGGCTTGGGCAAGAAATCTGTCATTCCTGCATTCAAACAAACATCTCTTTCCTCATTTGCATTTCCAGCAGTTACACCAATGATAGGGACTTCAACATAATTTGGAATCAACCTAATTTGTTTCGTTGCTTCGATTCCGTCCATTACAGGCATTTGAACATCCATTAAAATAAGATCGAACTGCTCCTGTAAACATTGCTCCACAGCCTGCTTTCCATCCACTACTTCAATCAATCTCGCATTTGGTGTAAGCGCATTCATCATTCTTAAATTAAGCACTCTATTAACCGCATTATCATCTGCCAACAGAATATTCATAGACTTCGAAAAGACTTCATTCTGGAGGCTAGTTACAGGTTTTAGAACTTCAACATCCTTTTTGGCATTGTTAATGGCTCTTTTTAAAATACTGTATAGTTCCTCAGACTTAATAGGTTTCAACAAATAATAAGATCTATCGTTCTTCAAGAATGACGAAATAGCCTCGTGTTCTTCAGAAGAGGTATGCAACACTACAAGAGGAATCGTCTCTCCTTGTTTTATAAACAACTCCTTTATTTTATCAATCGTTTCTAAACCAGATAAAACAGGCATGTGATAATCCATCAGAATAATATCAAAGCGCTCTCCTTTCATTAAAAAGTTCAAAGCCTCCATACCATTTGCGGCCATTACCGACTCAATGTTCTTATAAGCAAGCATGTGACTTAGAATAACCCTATTGCTTTCATTGTCATCTACGATAAGCACTCGGTTAATCCCCAATTCATCCATGGTTTCACATTCTTCTTTTTCATAGGGCACTTCAATATCAAAATAGAAAATAGACCCTTTACCTAAATCGCTAACCAATGAAAGACTACTCCCCATATACTTTAGGATATTATTAGAAATAGTCAATCCCAATCCTGTTCCCCCATAGCGTTTACTAACCGAACTGTCTTCTTGAGTAAAAGCATCAAAAATGCGCTGTTGTTTGTCTAAAGGAATACCTATTCCCGTATCTCGAACTGAAAAGCGAAGTGTCATATTTCTATCTTCACTCTTAATCTTTTCTACCTTAAATTCAATCTCTCCGTGATCGGTGAATTTCACTGCATTCCCCAATAGATTCATCATCACCTGTTTTACTCTTGACTCATCAATGAGTATCGTTTTTGGCAATCCTTGTTCTACGTTAAGCAGCAATTCAATATCTTTTTTCTGAGCTTGATATAGAATAACGTTAACCACCTGATGTGTTAAATCATAAATATTATGTCTATCGATGAACAATTCCATCTTGCCCGATTCAATTTTAGAAAAATCAAGGATATCATTAATAATACTCAATAGACTATTACCCGACTCATTTATGTAGTTGAGATATTGTTTTTGAACTTCGTTCAGAGGGGTTCTCAACAACAAATCAGAAAAGCCAATTACTCCGTTAAGAGGTGTTCGAATTTCATGACTCATGTTGGCCAAAAACTCAGATTTTGCTTTATTGGCAATATCAGCTTGTTTTTTAGCCAGGGTTAACTCCTGATTTACCTTAACAGAAGCAGTGATGTTCTGTGTGAAAATGACCATTCCACCTATAGTATCATTTGAAATATTCCATGGACGAACTTCCCAACTATGATGTTGTGGTTCATCTAATCCACTAACTTCAAAAACCTGATCCTCATTTTTATATGGTATTCCACTTAAAGCATTTTTATATATGTTTTTTCTTTCCTCTGTAATGTGAGGGAAAATATCATACATGTTTTTTCCAATGAGATTCTCTTCTTTAATATGGAATTCATCCATCCAACATTTACTCACAGAAACATAATTAAGATCCTTGTCTAACATAGCTATAGCCGCTGGAACATAATCGATGAAAGACTGTAACATCGCTTCTTTCTGTTCCAATTCGTCATACATGTTTTTGAAACTATCTATATCTTTTATTATTCCAAACACTTTTACACAAACTCCATTTTCAAACTCTGGAATTCCCTTCACACGAACCCAAATCGTAGATCCGTCTTTTCTCATTAGTTGTAATTCCTCGTCGTATGGAATTCCTTTCTCTATAGCTTGTGAAAACAGAAACTTAATTCGTTCCTCACTTTTAGGTTCATAAAAGTGAATAGCTGTATCTAGATCTGGAACAAAATTATTTTCTACTTGGTGAATATTCTTAGTAGATTCAGACCAGAAAATCGTATTCTTTTTCAAGTCTATTTCCCATCCACCCACCTGAGCAACAAGACTTGTCTGTTCTAATATTTTCTTTGTATAAAGTAGATCTTTCTCCAAATTAATACGTTCGGTCATGTTTAATGCCGTACTAACAACATATGGGTTTCCATCGTCGTCAATTTCTACCATATTGTGATACATCCAAAAAATCTCATTTCCATCTTTGGATTTCAACAACATCATACCGCTATCTTCCTTTTTTTCAGCAATGCGTTCTAGGTATTGATTCAGCAAAGGAATTCGGTGTTCTGGAACAAGTTGGTTCAGATTCATATTTGCTGTTTCCTCTTTCGAATATTTGAGCAACTCTCTTCCCTTCTCGTTAACACCTAAAATATTACCTTGCATGTCATGCATGCTAGTCAATCCGATACCGTTTTCGAAAAAATTCCTGAACCTGCGTTCAGATCGTTCTAATTTTAAACGTTCTTCTAATTCTTGAGTAATGTTTCTTCCAAAACAAAAGATTTCATTGCTCTCACTATTCATTTTAAAAAGCCATTCTATTACTACAGAATCACCTTCTATAAGTTGTGTGGTTGAATTGAATTCGACTCCTTCGCTTAATCTGTCGACATGAATATCCAATGTATTACTATGCCCTAAAACATCTCTAAAGTCAGAACCGATAATCTCATCAACCTCTATTTTAAAAGTCTTTTCAAAGGCCGGATTAACGTCCTTTAATGTAAAGTCCTTATCTAAAACACATATAATATTATTTGTTATTTCAAAAGTCTGGGAAAAGTATTCCGCATGTTTTTTCCTGCTTTTACTAATTAATATTTTGGAAACAGCTACTCCTAAACGCTCTAAAAAAGAAAGTTGTTTTTCAGTAAGCGTTTTAGGCATTGTATCAAATATGCAAATTGTTCCCAAAACATTATCATCTTCATCAATTAATGGAACCCCGGCATAAAAACGAATTCCACCACTCTTCATTAATTCATTACCAACGGTTCTTTCATCCAACAGGGTATCGTTAATCACAAGGGTTTCTTTCCCCACAATCACGTATTGACAAATAGTATTTTCTCTATCAACAACATCCAGAGACATTCCCACACAACTTTGAACTATTTGAGTTTCGGCTCCCATTATACCAATCAGAGAACCAAAAGAATCTGTAACAAGAGAAGCAGCCTCTGCGAAAACATCCAACTCTGTGTTTTTCTCAATTTTTAAGAGATCTAATAATCTCAGTTTATCAAGTCTCTTTTTTTCACTCTCGAAAATGGGGCTCTTCTCCATGCTTCTATTTATGATTTTATGTATCAAAACACCCAGTTATCAAGGTTCTAGCTGGGTGTTTTATAGTCGATAAATGTAGTGTTTTAATAAAACAGTTTAAATTTTATCTATGCAAATTATATTAAATTTTACATATTTTTCTAAACGCACTATAAAAACAGGCTATAAATAATTAAATATCTCAACATTAATCATTTGTATGTTTTAAAAAACACATTTTGCATGATTTTATTATAAGAGAATTTGTTAAGGAGCGAAAAAGCTAATCGCAAAGCGCAAAGCGCTAAGAGCAAAGAGGCAAATGCGCAAACCGCGCCCCATCACTCATTAATTCAAGTAATTTATCTAAAAATTATATTAAAATAATCACTGAAACTGATAATTATCATTTTATATCTTAATTGAATGCAATATATTTACAGATTTTTCAAACAATTACTACAGAGGGTATTAGTAATACAATTAATGACAAACTAAATATGTAAACACCTAAAACATCATGGAATGACTCTAGAACTACACCAAAATCTAACAGATGTCTTAATCTCTTTTTGCGAGCAATACGCTATTATTTTACAAAGGGAATTGGAAATTGAGGGGCTTTTACCACAAAGTCTCTTAGAAAAGGGTTCTGACTTTATAAATCGATTACTCGATTTACAGTTAGAGACTAAGTATTTTAACAATTTTAAAGAAAAAAAAGCGCTTATACATACTGTAGATATGTGTTTTCAAATTGATAATGATAAGATACAATCTGTCTTCAGTTCTGTTTATTCCACTACGGATCGGCAAGAGTTTGTTTCTAGCTATATACAACTAAACCTATCTAAATTTCAAATTAGGGAAGAGAACAAACTAACTCCCTTTTCATTTATACTTCCTTTTAAAGAAGATACCTACACTACTCTTTTTGGCTATATCTATCTAGACGGCACTACCGAAAGCTTATGGATATTGATTTATGATTTCAATTTTCACTTTTCACCTGATGCAAACCATACCAGAAACATTGGATACTTCAATTTAAAGTTAATGTGTGCAACCTATTACAAAGAAGATCCAAAGAGGGTTTTGGATTTAGATGAGCATAATTTGGAAAACTATATAAGCCAATCGTATCCTAATTTAATTTCAAAATTCAGAATAATTATTGGTTTAACACTTAAGGAATATCACTTTCATCAGCGGATGAACCTCGTATTGCAAAAACTATACTTTGAAGATAAGGCTATAAAAGAAATAGCTATTGACTTAAATTATAATTCAGACAACACCTTGTATGGAGATATCTCAAAACACTTCAAACACAATAGTTCAGAGATAAAAAGATATAACTACACTAAAGCAAAGGATTTACTGTGAAAACATTTAATTGAAACTAAGCGATTTAAGTCTAATTCTCACCTAAAATAAAATATATCACCCAAAAAGAGGAGTGAATCGTCCAAAAAAAGATTTTATCACCAAAATATAGAGAAAATAGCAAAAAGATTTCTCAAATCTATTTTGGAATTTTACTAATCAGTAAAAAAACAAAAAAGGCTTTTGAAAAAAGTTTTCAAAAGCCTTTCTGGTCTCACAAAAAAAAGACGTTTAACCTTAAAATGTAATATGAGCTATTGCTAAAACTATTAATATGAGATCCATACTGTTTCGTTTTAGTATTATAAAATTACAAAAAGAAAATAGAACAAAAAAATATTTAACACTATATAAGCGAAAACCTATTTACTAAAAATAATAGCATTGGAAAGAGTTCCTACAGCAAAAGAAATTAGTGTTTTCTGCAAATATTGGAGTTCCAAGCCCTTTGAAAGAAGAGTTGACGATTTAGAAATGCGCATTCAAAACGAACCATTCCACTTTCAACACCAGCAGTCAAAAACTGTTGTGATGCTTAATGGAACTATTCTCAGTTCAGGAATAGGCAGCCATTAAAAGGAGAACGCTAGCCCTCTCCTATTAATCTATTAGGACTAGCATTATAATTTTTAAAATTATGAATAAAATTAAAAATATCATAGTAGCTCTAGGAGTTTTCACTATGATGATAGTAAGCGGTTTTGCAATGGACACCAATCCACCGACAGAGCCAGTAAAAGTAGTTATTGAAACAGAAGTGGTTGAAGAAGCACCTCAACAAGTTTTAATGGGTTATGGATATAAAGATGGTTCAGGAAACTGTGTCTTTCATTCAGCAGTACCCCCTCAAAATTGTTCGATAATGAATAATGGAGATATATGTACTATAGAAATTGACGAGATACTCTATCCAATGTATTTTATGACACGACCATCCACTAGCAGTCCATGGATATGTGTGTTACCACTTAGAAAACCTCTTTAATTTAATAATAACCATTTATAGAGACGCCCTTTTTGGGCGTCTTTTTTAATAATTATTGTAGTCAATTCCTTTTGCAATCCACTCTTTATTCGTCTCCCCTTTCAAATAATAATCAAACCAATCCAACACTCTATAGGTCAAGTCGAGTTGTTCTTTTTTATTATTGAAACTATGCCCTTCCCTTTTGTAGAACAGTGCAATAACAGGTTTTTGATAACGCTTTAAAGCAATGTACATATGTCGTGTTTGTTCCCAATTCGAATTATCGTCTTTCATTCCCGTCCACAGCAAGACAGGTGTTTCAAAATTCTGAGCAAAGTGAATCGGTGAATTTTTATAATACTTGGTTGAGTTATCCCCAAATGAATCTCTTAAATCTTGTTGAGGGCCCTCTACTCTAAACCAATTCGGCATTTTCAACATATAATTATATTCATAATTAAAACTAATTAAATCATGAGCCCCTGCTCCACTTACCCCTGTTGCGAATAATTTTGATTGACTCAATATAAAACTAGTCTCATAACCACCAAATGAATGTCCCATTAAGCCAAGCTTTGTTTTGTCTATAGCAGGTTCTAAAGCAGTGATTGTCTCAATGCCTTTAGTAACGCATTCCAAGGCAGAGAGTCCAGCACCTTCTTCCGACACATAGGTATCGGGTTGAAAAACAAAATAACCCTGTTCGTTCAAAACTGTTCTATTAAATCCTTTAGTATCAAAAACCTTAGGAATCTCAAAATAAGAACCTATAGCATTTTGTCTCTCATAAATATAAGTCACCATTGGGTATTTTATAGAATGGTTAAAATCTTTTGGATACCAAAGTACTCCTGTTAAGTCCACTCCATATTTGTCTTTGTAGTGAATCACTTTTTGTTTTCTCCAATTGTATAATTCTTTGGGAACAGCAGCTTCTAAAAGTGTAGTCACCTTTCCTTTTCTAAATACTTTCACAGTTGGGGGTTGATTGTAATTCTCCTCCGTCCACACCAATGTTTGTCCATCATCTGAAACTCCTCTGTTCAAATAAGAGGTGTTTAATCTATTTGATGTAGTATCAACAATATTTGTCAACTTTCCTTTAAAGAAACTGTAATATGAAGTTTTATTATTGGGTTGGTCAATATAAAAAAGCGTCGGTTTATTTACATCTACATAAACGGAATTGCCCTCTCGTATTGAATTGACTATTGAAAATCTATTCTTCCCTTTCAGATTCGTAATCTTTCGAGTTTTTTGGGTTGTAACATCATATTGCAATAAGTTTTCATAGTTGTGATAATAAATAAATCGAGAATCAGACGACCATATAGGAAAATTAAATGTATCTGTATTCAAAAAAGACATTCGCTTCCCAGTCTCAAAATCATAAATCTCCCATATATCGTTTTTAGGGTATAAAATATATCTATTATCAGGTGATTTTCTATAGTAACTCTCAAAATTTATTGCGGTAATTAAATCTCCTATTTCTTTTGCAGTATCAATTTGAAACAGTCGATAGCGCACCTTTTCAAAGGTCTCTGAATAATCTTGCAATTCTAAAGGGTCATATACCAATAGATAATTCGGGACTCCTATATTCAGATACTTTTTTTTAGCATCCTGAGGTAATACAATAAGTTCTTCTTTCGAACTTTGATAAACAACCGCTTTCGTTTCACCTTCCATTTTTGGAGGATAAACACCCGATTCTCCCCATCCTGCACCACTTGTTTTATATTTCAATTCTCGATCATTTCCATTCCATATATCTAAATAGTCCTTAATAGGATCTTTTTCAACAGCATTTAGAACTTGATAACTAATAAAAAGGTCGTTATTAGAAAAGAAACTACTCCAAACATTACTTATTGATCTTTCTTCTTTGGGCAGTTCTATTGTTTTAAAACTTCCCTTGCTTAAATCTATCAATACAATATTCTTATTTTCCAAAATACTACTTATGACATCTTCTGAGAAACTCCATGTAGCTCCGCTGAAACTTTCTTTTAAATCTAATAACCTTTTCTCTTTCAAAGTTTTTAAGTCTAAATGGTATAGTACGGTTTCTCCTTCTTTTTGATATAACAACTGGTTTTTGGAAGGGTTCATGGAATAACTCGCTATTTTCTCAAGTTTAAGAATCTCTTTCGCGCCCTTCTTCTCATATTTTCTTAGTACCAATTGGTTATTTTCATTTATAAAGTACAATGTTTGCATGGCTTCTATCCAGTCTTGCTGTTTTAGCTTTCCTAAAGAAATTTCTTTTTGAGTCTTTAAATCTAACTCCACTGTTTCTGCTGCTCTCCTTCCGATTAGAAAATCTATCGCTGTAAATTGGTGTTGAGAAATACCTGTTATCTCGATTCTCTTTTTAGTTTCTATATGCAATGCGAATCCTTTACTTTGACTTCTGTTATTTGGATAATTTAGATATACAGATACCCAATCTCCTTTCGAAGAAATGGATGAAATTAACCATTGATTCCATCTAGTATCTATAGAAATACTATCCCGTTGGTGCGAAGCCAACGAGATAGTATAGTATAATAACAAAATTACTAGCAAACCGAACTTCCTAATACCCATAATTCTGTGGTTTTAGATTCTCGTTCAACAGTAATTCAGATTCAGGTATTGGAAGTAAAGCGTGCTTCGTTTCCCAGTTTGGTTTAATGAGTTCTAAATCTTGTAGACGATTGTTTCTCTTTAAATCTAGAAAACGATGCCCACCTTCTGTGAAAAACTCTCGTTGATATTCAGCTAGCAATTCGGTTATAAAATCAGCTTTGTTCAAGGTAGTAGGCAAACCCATTAATCCTCTTCGAGTTCGAATCTCGTTTAAAACATTCACTGCATCTGACACTTTTTCTTGATAAGCCAACGCTTCTGCTTTTATAAAATAAGCCTCTTCCAAACGGAAAACGATAGAGTATTCTATAGGTGCATTAAAAAGACCTTGATATTTATAAACATGCCAATAAGAATCCACACCGTTGGTTACTTCTTTCGTCCATTGTTGCAATCTTAAATCATTTGGTTCAAAAGCTTGCATTTGAGTATTGGATAAAGCTATTCGAGTTGGTGGTAAAGTCGTAAAATTATAAATTGCGGATTCTGGAGTGTTTGATTCTGTTTGATATATATCGTAAGGACTTCTTTGCCAAAGTGTGGAAAAAGCACTCTTTTTAAACACTTTGTTTAAATCGGTTTCTAAAACATAAAGTGGATTATCAATTATGTTTTGAGCATATTGCTCCACCAAATCAAAGCGCTTTTGCAATAGATAGTTCTTTGCTAATACCAGTTCTACTACTGCTTTATTGGGATAAATACGATCAGGATGTCTATATGCATTATCCATAGACTCCAAAGCTGTTTTCAAATCTTTTTCCACTAAATCTAAAACCTCTAAATAGGTCTTTTTTCCAATGCGACTGTTCGCTTTGTAATCAGTAGTTGTCACATAGGGAATATCTCCAAAAAGCTGAGTGAGATAATGATAATACAAGCCTCTTAAAAAATAAGCTTCTCCCAACAGCGCTTTCTTATCCCTTTCCTCCAAAGCATTCGAAGCCTCTAATCCTTCTATAAAAGCATTGATGTGATAAATATCGGAATAAGATAGATTCCATAATTGGCTAACAATAGGTTCAGAAGCTGTTAAACTATTCGCATAAAAAAAATCCTCTTGAAGAAATGATTCCAATTCATCCGTGTATTTACTTAAGTTTCCATCTCCCATTCCATCAAATAAGAAGGCTCCTCTAAAATTGGAATATATGTTTGAAAGCGCCGCATTGATGGTGTGCTTATCTGAAAACACAGCTGGCGTGTTGAGTTGATTGTCGGGTAGTTCGATTTCTACCATGTCTTCGCAGGCGATTAGGAATAGACTTAAAATCAATAGGCCTACCCCCTTTTTTATAGGAGCATATAAATTGTTCATAACAAATAAATTAAAAAGTTAATTGCATTCCAAAAGAAATGGTTCGCAATGGAGGTAAGTTTCCAATAGATGTAAACTCTGGGTCTATACCGTAATAATTAGTCCAAGTCCAAAGGTTCTGTCCTTGCACATATAAATTCAATAGTTCTATACCAAGTTTAGGTAAAGCTAGTTGATAGCCTAAAGACAGATTCTTCAAGCGAATAAAAGACGCATCCGAAATAGCACGGTTGCTTTCTCTTAAGAATCCATAACTATTAGAAGCTGCACTACTTGAAGAATGAGCTTGCAGGTATTTTCCCTCTAAATTGGAGGGTGACCATCTATCTACAACTCTTTCGGGATAATTAGTAATCAAAGTGCCTGGTCTGGTCATTATATTATCAAAATTGAAATTTGTTTGTTTTACGAATTGAAACAAGAAGTCTAAACTAAAGTTCTTATACGAAAGGGTGTTTTGAAGTCCACCGTGGAACTTCATCTCTCGTTCAACAAACACTTTTTTATCTTGAGTGTTTATGATATTATTATTGTCATAATCTGTGAATTTGTAAAGCCCTGTTGAAAGATCAATACCTTCATAATTGTAGGTCGAAACTAGATTAATACTCTTTCCAACCACATAGCTATTCTTATAAGTAGATTCTTCCAAACCAGCAAAAGCAATTAATTTGTTTTCAGGAAGTGAAATATTAAAGTTCGTAGTCCAGCTCCAATCTTTCTTTCGAACATTGATAGTGTTTAAAGTGAACTCCCACCCTCTATTCTGAATGGTAGCGCCGAAATTATCGGTGATGGAAGGAAAGCCAGTTATTCCGGGTAGTTTAATATCTATTAGCTGATTGGATGATCTGTTTTGATACCACGCCAAACTTGCATTAATTCTATTCTTAAACAAGCTCCATTCCAACGCCATCTCCAACTTAGTTGTTTTCTCCCAACTGTAGTTGGGATTAAAAAGACGAGAGGGATATAAACCCGACAATCCATCATAAAGATCGGTGTTAGCGGTATAAGTATCCAAATACATATAATCCCCTACATTGTCAGAGCCCGTTGTTCCATAACTCCCTCTAAGTTTACCAAAACTCAACCAAGACATATTTTTAGCAAAGGTTTCTTCAGAAAAAATCCAAGCAGCACCCAACGCTCCAAAATTTCCAAACTTATTGTTATCTCCAAAACGGCTAGAACCATCTCTACGCCCTGTTAAGTTCACTATATACTTATCCTTATAAGCATAATTCAAACGAATAAAAAGTGCTGCATATTTATACTCACTCCCTTTAACTTGGTTGATGATTTGCATTTGAGCTAAACCTATATTGGTTATAAAAGCATTAGAACTGAACCCAATTCCCATATTGCTAAATAAATCACTTGAATTCGATTGAAAGGTTCCCCCGACCAAAGCTTTTAGACTATGGTCTCTAAACTTCTTTTCCAAATGAATTTGAGGTTCAATGATAAATGAATCGGAGTTATTAGTTCCTTTTTGAGAAATAGACCAAAAATCACTAGTTCGATTAAAGGAAGGGTTCCAAATAGTATGAGGTTCTAAAACCCGATCTTCTATACTATTAGTGGTCACCCCAGCATTTAGCTTAATACTCGTTGATGGCAAAATCTTATAACCGATTTGTGTGTTCAACACCAATAGTCGTGTTTCACTATCATAGGTTTTCCCCAGAGGAGCCAAAGGGTTATTAAAAGTACCATCCTGCCAGTTTAATTTTCCATTTGGCTGGTATAAAGCAGGTGCGTTTGGAGGTAGTTTCAACGCAGGAGTGGTTAAATCCGCTGATGGTAAATCATTGGTTGAAACAGAATAATTCGCCATCACACTAATATTCCATTTATCATCTTGCGAACGATGGTTTAAATTAATCAAAGCTGAGTTTCTAACAAAACCTTTACCCGATTGTGGAAAAACGGTTCCATTCTCACCATGTGCAAGATTTACATTAAACCTTGTGAAATCATTACCTCCTGAAACACCCAACGCAATATCCTTACTAATCGCAGTTCCACCTATCAATTCTTTTTGCCAATCGGTGTAGCGATTTCTATCCCACATTCCGTTCATATCATATGCATTTGCAGGAAAAACGGTGATTCCATCATTAGAAAAGGCCTCGTCTCGCATTTGGTTGAACTGTTGCGTATTCATCATGTCCATAAACTTTCCAACCTTTGAAAAGCTGGTAGAAGAATTAATCGTAAAACGCGTTTTACCCGCTATTCCTTTCTTTGTAGTAATCAACACCACTCCATTTGCTCCACGTGAGCCATAAATAGCCGTAGCATCTGCATCTTTTAAAATCTCAATGCTCTCAATGTCTTTCGGGTTAATCCCATTTAAAACACTTATTTTATTTTGGAAAAGCTTATCTGAAAGCAGGGAGTTATTAGCTGTAATATTTTCTGAGATTGGTAATCCATCTATGATGTATAAAGGAATATTTGCCCCCACCCCACTTGAACGAAAGCTATTTCTACCACGTATTTCAATATCAAACCCTCCTCCAGCTATTCCGGTGTTTTGTGTAATATGAACCCCTGCCATTCGTCCTTGAATAGCTTGCAATGGATTCACCACAGGACTCAACTCTATATCCTTAGCGGTAATTTTAGCGATGCTTCCCGTGCGTTCTCGTTCCTTTACAGAATAGTACCCCGTGTTGATCGTAATCTCTTTCAAAGACTCAGTGTTTTCATTGAGTTTTACAATTAGCACGTCTGCCTTCACCTCCCTTTCTTGGGAAGTGTATCCCATATATTCAAAGAGCAAACTCGCTCCTTTAGGTGCTTTAATCTTAAAAGATCCGTTATAGTCAGTTACTGTAGCGGACTGTGTTCCTTTAATAAGAACGGTCACCCCTACTAGTGGACCTTCTGCTCCATCTACTCTACCCTGCACAGAAATAATTTCCTGTGCATAGAGTGAAGTAGATAAACAAAAGAACAACCACAGTAAGCCGATACAGCTTATGTTGTATTTGTTTTTCATAATTTAAAAGTTGATTTGTGAATGCAATTATTCGTTGTTAGGAGCCCGTGCGCCTGCTGGCTCCATCGTTATTTTAGTCCACTGGACTAAAACTTAACACTCGGCCCTGGTTGTTGGTGATTAGATTATAGACTGACCCAATACCACTAAAATCGAGCATCGAGCAACTAACATCTAGTAAGCTATTTAAAAGGATTAACCTTCATCATCTTCACGGTAATCACGGTATCTTTAGTTGCCGTAAATTCTAAAATTTCATAGCCATGTGCTCCTATAACAATCCGACCACCTTTAAGCACTGTATAGTCATATTTTCCATTTTTATCAGAGAAAATATGTGCACAATTACCAGGCACTTTTTCAGTAAATACATCTACCTGCCCTATAGTTGCATCTTTCATAGGTTTGCCGTCAGGAAAACTGATTTTACCTGATATCTTGATGCGCTTATGAATATCTATTTTCTTTTCAAAATCTGTTAATTGATTGGCTGGATAAGGAGGTGGACTCGTTCTTTTAGACGGACTTAAAACAACATCTATGGTCTGAGTCTTGTCTAATTTAGTAAGTGTTCTAGGCATATATCTGTTATATCCATCTTGAATAACGATTGTTCCGCCTTTGTTGATAGTGAACTTGAAACTCCCATCTTTCTCCACAAAGGTGTGTCTGTTTGTTCCTATTTCATTTCCGTCTACCAAATAATCCGCTACTCCCTTTTCAATGACTGTGATGATCCCTATCGGCGGTTTTCCGGTGTCTTTTACCGTTACCTTTCCTGTAATGGTTACTTTTTCTTTCTTTTGAGCGTAGTTCGCTCCACTTAGCATAAGTGTTGTTATAATCAATATAGTTTTGATTAATAGTTGTAATGAGTTTTTCATTTGGTTGTATTTTTTTAATTAGCTAATTCGTTGATTTGTATATCTGTGAATTTGTTGATTTGTTGTTAGAAGCCCTTGCGCCTGCTGGCCTCTTCACTAAAAATGTTTACTAGACATTTTTTTAACGTTCGATCCTGCAAAGGAGCGAAGAAGCAAAGGAGTAAGGTCGAGCGTAAAGTTTTAGTCTACTAGACATTTTCTTAACGATCGGTCCTGCAAATTTGCGAAGAGACGAAGGAGTTAAAATCTGATTACTGTCTTCAGTTTCCTGTCCCCTTTATGGCCACCACGCCTGCTGGCTCGTTCGCTATAAATGTCTACTAGACATTTATTTAACGCTCCGCCCCCCCCCTCGTCTACTGTCTACTGTCCCCTTTTTAAAGACATAGTTCTTCCGTTACGCGTTCCAACATCCCGTTGAAAGCATCGTAAATTGTTGTGTGTTTTTACTTGTAGGTATCCGTAAACAAGTGTGTAGAATTCCAATCTGAGGTCGCAAAACCTTGTTAGTAATACGGATTTTCATTTTTAGTTTTTAGATGTTAGATGCTCGATGTTAGATGCTCGATGTTCGAAAGTCGTTAGTCGTTAGTCGATGCTCGATGTTCGATAGTTCGAGACTTGGGTTAGTTCGAGACTTGGGTTAGTTCGAGACTTGGGTTAGTTATAATTTGAGTAATTGAAAGTCATTTTTATAGCTAAGAGGCTAATGAGCAAAGAAGCTAAGGGAGAATGGTAATTGGTTGTTAGTTGTTAGATGCTCGATGTTCGTTGGTTGTTATGCTGTTACGAGGTTAGGAAGTTATGTTGTTACTCACTAAATGCTCAGAACTCGATAGTTCGAGACTTGGGTTAGTTATAATTTGAGTAATTGAAAGTCACTTTTATAGCTAAGAGGCTAATGAGCAAAGAAGCTAAGGGAGAATAGTAATTGGTTGTTAGTTGTTAGATGCTCGATATTCGTTGGTTGTTATGCTGTTACGAGGTTAGGAAGTTATGTTGCTGGTTGGTTGGTAGATTCTCTACCGTCAATCCGCAATCTCCTTTAAAACTATACTTTACCTCTCCTATTCTATATCCAACATCCTTTAAAGCTCTATTCAAAGTCCATTTAACCTCTGACCCGTCCTGAAATAGCTGTACAGTTCAAAACAAGAAAAAATGGAAAAATCAGGACAAAAAACCAGTCAACGTTACCATCTAAAGTTCATAGAAAAAGTGGTCCAGGAAGTTGAGTTTGGAGCTACACAAATTTCAGTTATAAATAAATATAATTTAAATAAAACCACGGTCAATGGTTGGATGCAAAAATACGGTAGTCAAGAGTTTTTTAATACTCGACAAGCTCGTAGATATTCAACTAATCTAAAGCGGAAAGTACTTTTGAGTATTAAAGAAGGAAAGATGAGTATTCAGGAAGCTAAGGTGGCTTATGAAATCACAAGTGTTATGACCATAAA
>NZ_FORU01000008.1 GCF_900114085.1 Myroides guanonis | reverse complement strand
TGTAAATCATTTTTCAATGACGTAGAGAGAATTAAATATATTATGTTCTTCTATGTTTTTCATCCAACCATTCAATTACAACAAAAGAAAACAGTCATTGCGGGCTACGACCCGCAATCTCTTAATAAAATCTTTTCACAATGACGTAGGGAACTAATGAGATTGCGAAACGAATTCAAATGTCCGATATAGATTCTATGAGTCCGATACGATTTTCATCCTCTATATAAATAAAAGATCGCAAATCCTAGTAATAACATATCCTTTAGCATAATCACTAATTATTGAAAGCGACTAGCCTCCCGTAGAAACATGCACTTACCTCGTTCTGTATACGTTCAGAACACGGCATTACCACGCTCAAGAGTAGAAGCATCTATGCTTTATCTATACTTCATCCCTACTGTAAAGCAGAAGGAAAGCACAATAATGACTTCTTCAACATTGAAGAAATCAGCATTTATAATTCATTTCTCCTATTCTATCAGATTTTATATTATAAAAAAACAAAAGCGGTTTAAGATTATAAATAATAATCTTAAACCGCTTTTGTTTTTCCTTTCTAACAATCATTTTCATTCTACAAACTAAAACGATTGCTTAAATTACACTCAAATACTTTCTAGTTCTTTCTTAACTTATAAATGATAGATGAGAACTCAGTTGTTTTTCTAGCTTTCATATTTGATTTTAAACCTATCCAAAAAGCTTTTAATACATTCGATTTTCCATTTTTATATTTTTCTGAAAGCAATGAAACATAAAAACTATCAAACCACATTGGGTATTTATTATCTAAACTAAACTGATATTTTTCAAATAATAGCTTTATAGATGTTTGTGAAAAATGCCATAAATGCCTTGGAACATCATAAGCAGCCCAAAACGATTTATAGTATTTTGCATCATATGATTTGTAATTTGGAACAGCTATTAAAAGAATTCCATCCTTTTTCAATACTCTTTTAATAGCTATTATTTGAGAATTCAGATCAGGTATATGTTCTAGAACATGCCACATAGTTATTAGATCTACAGAATTCGAATCTATCAATTCAAGATTCTCAACTATAGAAACCCCTTTACTTTTTGCAATTTCGCATGCTTTATAATTTGGTTCTAATCCCAATGTCTTCCATCCTACCTTCTTCGCTCCTACTAAAAAATCACCAGTACCGCATCCAATATCTAGTATAGTTTTTCCATTTAAACTAAAACCTTCAATTAATTTGACCTTAGATTGAATAGTTATTCCCTTTACTATTTGATAAGCTTTTTCAAACCAATTGCGTTTAGAGTCTGTATGAGAAATATAATCTTCACTCTCATAATAACGATTCAAATCCTCACCTTGCGGTTGAGGATTTGTTTTTAAAAGTTCAAGTTCTGTATCCAAATACAGTTCGAAAGTTTCTCCACTGACAGAATAATCTCTTAATTTTAAAACTTTCTCTGTAGCTTTTATATCCATATTAAATTTTAATAAGGTGTTCCACGTGGAACATTACCTACCCATATGTATTAATAGAATAGAAATATCAGTAGGTGTAACTCCACTTATACGTGAAGCCTGAGATATACTAATTGGACGAATCTTCTTAAATTTCTCTTTAGATTCATAAGACAAAGACTTTATTTTATCATAGTCAAAGTTCTCTGGAATACGAACATCTTCCAATCTCGTTAGTTTATCAGCATTATTCCTTTCCTTTTCAATGTACCCAGAATACTTAACTTGTATCTCAGCTTGTTCAATAATTTCCATATCTAAATCATGTTCTTCAATGAACTCCTGAACTTTTTCAAACTTTAAAATATCACTCAATTCAATCTGAGGTCTTGAAAATACCTTAAACATTTTATCAGGTTGTGTCATCAAAGAAGACTCTTTCGCTTCTAATATAGGATTTGCTTCCGCTAATGTTACGCTAGTCTCCTTAAAGAAATTCACGAAACTTTCAGATTTTGACTGCTTAATATCCATCCTTTGCATACGCTCTTTACTAGCTAAACCTAATTCATAAGATAATGGTGTTAATCTAAAATCAGCATTATCTTGACGAAGTAAAGTTCTATACTCAGCACGAGACGTGAACATTCTATAAGGCTCTTCAGTTCCTTTAGTAATTAAATCATCTATTAAAACTCCAATATAAGCTTCATCTCTACGAAGAATAAAAGGTTCCTTTTCATTCACTTTTAGATGAGCATTCATACCAGCCATTAAACCTTGAGAAGCCGCTTCTTCATATCCAGTCGTTCCATTAATCTGTCCAGCAAAATACAATCCTCCTACTAATTTTGTTTCAAGCGTATGCTTTAATTGTATTGGTGGAAAGTAATCATATTCGATTGCATAACCTGGTCTAAACACTTTTACATTTTCAAAACCAACAACAGAGCGTAAAGCTTTAAACTGAACTTCTTCAGGTAAAGAGGTAGAAAAACCATTCACATAAATCTCACAAGTATTCCATCCTTCTGGCTCAACAAAAATCTGATGTCTATCTTTATCAGCAAAACGATTAATCTTATCTTCAATAGATGGACAATAACGCGGTCCAATACTTTTGATTCTTCCAGCAAACATTGGTGACCTATCAAAACCTTCACGTAACAAATCGTGCACTAAAGGAGAAGTATAAGTCATATGACAATCGCGTTGCACAGTTAAAGGTTTTGTAACATCTAGGTAAGAAAACTTAGAAGGATTTACATCTCCTGGTTGTGGTTCCATTTTAGAATAATCCAAAGATCTACCATCCACTCGTGGAGGAGTCCCCGTTTTCATTCTTCCTGATTCAAAACCAAGAGCCACTAAATTTTCAGTAATTCCAAAAGAAGCACCTTCTCCTGCTCTACCACCTCCAAACTGTTTCTCTCCAATATGGATTAATCCATTCAAAAAAGTACCGTTTGTAAGAATTACCGCTTTCGCTTTTATTTCAATTCCTAAAGAAGTTCTAACACCAATAATCTTATAGTTCTCTACTAAAAGACCAGTAACCATATCTTGATAAAAATCTAAATTAGGAGTGCCCTCCAACATTAATCTCCAAGTCTCAGAAAAACGCATACGGTCTGATTGTACTCTTGGAGACCACATAGCAGGTCCTTTAGATTGATTCAACATTTTAAATTGTATTGCTGTTTGGTCAGACACAATTCCAGAATAACCACCAAGAGCATCTATCTCTCTAACGATTTGTCCTTTTGCGATACCTCCCATTGCAGGGTTACAAGACATCTGTGCGATGTTTTGTAAACTCATTGTAATCAATAAAGTTTTAGAACCCATGTTAGCAGCAGCAGCAGCAGCCTCTGAACCAGCATGACCACCTCCTACTACAATAACATCATAATCTACATTAAATAAACTCATTGTTTCACGTGGAACATTTAATTAATAATAAATAAGAAGAACTTATTGTTCCACGTGGAACAACTTAATTTTCTCATCCTCTTTAGAACGCATAAGCAATTCTTCAGCTTCACTTTTGTCTAAATAACCACAGTAATGCAAAATACCATGAGACATAACTCGAAGTAATTCTTCTGAAAATAATACACCTAATTCCAATGCATTCTCTTTAACTCTATCTATAGAGATAAATATATCACCTGAAATTATCTTCCCCTCCGTATAATCAAAACTAATGATATCAGTATACGTATCGTGATCTAAATAATCTACATTAATCTTGTGTAGATATTCGTCAGTACAAAATATATAATTTATCTCTCCTTCAATAAAACCTTCTGATTCTAATATAGCTTCAATCCAACTTGTATATTTGTCCTCATCAACAAGCGTAAAATCCAATTCATAGTTAAATGATATCATAGTATTACTTTCAATTTTTTTTAAATAAAACTAGAGCAAAGTTACAATGAAAATTAAAATTTGACTGACAATCAAATCATAAAAGATGAATCCAGATTTCATTTTACAATTCATTTCAATTTTTAATTCATTTTTTGTTATCAACACTATATTATAATAGATAAATAAATTTTAAAATTTTAAAAAGATCTTTCTTCTTTATATTGCTTGTTAATATCTACAATAACTTTATCTGATATAATAGAAATGCTCACTTATTAAAAGTTATCAACATTTGTAATATATATAAATACCTAATTATAATGTACTTACAATATTTTAAAAAAATGCATTATCATATATCAACACAAATTTGATAATAAGTCGAGTTGTTAATAGTTGTTGATAACTAGGTGTAGTTATACAAATAGCAAACCTAAAAGTAATTGAAAATAAATTTTGAAATCTCATTCGGGTTTGAGTATTGAAAATTTATTGAATTAAACAAAAAATAGTTATTGTTTTCTTTAGATACTTATCAACATATTAGACCACATTGTAAAGCATTGAAAATCAATCTTTGTCAACTGGATATTAACAACGCATTATTTTACTGTTATTTATCATTGAAATTTGGGTTGTTTATAGTTGATTTGTAGTATGTTATGATAATTTAAAGATATCAACAATGACTTTACTTCATTTATTTACGATAAAAAATAACGACTATTTTTTAAACTCAATTATTAATATATACATTCGTATCCTTAAATATTAATAGTTTAGTATATATGAAAAGATTTGTTTTAATATCTCTATTTCTAATGTCAATAAGCGGTTTTTCTCAGAAGATAGAAAACCAAGAAGGAGATTTTAAATTTTTAAAAGGAGCTTCCAAAGTAGAAGTTAAATTTGACTATTCTAACTTGAAATTACTTAAAGTTAATTTCACTGAAGAAGAATATATAGCTGATAGGAAAAAGCAATTGAATGGGAAGCAAAACGGTGTAGGAGATAATTGGGAAGCAAAATGGAGAGATAGCAGATTAGGTATGTGGCAACCAATGTTTCTAAAATTGTTGACTAGTATAGCAACTAATAAAACAAATATTCAATTTGTAACAGATGATTCAACAAGTGAATACGTAATGCTTGTAGATGTTTTATGGATTTATCCAGGTTGGGACGCATTTAAGCAAAAGGCTAAGGTAACTAGCAGAATTTCAATTTTCAAAAGAAGTGATATGAATACTCTATTGGTTACATTAGACGCAATAGAAGCTCCTGGAGACCAATTTTTCAATAATTTCGATGATGGACTAAGAGTTGGAGAAGGATTTGCTAAAACGGCTAAAACACTTGAGAAAATGATCGCTAAAGAAGCTAAGTAGTTTTTAAATTGAAAACATTATAAAAAAAGCCCCCTTGATAATTTCAAGGGGGCTTTTTTTATTTATTATCATTGTCATTCATTTTAATTAAATGAGCCATATTTTTAATAACGCTATTGTGTTTTAGAACAAAAGGATTCTCTCTATCCCATACATATCCTGCCAAAACAGCACATATTTTTCTTTTCACCTCAGGATTTTCAGGTTGATGGAAAAACAATTCTTGTAGATTTCCGGTGTACCATTCTTTGATGTAGGTAGTAAAAACATCAATACCTTCATTTATATAGTCAGCATATTCTGCTTTCCAATCTACGTTTATTCCCTGAATTTGTTTGTGAGCTAGTTTTGCAGCTAAAAGTCCTGATTCTGTCGCAAAGCAAACCCCTGAAGAAAATACAGGATCTAAGAATTCAGTACTATTTCCCGTTAGAACATATCCATTTCCAAACATTTTTTCAACACTAACAGAATAGTTAGACAGCTTTCTAGGTTCGAAGATAAAAGGAATATCTCCAAAGCGCTTTATGTAAAAGTCCGACAATTGAATAGCTTTCTGTAAAGCTTCTCTTGTATCGTCTCCTAATGAATCTATATAATCCGTTGGTCCAACGATACCTAAACTAGTATTACCATTAGAAAAGGGAATAACCCATAACCACACTGTTGTTTCTAGAATATCGAAGGAAATCATTGTTCCCTCCTCTCCTTCTAGTCGGTTGGTATCTACAACATGAGTAAAAATAGCTGAATGAGGACTTAATTTTGATTTAGCCTCCAGTTTTAGTTGTCTAGGTACTACTCTTCCGTAACCACTAGCGTCAATTAAAAAGTTAGCATGTATAGTTCTTGTATTACCATTTATATCAGAAACAGTTACTATGGATTTAGTACCTTCAAAATCAATATTTAACACTTCAGTTTCAAAGGCTATATCAACTCCTTTTCGTTGCATTTCATCTGTAATAGCTTTGTCAAAATCAGCCCTTGGAATCTGCCAAGTCCAATCCCAACCTTCAGAAAATTTATCACTAAAATCAAAATGACAGATTTGTTTTCCGCGAATAAAGCGAGCACCTTCTTTCTTTTGAAAATCATATTCCAATAAAGCAGGTAATAGCCCAGCTTCGTCAAAGTTATCCATCACTCTTGGAATTAAACTTTCTCCAACAACAATTCTCGGAAACTTTGTTTTTTCCACTACTTTCACAGAAACCCCCATTTTATGCAAGTAACTTGCTGCTACACTCCCAGATGGTCCTGCGCCAATAATTAGGACATCGATATTTTCAATTGCCATTATATAGTGATTATTATGTTAATAGTATTAAATTTGACCCGTATTTTATTTGCGTCAAATGTAAATAACATAAGCTAAATACAAAAATAATTAATAGGCCTATTAATGAGTAAACTAAATAGTTACTTATCACTAGAAGATTTTATAAATTTTCTAAATGGAGATAAAGAAATCTCCTTGTCAGATAGTTTGATTAAAAGAGTTGATGACAGTTTTAATTTTCTTTCCGACTTTTCAAAAAATAAAGTGATATATGGTGTGAATACAGGGTTTGGACCTATGGCACAATATCGTATTCAAGATGAAGAGTGCATAAAACTTCAATATAATTTAATTAAGAGTCACTCGACGGGTACAGGTCAGCCATTATCAGTAGAGCAGGTTAGAGCTTCAATTCTAGCTCGTTTAAATTCATTGTCTTTGGGTTATTCTGGAATTCATATCCAAGTAATTCAATTGATGAAGGAACTTTTAAATAGAAGAATTACTCCATTAATTTTTTCTCATGGTGGTGTTGGTGCGAGTGGTGATTTAGTTCAATTAGCACATTTAGCATTAGTTCTAATTGGAGAAGGAGAAGTTTTTTATAAAGGGGATCGCAGAAGTACCAAAGAAGTTTTTGAGTTAGAGAATTTAAAACCAATAGAAATTCATATACGAGAAGGAATCTCATTGATGAATGGAACCTCAGTTATGACGGGAATTGGAATACTGAATTGGTACAAAGCAGATAAATTAATGAATTGGTCTGTTTCTATAGCTTGTGCTATCAATGAAATAGTAGCTGCTTATGACGATCATTTTTCAAAAGAATTGAATCAAGCAAAATTGCATAAAGGGCAACAACACATTGCAGAGTTGATGCGTAATCATTTAGCAGATAGTAAAATGATTAAGAAACGTGAAGAACATCTCTATAATGGAACGAATCAAGAAGCTATTTTTAAAGATAAAGTTCAAGAGTATTATTCTATAAGATGTATTCCTCAGATATTAGGACCAGTTCACGATACACTTCTAGAAGTGAAAAAAGTATTGGAAAACGAAATCAATTCAGCCAATGATAATCCAATAATAGATGTTGAATCTAAGCAGGTATATCACGGAGGAAATTTCCATGGAGATTACATCTCATTAGAAATGGACAAGATGAAGTTAGTGGTAACTAGAATGGCTATGTTGGCAGAAAGACAACTAAACTATTTATTAAACACCAAAATCAACGAGTTATTACCTCCATTTGTTAATTTAGGTAAGCTAGGTTTTAATTTTGGAATGCAAGGAGCTCAATTTACAGCAACATCAACCACAGCAGAATGTCAAGCATTATCAACTTCTATGTATGTGCATAGCATTCCAAATAACAACGATAATCAAGATATTGTTAGTATGGGAACGAATGCTGCTGTTTTATGTGATAAAGTGATAGAAAATTGTTTTGAAGTATTTGCGATTGAATTAATAACTTTGGCGCAAGCAATTGATTATTTGGATTGTAAGGACAAATTAACGACTTCAACATTGGCATGGTATAATGAAGTGAGATCAAAAGTACCAGCGTTTAAAGAAGATCTTATTATGTATCCGTATATTCAAGAAATCAAAGATTATTTAAAAAATTAGAAATATGAAAGTAGCATTAGTAACGGGAGGATCTAGAGGAATTGGAAAAGCTATTTGTCTTCGATTAGCTCAAACTAGAGATTATCATATATTAATAAACTATCAATCTAATAAAGAAAAGGCCTTAGAAACCTTAAAGGAAGTTGAAGATTTAGGAGCAACAGGAGAAATACTTCCATTTGATGTAAGCAATCATATAGAAGTTACCGAAGTTTTAAGTCGTTGGGTTGAAGCTAATCCTGAAGCAGTTGTAGAGGTTGTTGTAAATAATGCTGGTATAACAAGAGATGGATTATTCATGTGGATGCCTTATGAAGATTGGAATAAAGTCATTCAAACTAGTTTAAATGGCTTTTACAGTGTTACACAATTCTTCATCCAAAAAATGTTGAGAAATCGATATGGACGTGTAATTAACATAGTTTCGGTATCAGGATTAAAAGGAACAGCAGGCCAAACCAATTATTCAGCAGCAAAAGCAGCTATAGTAGGAGCAACGAAATCACTTGCACAAGAAGTAGCTAAACGCAATATTACTGTGAATGCGGTAGCTCCTGGTTTTATAGAAACGGATATGACAGAGAGTTTAGATACCAAAGAATTGGTCAAGATCATACCTGCAAATCGTTTTGGTAAAGCAGAGGAAGTAGCAGAATTAGTAGGATTTTTAGCTTCGGATAAAGCTAGTTATATTACTGGTGAGGTAATAAATATAAATGGTGGAATTTATTCATAAACAATATAATGAGATGGAAAGAAGGGTTGTAATAACTGGTATGGGAATATATTCTTGCTTAGGTTTGAATATAGAAGATGTCACTCAATCACTTTATAAAGGGACTTCGGGGATTATTTATGATCAAGAACGCCATATTCAAGGATTTAGATCTGCTTTTACAGGTATGGTACCAAGACCTGATTTAAAGGCAACTTTAAACAGAAGACAAAGATTGTCCATTGGAGAAGAAACTGAGTATGCCTATGTTGCTACTTTGGAGGCGATGCAAAATGCTGGTATAACCATGGATTTTTTAGAAAATAATGAAGTAGGAATACTGTATGGAAATGACAGTGTTTCAAGAGCAGTTGTTGAAGCAGTAGATATTTTTAGAGATAAAAAAGATACTTCTTTAATAGGATCAGGTGCAATATTCAAATCGATGAATTCAACAATAACAATGAATTTATCCACGATATTTAAATTAAGAGGAATAAATATGACAATTAGCGCGGCTTGTGCTAGTGGGTCACATGCTTTAGGTTTGGGATATACCTTGATAAAGAGCGGGATGCAAGACATGATAATTTGTGGAGGAGCTCAAGAAATTAATCCATTTGCTATGGCAAGTTTTGATGGTTTAGGTGTTTTTGCGGAGGAAGGAATAGACCCAACTAAAGCTTCAAGACCTTTTGACAGAGATAGAACAGGATTGGTTCCTAGTGGTGGTGGAGCAACTTTAATATTAGAAAGTTATGAATCTGCTATAAGACGTGGTGCACCAATTGTTGCAGAAGTATTAGGGTATGGATTTTCTTCTAACGGAGGACATATTTCAACACCAAACGTTGATGGACCAGCAACAGCTATGAGAAGAGCTATAGCCGATGCAGGAATCGATGTAGCTTCTATAAAATACATAAATGCCCACGCTACTTCTACACCTTTAGGAGATGCAAATGAAGCAAAAGCAATCTATGAGGTTTTTAAAGATTCTAATCCGTTTGTAAGTTCGACAAAATCACTTACAGGCCATGAATGTTGGATGGCAGGAGCTAGTGAAATTATCTATTCAACCTTAATGATGAATTCTAATTTTATTACAGCTAATAAAAATTTTGAAAATGCTGATGAGGATTCGGCTCGTTTAAATATTGTTAAAGAAACGTTAGAACAAAAATTTGATATATATTTGTCGAATTCTTTTGGATTTGGTGGAACGAATTCTGCCTTGATTGTTGGAAAAATATAAATTAAAGATGAATAACGAAGAGATTTTAGAAAAAATTAATCAGATTTTAGTAGAGGAGTTTGAAGTTGATAATGAGGTTATTGAAGCAAATAATAACCTTAAGGAGAGTTTAGATTTAGATAGTTTAGACTATATTGATTTGGTGGTTTTAGTAGAGTCGAATTTTGGAGTAAAATTAGTAGAAGCTGATTTTAGAGAATTGGTTACTTTTCAAAATTTTTACGATTTAATAGAACGTAAAATGTCTAAAAACTAAATGAATTCATGGCGCAATGGGAAGGTAAATCAAAAGGAAACCTACTAGGGTATAAGATTTTCGTTTTTTTACTTAAAAAATGTAACATACGAATAGCTTATAGTGTTTTGGTTTTTGTTGCATTATATTATTCCTTAACCGCTTGGAAATCTAATAGTTCTCTTTTTTATTATTTACATAAACGACAAGGATTTAATTTCTTTAAATCGATATTTTTAGTTTACGGTAGTTATTTTAGATTCGGACAAGTTTTGATTGATAAGACGGCAATTTCACTTGGTTTAAGAAATAGATATACTTACGATTTTGACGGTATTGAAATATTAAAAGATTTATTAGAAGAAAAAAAAGGAGCAATTTTAATAAGTGCACATGTTGGCAATTTTGAAGTAGCTGAGTTTTTCTTTGCAGATATTGATTTTAAGTCACAGATTCATTTGGTTACTACCGATAGAGAGCACAGTCATATAAAAGACTATTTTGAAAGTATTTCTATTAAGACGAATTTGAACTTTATAGTTGTTAAGGATGATTTGTCTCATATTTTTGAAATCAATAATTGCTTATCTAACAATGAAATTATATGCTTCACTGGAGATAGATATTTTCCTGGAAATAAGACACTAAAAACAAGTTTTTTAGGAGAGGATGCATTATTTCCTGCAGGACCTTTTAGTATTGCGTCGAGAATGAATGTGCCAGTTGCTTGTGTTTATGTAATGAAAGAAAAGAATCTTCATTATCATTTATATACACGACGTGTATCAGTAAAACACAGAGATGCACAGCATTTATTGGAATCATATTGTTCAAGCGTCACGAATATATTAAAGAAATATCCATTGCAATGGTTTAATTACTACGATTTTTGGGAGAAACCAAAAGCGAGTAAATAAATGGATTTTATATGAAAAGTGTACTAGTAGTTTATTATAGTCAAACAGGGCAATTAAAAAAAGTTCTAGACCGTGTGTGTGAACCCTTAAAGGATTCTAGCAGATATGAGATTGACTATTATGAGATTGAAATGACAAAGGAATATCCGTTTCCATGGAAGAAGGAGGATTTCTTTGGTGTTTTTCCAGAATCTTTTAAACAGTTAGAACAACCTTTTTTACCACCTAAAGATTCTATTTTAAACAAAAAATACGACCTTATTATTCTAGGATACCAAGTATGGTATTTAACCCCTTCTATTCCTATTAATTCATTTTTAAAGAGTGAAATAGCGCAACAGTTATTACGCGACACCCCTATTATTACAATAAGTGGTACTAGGAATATGTGGGTAATGGCTCAAGAAAAAGTGAAAGAATTACTAATTCAGTGTAAAGGAAATTTAGTAGGGAATATAGCTTTGGTTGATAGAAATGTAAATCTTGTAAGTATTGTAACAATAGTAGATTGGATGTTTACAGGCTTACAAAGAAAATTATACGGAATATTTCCAAAACCAGGTATTTCTCCTGAAGAAATTGAAGACAGTATTCGTTTTGGAAGAACAATACAGAATCATTTAGATTCAGGTGATTATATAGAATTACAAACAAATTTAGTAGCTCAAGGAGCAGTAGAAATACGACACTTTTTAGTTTCTATGGATAAGAAGGCAAACAGACTATTTTCTATTTGGTCAAATCTTATTTTGAATAGTAAAGCTGAGAAGAGGTCTTTTTTATTAAAGTGTTTTAATGTGTATTTACTTGTTGCAATATGGCTTATTTCGCCAATTGTACATCTAATTCACCTTATTACTTACCCAATAAATTATAATAAAATCCGAAGGGATAAGACTTATTTTGAAGGAGTTAAATAAAAATATGGAAAAAGTTTATATCACTAAAGTTTCTAAATTTTTACCAAATAATCCTATTTCAAATGACGAAATGGAAGATGTTTTGGGAAAAATTGACTCACAAGCTTCAAAGGCAAGACGAATAGTATTGCGAAATAACGGAATTGAAAACCGTTATTATGCTTTAAATAAAGAAGGTGTTGTTACACACAATAACGCCCAATTAACTTTAGAAGCAGTTAAAGGCTTGTTTGATGGAGATTTAGACATGTCTTCAATTGAGGTGTTATCCTGTGGAACATCAACACCTGATAGCTTACTTCCATCCCATGCAGCAATGGTTCATGGACTGATGAAGACAAAATCATTAGAATTGAATTCTTCATCTGGTGTTTGTTGTTCTGGAATGAACGCTTTGAAATTCGGATATTTATCTGTGAAAGCAGGAAATTCTGAGAATGCTGTTTGTACAGGTTCAGAGAGAGTATCCACATGGATGCAATCAAATCGTTTTGAAGCAGAAGTCCACAATTTGAAAAAACTAGAAGAAACACCAATCATAGCTTTTAAAAAGGATTTTTTACGTTGGATGTTGTCAGACGGTAGTGGTGCTTTTTTACTGGAAAATAAACCGAGAGAAACTACTTCATTAGAAATAGAATGGATGGATTTCTATTCATTTGCTTTTGAATTAGAAGCTTGTATGTATGCAGGAGGAGATAAGTTAGAAGATGGAACGATTAAGCCTTGGAGTGAATTTACAACTGCAGAATGGTTAACTGAATCGGTATTTTCGCTAAAGCAAGACGTAAAAATCTTAAATGATAATATTTTAGATAAAGGAGTTGAGAGTATGGCTTCGGCGTTGTTGAAGAACAATACAAAGGTTAGCGAAATAGATTACTTTTTACCTCATGTATCTTCACATTTTTTTGTGGATGCATTATACAATAAGTTTAAAGATGCAGGTTTGGAGATTCCAAAAGAAAAGTGGTTTATGAATTTGAAACACGTTGGAAATGTAGGATCTGCTTCTATCTTTTTGATGTTGGATGAATTATTTCATTCAGGCAAGCTTAAATCAGGAGATCGCATTTTGTTATCCGTTCCTGAGAGTGGACGTTTTTCTTATGCCTATGCTTATTTAAAAGTAGTTTAATCATGAGGAAAGAATTAATTGAACGAACTACAGTTTTAGAGCTAATACCACAAAGAGCTCCTTTGGTTATGGTAGATGCTCTTTATAGTTTTAATGAAACAGAAATAGAAGCCGGATTAAGCGTTTCTAGCAACAATATTGGAGTTGTTAATAATTATATGCACGAAAGCGGAATAATTGAACATATGGCTCAAACGGTAGCTTTACATACGGGATATGATTATTTTCTAAAAAAGCTCACACCTCCTACTGGTTATATAGGAGCAATTAAGAAAATAGACATTTATAGACTTCCAAAAGTTGGGGAAGAACTTATTACTCACGGAAGAATTATTCAAGAATTCTTGGGAGTGACTTTAATAGAACTCACTACCTTTTGTAATGGAGAGAAAATCGCAGCTGGTGAAATGAAAACGGTTATTGCTAAGACAGATGAAAGTCAATAATAAAGTAATAGAAATACAGAATTATTTGCCTCATCGCAGTCCGATGTTAATGGTAGATATCATTACTGAAATCAATCAGAAAAGCGTTACAACTAATTTCGAAGTAAAAAGGGATAATCTGTTTATTGTTGATGGAGTATTAACAGAAAGCGGATTGATTGAAAATGCAGCTCAAACGTGTTCTGCTATTGTAGGTCAAAATTTTTTCTTTGATGAAAATCAAGAAGAAAGGCAAGATGTTGATGTGATTGGTTTTATAAGTTCAATAAAGAAAATCACTGTTTTCAAATTGCCAAAGGTTGATCAAACTATACAAACAGAAGGAACTTTGATATCTAAGATGGATGGAGAAGGTTTTTCAATTTGCGTCATAGCAGTTAGTAGTTATGTAGATCAAGAAAAATTGTTAGAAGCAGAGATGAATCTCTTTTTACAAAAACAATAGTTATGAAAGAATCCGAAGTACCTCAAGACACTAGCAGTTTAGGTGAAAATAGTCTAAAAGAGCTTTGTTATGCAGTTAATGAAAAAGGAGAATATGTTACGGCATTAAGTGCGGGATGGGAACCAAAAACGATTGTTCAACAAGCAACCTTAGATGCAATAAGTGTTAGAATAGAAGAAGCGAAGCAGCAAGTAGAACAAGGAATTGTAAGTCCAATTGTTTATTATATGGAATTGCAACGCATGGATTTAACCACTTTAGCAGCCTATGTTAAACTGTGGAAATGGCGAGTTAAAAGACATTTTAACCCAACCACATTCAATAAATTAAACAGCTCTATTTTGGAGCGTTATGCAACTGTTTTTAATATTACTATAGAAGAATTAAAAACATTTGGAAAGAGATAATATGGAATTAGAATTTAAACATAGACAAGCAGCCCACTGTGAAAATGGAGTAGCTTCAAATTTACTGAGCAATCAAGGTATTGAAATCAGTGAACCTATGGCATTTGGAATTGGTTCCGGATTGTTTTTTGTTTATCTACCTTTTGTAAAAGTAAACCATGCACCTGCAATTAGTTATAGACCGTTACCAGGTCTTATCTTTAACAGACTAGCAAAGCGTTTGGGGTTAAAAGTAAAACGCATAAAATTCTCAAATAAAACAAAGGCACAGCAAGTACTTGAAAATACGCTTGAAAACGGGATTCCATGTGGTTTACAAGTAGGTGTTTATCATCTGCCTTATTTTCCAGATGAATATCGATTCCATTTCAACGCTCATAATCTAGTGGTTTTTGGAAAAAACGGTAGTGATTTTTTGGTAAGTGATCCCGTAATGGAAACGACAACAAAGTTAACTGCAGTAGAATTGGAGAAAGTTCGATTTGCACAAGGAGCTTTTGCACCTAAAGGTCAAATCTATTATCCAGTTGAAATCCCCAATCACATCGATTGGGAAAAAGCAATAAAAAAAGCTATTAAGAAAACTTGTAATGATATGTTAGCACCCGTTCCTATCGTTGGAGTTAGAGGAATGCGAATGGTTGCGAGAGCTATCTTAAAATGGCCTAAAAAACATGGAGTACCCAAAGCGAATCACTACTTGGCTCAAATGGTTCGTATGCAAGAAGAAATTGGTACTGGTGGTGGAGGTTTTCGCTTTATATATGCAGCATTTTTGCAAGAAGCCGCACAGAAATTAAACATGCCCTCATTAAACGATTTTTCAAAAGAAATGACTCAAATTGGGGACTCTTGGCGTGATTTTGCTGTTAATGCAGCACGTGTTTATAAAAAGAGAAAGAATGGAGAAGATGTCTATGAACAACTATCTAAAGAATTATTCGATTTAGCAGCTAGAGAGGAAGTGTTTTTTAAGAAACTTAAAAAAGCAATCACTTAATGAATGCTATTATTGACATACAAGGTATTTATAAAAAGTACAAAGAGAGCGAATTTTTCTCTGTTGAGGATGTTAATCTTCAAATTAAAAAAGGAGCATTTTTCGGATTATTAGGACCTAATGGGGCTGGTAAAACAACTTTGATTTCCTTGCTATGCGGATTGATTAAACCCACTACAGGAAAAATACTAATAGAAGGAAAAAACTATGAATCCTTTGAAAAACAGATAAAACAAAATATTGGAGTAGTTCCACAAGAATATGCCCTATACCCTACTCTATCTGCCTATGAAAACCTTTTGTACTTTGGAAGTATGTATGGTTTAAAAGGAAAAGAATTAAAGAAAAGCATTGATTATTACCTCGATTATTTGGGTTTAAAAGAACACGCACATCGTTCGATTCAATCTTTTTCAGGAGGAATGAAAAGGCGAGTTAACCTGATTGCAGGTATATTACACAACCCCTCTATCCTGTTTTTAGATGAACCAACCGTTGGAGTTGATTTGCAGTCTCGATTGATTTTAGTCGATTTATTAAAAGAGCTACACAAAAAGGGAACTACCATTATTTATACTTCTCATCACCTACATGAAGTACAAGAATTATGTGAGACCATTGCAATTATTGACAAAGGAAAAATATTTGCTTTAGGGTCTAGTGAAGAGCTGATGGAAAAAACACAGACAACCAATCTAGAAGCCGCATTTTTAGCATTGACTGGAGTAAACCTAAAGGAACATGAATAAGTTTTACATGACCCTAAGGAAAGAGTTTTTGATTTTATTCAAAGATTTGGGTGGATTGGCAGTTTTGTTCATAATGCCTGTTGTGCTTGTTATTGTCGTTACTCTTATACAGAATAATACTTATGAGAATATCACCAATCAGAAGATGAAAGTTTTAGTCATTGATAATGACAAGGAAAAAGTTTCTCAACAAGTATTGGATGAAATTACACAATCTGGTAGTTTTGAGATTATTCAATCTCTTGATGGAGTTACACAATTAGATGAAAATCGATTGCAAGAAGAAGTAATAAAGGGAAATTATCAACTAGCTATTGTGATACCACCAAACCTAACATCTAATATTCAAAAGCAAATAGATAATAATGTAGAGCAGGTTTTGGAAGCGGTAGTAGAGAGTTCAGAATCAAGTACAGCCGTTGAATCGCAGTCAGAACAAGAAGTTCGTCTCTATTTTGATCCTGCATTGCAAATTGCTTTTAGAGAAGGTATTAAGAGTGCAATAGATAAAATTGTTGGTAGAATTGAAAATAAATTCATTTACCAAGCTTTTGCAGAACAACTCGATTTACCTGAAAACTCCGAATTTTTAGAACAAAAGAATTTAGTGGTTTTCAATGAAATCATTCCACAAGAAAAGGAATTGATTGTATTGCCAAATGCAGTACAACACAATGTACCTGCTTGGTCTTTATTTGCTATATTTTTTATAATTGTTCCTTTTGCAATGAATTTGCTCAAAGAAAAGAACCAAGGAACAAAAGTGCGTTTATATACAATGCCTACGAATACATTTATTCTTTGGGCAGGTAAAATAGTAACCTATTTAGTGATTTGTATTTTACAGTTTTATCTGATTTTAATAGTAGGTAGATATGTCTTTCCTTTAATAGGTTTAATGCCGTTTATGATAGGTGGTCAATTGCTTAATTTGACAATTTTAACTCTTGCAGTTGGATTAGCTGCTATTTCTATAGGAGTACTATTCGGAACATTTGCTAAAACAGAAGAACAGTCTTCACCTTTTGGAGCTACGTTTGTTGTAATATTAGCTGCTGTTAGTGGTGTTTGGGTACCTACTTTTGCAATGCCTATTGCAATGCAATACATTGCAAAATTATCTCCTATGAATTGGGGATTGGAGGGTTACTATACACTTCTACTAAGGCAGGGTACTTTATGGCAAATTAAGTATGAGATTATTTTGCTACTTTTGTTTTCTTCATTAATGATCTCAATTGCTTTGTGGTATGATAAGAAAAAAAGATCTTTATAAAGAGATGGAAGGTTTAACAGTTGAGGTTGAAACGCGTGTTCGATTCAATGAAACAGATGCCTTGGGTATAGTGTGGCACGGGAATTACCTTACCTATTTTGAAGATGCAAGAGAAGCTTTTGGAAGAAAATATGGCATATCTTACTTGGATATGTTAAATGAGGGTTATGTGACACCAATAGTATCTTCTAGTTGCAGTCATAAACATACTCTGAAATATGGAGATGTAATAAAAATTTGCGCTACTTATATAGTGACAAAAGCAGCTAAAATCATTTTTAAATACAGAATTGTAAATCAGGAAAATCAACTGGTTTGTACAGGAGAGACAGTTCAAGTCTTTTTGGATAAACACAATAATTTGTCGCTAGCTATTCCTCCATTTTACGATGAATGGAAAGAGAATTTAGGAGCTTTATAGTATGAAGAAGGTTTATATAAATAAGGCAAATTGCTTTAGTCCATTAGGATTTGGTATAAATGATACTTGGAATGCGATTTCGAAGGGAGACTCTGGTATTCGAAAAATAGAGAAACTCGGAGAAATTGAAGATTTTTGCGCAGGAATCTTTAAAGAGAATATCATAGAAGAAACCTTTGCACACTTAAATTTAGATTCCAATACATATACGCGCTTAGAGAAATTAGCACTCATTACCTTAAACCCTATTGTAGAGAAAGGATTAATAAGTTCACGAACTGCTTTAGTCATTGCTACAACCAAAGGAAACATACAAGAACTAGAAAAGGGAAATTTAAACGGGGCTAGTATTTCTTTATTAGCTTCGAAAATTACTACACACTTTGGATTCAAGAACCAACCAATTATTATTTGTAATGCATGTGTATCGGGTTTAATGGCTGTTGCAACAGCAAAGCGTTTAATTCAAATGAATCAATTTGAAGATGCTTTTGTATTGGCATTAGATGAAATTACTCCATTTGTGGTATCGGGATTCTCAAGTTTTCAAGCGATGAGTAAGGAAGTTTGTAAACCTTTCGATAAATCAAGAACGGGAATTAATTTGGGAGAAGCAGCAGCTGCTGTATATGTGAGTAAAGAAATAAAAAACAAAGATAGTTTTGAGATACTAGGAGAAGCGTCCATTGCAGATGCCAATCATATTTCAGGACCCTCAAGAACGGGAGAAGGATTGTATTTAAGTATTCAAAGCGCTCTGCGTGAAGCGGAGATTTCTTCTCAAAATATTGATGTAGTTTCAGCACATGGAACCGCTACACTTTACAATGATGAGATGGAAGCCATTGCTTTTGATAGAAGTGGACTTGCAGAAAAACCAGTTCACAGTTTAAAAGCTTATTTTGGACATACATTAGGAGCAGCAGGTTTGTTGGAACTAATCGTTTTAATGGAGAGTTTGAAGAATAATAAGACAATCATTTCCAAAGGATTTGAAGAACTTGGAGTTTCTATTCCCTTAAATATTACTACCAGTATTATTGAACAAGATTTAAAAATTGGATTAAAAACAGCTTCGGGATTTGGTGGATCAAACACAGCACTTTTAATTAAAAAAGTTTTAGAAAATGAATACTAGTACTGTGTATATCAGCCATTGGTGTTCAATTGAGGCTGGAGAGATAAAGAGAAATGGAGAAATTCTTTTTTCAAAGGAATCTGAAGAGATTGAATTGAATGATTTGTTGAAAGCTTATTACAGAGAAAAGAACATATCATATCCTAAGTTTTTTAAAATGGATACCTTGAGTAAACTGGCTTTTATAGGTTCAGAAGTGCTTTTGGAGAACATTGAATTGGAAAAACCTAACTTAGATGTGGGATTGGTTTTGAGCAATTCAAATTCAAGTTTAGAATCTGATAAAAATCACTGTGAATCAATAAGCGATAAAGATAATTTTTATCCTAGTCCCGCTGTCTTTGTATATACATTGGCAAACATATGCTTAGCGGAGATTAGTATTCGACATACTTTGCAAGGAGAAAACGCCTTTTTCATAAGTGAAAAGTTTGATGCCGAAACCATGTGGAATTACACCCAATATATGTTTGAAACAAATAGAGTAAATCGCGTAATATGCGGTTGGGTAGATTATTTAGACGGAGGATATAAACTCGTTTTTTACCTCGTAGAAAAACAAGGAAATAAACAACATACAATAGAAGAATTACAAAATATATTTAATTGAAATGGAAGATTTAAAGAAAGAATTAAAGGTTAAGATTATTGAAGTATTGAATTTAGAAGACATTGAACTTTCAGAAATAGGAGATCAAGATGCTTTATTTGGTGATGGATTAGGATTAGATTCTATCGATGCACTCGAATTGATAGTTTTAATGGATAAAGATTATGGAATCAAATTGAGCGATCCAAAAGAAGGACGTGAGATTTTCCAATCAATAGAAACCATGGCAGCTTATATTGCGGCTCATAGAACAAAATAAAGATGCAAGAGCGTATAGTTATCACAGGAATGGGGATCGTATCTGCGATAGGAACAAGTGTAGAAGAAAATTTAGAAGCTTTGTTAAAACGAGAATCTGGTTTAGGGCGTTTAAGTCTTTTCGATTCTATTTACAAAGATCAAATACAAGTTGGCGAAGTCAAACTAACAGATAAGGAGTTAGAAGAAAGCCTACAAATGGATTTGAATGATAACTATACGCGCACAACTTTATTGGGAATTTATGCAGCAAAACAAGCAGTTGAAAATGCTTCCATAGAAGATATAAACGACTGTAGAACTGGATTAATATCTTCGACCTCTGTTGGAGGTATGGACTATATAGAGCGATATTATACAGAATTTGCTACAAACCCTCAAGTTGTAAAATACATCACGAGTCAAGAAGCAGGTGCTTCAACAGACAAAATTGCAAACTATTTAGGACTTAAAGGATATGTTAGTACAATTAGTACTGCCTGTTCTTCAGCAGCCAATGCTATCATGATGGGATGCCGCATGATAAAATCAGGTAAATTAGATCGTGTTATAGTGGGAGGCACAGATGCACTTTCCAAATTCACTATAAACGGTTTTAATACACTGATGATTTTGTCAGACTCATTAAACAGTCCCTTTGACCAAGATCGAAAAGGATTGAATTTAGGAGAAGCAGCAGCCTATATAGTAATTGAAAAAGAATCGATAGCTAGAAACGCAAACAGAGCCATTTTAGGCGTTGTAAGCGGATATGGCAATGCGAATGATGCCTTTCATCAAACAGCCTCTTCTGAGAACGGAGAAGGCGCTTATTTGGCTATGGAAAAAGCCTTGACTATGGCAGGATTAGAATCAAATCAAATAGATTATATCAATGCACATGGTACAGCAACACCTAATAACGATTTGTCAGAAGGTAGAGCTATTGAGCGAATCTTTGTTGATAAAGTTCCTTATTTCAGTTCAACGAAACCTTATACAGGACATACACTAGCAGCTGCGGGTGCTATAGAAGCCGTATACAGTTTGTTGGCAATTGGACATCAAAAAGTCTTTGCAAATTTAAATTTCAAAACACCTATGGAAGAGTTGAACATACAACCTCAAACAGAAACTTTGGATTTGCCATTGCAACATGTAATGTCTAATTCATTTGGGTTCGGAGGAAATTGTTCCACTGTAATTTTCTCAAAGGCATAGAAATTATGAGTAAAAATACTATCTATATTAACGGTTTGGGCTCTGTTAGCATTCAAGAACAGTCGAGGAATTTCGACCTTTCAACTATGCTTGAAATACAACAAGGTATAAATCTTGCCAAACAACCAAGTTATAAGGATTTAATGCCTCCTGCTTCGCTTAGAAGAATGAGTAAAGGAGTAAAAATGGGTATGTATGCCGCAAAAATTGCATTGCAAGAATCCGATATTAAAACTCCCGATGCTATAATAACAGGAACTGGTTTAGGATGTTTGATCGATTCTGAAAAGTTTTTAGAACTGTTGTTAGAAAACGATGAAAACCACTTAACACCTACTGCTTTTATTCAATCTACACACAATACAGTTGGAGGACAGATTGCATTGCAAATGGGCTGTAAAGGATATAATTTTACGTATGTTCATCAAAATAGTTCTTTTGAATCGGCTTTGTTGGACGCTTTTTTACAAATAAAAGGATCGGAATTAGAAAATGCCTTAGTTGGTGGTATAGATGAGGTTGGTTCTTCTACATACAAGAATTTACAAATTGCAGAAAAGATAAATACAGAAGAGCAATTGTTTGAATCAGGTGTAAATGCTGCTGAGGGGGCTACTTTCTTTTTTTTAAACAAAGAAGCAACAGAGAAATCTTATGCAGAAATACTAGATATCTCTATAGAAAATACAATGGATAAAAACCGAATAGAAACGTTTTTGTCTGATAATAACATAGCTATTCAAGAGGTTGGATCTCTCTTTTTAGGTTCTTGTGAATTAGCCGTTGATAAAGAATACTTTTCTTCGTTTGAATCCTTATTTCCAACGGCAGAAAAAGTACTGTATAAAAGATATGTGGGACATCATCATACAGCTTCTGCATTTGGATTGTTGTTGGCAGCAGAACATGCCCAAAAACAAGTGTGCAATGAAAAGTACACGCTTTTATACAATCAGTTTGAAGGCAAAGACCACAGTTTGATATTATTAAAAAAATGCTGAGAAAAATCATCTATATACTGTTTTTTATACTAGCAGTACTACTGCTTTATAATAGCTTTTATTGGTGGCTATCACTTCTTTCTTTTCTTTTTATAGGTGTTTTATCTTGGGGTTCATTTGATGTTCGCCTAAGCTTTTTTACGCCTATTATTTCAAAATCTCCTTATCCAAAGCACCGCACTATTGCGTTAACTTTTGATGATGGCCCTACTAATTTTACTCCTCAGGTTTTAGACTTATTAAAAAAACACAATGCGAAAGCTACTTTCTTTTGCATTGGAACTCAATTAGAAAAACACCCCGAAATCGCACAAAGAATCTTCGAGGAAGGGCATTGCTTAGGTAATCACAGTTATTCACATCCTACTAAGATGGGTTTTCTGTCTGTAGAGGAAGTTTCTTCTGAAATAGAAGGCTGTGAGCAGGTTTTTTTCAGACAATTCAACTTTAAACCTGACTATTATAGACCACCTTTTGGGGTTACAAACCCAAAAATTGCAAAAGCCCTTAAGAGGTTTGATTATAAAGTTATAGGGTGGAACAATCGTTCTTTGGATACTGTTTTAAAATCGGAGCAGGCTATCTTTGAACGTGTTTATAAAAAAGTGAAGTCGGGTGACATTGTTTTAATGCATGATACTTCTTTAAAAAGTGTATTGGCATTAGAATTGTTATTAAATCAATTGAGTGTAGATAATTATAGATTCGTTACTATAGACGAATTATTAAATAAATAGATATGAAAAAATTTTATGCCTTGTTAGTATGGTGTGTAATGAGTATTGCAATAAGTTATGCTCAAGAAGTACCTATGACAAAACTTCAAATAGAAACTTTTAATAAGGAGGTTAGCAATAAGAACAAAGAAATAAAAACGATAGACACCGATTTCATACAGTATAAAAACATTAGTTTTATGTCTAAAGAGATTGAATCTAAAGGCAAAATGCTATTGTCTATTCCCAATAAATTACTGTGGAAATACAATAGTCCTATTGCATATAGCGTGTTGTTTAACAATCAGAAAATAAGTATCAACGACCAAGGCAAGAAGAACAATATTGATTTAGGAAATAATAAAAAGTTTGCAAAAATCAATAATCTAATCGTATCAAGCGTTAGCGGACAGATGTTTGATGAGAAGGAATTTTCTATCCGTTATTTCATGGATAAAAAGCGACGAATCGCAAAGATGAAACCTATAAACAAAGAGATAAGTCAGTATATCAGTGAAATAGTATTGTATTTTGACGAAGGACAGAATACAGTTAGTGAAGTGAAATTGATTGAACCCTCTGCTGATTACACTAGAATTGTTTTTGTAAATAAGAAGCTGAACACGAAGATCGATGAGAAAAGTTTTTCTAACTAGTTTATTAATAATCTTAGTTTCCAGTTGTAGCGTTTATCAAGGTCCGGTAGATTCAAAAAAGGATTACAACTCTAATGATGAAACCGTAGAAAACGCCGTGTTTGCGACTATTGGAGAAGAACACGTTTTCAGGGCAGAAGTAAAAGTTTTTAAAAAAGAACTTAGCGGTATGCTAATCGTCAAGCGCATGAACGAAGAAGAACATCGCATAGTGTTGACATCTGATTTTGGAAATACTTTGTTTGATTTTTCTATTTATAAAGAAGGTTATAAGGCGAATTATGTGATGCCTGATTTGAATAAGAAAATAGTTCTAAATATGTTGGCTCATGACTTTGGTTATTTGGTAAGATCTCAATATCAACCAATTGAAAAAGCAGTGAATGAAAGTCAAATCGTTTATAAGTCGAAAGAGAAGAAAGGACAATCTTTTATAATTGTAAATACAAAGGATAAGGAGGTAAGAGAAGTGATTTATTCTAAAACCTACAAACCAAAAGTTCGATATAAGTTTGGAGAGGAGGTCAAAGGGATAATTGAAATAGAACATCTCAATTTACCACTCAACATAAAGTTAATTCCCATTGATTTTTAGAGGAGACAATAGTTTTGGAAAACCGCATTCAGTGCGGTTTTTTTATATAATTATCTAAAAAACGTTGTCTACAACAATATTATAGCAAAAAAATATATTGAGATTTTAGAATTTTGATGATGAAAGCAAAGAGTTGTACGCTGTATTAGGATTTTATTTAAGCATACCGTTTTTTTAATTAGTTTTGTGAACTGAATGACAACTATATAAATATGATGTTGAAAGAGTTTTATAGCGTAGAACAATTTGAAAAAGAAGGAGATTCTTATTCAGCTGTGATTCTACTAAATGAGAATCACTCCATTTTTGAAGGACATTTTCCACAGAACCCTGTAATGCCTGGTGTTTGTATGATGCAAATTGTAAAGGACATCGTTGAAAACACTTTTGAGAAACAGCTTTTTATGCAACAAGTTTCAAATGTTAAATTTATGTCGTTGATAAATCCTTTTGATTCAAACAGTATCAGATTAGATTTTACTGTTAATGAATTGGATTCTACATTTAAAGTCAAGAGTAGTATAACCCACAAAGGAGTAACTGCTTTTAAGATGAATAGTAGTTATTTAGAAAAATAAAATAAGCGATGAATATAGTATTTCTTTGGTTTATTAGTCTTGTTAGTGTTTTTCAACAACCCTCAGATTCATTGATAAAAAGTTTTCAACGAGCTGGAGAGAACGTAGAGTCTGCAAAAGAATTTCATAATAAGACGACGAGTTTGAAAGAGAATTCAGCGCAACGAGAAGTATATGAAGGAGCCGCTTTAATCACTTTAGCTAAATATGAAAAACAGTTAAAGAAGAAAAAAGAGTTGATGCAAGAAGGAGCAGGAAAGTTAGAAGTAGCTATAGAGCAACAACCAAATAATGTAGAATATAGGATGGTTCGATTAATACTTCAAGAGAACCTACCAAAAATTGTCAAGTATAATAAGAATATAAAATCAGACAAGGATTTTATAGTACTCCATTTTAAAGATCAGAATAAAGTCTTGAAAGAATGGATAAAGGAATATGCAAAAGAGTCAAAAAGCTTTACAGAGAGTGATCGTGCAAAGCTGCAATAAAACAATAATAGAATGGGAACACAAAACCTTATTGCGATAACCAATGAAATTGATGAAAGGGGAATTTGTGTGCTTATCCCAACGTATAATAATGATAAAACTTTAGAGAGAGTTCTCGATGGAGTTTTAGCATATACTTCACACGTAATAGTTGTAAATGATGGTTCTACAGATTCTACTAGTTCCATTTTGTCTAAGTACAAAGATTCTCTAACAATTTTAAATCAGCCAACCAATAAAGGAAAAGGAGTTGCGTTGAGGTTGGGGCTTGAATATGCAAGAACTCAAGGTTATTCTTACGCAATTACTATAGATTCCGATGGTCAACATTATCCAAGTGATATTCCCGTTTTTGTAGAAGCGCTGAAAGACCATGTTGAAGAAGAACCTTTGTTGTTAATTGGTTCAAGAAATATGAATCAAGAGGGCATTCCAAAAAAGAGTAGTTTTGGAAATAAGTTCTCTAATTTTTGGTTCTGGTTTGAAACGGGTATTTCCCTTACGGACACCCAATCTGGATATAGAATGTATCCTTTGAATAAACTTGCCAAAAAGTATTTTACTACTAAGTTTGAGTTTGAGATTGAAATAATTGTTCGTGCTGCTTGGCGCGGGGTTAAAGTAAAAAACATACCTGTTAGCGTGTTGTATGATAGTTCTGAAAGAGTATCACACTTTAGACCTTTTAAGGATTTTACTAGAATAAGCATATTGAATACGGTATTGGTAATCATTACATTAACTTATATCATACCTAGGAATTTTGTAAAGGGTTTTAAAAAAAAAAGTTTTAAGAGTTTTGTAAAAGAAGATATTCTAGGAAGTGGAGATTCTGCGGCTATTAAAGCGTCTTCCATAGCATTGGGTACTTTTATTGGATTAACTCCTCTATGGGGCTTGCATAGCTTTTTATCCTTGTTTTTGGCTATTAGTTTACGGCTTAATAAACCTCTTGCGTTTGCTTTTTCTAATATCAGTATTCCTCCTATGATTCCTATCATTATTTATTCCTCTTTGCAGATTGGCTATTTTATAATTCCAAATTCAGCAGCTAAAGCGGAGTTCACAGATTTTAATTTTCATACCGTATCCAATCACTTGATGCAATATGTAGTGGGAAGTTTTAGTTTAGCGCTTTTAATGAGTGCAACACTTGGAACATTGAGTTATGGTTTACTCGTTTTAATGAATAAGAATCGATAAAAAATGGAAAATTGGTTTTATAAGATTTATCAGTGGGGACAAAAGAATAAATTCTTGTTTTATTCTTGTATGTTGTTCTTACTACTAGTTTCTGGTTGGGGAGCTTGGAACACCAAGTTTGAGGAAGATATTACGCGGATTCTTCCAAAAAGCGAGGAATCCAATGTCGTTGTAAAATTATTGGATCAACTTAAGTTCTCAGATAAAATCACAGTAATCATCGAAAGAGAATCAGAGGGTTCTACAGATGAGATGGTTGCTCTTGCAACGGGTTTCCTCGATAGTTTACAATCAGAAAAAAGATTTGTTAAGAATATAAAAGGAACGGTGGATGATTCAAGCATTCAGCAAACGATTTCCTTTGTTTATGAACACCTTCCTCTTTTCTTGGAGGAGAATGATTATAAGTTATTGGACAATAAGGTTCATATAGATAGTATTGCACCAACTGTTGCTGCTAACTATAGAAGTTTAATATCTCCGACTTCTTTGGTTTCTAAAGATTTTATTCAAAAAGACCCTTTCGGAATTGGGTTTATAGCACTTCAAAAACTACAACAGTTGAATGTTGGAGGTGACTTTCACATTATTGATGGTTTTTTATTCGATAAGAATGAAACTAAGTTGTTCTTGTTTATTGATCCTGTATATGCAGGAAGCGAAACGAAGAACAATTCCATTTTTATTCAAAAGTTAAATAATCTAAAAGCGAAGTTGAATCAAGATTACGCTAAAAGGGTAAGTATTGATTATTTTGGAGCCTCTTTTGTAGCGGTTGCGAATGCAGACCAAATCAAGCAGGATATTCAAAAGACAGTTGTTATATCTATTAGTGTGTTGATGCTTTTATTGATGCTTTTCTATAGGAGAATACACATTCCCTTTTTACTCCTTGTACCAACTGCTATAAGTGCTATCATAGCATTGTTTATACTTTATTTTATCAAAGATGCTATTTCGGCTATTTCGTTAAGTATTGGTGCCATTTTGATTGGAATTACGATTGATTATGCTCTGCATATTTTAACTCATTATAAACACAGTGGTGATATCAGGGTCTTATATCAAGATATAACAAAACCAATTATGATGAGTGCTACTACGACTGCTATTGCATTTTTATGCTTGGTGTTTGTGCATTCTGAAGCGCTTAGAGATTTGGGAATCTTTGCAGCCATAACAGTTATGGGAGCTGGTGTGTTTTCATTGTTATTAATACCACAGCTATATACTCCTTCTGAAAAAGAAATTGCTTCGGCTTCTAGAATAAAGGTATTGGATCGAATTGCTAATTTTCCTTTTGACACAAATAAATGGGTACTTGGAATTTGTTTATTGACTTTTGGAATCAGCGCTTTTTTCATAAATAAAGTAGGTTTCAACAATGACCTTTCAACCCTTAACTATTTTCCTGAAGAGTTAAAACAGGCAGAGCAAAAGCTTGAACAGTCTTTAAACAGCGAGAGTAAATCGCTTTATCTTACTTGCTACGGTACTGATTTAGATGTGATTTTAGATGAAAATAGCGTTTTATATGCTCGTCTAAAGGAGGCAAAAGAAGAAGGTCTCATTAATCAATTTAGCACATTAGGAGATTTTGTGGTTTCTCAAAAAAAACAAGAAGAAAAGATAGCGAGATGGAATGCCTTTTGGGATAGAAAAAATAGAAAAACGATAGAAGAATCTTTTCAAAAACAAGGAGAGTCATTCGGGTTTAACAAAGAAGCTTACCAACCTTTTTATGACATTCTTTCAAGAGAGTATAAGCCTTTAAATATGATGGCTTTTAAGACATTAAACCCACAGATCATAGAAGAGTTCTATACGGAAAAGGAAGGACATTACACGGTGAGCACGTTGGTGAAAGTATCTGAAGATAAGAGAGCGGATTTTATTAGTGAGTTTTCCAATACAGAACGCTTTATGGTCATAGATCGCAAAGAAATCAATGAGGCTTTTTTGGGCAATATTGTTAAGGATTTCAATAGCCTAGTTAACTATTCTATCATTGCTGTTTTTGGAATCATGTGGCTTTTTTATAGAAGAATTGAACTTGCCTTGGTAGGCTTGATACCAATTGTAATTACTGGGTTTATTACAGCTGGATTAATGGGGATGTTTAATATTGAATTCACCATTTTTAGCACGATTGTTTGTACGCTTATTTTTGGACAAGGTGTTGACTTCACTATATTTATGACCTCTGCTCTTCAAAAAGAATATACCACAGGTAAGAATGAAATGCCTCTCTATAGAGCTTCTATTTTATTAGCGGTATTGACTACTTTGCTTGCCATTGGTACTTTGGTTTTTGCTAAACATCCTGCTCTGAAATCTATTTCTTTGGTTTCGATAATAGGGATGAGTGTAGCAGCTTTGATTTCATTTGTGTTATATCCTTATATTTTTAGAATCTGTTTTACGAATAGACAACGAAAAGGAAAGTCTCCTATTAGCTTGCGATTGTTACTTCACAGTAGTTTGTCTTTTATCTATTTTGGACTTTGTGGAGCTTTTTACTCTCTTGTAATCAGACTTGTTATGATTCTTATGCCTTGGTCTGAAAAGCGAAAGATGATTGTTTTCAGAAAGGGAATGGGAATGTATATGAAATCGGTTTTATATTCGAATCCTTTTGTATTGAAACAAGTTAAAAATCCATATGATGAAAGATTTGAAAAACCTGCTATATTAATAGCAAACCACACTTCGTTTTTAGACTCTTTAGTTATGGGTGGTATGGTACACAACAAAGTAGCATTCTTGGTCAATGATTGGGTATATCGTTCTCCTGTATTTGGAAAGGCTGTACAGTCAGCAGGTTTTTATCCTGTTTCTGAAGGAATAGACGGTAGTGTAGATCATCTTAAAAAACAATTGGATTTTGGTTTTTCATTGATGGTTTTCCCTGAAGGAACACGCTCTAGGACAAATGACATTCAGCGTTTCCATAAAGGTGCGTTTTTTCTCGCAGAGCAATTACAACTAGATATTATTCCTGTTTATATTCACGGAAATTCAGAGACAATTCCAAAAGGAGATACTGTTATATATGATGGACATATCATAACGACCATTGGAAAGCGCATTGCTTTTGATGATGATAGCTTTGGAAAAAACTACTCTGAGCGTACCAAATTGATAGGGCGTTCTTTTAAAAAGGAATTTGCTGTTATACGCGAAAATTTAGAAGGGGTTAATTATTTTAAAAAGAAGTTGTTCTTAGCCTATCTATATAAGAAACCTGAGATTGTAAAAGAGGTTAAAAAGGATTTTGAGAAATACAGTTATCATTATTATGAACTGAATAAACAACTTGGTAGTAAAGATACTATAGTACACGTTGGCAATGATTTAGGTCAGCTAGATTTATTATTAGTTCTACAACAGAGCAAGCGAAAAGTATTTAGTTTTATTTCTAATGAGGAAAGAAGATCAGTTGCTCAACACACTTATGTGAATCAAATCAGAAAGTTAGTGTATTGGGATTCTCTAGAAGTAGTTCCATCAGCAACCCTTTTAATAAGTAATTTGGATGAAGTGATTCCTTTGGAGTATATAAAGCAGTTTAGCAAAGTGATTTTGTTGAAAAAGGAAGGTGTTTCTCTTTCCTTAGCGCCGGATTATGAGCGAGTATTAGAGAATGAGTTTTTAGAGATTTGGAAGTTGTAAAAGGATGGAAAAGGAATACGACGTAGTAATTGTTGGAAGCGGAATGGGTGGTTTGGTTTCTGCTTTGATTTTAGCCAAAGAGGGACGAACTGTTTGTGTGCTTGAAAAGAACAGTCAATTTGGAGGGAATCTGCAAACATTCTCAAGAGACAAGAAAATATTTGATACGGGAGTTCATTATATTGGAGGTTTAGGAACAGAACAAAACTTAAATAAGTATTTGAGTTTTTTGGGTATCATGGATGAACTAAAGCTTCATAAAATGGAGGAAAATGGTTTTGATTTGATTTCTTTTGGAGGAGATTCTACCATATATCCACACGCTCAAGGCTATGAAAATTTCATTCAACAGTTGTTGATTCATTTTCCTAAAGAAGAAAACGCTTTACGAACTTATTGTAATAAGATTCAAGAGATTTGCAATAGTTTTCCCATGTATAACTTTGAGGTTGGAAATGGTTATAATGACGAGGTAACCTCTTATAAGTTAAGTGATTTTTTAGATGAAATAACAACAGATGAAAAGCTAAAAGCAGTGTTAATGGGGTCAAACTTTCTCTATGTAGCAAGTAAGGAAAAGACTCCTTTGTATGTTCATGCATTAACCGTTAATTCTTATATTCAAAGTGCTTGGAGATGTATTAACGGGGGAAGTCAGATAAGTAAGCTATTGATAAAGGAATTGAAAAAATACGGAGGGGAAGTTTACAAAAATGCTGAGGTAGTGTCTTTTGAGTATAACGGAACACATATTAAGAGTTGTGAGACTAAATCCGGCAAACGTTATTTGGGCACACAGTTTATCTCTAATTTTAATTTAAAACAAACCCTTAAAATGGTAGGGGAACAACATTTCTCTAAACCATTTATAAAGAGAATAAAAAGTCTTGAAGAGGTAACTTCTGTCTTTTCAACATATATTGTTTTGAAAAAGGACTCTTTACCTTATCAAAACTATAATAGATATCATTACAACAGTGTTGGTGATATATGGGATACAAAAGGAATATGTGATGAAGGATGGCCACATTTAGTAGTTAGTTCTATGAATGTGGATGAACCCAATCAAAAATGGGCGTCTGGAATAACTGTAATGACCTATATGGATTTCTCAGAAGTGGAACCTTGGGCTGAAACCTATAATGTTTCAACTATTAAGAAGGAAGAATTTAGAAGTGATTCCTATGAGAAGTTTAAAGAGGACAAAGTGGCTAGAATTATGAAACGGTTAGAGACAGTCTATCCTTCTATTTCGGAGACTGTTGAACGCATTTATACGTCTACTCCCCTAACCTACCGCGACTTTATTGGTGCTGAAAATGGAAATATGTATGGTTTTGTAAAGGATGCAAACAATCCTATGAAAACATTCATATCACCAAGGTCTAAAATAAGCAATTTGTTTTTCAGCGGTCAAAATATTAGAATGCACGGAATAATGGGAGTTACAATCGGAGCGTTTGTTACCTGCATGGAAATGTTGGATAAAGAGGAATTTATTAAAAAATGGAATCTTTGATAGTATGAAGTCAGCGTATAACAAGTTTTTTTCTCTTTTCCTCATCTTTTTCCTTTGTTTAAGCTGTGGAGTCAATAAAGGTCTAAAAGTTCTTCCCACTGTTTCGGTTTATGATACTTTAGCTCCTAGAGTTATAAAGCTAACAGATAGTACTAGTTTGAGTAACAATGCTTTTCTACTCAAAAATAAACAGCAATTATGGGAACTCTATGTAGCAGGTGACCCTTATCAAATAGGACTTAAAACAGGTGCATTAACTCAGAATTTATATCAGAAACAAGAAACAGTTTTCTTTTCTAAAGTAGAAGAAATTGTACCTGGTGGATTTCGACAAAAGATGTTAATTAAGATGTTGAAGTTTTACAATCGACATTTATACCGATATATACCTGAAGAATACCAAACGGAGATTTTAGGGATTAGTAAATATGCTACCAATAGGTTTGATTATCTAGGGGATGCTTTTAATAGAAATTTGTATTTGCACGGTGCTCATGACATAGGACATGCGTTTCAAGACCTGGCATTAGTAGGCTGTACATCTTTAGCGGTATGGGGAGAAAATTCAGAAGATGGAGGTTTGTTAATTGGTAGAAATTTTGATTTTTATGCTGGTGATGCTTTTGCAGAAAACAAGGTTGTTTCTTTTGTAAAACCAGATATTGGAAATGCTTTTATGTCGTATAGTTGGCCGGGAATGATTGGGGTTGTTTCGGGCATGAATGAAAAAGGACTTACAGTTACATTGAATGCAGGTAAGTCTACGATTCCACTAAAAGCAAAGACACCTATCTCAATCGTTGCACGTGAAATTCTACAATATGCTTCAAATATAGAAGAAGCTATCGCTATTGCTAAGGATAAAGAGGTGTTTGTTTCTGAGTCTTTGCTCATAGGTAGTGCAGAGGATAAAAAGGCAATAATAATTGAAATAGCACCTCATAAAATGGGCGTTTATGAGATGCCTAACTCTAGTTCTCTAATTTGTTCTAATCACTTTCAAAGTGATGCGTTTGCTGATGATAAGAGAAATAGAAAGCACATAGAAGAAAGTCATAGCAAGTATCGTTGGGACAAGATGAATGAATTATTGGAAGAAGAAGAAAAACTATCACCCAAGAAAATGGTTGAGATTCTTAGAAATACAGAAGGTTTGAACAATAAGAAAATTGGTTATGGCAATGAGAAAGCGTTGAATCAACTTTTAGCTCATCATGGGATTGTATTTCAACCAGAAAAAAGAATGGTATGGGTTTCCTCTAGTCCTTATCAGTTGGGAACGTTTGTAGCCTATGATTTGAATGAGATATTTAAAAAACCTTTTGACGAGCCATTCTCTTTTTCAATAGACAGCCTTTCTATTGAGAAATCTCCTTTTCTTTATACAGCTGCTTTTTTGGATTACGAAAAATTTAGAATGGAAGACAGAATAATTGAAAGTGCCATCAACAAAGAAGAGGTTTTATCCACAGAGGTTATAAAAGACTACCAGTATTTAAATCCAGAATATTGGTTGGTGTATTATAGAGCAGGTGTTTATTTTTATAATAATAAGCAATACGAAGAAGCTGAAAAGCAATTTAAAATAGCGTTAGAGAAGGAAGTAACTACAAAGGTAGCTGTTACTAAAATAGAAGAATACCTCAAAAAAATAAGTAAGAAATGGAAGGGAAATCGTTTATAGAATATCAATCAACAGAAGAGATTAAGAAGCAGCAAGAATCATTGATGAAAGATGCCTTGATATACGCTGAAAGCAACTCCCCTTTTTACAAGTCTTTTTTTAAGGAGTTCAATATTGATATATCTCAAATTAAAACACTTGAAGATTTGGCACAACTGCCTACGATAACTAAAGATGATTTGCAGAAATGCAATGATGATTTCTTTTGTGTCGATAAAACTCAGATTATTGATTATGCCACTACATCTGGAACCTTAGGAGACCCTGTTACTTTCGGGTTAACTGATAAAGATCTTGACCGTTTGGCTTTTAACGAAGCAACATCTTTTGCGTGTGCAGGTATTCAAAAAGGAGATGTTGTGCAATTAATGACAACTATAGATAGAAGGTTTATGGCAGGACTTGCTTACTTTTTAGGGTTGAGAAAATTGGGGGCCGGAGTGGTTCGAGTAGGTGCTGGAGTTCCGCAGCTTCAATGGGATTCTATTCTAAAGTATAAACCTAAATATTTAATCGGCGTGCCTTCTTTCTTGTTAAAGCTTATTGACTATGCGGAAAAAGAAGGTATAGACTATAAAAATAGTAGTGTTGAAGGAGTAATCTGTATTGGAGAAGCTTTGAGAACAGCTGATTTGGAACCGACAATTCTAGCTAATAGAATACGCAGTAAATGGCCTATTGACCTTTTTTCTACTTATGCTTCAACAGAGATGGGGGCGGCTTTTACAGAATGTGAGTTTCATAAAGGTGGACATATCATTCCTAGTTTAATTATAACAGAAATAGTAGATGATGAAAATCAACTGGTAGCTGATGGAGAATTGGGAGAATTGGTAATAACGACTTTAGGTGTAGAAGGAGTTCCTTTGATTCGTTTTAAAACGGGAGATATGGTTCGCAAACACAGTGAGGGCTGTGCTTGTGGTAGAAATACGTATAGATTAGGACCTGTAGAAGGAAGAAAAAAGCAAATGATTAAGTACAAAGGGACGACATTTTACCCTCCTGCTATACACGATATTTTGACGTCTTTTAAGCAAATAGATTTACACTCCGTTGAGGTGTCGACAAATGCAATTGGAACAGATGAAATTGTTATACGAATAGCTTCTTCTGAACAATCTGACGAATTTATGAATACTATTAAAGACACTTTTAGGGCTAAGTTAAGAGTTACTCCTAAAATTGAATGGGAGAGCCTAGATCAACTGCAAATGCAGGTCTTCCAACCAAACAGCAGAAAGCCTATTACTTTTGTTGATAAAAGGATTTAGAAGTTTAGAGTTATAGTATCTTTGTAAAAAATAAAATAGTAATGACTAATCAAGTTCGCGTGCGTTTTGCACCAAGTCCAACAGGTCCTTTACATATTGGAGGAGTTAGAACAGCCTTGTTTAATTATTTGTTTGCAAAACAAAATAATGGAGTGTTCTATATCCGTATAGAGGATACTGATCAAAATAGATATGTTGAAGGAGCTGAGGAATATATTTTTGAAGCTTTAAAATGGTTGGGTATTTCACCTGATGAAACCATTGGGAAAAACGAGAAATTCGGTCCTTATAGACAAAGCGAACGCAAGGAATTATACAAACAATATGCAGACCAATTAATTGAAGCTGGTTGGGCATATTACGCTTTTGACTCTTCTGAGGAATTGGATGAATTGCGCAAAAATGCTGAAACAGCTGGACAGACTTTCATATATAACCACAGTATTAGAGAACAATTAAATACTTCTTTGAAATTGAGTAAAGAGGAAGTGGATTCATTATTAAACAGTGACACTCCTTATGTAATTCGATTCAAAACTCCTGTTAATGAGGTTCTAGTATTGAATGATATGATTAGAGGAGAAGTGAAATTTGATACGAATCTATTAGACGATAAAGTTCTGTACAAAAGTGATGGGATGCCAACGTATCATTTAGCAAATATTGTAGATGACCATTTGATGGAAACATCACATGTTATACGTGGAGAAGAATGGTTGCCATCACTCCCACTTCATGAATTGCTTTACAAGGCATTTGGATGGGAAGCGCCAAAGTTTGCACACTTACCTCTTATTTTGAAACCAGTTGGAAATGGAAAATTATCTAAAAGAGATGGTGATAAATTAGGGTTCCCTGTTTTTCCTTTGGATTGGCAAGACCCAATTACAAATGAAAAATCATCTGGTTATAGAGAAAAGGGATATTATCCTGAAGCGGTTATTAACTTCTTAGCATTGTTAGGTTGGAATGATGGGACAGAGCAAGAGCTTTTTTCATTAGAAGAGTTGGTAGAGAGATTTGATTTAAACCGCGTTCACAAAGCAGGTGCTAAGTTTGACCCAGAAAAAAACAAATGGTTTAATCAACACTATTTAAAATTACAATCTGATGCTGATTTAACTGTTGATTTCCAAAAAATCTTGGTTGAGAAAGGAATTAAAGCTACAGACGAATATGTAGAGAAAGTGGTTAGCTCTATTAAAGAGCGAGCTACCTTTGTTTCTGATTTTTATGATTTATCTGATTTTTTCTTTGTAGCTCCAACAGAATATGATGCTAAAGCACTTAAAAACTGGAAAGAGGATACTGGAGATATTTTAATGGAAGTTGCAAAAGAGTTGCAAAGCATTGAAGTTTTTGAAGCTAGACTTATTGAAACAAGAATCAAGGACTGGATTAGCGCTAAGGAGATTGGAATGGGTAAAGTAATGCAACCTTTGCGATTGAGCTTGGTAGGAGCATTAAAAGGTCCAGACTTATTTGATATAATTGAAATGCTTGGAGTTCAGGAAACTGTGAGTAGAATTGAAACTGCCGTAAAAAACATTTAAATTATTTTTTTGTATTTCTAAATAGTTATTTTAGCTAAATATTAACTTAAAATACAATAACTATGAAGAAAATATTAATGTCACTGTCTATTTTTGTCTTTTTATTAATGGGGTCTTGTTCAAGTGATGATAATTCTGGTATGTTTGGAGATGATAAGAAAACAGAATTGCCAGGTGATGGAAATGGTAACGGAGATGGAAATGGCGGTGAGGTTCCTGGAGATAATGAAGAAGAGGAACCAAATCTTTTAATTGGAAAATGGAAACCTTCTAATGTAAAGGTAACAGCGATGGGGAATGAAATGGCTAATTTGCCTTATCCTCATAAAGCAGGTTGTGACGAAGATTTTTTAGTATTTGCAAAGACAATGGATGCTACATTTACAAGTCATGATGATGCATGTAAGGCAACATCACAGACAGAGAAGTGGAGTCAAGATAAAGATATGTTGAAATTTAATTTATTAGGTTCAAACATTGAAGTAAAAGTAATTGAAAATACAGCTACAACATTAGTTGTTTCAGGTAATGGAAAGCAATTTGAGAATTTAATTCCAATATTTCTTCCAGATGCTAACATACCTCCAATTCTGTTGGCATCAGCAGTCATAGAGTTATCTTTAAAGAAATAATAAAAAAAATCCCTAGTAATAGGGATTTTTTTTTGAGTTCTTTTAAAATGATTAACTTTAAGGAAATTAAAAACCAAAAAATATGACATTAGGAATTATTGCAGTACTCGTTTTAGTATTGCTATTCACGAGTTTTTTTACCGTGAAACAACAATCGTCAGCTATTGTAGAGCGATTTGGAAAATTTCACAGTATTCGTGAGTCGGGTTTACATTTGAAAATTCCAATAGTGGATAAGATTTCAGGAGTTCTAAATCTAAGAATCCAACAGTTGGATGTTATTATTGAGACAAAAACAAAGGATAACGTTTTTGTTAAGATGAAGGTCTCTGTACAGTTTAAGGTTATTAAAGAGAAAGTGTATGATGCATTCTATAAGTTGGAATATCCGCACGATCAAATTACTTCATATGTATTTGATGTGGTTCGTGCTGAGGTACCAAAATTGAAATTAGACGATGTTTTTGAACGTAAGGATGATATCGCAATTGCTGTAAAGCGTGAGTTAAATGAGGCGATGACAACGTATGGCTATGATATAATCAATACTTTAATAACGGATATTGATCCAGACATTCAAGTTAAAAATGCGATGAATCGTATCAATGCTGCGGATCGAGAGAAGACAGCGGCTGAATATGAAGCAGAAGCAAGTAAGATTAGAATTGTTGCGAAGGCACGTGCAGAAGCAGAGTCTAAAAGATTGCAAGGACAGGGTATAGCAGATCAGAGACGTGAAATTGCTAGAGGTTTAGTAGAAAGTGTTGATGTATTAAATAAAGTTGGTATTAATTCGCAAGAAGCCTCTGCATTGATTGTGGTAACACAACATTACGATACATTACAAGCTATTGGAGCTGATACTAATTCGAATCTGATATTATTGCCAAACTCTCCTCAAGCAGGTGTTGATATGTTGTCTAGTATGGTTGCTTCTTTTGCAGCAAGCAGTCAAATTGGTGAATCGATTCAATCAGGGAAGTCTAAGCCTAAGAAACCATCTAAAGGAGAATCAGACCACGATTATACAGAAAGTGTTTAAAAAGGCATTTAAAAACAGAAAAGGGACGCAATTGCGTCCCTTTTCTGTTTTAATACAAGCGTAACTATTTAAAAAATCTTTTGAAGATAATTTTTAACACACTAGTAATAAGAAAAGCTTGAATACCTCCAGAACCTTTAATAACGGATGAAACGGCTCCGAATGTATTTGTTGCTAGTTTATAGGGTGTAAAACCATCTTTAAGTTGATCGAAAGACTGAAATACTCTATGAAAATCGAGTTCTTTTTCAACTTTTAAAATTTTGAGATCTCTATTAATCTCTTCATATGAAGAATATTTTGGTTTCATGTGCAGAGATTTAGTCGTTTTCACTATAAAAAATAGTAGAAAACTTTTTGATAATGGGTTTAGTAATTAAAACATTTCTAAAATAGATAATAACACCTATTACTAAAATATAAAAAACGCCCACTATCAAAAAGCCTAAAGAGTTGTTTTTTAATGCAATTCCAATAGCAAAAGCAGCAGCAAAAGAAAGAAACATAAAACTTATCATTGCAAAAAAGCCTATGATAAATCGAATCAATATATAGGTCATTGCCTCGGAACTTACTTTTAATCCCCAAAGCTGATAATACTTGATATTGCTATCGATGTAGTTTTTGGTGTAATCCTTTAAATCTTTAAAATCTTCTTTTACTTCTTCAAATGCCATAATCAGATTTATTTCTTAGCCGCAGCTACTTGTTTTTCAGCTTCACTTTTCAAATGAGCTAATTTTTTTTCTAAAGCTTCGATTACGTCTTCCGATTTTTTTCCAGTAGTTGATACAAGTTCTTCAAATCCAGATTCAAAGTCATTTTTCTTTCTCTCAACTACATTTTTAACTTGTTTCTTTAACTCATCGATTTTATCAGTCAACTCATCTTTTGATTGATCAAAACCTTTTTTTATTTTGTTTCTTACTTTCTTTCCTTCTTCAGGAGCAAAAAGTATTCCTAATCCTGCACCTACTACTACTCCTGCTAATACAGCCATAGCTGTGCTTCCTAAGTTGTTTGACATAACAATTGATTTTTTGATTAATAATGTAATAAAGTTACAAAAAAACGCCCTTTAAACCGTTAAGCGATTGTTAATATTAAATTATTTGTAAGAAAAATCAGTTTTTTTGACAAAATTAATTATTTAGAATCTAACTTAGCCCAAGTATCGCGCAGCCCAACAGTCTTATTAAATATTAGGTTTTCTTTAGTAGAATTTTTGTCTACACAGAAATAACCAATACGTTGAAACTGAAATTTATCACCCGACTCAGCTGTTGTTAAACTAGGTTCTAAATATCCTTTTGTTATAGATAATGAATCAGGGTTGATGTATTCTTTGAAATCAATCTCTTTGTTTCCATCAGGATTTTCGTGTGTAAATAAACGATCGTAATTGTAAATATCAGCTTCTACAGCGTGCGGAACAGAAACCCAATGAATAGTTCCCTTAACCTTGCGCTTACTTGCCTCAGAACCACTACCACTTCTACTGTCAGCATCATATGTAGCATGAATCTCTGTGATATTTCCATTTTCGTCTTTAACAACACCCTCTCCTTTAATGATATAAGCGTTTTTTAAACGTACTTCTTTACCTAAAGTTAATCGGAAATATTTACTATTAGCCGCTTCCATGAAATCATCTCTTTCAATATAAAGTTCTTTTGAGAAAGGTACCTTTCTATAAGTCATTACCTCTTCTTCCGGATTGTTTTCTGCATCAAGCCATTCCTCCTGCCCTTCTGGATAGTTAGTGATGATTAGTTTGACAGGATCTAAAACAGCCATAACTCTTGGAGCTATTTTGTTAAGGTCTTCTCTAACGCAAAACTCCAATAAAGAAACGTCTATAAGATTATCTCTTTTAGCAATTCCAATAGTATTGGCAAAGTTTTTAATAGCTGTTGGAGTATAACCTCTTCGTCTCATTCCTGAAATTGTAGACATTCTTGGGTCGTCCCAGCCTGTAACATGTCCTTCTTGAACCAATTGCGCCAATTTACGTTTACTTACTACAGTATGAGATAAATTTCTTCGTGCAAATTCTCGTTGTTTAGGACGAACCAAAGTTGGGTCTATGATTTGGTCTAAGAACCAATCGTATAACTCTCTGTGAGGTAAAAATTCTAACGTACAGAAAGAGTGTGAAATTTGTTCTAAATAGTCACTTTCTCCATGAGCCCAATCATACATTGGATAGATACACCAATCATTGCCTGTTCTATGGTGAGAAGCTTTCAGAATTCGATACATTATTGGATCGCGCATCAACATATTTGTTGAAGCCATATCTATTTTAGCTCTTAATATATGCTCTCCTTCTGAGAATTCTCCTTGTTTCATTCTTTCAAATAAATCTAGGTTCTCCTCTACTGTTCTATTTCTAAATGGACTGTCAACACCTGCTTGAGTAGGTGTTCCTTTTTGAATAGCCATTTCTTCAGAAGTTTGACTATCTACATACGCTTTGCCATCTTTTATAAGTTGAATAGCCCAATCGTATAATTGTTGAAAATAGTCAGATGCATATACCTCTTGATCCCATTCATATCCCAACCAAGTAACATCGTGTTTGATTGCATCGACAAATTCCTGCTCTTCTTTTGTGGGATTTGTATCGTCAAAACGAAGGTTTACCGGCGCTTTGTAATCGATTCCTAAACCAAAATTTAAGCATATTGAACTAGCGTGTCCAATGTGTAAATACCCATTAGGCTCTGGTGGAAAACGGAAACGAAGCTTATTTGTTGACAAACCATTTTTTAAATCTTCTTCAATGATTTGTTCTATGAAATTCAATGATTTTTCTTTTGTAGACATGGATATAAAATTATAGATACAAATGTATCAAAAAGTTAGCGAAACCCTTGCAATTCTGTTTCAATTTATAAGGGCTGAAAGATTTAAAGTTACATAAATTATTCGTAGTTTTAACTACTTTTTAGTTTAAAGTATAGTGATATGGGAATTATAAAATTAAATAATATTCGTACATATTCGTTTCACGGATGTATGAATGAGGAGGCAAAAATAGGTTCAGATTACAGAATAGATCTAGAAGCTAAGGCAGATTTCACGGAAGCTTCTCTTTCAGATAATTTGGTTGATACGGTTGATTATGTTCATTTGAATAAAATAGTAGTCGAAGAAATGGATATACGTTCTAAACTTTTAGAGCATGTTTGCAGGCGTATTATAAATAGAATTTTGATTGAAATCCCTATGATTACAGAGATTCGTGTAGGTGTTTCAAAAATTAATCCTCCAATTGGTGGTGATGTAGCCTCGGTAACGGTTGAGTTGCAAAGAACTAGGTAATTTGTACAAAGTAAAAATTGAAAACATTGCAATTTTCGTTTTTATTTTCAAAAAATAGTATTAAGTTTGCCAACCATAACGGATAAGGCATCGTGTCCGAGTGGCTAGGAAGCGGTCTGCAAAACCGTCTACAGCGGTTCGAATCCGCTCGATGCCTCTACAAAAGCCAACCTAAATCAGGTTGGCTTTTTTGTTTTTAATATTTATAGTTTTCTTGAGAACTAAAAAAACAAATCATTCCTTGTGGCTTAGAACCTGATTCATAGCCTTTTAAACTCTTTCTAAAAGCGCTTTTTTATCAAATGCATAATTACATGCGGTGTGAAATTGTAATGCTCTTCAAATAAAGGTTGCCTTATGGTTCTGTTCTTAGTTACTGTAGGGATGAAGTATAGCTCAAGTATGGATGCTTCTACTCTTGAGCGTAGAAGTGCCGTGTTCCGAACGAGGTCTGACCGAGGTGAGAGCATATATGTATCGGATGAATGTCGTTTGTATAGCTTATCTACTAGGGAGGAAGGCTTACTATTACTAGGATTAGCAGATACTGCTTTTAAAATGGAATTATTTCTTATCGGACTCACTTTTTGAACTTGGATCTTTTTAAACTTTAAGTTCATAAGATATAATTGGATTTTTTCAGTTCTTCTTTTTTGAATAAAATACATTCAGTCTACTGTTGTGTTTATCTACAACCAATTTATACCGTATCTATACTCCATCTATAAAAACAGCTTATTCTATAGATTGAGTATAGATACACTATAGATCGAGTATAGATGCACTTACTTAAAAACATCATCCTGAGAACTGTTGAATTATAAGAATTTGGAGGTTTTGTACTTTCGAAAAGAAGTGTTCTACAATGTTTTTGAATCAATCAATTGTGAAAGTAATAGAAGAAGTAAAATAATTGAATGTGGAACTACCTTCTAAAAAGTGTCAATAATATTAGTAGTTGAAAAAGTGTTATTCCTAATAATTTGAGTTTGAACGAAGATTTCGAAGATTTGTGTCTGAGTTTATTCATCCCAATCCAACCACCTAGACTGCCGCCAATGAAACACAGTGTTAGCAGATTTTTTTCTGCCACTCTCCTGCCCTGTTTTTTAGCTTGCTCTTTGTCATAAGCGAACATTGAAAAACTGATGTAGTTGATGATGATTAGATAAGCGAATAAAAACTTCATATCGTATATAAATTCTTGCAAAGGTAGTATTTTAGCTATCTAAAAGCATGGATTATGACTCTTATTGAATTTATCCAACAATCGGTGGATACGACTTCTAGAAATATTGAAAAAACTATAGGATTATTACAAGATGATTGCACGATTCCATTTATCTCTCGTTATAGGAAAGACCAAACAGGTAATTTAGACGAAGTAGCTATTGAGAATATTGCAAAAGCAATGCAATCGTATGATGTTTTAATAAAGCGTAAAGAAAGTATACTAGCTGCTATTGATGAACAAGGTTTTTTAACAGAAACGCTCAAGCAAAACATTTCTAAAAGCTTTGATTTAGTAGAATTAGAAGATTTGTATTTACCTTTTAAAAAGAAACGTAAGACAAAAGCTAGCATAGCTCGTGAAAATGGCTTAGAACCTTTAGCTAAAATTATAATGGCACAAAGATCGGAGGACCTCTCCTCTATTGCTTCCAAATATTGTAAGGGAATTATAGAAAGTGAAGAACTTGCTCTTGAAGGTGCTCGTGATATCATAGCTGAATGGATCAATGAAAATGGATTTATTAGAAAATTGCTTAGAAGAAAATTTGAACAGAAAGCCATTGTTTCTAGTAAGGTAATAAAATCTAAAGAAAAGGATGAAGAGGCTAAGAAGTTTGAACAATATTTTGATTGGTCAGAGTCATTGTCAAGAATTGCATCTCATAGATTGTTAGCGTTATTAAGAGCAGAGAATGAGGGGTTTGTAAGAGTAAAGGTTGAAATTGATAAAGAGGATGCGCTGGATTCAATAGAACGAACAATTGTAAAAACCGATGGTAATTGTGCGGAACAGATCAATATTGCCATTAAGGATTCCTATAAACGATTACTAGAACCTGCCTTGTCCAATGAGGCTTTGCAAGAAGCTAAATTAAAAGCAGATAAGGGTTCTATTAAAGTATTTGCTAATAATCTTTCTCAATTGCTATTAGGGGCTCCCTTGGGAGAAAAGAGAATATTGGCAATTGACCCGGGTTATCGTTCGGGTTGTAAAATAGTGTGTTTAGATGAGAACGGCGGACTTTTATACAATGAAACTATATTTCCTCATCCTCCTCAGAAAGATAGTGCTATGGCAATGAAGAAGATTCGTTCTATGGTAAATTCATATAAGATTGATGCTATTGCTATTGGAAATGGTACCGCTTCTCGTGAAACGGAGTTTTTTATTAAGAAAATTGCTTTTGATAAACCTCTTCAGGTTTTTATTGTCAATGAAGCTGGGGCATCTGTTTATTCTGCGTCGAAAATAGCTCGAGAAGAGTTTCCTAACTATGATGTCACTGTTCGAGGTGCTGTGTCAATTGGAAGAAGATTGGCCGATCCATTGGCAGAATTGGTGAAGATAGATCCAAAGTCTATCGGAGTTGGACAGTATCAACATGATGTAGATCAAAATTTACTTAAAAATGAATTAGATACTGTGGTAATGCATAGTGTTAATGCAGTTGGAGTGAATTTAAATACTGCTAGTAAGTCTTTGTTGAATTATGTTTCTGGTATTGGCGAAAAATTAGCTGAGAATATTTTAGCTTATCGTGCTGAAAATGGAGCTTTTGAAAGTAGAAGTGAGTTGAAAAAAGTTCCTAGACTTGGTGATAAAGCGTTTCAACAAGCGGCAGCATTTGTTAGAGTTGTTGGAGGAGTTAATCCTTTAGATAATTCGGCGGTGCATCCAGAGGCATATGCTATTGTTGAAAAAATGGCTAAGGACTTAAAAATTTCGATGGATGAATTGATTTCTAATAAGAAAATGATTGAGTCAATAAAGGTTGAGAATTACGTAACAGACACTCTGGGAATAATGACCTTAAATGATATTTTGAAAGAATTGGAAAAACCAGGTCTAGATCCAAGAAAATCAGCAAAAGTATTTGAGTTTGATGCTTCTGTGAAAACAATACGGGACATATCGGTTGGAAAAGTATTGCCTGGAATCGTAAATAACATTACTAATTTTGGGTGCTTTGTAGATATAGGAATTAAAGAAAGTGGTTTGGTTCATATTTCTCAATTAAGAGAAGGTTTTGTGTCTGATGTGAATGAGATTGTAAAGTTACATCAACATGTAATGGTGAAAGTTTTGGAGGTAGATGAATCAAAAAAGCGTATTCAACTGTCTATGATATTGAATTAAAGTGTGGAATATCTCCATAAGTGGTGTGGAATCTCTTTTGAATCTACATAATGTAAAGGCAATTATATAATTTGTTGTATAATAAAACAAACACCACTTACCTACTCTATCTGTTGTAGTTCAATTGGTTATGTGTTTTTGAGTGCTGGTTTGTAAAGCGTATTTTGAAAAAAATATTTGTTGGCACTACTATTGCTTAATTTAAGTTGCAAGTTTGCGTTTATTACAATTCATAGTTGTATAAAACCGTAAGTAAGTAGTGTTTTTATTATGTTTTATAAGGAAAGATGCCCATCTGACACAGATGGGCGTTTTTTTTTGCAAAAAAAAAGCACCAATGAAATTGGTGCATATGTTATAAAAGCGGAATGGTACTATTGATTAGTATTCGTTTCGTCTTTTGAAGTATTCTTAGAATTGGTATTTGTGTTCTCTTCTTTGGTAGCGTCCTTAAATTCTTTAATTCCAGAGCCTAGACCTCTCATTAATTCAGGGATTTTTTTACCTCCAAATAACAATAGAACTATAGCTATAATTAAAATGATTTGCCATGGTCCAACGATTCCTAATATTACAAATAATGCGTTCATCTTTGGTTGATTATATTATTATATTGGAACAAAGATAAAGATAAAAATGGGACTCGATCCATTGTGTGACTAAAATGTTTTTGAATTGTAAAAAGATTAACATAGAGAACACTAAATACTGTGAATAATAGCTCAAAACGGAATATGATAGCTAATTTTATTGCTATATTTGTGAAGTAAATCTTCAAAATTATGTCTGAGAAAAGGCTCAAAAGACAGCATTTGAAAAAAAGATTTCTCAATAAGAATCGCCTCGTTTTGTTGAATGAGAATACTTTTGAAGAAATCCTTTCTTTTAAATTGAATCTATTAAATGTAGTTGGAGGAACACTCACTCTATTTTTTATGTTGATTGTTTCAACCGTAATTTTAATGGTATTTACACCAATGAAGGAATTTATTCCTGGATATTCCTCAACCGAATTAAAAGAAAATGCGATTGAACTTTCATTTAAAGTAGATTCTTTAGAACAAGTTATCTCTAAGAATGAGAGATATTTAGCTTCACTTCAAAAGGTATTAACAGGAGACGTTGCTGTTTCAAAAAGTGCTATTGATTCTCTTAATAAAGTTCAGGATTTAGAAGAGCAATTAGAGCAAATTAAGCCAAGTGAGAAAGACTTGAAATTGAGGGAGTTGGTGCGATTAGAGGATAAATACAATGTTTTCAAAGAAGCTAGTCCTAAAGTTAATAGTGTTCTTTTTGCGCCATTAAAAGGAAGTATAGTTAAGAAGTATGATGTGGCTAATAAACATTATGCTTTGGATATTGCTTCTCCAATAAATACTCCTATCAAAGCTATTACAAAAGGGATGGTTTTATTTTCCGATTGGACTCCTAAAGATGGGTATAGTATTATCTTATTACATGAAGAAGGATTAATTTCTGTTTATAAACACGCTAGTAGTTTAACAAAATCACAAGGAGATCAGGTTAAAAGTGGTGAGGTAATTGCTTTGACCGGTGGAGGTATTGAAGATTCATCGCATTTTCACTTTGAACTTTGGAAAGACTCAAACCCTTTAGACCCAACACTATTTATAGATTTCCAATAATATATTATATGTCTTTAAAATCATTTGCTTCAAAAATATTCGCTCAGATTGTTCATACTCAAAATCAAAAATGGGTTCAAAATCCTGTTGAAACACAGCAAAAAGTTTTGAAATCATTGGTGAAAGAGGCGAGCATTACAGCTTTTGGTAAGGATCATAATTTTCAGGGTATAGAAACTGTCATTGATTTCTCAAATCAGGTTCCTGTTCGAGATTATGAGGGGCTTAAGAAATATATTGAGAGAATTGTTGAAGGAGAGGAAAATGTATTGTGGAAAGGTAGACCAGTATATTTTGCTAAAACTTCTGGAACGACCTCAGGGGCCAAATATATCCCATTAACGAAAGAATCGATGCCTTATCATATAAAGGCCGCAAGAAATGCGATTTTAGCTTATGTCCATGAAACTGGAAAGGCTGATTTTGTAGATGGTAAGATGATTTTTTTACAAGGTAGTCCTATATTAGAAGAGAAGAATAAAATTAAATTTGGAAGGTTATCAGGAATTGTAGCTCATTATGTTCCTAATTATCTGCAAAAAAATAGAATGCCAAGTTGGGAAACCAATTGTATCGAAGATTGGGAGACAAAAGTGGAAGCCATTATTGACGAAACAGTACATGAAGATATGACTGTGATCTCTGGAATACCAAGTTGGGTTCAAATGTATTTTGAAAGAATCAAACAACGTACTGGAAAACCTGTAGGTGAAGTTTTTAAAAATTTCGAATTGTTTATTTATGGAGGCGTTAATTATGAACCCTATAAATCGAAATTTGAACAATTAATAGGACGAAAGGTTCCATCTATTGAATTATTTCCAGCGTCTGAAGGTTTTTTCGCTTATCAAGATTCTCAAGTAGAAGAAGGGATGTTGTTGCTTTTAGATGGAGGAATTTTTTATGAGTTTATAGATGTGAAAGACTACGGTAAACCAGATTGTAGACGACTTACTATAGGAGAAGTTGAATTGGGTGTTAATTATGCTTTGATTATTTCAACTAATGCTGGTTTGTGGGCTTATGATATAGGGGATACTGTTCGGTTTACGAGTATAAAACCTTATCGTATAGTGGTTTCGGGTAGGATAAAACATTTTATTTCTGCTTTTGGAGAACACGTTATCGGTAAAGAAGTTGAAAAAGCTTTGGGAGAAGCAATGCTTGGAACTACTATTTCTGTAAATGAATTTACTGTCGCACCACAAATAACACCAGATACTGGATTGCCTTATCACGAATGGTTTATCGATTTTGAAAATAAACCTGAGGATATGGATGCCTTTGCTTTAAAAATCGATTATGCAATGCGAAAGCAAAATGTATATTATGACGATTTAATTACGGGTAATGTATTGAGAACATTGGTCATAAGAGTGGTTGAAAATCACGGTTTTGAAGACTATATGAAGAGTATAGGAAAATTGGGAGGACAGAATAAACTTCCAAGGTTGAGCAACGATAGAAATATTGTTTCTCAATTGAAATTAGTTAAATAAAAATAGAGATTATGAAAGAGATAAAAGATATATCAAGAACACGGGCTCAGGTTTCATCTGCAGCTATTGAGCGTATGTATATTACTATGCGACACTTGTTTAATAGAGGGTTTTATAAACCAATGGGGGTTTCTGGTGATACTTTAAGAGAGGCACTTTTGGAATTAAGACCTGAAATTTATGGAACTATTGCTGAAGAGAAGGTTGAGTTAAACGGACTTTTATATGTTATTGAACGATTGCCAATTGGAATAGAAGAATGTAGATATATAAACCTTACTTCTGATGAAGGCTATGCTTTTTCTCATTTTACACCATTAGTTCCTCCAAAGCGTAGAAGAAATTGTTATCGCATTGATGAAGAACAAATGAATATTGAAATTACACGTGGTCGTTCGGATATATATGATGTTTTGACACATTTGACTTTTATTTTTGTAGAGTCGCATAAGATAAAAGACAAAGTATTGATTGATGATTCTGGTAAAGTTACACGTGATTGGCATAAAATTCAACAAGCGGTATACAATCAGGATACTTTAGATTTAGAACAAAAAGAAATTGCGATTTCACATTTGTGTAATGTATTGGGAAGAACTTTTTCGGAGGTGCTTTCTATATATGAAAAATTCGCAATTCCCGAAAATCCAGATCGCTTTCTAGATGTAATTTATTGGTTGGGGAAATTAGCAATCGAGGAAGTGATAGATAACAATAAAAGAACTATTACGTTTAGCCCAATATTAAGAGAGCGATTAGGTCACCATATTTATGGTGAAATTTGGTCTGATAGGATCAAAGAGGTTTTAAAAAGCAAGAAATTGTTAGATAGACCAATTCATGTGATTAGTGCTAATATGCACAGTGTTATGAATTCAATATTTGCTAGTTCTGCTTTAAAAGATATTTTAGATTTTGATTCTGAGTTAGAGCTCTATGAAGAGTTGAGTAAGCCTGAAAATGGAGAGTTGAGAAGAACTGTTCGTGAAAGAGCAGAGGCAGAGGGAATGATGTTTTTAGCTGATGAATCTGGTACTAATATAGATGTTCAATTATTTGATACAGCACGAATTAAATTTGACCAGACTCCTTTTGCAAAACAGAAAGTAGAGGGGGAGTTTCCCGTTATTATTGTAATGGATTACGCATTTGGTGAGCAGGCTTATGAAACAATCGACGAATTGTTAAAGCCGTATAAGAAGGATACTTTTTTAAATGTCGAGTCGGTCTCTATCATGGGAAAGGCGGGTATTTTAACTGGAGGAAAGGGAGATATTATGATTCCATTTGCTCATATTAATGAAGGAACAGGGGATAACTATCCATTTGAGAATGAATTGACTGCTGAGATGTTTAAAGGTAATAAAATACCGGTAGTGGAAGGAACTATGGTAACCGTTTTAGGAACTTCTTTACAGAATAAAGATTTACTCAAGTTTTTTCATGATTCTACTTGGGGAGTAATTGGTTTAGAAATGGAGGGATCTCATTATCAGAAGGCTATTCAATCGGCTTCCAAAATTAGAAAGAGTATTAATCCTGATGTTAAGGTACGCTATGCTTATTATGCTTCAGATAATCCATTAGAAACAGGGAGTACCTTGGCTTCTGGAGGGTTAGGGACAACGGGAGTGAAACCAACCTATCTGATTACAATTAAGATACTAGAACAAATATTAAAGTTAAAATAATTTAAAGGAATTAATGAGGAGCGGAAAAACGAACAATGAGGAACAATTTGAAGAAATAGATTTAAAATATTTAAAGGAGTCTGTTTTTTCTTTTCTAGATAATCTTGGTTATACAATTTATAAATTGATGAAAAGTATATTGAAAAAGTGGTATTACTTTCTAATCGCAATTATTATTGGAGTTGTTTTTGGATATTTTGTAGAGCAGAGACAAGAGGTTATTGCTGAAGAAACAACGGTATATACTATAATTATAGCTCCCAAATATGAGAGTGTTGATTATTTAAATCGATTGGTTGATACAAACTTTGAAAACACCTTTAATAGTCAACAGTTATACAATAGTAGCTTAAAAAGTATTGAGGATATTTATGGCTTTATTGGGGAGGACCCTGTAAAAGCTGCTATTTTCGGTAATCTCAATGCGAAATTCGCGAAATCAGAAGAAGGACTTCATTATCCAGCCACTGCTAAAAATTATCATTTTCAAGAGTTAAGCCTTGAAGGCGATTCTAATTTCAATGTAGATTTGTTTATTGAGGAGCTACATAAATATATGTCTTCGATTGATTATTTTAAGGAAAGAAAGAGAATTGGGATTGAGAACTTATTACTTAAGAAAGAAGAATTTCAGAAGGACTTATCGAATGCGAATAGATATTTGGAGAAAATAGGAACGGGGAGTACGAATGCTTTAGAGGTCGTTGATCTGCAAAGTGCCTTAGAAGCTAAGAAGAATTTATTGGACCAAATTGAGAAGAATGCGGTTGAAATCTTAGAAGCTAATGAAGTGTTTTTCGTTGCTACTTATTTTAAGAGTAATGATGTGAGCAGTGCAGGAAACAATAAAAAAAGTAAATCTTTATTAGTTAGTATCTTAAAGTACGTTGTTCTTTTTTCTGTTTTAACTGTAATTATATTAGGTTTATCTACGATTATTAAGAAATATAAAATTAGAGAAAAGCAGTAAAAATGGAGGTGACAAAAACAGAAATTGAAGATTGTTTTATACTTAAACCTCAGAAATTTGAAGATGAGAGAGGTTATTTTTTTGAAAGTTTTAATGAAGCTATTTTTCGAGATAAAACAGGATTATTAGTTCATTTTGTTCAAGATAATCAGTCATTTTCTAGTAAGGGAGTATTAAGAGGACTGCATTTCCAGACCGGAGTTCATCAACAAGCAAAGCTAGTTAGAGTTATACAAGGCGAGGTACTAGATGTTGTTGTTGATCTTAGAAAGGACTCGAAAACTTACGGCAAGCATATTAAAGAAATACTTTCTGATACGAATCAAAAACAAGTATTTATACCAAGAGGTTTTGCACATGGTTTTTTGGTTTTAAGTGAAACTGCTATTTTTAGTTATAAGTGTGACAATTATTATAACAGAGAGTCTGAAGGAGGAATAATCTATAATGATGAGAGTTTAGGAATTGATTGGATGCTGCGTGATGAGGATTTTTTAATTTCAGAAAAAGACCTTGTTCTTCCTAAGTTTAAAGATGTAAGTCCACTATGATAAAGATATTAGTTACTGGGGCAAATGGACAGATGGGACAAGCGCTAAGATCTATATCTTCTGAATTCCCAACTTTCGAATTTATTTTCTTATCGAGCCAAGAATTAGATGTGACAAGTCTGGAAAGTTGTGACAATGCATTTGTTAAAAATAGTCCAGATATTTGTTTTAATTTCGCCGCTTATACGAATGTAGAAAAGGCAGAAGATGAAGAAGAAATAGCTTTTGGAGTAAATGCATTGGGATGTAAAAATATAGCAAAGACTTGTTTGAAATTTGATGTTTCTTTGGTACATCTTTCTACTGACTTTGTGTTTGATGGAGAGAAGAAAGAGCCATATCTGATAACTGATTCGCCTAATCCTATTAACGTTTATGGAGCATCAAAATTAAAAGGTGAGCACTATATTCAGGAGCTAATGACTAATTATTACATAGTAAGAACTTCTTGGGTGTACTCTAATTTTGGTCATAATTTTAAAAATACGATGTTGAGATTGAGTGAAACGAAGTCTGAAATTAGCGTTGTTGACGATCAGATAGGATGCCCAACGAATGCCGTAGATGTTTGTTATTTTATCATGTCATTGATTGATAAACACGTTTTTGGACTGTATCATTTTCGAGGAGATAGGATTTGCTCCTGGTATGATTTTGCAGTTTCTATATTTAAAGAAGAAAATATAACAATAAAGGTTCATCCAATATCTTCTGAGGAGTATTCATCTAAGGTGAAACGTCCTAGGTACAGTGTGTTGGGATAAAAAATTTAGAGAATAGTATATGAGAAAATATTATGTAGTTGGTCTTGTCGTATTAATTGCGGTTGGTTGTAATAAGAATAATGATAATTCGACACTTTCGATCGTTGAATACGAAAAGAAATATGATGATAAGGATGGTGTTGTTGTAGAGAAGGCTAAAAATTTAGAAGAGAATAAAATGTATGAGTTAAAAGACAAGTACAGAGATTCACTTCCTATTTTCCCTTTTTCAAATGCGAATCTGAACATTTTTGATTCATATCCAAAGGACGCTAAAGGTATCCCCATGTTGAAATACGAGACGGTTGTTGATTATTATCCAATAACATATACTCGTGCAGCTCTGAGCAATTATCAAAACTATATTGAGACTAAAAATCCGAAATCTAAAAAGCAATTTCTAGAGATAGTTGGTTTCATTGAAAACAATATTGTCAACAAAAAAGACTTTAGTGTTTTAACCACACCAATATTGGTGAATAATTACTCTTTAAATAAAGATTGGGCTTCGGCAATGTCACAAGGCTTTGGAATTGGAGTCATGATTCAAGCTTATTTTGTAACCAAAGATGAAAAGTATTTAAGACTATCAGAACGAATGGTGAGATCATTTGACTATAGTATTGAAGAAGGTGGTGTACAATCGAATTGGGATGGCTTTCCTTTTTATGAAGAGTATGCAGATCCAAAATCACATGTTCTAAACGGTTTTATATTTTCTTTAGGAGGATTATATTACAGTTATCAAACAACTGGGAACCAAGATGCGTATCGATTGTTTGAACAAGGAATTAATAGCTTAAAAGCGAAGATTAATAGGTATGATGCGAGTTTTACATCCTATTATAACATGTTGATTGAAGGGGGAGTTGCAAAATATGCATCTGCGATTGGGGATGACCCAGATCACTATCATGAATTAGTTGTTTATCAACTTCTAACATTGTTTAATTGGACTGGTGAAGAAGTTTTTAAAGAGTATGCCCATAAGTTTTTAAAGTCTGATACAGGTGAGGTAACTGATTTCTATAATCAAAACAAGTATAAATCAATCAGTGCTTCTCATAGTATTGACAGTGACAAGTTTGGCGTAAATCACGTAAATGATGAGTTATGGTCTTGGGGTAACTACTGGAGTACTAATAAGGTAGGTTCTGAGCTTGTTTTTGAATTTTGGGGAGAAACGAAGGATATTGAAGGAATCGTTTTCTATTCCACTTCTAATAATACTTTACCGGTTGATTATGATATCTATGTGTTTAAAAATGAATGGATAAAAGTTTGTAATAGTAAAGAAATATATAAAAAGGATTCAAATTGGTATAAAACTGATAGTTATGAAACTTTCATTGTTACAAATTATTTTCCAAACAGTACAGAAGGTACTAAATTAAAAGTTGTATTTAATTCTTTGGGAAGTGGGGATGCTATAACATTGAGAGAGTGTAATATATTGTTTGATAGAACTCATGAATTAGAAATGATTTCTGAGAGCTCTAAGAGATATTTAATAAAATAAATTATTCTTTTTAGACTGTTACTTAAAACCTATTGTCTAAGCTGATATTGATTGATGAATAAGCTTTTTATAAAAAATATAATACTGAATAATTTGTCCTTAGGACTTCAGTTTGGTTCGAGGTGGCTATTGAGTATTTCTCTATTGGCCATGTTTGGATTGAGGTCATTTGGAGTGTTTTCGTTTATTTATTCTATTGCCAATATATTGGTTTCTGTTTTACCTTTTGGGAGTCAATTTTATTTGATTAAAGAGGTACAAGTTGACAAGAGCAATGAAAAAGAGTTGTCAAAGTCTATTGTGTTCTTATTGTTTTTGACGGGAATTGTTGGAGTCTTGATTTTCATTTTAAATCTATTGTTCGAAAATGATTATGGAAGTTTATTGTACTTAGGATTAGTTTTAGGGGTTGTATTTAGTTTTAATAATATACTATTCTCCTATTTGAAAGGCGTTGGTGATTTTGGTTTTGAGTTGAAGATAAATGGAGTGTTCTCTATTCTTGTATTTGGCTTGATAGGATTCCTATATCTTTATGGAAGTTTAGAGGTTGAAGCCATTCTATACTTGTTAATAATCTTTAATCTCATTACAACGTTTTTAGCTATATATTTTTCGAGATATTTAAACTACAGAGATATCCTGAAGCATATTGATTTTTCGAAACAGAATTTGGGTGCTGTTTTTCAACAAAGAAAATACTTTGGGTTACAAGATATCGTTACTGCATCTTTTGTTCAAGGTGGTATGTTATTATTGCCTTTGTTAATTCTAGATGATGTATATGGAATGTATAGAGGAATGTTATTGATTGTCGCACCATTTTCTCTTTTGAATGTTGCTTTTTCACAAGTTCTATTGAGTCAGATTAAGGATAAGAGCAAAGAGCAAATTGGAAAGGTTTTCCATTTACTACAACGAATTATGGTTCCATTGTTAATTACGGTTCTAGTTGGTTTGTATGTTTTTAAAGCCATAGTATTACAGTATGTTGCCAAACTTCCGTTAAATGATACTACTAAGGTCGCCTTTGTAGGAGTTTGTTTGATAATTTTGTCAAGTTTTATTTATTCAGGATATGAAATGTTACTTATTGCATTGGATAAACAAAAGCTTCGTTTAGATATTATGATCATTGGGGCTGTTGTGAATCTGATTACTATTTTTTGCTTATTACCCCAATATGGGTTAATAGGAGCGATTAGTACAAATGTTATATCATCGGTTATCGTTTTTGGGTTTATTATGTTTATTGGAGAAATGGAATTAAAGAAAGTTAGTAAAGCTTAGTATATGTGCGGCATCTTAGGGAGTATAAATTTAAAGATCAACCAAGTATCTTTAGATACCATTTTTCATAGAGGACCTGATAGTGGTGCTATAGAAGAGTTCAATATTCAAGGAAACAAAGTCTATTTCGGACATAGAAGATTAGCAATTGTAGATTTAACGGAGACGGGGCATCAACCCATGTTTACTAGTGACTCCAAGTTTGCTATCATTTTTAATGGTGAAATATATAATCACTTAGAACTTAGAGAGAAGTTACCGTCTATTGATTTTAGAGGAACTTCTGATACGGAAACCATTTTGTATTATTTGGCTGCTTTTGGAATAGAAGCGGTTATTGATTTTAATGGGGTTTTTAGTATTGGATTTTTAGATATCGAAAGAGAAAAACTTTATTTGATCAGAGATCCCTTTGGTGTTAAACCTCTTTACTACGGTGTTGAGCATAACACGTTGGTTTTTTCTTCAGAGATTCGTCCTATTCACCATTTGTATGGTGATTTATCTTTGGATAAAGGAAATATTGCGGAGTTATTAAAATTGCGCTATAATCCTGCTCCCGATACTATATATAAAGAGATAAAGAAGCTTAAACCAGGACATATTTTAGAATGTGATATTACTAGTTCTATAAATAAAATAGAAATATCAAGTTATATTAAAAGAGTCAACATTAGCAGGGATTATTCTTTTAATAAAGCTGTTACAAAATACGGAGAGCTATTTGAATCTGCTGTTAAGAGACAATTAATGTCCGATGTTGAAATTGGATCTTTACTTAGTGGTGGTATTGATTCTGCATTAGTAACTTATTTTGCACAAAAGCATCTAAGTTCAAAAATCAAAACATATACTGTAGGTTTTGAGGATATTGGTTTTGCGAATGAGCTGTCAGATGCCCAGATTACTGCGGACTTTTTAAAGACAGATCATCGCAGTATTTGTATTTCTTCTCAGAATTTTAAAAGCGTTTTTGAAGAGACTTGTAAAATTGTAGAAGAACCAATAGGTACTACTTCTATATTGCCGATGTATTACTTAAATGAAGCTGTTAGCAAAGAGCTAAAGGTCGTTTTGACAGGTCAAGGTGCCGATGAGCCTTTGGGCGGATATACTCGCTATCAAGGGGAAATGATGGCTAATAAGTATCCTGCTTTTCTTTTCGATCTTATGAAGCCAATTGCTAAATTGTCTAAGAAAGAAAGATGGATTCGAGCGTCTCAATCTTTATCTATTGCTAACCCTGTTAGTAGATGGGAAAATATTTATGCTTTGTTTACTGATAAAGAGATTATGTCCTTGATGAATATTAAAGATGTTCAAAGCAAGGAAAGAATCCAGTATTTTTATGATTTGCTAGATTGTAAGAATAAAAAAGGGGTAGAGGGTATGATGGCGGTTGATATGAGAATGAATCTAGCTGATGATTTGTTGATGTATACGGACAAGGTTTCCATGAACTTTACAATAGAAACGAGGGTTCCCATGTTGGATATTGAATTGATAAAGTTTTTAGAATCACTTCCAGTAGATTACAAAATACAAAACGGCCAGACGAAAAGAATTCACAAAGCATTCGCTGAGGAAATTTTACCGAAGGAAATAATTAATCGTCCTAAGAAGGGGTTTTTATCTCCAACAGAAAAGTGGTTTAGGGAGGATTTGGGAGATTATTACGTTGATTTATTGAATAACAACAATAAAAGTGGTTATTTTGATGTTTTTGATAAGAATGCAGTTTTAAATGTCTTTAAGGAACATAAGGCTGGTTATAATAGAGAGAAACAAATTTTTACTCTTTTGTCTCTTTATTATTTGATTAAATGATGTTTTTTAAATGAAGTTAGCAATAATTACCTCCAGATACCCCAAAGAAACACAACCTTATAACCATATGTTTGTTCATGTTAGAGCGTTGTATTTTCAATCTAAAGGGGTAGATGTTACAATATTGGTACCTGCAAAAAAAAATGAAACATATACTTTTCAAGGTATAAGAGTTATTGAAGATTCTTCAAGTTCGATTGTTTCTATACTGTCTAGATATGATGTTTTGTATTTGCATTTACTAAATCAATATCCACTTATAGATGGTGGATTTAAAATTTATAATGAAATAGTTAAAGCAAAGTACAAGACTGCTATTTATTTACATGGAGCAGATACATTGACGTATCCTAATGGATTCTTTGATTTTAAATGGAATTTAAAAGGGATATCAAAAGTGCTATATACTAATGTTTGGAAAAAGTATTATATGTCTCGCTTCTTAAACCAACTGCTCAATACTAACAGTCTTATTCTAACACCTTCTATATGGTTAGCAAATAGAGTCGAAGCTATTTATGGAATTGAAAAAGGAGTTATCAAAGTTATTCCTAATGGAATTGATACAGATTTTTTCAAAAGCAGTGGGGGGTATAAAAACAGATATAAAATGCTCTGTATAAGACCTCTGAATAGTGAATATCCAGTGGAAGATTGTGTGAGGTTAATGAGTTATCTTCCAGAATTTTTTACATTGGATATCTACGGTGAAGGAGAGAATTACGAAAGAATAAAACAGTTGATCGAACATCTAGGGCTTAGTGATCGTGTACAGATCATTAATGGTTTTTTTGACAGAGAGGAATTGCCTAAATTATTTCAGAATTATGGAATTTTTAATGCTTTTTCAAGGTCTGATACCCAAGGTGTTATTATGTGTGAAGCCCTATCGTCAATGATGTTAGTCCTAAGTACAAATAAAACAGCTATACCAGAGTTTATCAGTGATGGTACATCGGGTTTGTTGCTTAATGAGAACGAGAGTATTCAAGACTTTGCAAATAGAATTATCGCTATTTGTGAAGATAAGACCGCATTTGATGATATAACAGCAAATGCAAGAGAGTCAATGCAACAAATAAACTGGAAGTTGCAAGGAGAAAAGGAACTGAAGCTTCTACAATCTTTATAAAAATAACATTGAAAGAATGGTGGTAAAAGTAAAGTACATTGATTTAGTTATATGGATACTACTAGTGTTTTTACTTTTGGTAGATACACTGAATGGTATTCTTGACTATAATGATATTTTATTGCCTATTTCTGTAAGTCAAATTTATAAGTTGGGGGTTGTTTTTTTATTGCTTTTCAGATTATTAATTACTCCAAGATATTTAAAATACATAGCAATAATATTTGCTTTATTAATTTTGCCTTCCTTGCATTCATTCGCAGTAGAAAGAATTGGTATTGGTGGTTTTGTTCAAGATATTATTAAGGTATTCAAGTATTTAACTCTTGCAATTTCCTTTTATTATTTTAGAATGATATTTGAAACTTCCAAGAAAGAGTTGTTTTATCATTATGTTTTTTGGATTAAAGTCTCGTTTTGGATAGTTGCGATTAATCTTTGTTTGAAGTTCGTTGGGTTGGGTACACCTATGTACGAAACTGGAAATATTGGATCTAAAGGCTATTTCATAGCCGGAAATGAGATTTCTGCTCTTCTCTTAATACTATCTGGTTTTTTAGGTTATTACTATCTTGTAATAAAAAACAGCGTGTTGATCTACATTCTCTATGGGATTGGTAGTTTGCTTTTAGGTTTTCTTATTAGTTCAAAAACGGGTATGGTAGGTGTTTTTTTAATCCAGATACTTATATTATTGAGTTCTGGGAAATTAAGACTTAATAATTCAAAGCATAGGGGGGTAATAAAGTATCTAATCGGGGTGTTTATATTGATAAGTGGTGGGATTGTTTTCTTTATTCGAAATTCTGCAATTTATGAGCGATATACCTATTTTTGGCACAAAATGGATCTATTGACCTTTGTGTTATCGAGTAGGAATCTTTTTTTTAAAGAGATGCTGGTAATCTTTTCTCAAGAGTATTCTCTAATTGATAAACTTATTGGTGTTGGGAATTATCACTACGAGCAATTGGCTAGTAAGATTATTGAAATTGATGTTTTAGACTTGTTTTTTAGTAATGGATATCTTGGAGTTTTTGTATTCATAATTTTACTACTTTTATTGTACTTACAGATAAGGAGAAATTCAAAAAATAATAATTTTCCTTATGCACGACTTAGTATTTTGATGTTAATACTTCTTAGTGTTTTGTCTTGTATGTCAGGACATATTTTTAACTCAGGTCTCTCTGGAATTTATATTGGTTTTATTTTTGCTTTAAGTTTTAAAGAAGTTACATGGAACAAAGGTTAGTTGTTATCTGCACCGCAATTTTTTGCTTTTTAATGCCAATCTACACTAAGCTTGGAAATGTTGCTATAGGACTTTTAGTGGTATCCTTATTGTTTTACATAGTAAAACAAAGACCCAAATTAAATCTAACCCAGAAAAATGTTGTTAGAATTTTATTTGCTACAACAGCTAGTATGATCATTCTTTTAACTGTTGGATTGTTCTTTACAGATAACCTGAAGTCTGCAATGCACTATTATGAGAACTACTCTTCTTATTTATTGCTGCCTTTGTTATTCTCATTTGTTAGTAAGGATTTATTGGATAGGATGTTTAAGCAAGCTATGCGCTTTTTTGTTTATGGAAGCGTATTGTGTAGTTTAATATTAATGAGTTATAATTTTATACGATACTTTAAAAGTAAAGGAGGGTTTGTTGTTGAGAGTGATTTGTTTTCTTACGACTATACTTATCATGTTTTTACTGAATTGCTTCGTTTTCATCCAACCTTGTTAGGGATTTATATTTTGTTTTCAATATTAATTATTCGTGAACTCCCTAAATTTTTCAACAAATATTTTAGATATACCGCAATTGTTGTTTTAGTTGCTTGTTTACTTTTTTTAAATTCTAGAAGTGCATTGTTTTGCTTTTTTATATATTTTGTAATTAGTTATATTCTGAAATTTAGAGAAGTAGCCCTTGCTAAAGGGAGTTTCAAAAAGTTAATTACTGCTACATTATTTGGAGGTATTTTGTTGAGTGCTTTGTTGTATTCCCTGAACAATACTTATATGGAAGAGAGGTTTACGAATCAGCTAAAATGGGAGTTAACAGAAAATGCTGGAACAAGTTATGAAGGAGATATGAATAATGACAGTAGGTTTACGAGGTGGAAGGCCATAGTTGATGTTGCCATGGAAAAACCTTTTTTTGGATATGGATCAGGAAGTGAGGATAGAATTTCATTGATTGCTTACGAGAAACATGAGTTACACTACGCAAGAAAATTAGAGTATGGACCACATAATCAATACTTATCCATATTCGTTGAGTATGGCTTGTTTGGCTTAGTTTTGTTCTTGTATTTTCTATATTCGCAGTTTAAGTTTGCATGGCAATCTAGAAACCGCGTTTATTTCTTTTTAGTTTTGTTTATTGTTATAGGTTGCTTGTTTGATTCTATTTTGTATTTAAATACTCTAATTATATTTGTTGCATTTTTCTTCAACCTGTTTACTTATATGGCATGGAGGAAAGAAGTAGTGTAGGTTGGATCGTTTTTGTATTTATATGTTTGCAATTTTGTCTTGATTTCGTTTTGAAACGATTTATAGGACTTGAAGAGCAACAATCGTTTACTATTGTTGTGAAGTTGATTAAGATACTTTTTTGTGGATGCTTATTTTTTTACATTTTCAAAGTGAAACAGCACATAGGTTTACTAAAGAATTTCTCTCTCCTCTTCCTAATTTTCATAATAGGGCGTTTGGCGCTTACGAAAGAGATAGATTTTTATGATAGTAGAAATGAAATAAGAGAACTAGGACTTTATTTTGCAAGTTATCTATATTTCTATTTTTTGAATATACTTCCTTTAAAAACAAATATATACAAAACATTTTCAAGTGTAACTTTAATATTGATAGGACTGATATGTTGTACGGTTTTAATAGGTGCAATCTTTGATTTGTCCTTTTTTAAAACGTACCACTTTCGTTTTGGCTATATGGGGGTGTTACATAAATCTATTGTTGCAACTTATTTTTTTGTAAGTAGTATATTGTATGTGTACTACATTAGTTTTGTTCAAAAAACATATTCTAAGGTGTTTTTTTGGCTGATAACCATAACTGCACTTTTAGTGGGGACTAAGGCTATTTATTTGTTTTTAGTTTGTTTGTTTGGTTACCATGTTTTTACATTCAGACTTTACAAAAAAAAATCATATTATAGTCTTATTCTATTTGTTAGCTTGTTGGTAATAACTGTTTCTTACTTGAATAAGGCCGCGTTTTTCACAACTTTTGACGTCTTAATCGATGTGTACAATGAACATGGATTTCTAACAACATTGATGTCTTTTAGAGATCAAATCCTAATTGAGAAGGCAAGCTATTATCTGGAGAATTGGACTGTTTTGAATTATCTTTTTGGTGGTAAAATGGATGCAATAGGGCTTTTTGAGATGTCACTTATTGATATGTTTGTATTCTTTGGAGCTATTGGTTTACTTTTCTACCTCTATTTTTTTTATTTATGCATTTTACACTTCTTGGAGAGACAAGATTCGTATTTCGTAACTTTTGCAATATTGATTGTTTTATTTATTAGTATTTTTGCGGGGCAATTATTTATTAATTTCTCATCTATGGTTTATATAGGTTGGATATTTTACTTAATAAAGCTTAGCGTTAATCAAAAAGAAATAAATTAAAGTTTTGTGGGAGAAAAAAGAGATCTTTTTGGGATAGGAGTTGACAACTTAACGATGCAAGAATCGATAGATATAATCAATAAATCAATTGATTCTAAACAACCTATTATGCATATTGTTGTCAATGCTGCAAAATTAGTTCATATGAAAAGAGACGAGGAGTTGTTTCAAAGTATTAAGAATGCTGATTTGGTGAATGCTGATGGTATGGCGGTTGTGTGGGCATCTAAATTGTTAGGTAAACCTTTGAAGGAAAGAGTGTCTGGAATTGACTTATTTTTGAATTTGGTTAAGAATGCACAGTTAAGAAATGAAACAATCTTTTTATTAGGAGCAGAAGAGAAGGTGGTGAATAAGGTTGCAGAAACTTTTAAAAGGGATTTTGGGGAAGGAATTATTGCTGGCTATCATCATGGCTATTTTTCTAAAGAAGATGAGGATAAACTAGTTAGACAGATAGTAGATAGTAAAGCTACTTACTTATATGTCGCAATGAGTTCTCCTAAGAAAGAAATCTTTTTGTCTCGTTATAAGCAAGAGTTGAGTTCTGTTGGATTTATAATGGGAGTAGGTGGTAGTTTCGACGTTATCTCTGGGAAGGTGAAGAGAGCGCCTGAATGGATGCAAAAAGCTGGATTAGAATGGTTTTACAGATTTTTGCAGGAACCAAAAAGGATGTGGAAAAGAAGTTTTATAGATAATGGCAAGTTTATTGCTATGGTAATGCAAGAAAAGTTCAAGTGAATATGAAACGAATTCTAATTACAGGTGCAGCTGGTTTTATCGGCTCACATCTTTGTGATCGATTTATCTCAGAAGGTTACCATGTAATTGGTATGGATAACTTAATCACTGGAGATTTAAAAAATATTCAACATTTATTTGGGAATGAGTTTTTTGAGTTTTATCACCATGATATAACAAAGTTCGTATTTGTTCCTGGATCGTTAGACTATATTCTACATTTTGCTTCACCTGCTAGCCCAATAGATTATTTAAAAATTCCTATTCAAACTTTAAAAGTTGGTTCTTTAGGTACCCATAACCTTCTAGGATTAGCAAGGGTAAAGAATGCGAGGATACTTATTGCTTCTACATCAGAAGTTTATGGAGATCCATTAGTACACCCTCAAACTGAGGAATATTATGGAAATGTGAATACAATTGGCCCAAGAGGAGTTTATGACGAAGCAAAGCGCTTTCAAGAATCTCTTACTATGGCCTACCATACTTTTCATAATCTTGAAACTAGAATTGTACGCATATTTAATACTTACGGTCCCCGTATGCGTTTGAATGATGGGAGGGTTATTCCTGCTTTTATAGGGCAAGTACTAAGAGGAGAACCTCTCACAATTTTTGGAGACGGTAATCAAACTAGGTCATTTTGCTATATAGATGATCAAGTAGAAGGAATTTATAGGTTATTGTTGTCAGACTATCATTTGCCAGTTAATATTGGAAATCCTGATGAGATAACTATTAAAGATTTTGCACAAGAAATAATTTCCCTGAGTGGAGCTTCTAAGGACATTGTTTTTAAAGAGTTGCCTGAGAACGATCCAATGCAACGTTGTCCCAATATTGATAGGGCTAAAACGTTATTAGATTGGACGCCTAAAGTGGGACGTGCCGAAGGGATGATGAAGACCTATAATTATTTTAAAGACTTTACTAACGAGGAGTTGTTGAAAGAAGAACATAAAGACTTTTCTAAATATATATATTAGTGTTACCAAGCAAACAAGGAAGATTTTCTAAATATTTAAGACCCATTACTATCGTTGCCGATTTATTAGTTATTAATACGGTGGCTAGTCTTGTTTTTCCTAATTTCTCAGGTAAGATTGTTTTTCTAATCTTTGCAACAATTACGTGGTTGTTCGTTGCTTGGGCTTCGGAGTTTTACGATGTTTATAGACATACTGGTATTTATAAGATTTTAGAGAAAATTTTCAAACAGTTTGTTTCAATTTTTGTACTTGTTATAGCATACAACGGTTTTTTTCCACGATTTGCGGAAAAGGAGGATTTTATTCTGTTTGGAATAATGATTCTTAGTAGCATAACATTCCTTAAACTGTCGATATATTTTTCTCTTATTTACTTTAGGGAAAAGCATGGGGGTAATTTTAGAAATGTTATTTTAATTGGAGATAGTTCAGAGATAAGATCTTTAGAGCAGTTATTTCAAGAGAAAACAAAATTTGGGTATCGTTGTCTAAAAGTATTTGATTCATTAGATAATGTTGATGAAATTGAAGCGTTTATAACGGAAAAAAACATTGATGAAATTTACCTGAGTTATAGTTATATCGATAAGAAAAATGTAAATCAGCTATTGACTTTTTCGGATAATAATTTGGTTCTATTAAAATATGTTCCAACAAGGAAAGAGTTGTTGAATATCAATTCTAAGGCTGATTATTATGATGTTATTCCTATAATCCCTAGAAGAAAGATTCCGTTGGATAAAACTTATAATAAGTTTTTGAAGAGGATATTTGATATTGTCTTTTCAATAGTTGTGATTGTTTGTATTATGTCTTGGTTAGTTCCTTTGTTGGCTATTTTGATTAAACTAGAGTCGAAAGGTCCTGTTTTATTTAAACAGAAGAGAACTGGGCTTAATGATACTGAGTTTACTTGTTATAAATTTCGTTCTATGCGTATAAATGAGGATTCACATTTAAAGCAAGCTACTCGTTCTGATGATAGGATTACTAAAATCGGTAAATTTATTAGGAGGACTAGTTTGGATGAATTTCCCCAATTTATAAATGTTTTCTTAGGAAATATGTCTATTGTAGGACCTAGACCTCATATGATTAAGCATACTGAATTATATTCTAAAAAGGTCAATAGGTTTATGTTGAGACATTTGGTGAAACCTGGGATTACAGGGATGGCCCAAACACATGGTTATAGAGGTGAGATAGAGAGTGATAGAGACTTGATAAATAGATTTAAATATGATTTATTTTATCTAGAAAACTGGTCAATTGCATTGGATCTAAAGATTATTTACTTGACCATTTATAATGTGTTTAAAGGTGATGAGAAAGCATATTAACTAAGTTGCCTAAATTATTGATGTCTCTAGATATTTTATAGACAACTTTTGTTTGACTCTGTAAGTATCTTTTATGCGGAGTCAATATGTGATTGCAAGTGAATTCTAGACTGTTTTTTTATATAATATTCTATTATATAAACTTTCCAATACTTGTATTGCCTTGGGATATTTTCTTTTTTAGCCAAAATATAACTACTTTTGAGCTTGTAAATTACAAACAACACAATTCATGAAAATTTTACTATTAGGCTCTGGTGGAAGAGAGCATGCTATAGCTTGGAAATTATTGCAAAGTCCAAGTTGTGAGGCATTATTTGTTGGACCTGGTAATGCAGGAACAGCTTCTATAGCTACCAATTTAGCCACAGTTAATCCAAATGATTTTGAAGGGGTAAAAGCTGCTGTCATAGAGAACCATATTGATATGGTAATTGTAGGGCCAGAAGACCCGTTAGTGAAAGGTATCGTTGATTTTTTTCTATCCGATTCTACAATTAGTCATATACCTGTAATTGGTCCTTCTAAGAAAGGAGCTCAGTTAGAGGGTAGCAAGGATTTTGCGAAAGAGTTTTTGCAAAAACACAATATTCCAACTGCGGCGTATAAGAGTTTTACTAAAGATACTGTTTCTGAAGGAAAGCAGTTTTTAGAAACCTTGAAAGCTCCTTATGTTTTAAAAGCAGATGGACTTGCAGCTGGTAAAGGTGTAGTGATTTTAAATAGTTTAGAAGAGGCAAAACTTGAATTAGAAGACATGTTAGTGGATGCTAAGTTTGGAGATGCTAGTTCTAAGGTTGTGATTGAAGAGTTTTTAGATGGAATTGAGTTGAGCTGTTTCGTTTTAACGGATGGTAAATCTTATAAAGTATTACCTACAGCTAAAGATTATAAACGTATCGGAGAAGGAGACAAAGGTTTAAATACTGGAGGAATGGGTGCGATCTCACCTGTACCATTTGCTGATGAAGCGTTGATGAAAAAAATTGAAGAACGTGTTATAATCCCAACTATTGAGGGTATTAAAAAAGACGAGTTAAACTTTAAAGGATTCGTTTTTATTGGACTTATTAAAGTTGGTGACGATCCTTTCGTTATTGAATATAATGTTCGCTTGGGAGATCCAGAAACAGAAGTGGTATTACCTAGAATTAAGAGTGATTTGGTTTCTTTATTCAAAGCGGTTGCAAATGAAACGCTAGAAAATGAAGAACTAGAATTAGACAGTAGAAGTGCTACGACTGTTATGCTTGTTTCTGGAGGATATCCAGAGGATTACGAAAAAGGTAAAGTTATAAAGGGTATTGACCAAGTAGAAGGATCGATTGTCTTTCATGCAGGAACTGCATTAAAGGACGGAGAGGTAGTTACGAATGGTGGTAGAGTATTAGCGGTAACATCTTACGGAGAGGACTTCCATAAAGCATTAAATACATCTTATCAAAATATAGAAAAATTATCTTTTGACAAGATGTATTTTAGAAAAGATATCGGATTCGATCTCTAAAACCTACTTCAAAAATGAGTGGGCTGTAGTGTCTTGGTCGTCTTCTTTATTGTCTTTGAATATCTTCATTTGCTTGCACCAGTAAACAAATGCAGCTGAACAGATGATAATAAAGATCCATGTGATGATGTTTGCAGTCCACCAATTTGATAATTCTAAAGTTCTAATGAAATTCATAGGAACGAAAAGAATTTTCTCAAAAAGGAAAGCGATGCCATTAAAAAATGAAGTCATTGTACTTTATTTTAAGAATTATGTTTTAATATGATTCGACCTGAAGCGTCTTATATAGCGTTAAGGTACAAAATATCACCTACAAAAATATAAAATATATAGATGTTAGCAAGTCTTTTTAGTAAAACAAAACCAATTAACTATATATTAGTTAGTGTTCTTTTAGGATTAGCATTTGTTTTGTTCCAATTTATGCATTTGGAAGCCACATCTGTTTATAGTTTATTGAAAACTGTTGGAGTTTTAGGAATACTGGTTTTTACCGTTTTCTTGATTCAATTTATAGTGTTAAGGAATAGATTAGTTTCGGATAATGCTTACGTTCCTTTATTATTTTTGAGCTTCATATTGATGTTTCCCAACATTATGCTTAATGCAAGGTTGGTTGTTGCTAACTTTTTTATATTATTAGCATTAAGGCGATTGTATTCATTACACTCGTTGAAAAATCCTCAAGAAAAACTCTTTGATGCTTCTTTATGGATATTAATCGCTACCTTATTTCACTTCTGGAGTGTTTTTTATATTGTGTTGATATTTTATGCTGTTGCATCTTATGTTTCAAGAGATTACAAAAATTGGCTGATTCCTTTTATCGCTCTTTTTGTGGTGTTTATATTTTTAAGTGTTTACCTTATTTTGGTAGATGAAACGTATCTAGAGTGGATACAAACCAAGACAGTAATAAGTTTTGATTTCACCCAATTTGATAATCTTTTTATAAATCTCGCATTAGCTGTTTTTGCTTCTATTGCACTATTGTTCTTCTTTGCAGAATTAATCCATTTTAAAAAGAAACAGTTTAATTTGCAAAGCTCTTATAAGAAGGTTATTCTGTCCTTCATAATTGCAGTGGCTATATACATTGTTTCTAATGGTAAGAACGAAGGCAGTTTGCTATTTACTTTCTTCCCTCTCGCAATTTTGGGGTCAAATTATATTGAAATGGTTCCACAAAACTGGAGGAAAGAAGCAATTGTTTATAGTGTTTTCGGAATAGCTGTTTTCTTTTTTGTTAGTCAACTAATCTTATAATTTTTGACCATAAGCGAGGTCTCCTGCATCACCAAGTCCTGGCAATATATAGTTGTCTTCATTTAAACCTTCATCAAGTGTTGCTACCCATAGATGGCAATAGTCCGGTAGTTGTTTCTCTAAATACGCTATTCCTTCTGGAGCTGCTATTACTACTGCAATATGAATCTCTTTTGGGGTCTCATGCATCATTAGTTTTTGAAATACAGCTACTAAAGATTGACCTGTAGCTAACATAGGGTCTATTAGAATCGTTATTTTGTCTTGAAATGAAGGAGCCGCTTGATATTCGACTAGTATTTCACTTTCTTGACCAGGTTCACCATGACGGCGATATGCTGATACAAAACCATTTTCGGCGTCATCAAAAAAATTCATAAAACCAGTGTGTAAAGCTAAACCTGCTCTTAGAATAGAACATAAGACTACTTTGTCTTCAATGCAAGTAGTGCGTTTAATGCCTAATGGGGTTTGAACATCAAGTTCTTTGTAAGATAGAGTTTTGCTTAATTCATAGGCCATAATCTCACCTATTCGCTCTATGTTTTTTCGAAAACGCATACTGTCTTTTTGAATATGTACGTCGCGTAATTGTGTTAAAAAGTGATTGAGTATACTGTTCTCTTTAGAGATGTAATGAATTTTCATAGAAGTAATATTAGTACGATAAAAGTATAAAAAGTATATTTGTAAATAAAATTATTAGCATGTTTTCAAAAATAGCATTCCCTATATTCGAAGAGAGTATTCGTGATTACCATAAATATGACAATGTAGACCAGCCAATTAGCAATCCATATCCAAAAGATCAAATTGAGCATCTTTTGTATTTGAAAAACTGGATTGATACGGTTCAATGGCATTTTGAAGATATCATTAGAGATCCGCACATAGATCCGATTGAGGCTTTAAAATTGAAAAGACGTATTGACGCATCGAATCAAGAACGTACGGATATGGTAGAGTATATCGACAGTTATTTCTTGCAAAAGTATAAGGATGTAGTTGTAAAAGAAGGTGCTAAAATTAATTCAGAAAGTCCTGCTTGGGCTATAGACCGCCTTTCTATCTTGTCTTTAAAAATTTATCATATGAATGAAGAAGCAACGAGAGTAGAAGCTTCCGAGGATCATAGAGCAAAATGTCAAGAGAAATTGAATGTGTTGTTAGAGCAAAAGCAAGATTTGACAACGGCGATTGATGATTTATTAAATGATATTTCTCAAGGTGATAAATACATGAAAGTGTATAAGCAAATGAAAATGTATAATGATGAGGAGTTAAATCCAGTTTTGTATCAAAATAAGAAATAAGTATTATTTATAAGTATATTAAAAAGCCATCGATAAGATGGCTTTTTTGTTTTTAGGTGTTTGTAATAGCATGAAATAATAGTGGTGTCATCTGACTAATTATAGTTAAAGTATGACTGTTCTTATATTTGTATTTCAATGTGGGCTATCTGAGAATAATATGAATAAAACGCGTAGTTTTGTATTTACTTAAGTACCTTTTTAGGTATATTTTAAAACTGTAATACTAGTGAGTAAAAGTAAGCATATTCTAATTTTTAGATTGTCAGCTATGGGAGATGTCGCAATGACTGTTCCTGTTATTAGAGCATTGGTTTCTCAACATTCAGATGTTAAAGTTACTGTTGTTTCAAGACCGTTTTTCAAACCTTTTTTCGAGGGTATTCCAAACGTTAGTTTCTTTGGGGTCGACTTAAAAAGGAGACATAAAGGTCTTGCTGGGCTCTGGTGCTTATACCAAGATTTGAAAAAATTGGATGTAGATTATTTTGCTGATTTTCATAATGTATTGCGATCAAAAATCGTAAGAACTTTCTTTAAATTAGGGGGAACTCCTGTAGCTGTTCTTGATAAAGGTAGAGCTGCAAAAAAAGAATTAACACGAGTGGAGAATAAGGTTTTTAAACCTGTACAGTCTATGGTTGAGAATCATCTTAACACTTTAAGAAAACTTGGGTTTGATGTATCTTTAGATAATCCGACTTTTGCTAGTGTACCACCTTTGTTGCCTGAATTGAAAAAGCATACTGGTGAGAAAGACTGTTTTTGGATAGGTATTGCTCCCTTCGCACAATATGATTCTAAAGTATATCCACTTGATTTAATGCAAGAGGTAATCGATATATTGTCTGAACGCGAACGATCTAAAATCTTTTTGTTTGGTGGTGGTGAGAAAGAAATTGCCATGCTAAATCAGTTAAAAAGAGATAATTACAATGTAGTGGTGATTGCGGGAAAAGTAAAGTTAAATGCTGAATTAAATCTTATTCAGCACTTAGATCTTATGTTGTCTATGGATTCTGGAAACGCCCATATTGCTGCAATGTATGGTAAGAAAGTAATCACTTTATGGGGTGCAACACATCCTTATGCTGGATTTGCGCCTTTCAACCAACCGATGGACTATTGCATTACTTCTGACCGTGAACAATATCCTTTATTACCTACTTCTATTTATGGAAACAAGGTTGTGGAGGGTTATGAAAACGCTATGCGTAGTATTGATCCTCTAAGAGTAGTGGATAAAATTGTCGAAGTGGTTAATGAAGAAACCAAATAATATTTTGTAACTTATCTTCAAAATAATCAAGTATGAACTTAGCCGATTATATAAGAGATATTTCCGATTTCCCAAAACAAGGAGTGGTATTTAAAGATATAACACCTTTGTTAATGGACCATGCGGCAATGCAGGAAACTACAAGGCAATTATTTGATCTAGTTGGTAATCATCAAGTAGATAAAGTGGTAGGTATGGAGAGTAGGGGGTTTTTCTTCGCAACCTTATTGGCTTCTAAATTGGGGGCTGGTTTTATCCCAGTACGAAAACCTAATAAACTTCCATTTAATACTATTTCTGAACCTTATAGTTTGGAATATGGTTTTGATACTCTAGAGATGCATTCAGATGCTATACAACCAGGTGACAGAGTTTTGATTCACGATGATGTGTTAGCTACTGGTGGCACAGCGGAAGCCGTTTGTAAGCTTGTAGAGAAGCTAGGAGGTATTATTTTGCAAGTCAATTTTTTAATGGAACTTACATTCCTTAACGGTCGTGAAAAATTAGAAGGTTATGAGGTTAAAAGCTTGTTGAAATACAAGTAATCGAAAAAAAGTAATCATAAATATTTCCAAATTTATTTGGAGGTTTGAAAATTTATTTCAAATATTTGCAATGCTACTTAAAATAAAGTAGCGAACTACGATGAAAAACAATGTGTCAAAAATAACCCCTTATTTTGGTGGAGCAAATGCTTCTACTGACTTTTCTATGGGGATTTTTACAGTTGTTTTGCGGACACTACGGATCCGGGGATAATCTTATTTCCCCACTTTTATAACTGTTAAGGCTTTCTGTGCTTTTTCAGTTTCCAGTTATCTTATTATTTTTTAACGTCATCGAATTGGGACTGTGAGTATTAAATTACTCTGAGGTTTCTATCGGTTTATTCTCTACTACTAGATGAATACACAAGTTTTTAATGTGCTTCCCGCGAGTGAATTACATATTGAGTATGCAGATCAAATCTGCAATGAAATGGCTGCTTCAGCATTAGCTAGAGGAACTGGTATTGCCAAAAGAACTCCCGAATATATAGCTAACAAGATGCTAGAAGGTAAAGCAATAATTGCTTTAAATCAAGATGGTACATGGGCTGGTTTCTGCTATATTGAAACTTGGAGTCATGGTTCTTATGTAGCTAATTCTGGTCTAATTGTTAATCCTATTTATAGAAAAGAAGGGTTAGCAAAAAGAATAAAGAAAAGTGTTTTCGAGCTTTCTAGAGCTAAATATCCTCAGGCAAAAATATTCGGTTTAACAACGGGTTTTGCTGTTATGAAAATCAATTCCGAATTAGGTTATGAACCTGTTCCATATTCTGAACTAACTACAGATGAAACTTTTTGGAAAGGTTGTGAGAGTTGTGTGAACTTTTCAATTCTTCAAAGTAAATCAAGACAAAATTGTTTGTGTACGGCTATGCTTTGGAATCCTGAAGATAAGGATCGTGATCGGCGTGAACGGATTGATATAAAGAAGAAAGCAAAGGAACGTTTAAGTCAGATGCAGAAAAAACAATCCTTGTTGAAACGTTTACAACTACGTTTTAAAAATACTGTAAAGGCATCGCAAAGAACACAATTAAAAAGAAAAGTAAATCATGCATAATAAGAAAATAGTTTTAGCATTTAGTGGAGGTTTGGATACAAGCTTCTGTGTTATATATTTAAAAGAAACTTTGGGATATGAAGTTCATTCTGCGGTTGTAAATACCGGAGGGTTTAGTGAAGTTGAACTAGTAGAAATTGAAAAGAAGGCTTATGATTTAGGGGTGGTTTCTCACGTAACTATTGATAAAACAGAGGAATATTACAATGATAGTATAAAGTATTTGATCTTTGGAAATGTTTTAAAGAATGCTAGTTATCCACTTTCTGTTAGTGCTGAGCGTGTTTGTCAAGCAACAGCAATAGCAAACTATGCTAAAGAAATTGAAGCTGAAGCAATAGCACATGGAAGTACTGGTGCAGGGAATGATCAAGTGAGGTTTGATATGATTTTTAATATTTTAACTCCACACATTTCTATTATTACTCCTATAAGAGACTTGAAGCTAAGCAGAGAAGAGGAGATTGCTTTTCTACAGGAACACGGTGTTGAAATCAATGTAGAAAAAGCGAAATACTCTATTAATAAAGGTCTTTGGGGAACTTCTGTTGGAGGTAAAGAAACACTTCATTCTTTAGGTTATTTGCCGGAAGAGGCATGGCCAACTGCGGTTACGAAAGAGGGAATGGAGTCTATAGAAATTGAATTCAAAAACGGTGAACCTATTGCTTTGAATGGGCAAAAGATGAAACCTACTGAATTGATACAAGAGCTACAAGAACTAGCACAACCTTTTGGTATTGGTAGAGATATACATATTGGAGATACTATTATTGGAATCAAGGGTAGAGTAGGTTTTGAGGCTGCTGCTCCTTTATTGATTATAAAGGCGCATCACGCTTTGGAAAAACATACGCTTACCAAATGGCAATTGAGCTGGAAAGAACAATTAGCTTCATTTTATGGTAACTTCCTACATGAAGGGCAGTTTCATGATCCAATTATGAGAGATATAGAAGCTTTCTTGAATAGTTCACAACAAGCAGTTAGTGGAAAAGTCCATGTAGAATTGCATCCACATCGTTTTGTAATATTAGGAATTGAGTCAGAATATGACTTGATGTCTAGTCAATTTGGTAGCTATGGTGAAATGAATAATGCTTGGACGGGAGAAGATGTGAAAGGGTTCTCTAAAATATTTGGTAATCAGGTTATGATTTGGCATCAAGTTAATCAATCTAAAACTGAACAAAGTGAAAGCAATTAAAGTAGGTGTTGTTGGAAGTGCTGGTTATGCCGGAGGAGAATTACTTCGTTTGTTGTTGTTACATCCAAAGGTGAAATTAGTGTTTGCGCATTCTAGTAGTCAGGCCGGGAAACCGATTTATAGTGTACATTCAGATTTATTTGGTGATACCGATCTTTATTTTACTGATACATTAAGTCAAGACATAGATGTTTTGTTTTTGTGTCTAGCTCATGGAGATTCGAGAACTTTTTTAGAAAGAAATATGTTTTCGAATGATTTAAAAATCATTGATTTAAGTCAGGATTTTAGGTTAAAGGACAATGCTGGAGAATTTGTATATGGATTACCAGAGTTAAATAGAGAGACTATTAAAAAGGCTAAGTATGTTGCGAATCCTGGTTGCTTTGCTACTGCGATTCAATTGGCATTGTTACCCTTGGCTTCAATAGATGGTTTGGATATTCCTTTGCATATAAATGCTATTACTGGTGCTACTGGTGCAGGTCAACAACTTTCTGAAACTTCTCATTTTAGCTGGAGAAACAATAATGTTTCTACTTATAAAGTATTTGAACATCAACATCTGAATGAAATTGGAGAAAGTTTAGCACAATTGCAAAAAGGATACAAACCTCAAATGAAAATGATTCCTATTCGAGGAGATTTTTCAAGAGGAATTTTTGCAACTCTATTGTTTCAGTCAGATTTGGAGCTTTCTAAATTAGAGTCAATTTACGAGGAGTTTTATAAAGAACATCCTTTTACGCATTTTAGCCATATGGCTGTTGATTTGAAACAGGTAGTCAACACCAATAAATGTCTGATAAACATTCAAAAAGTAAATCAAGATGTAATAATTACTGTTGCGATTGATAACTTATTAAAAGGAGCTAGCGGTCAGGCTATTCAGAATATGAATTTACTTTTCGGTCTAGAAGAGAAAACAGGATTACAATTGAAGGCTTCGGCTTTCTAAATCTACTAAAGAAATATTATGAAATTATACGATGTATATCCTTTACAGTCTATTGAAATTAGTAAAGGTTTAGGAAGTTATGTGTTTGATGTAAATGACACGAAGTATTTAGATTTTTACGGGGGTCATGCCGTAATATCGATTGGGCACACTCATCCTCATTATGTTAGTCGATTAAAGAATCAACTCGATAAAATTGGGTTTTATTCCAATTCTATAGAAATGCCATTGCAACAGCAGGTAGCCAGTATGTTGGGAGAGGTTTCCGGTTTGTATGACTATCAGTTGTTTTTGTGTAATTCAGGAGCTGAAGCGAATGAAAATGCGCTAAAATTAGCGTCTTTTCATACATCTAGAAAAAGGGTGATTGCTTTTGAAGGTGCTTTTCACGGAAGAACTTCTTTGGCCGTTAGCGTTACAGACAACCCGAAAATAATAGCTCCTATTAACGAAAATTCTAATGTGCAATTTCTTCCTTTTAATGATGAGGTTGCTTTAGAGCAAGCCTTTGATATGTTTGGTGAAGAGATTGCCGCTGTTATTGTTGAAGGAATACAAGGAGTTGGTGGCATTCAAGTTGCTAATCCTAGTTTTTTGTCTAAGATTAGACAGCTTACAACTCAATATCAATCGGTTTTTATTGCAGATGAGGTACAATGTGGCTATGGTAGAACTGGAGAATTTTATTCCATTCAACATCAAAATGTACAAGCAGATATTTATACGATGGCAAAAGGAATGGGTAATGGTTTTCCCATTGGAGCTATTGCTGTAAGTCCATTGTTTAAGCCTTGGCACGGTCAGTTAGGAACTACTTTTGGAGGAAACCATCTGGCTTGTGTAGCGGCTTTATCAGTTTTAGAGGTGATTCAAGGAGAGAATTTACTAGACAATGCAACGAAAATAGGAACTTATTTAATAGACGAACTAAAGCAGATTCAAGGAGTGGAGGAGGTTCGTGGAATTGGCTTAATGATTGGGATTGAATTGCCTGTTCAAATGTCAGAGGTTAGAAAACAGTTACTTTTTGAAGATCATATTTTTACGGGTACTGCTAATCCAAACGTTATTAGATTATTACCTCCATTGAATATAACTAAAATGGATGCGGATTTCTTTTTAGAAGCGTTTAAAAAAAGGTTACAACAGTATTAAAAACACAAGAAAAGAAATGAAACAATTTTTTTCAACAAACGATATAGTGTCTCTATCTCATATTATTAAAACGGCTCTTGAATGTAAAGAGAATCCATTTGGAAATGAGTATATAGGGAAGCATAAAACTTTGGGTTTAATCTTCTTAAATCCAAGTTTAAGAACGAGAATGAGTACTCAAAAGGCAGCAAGAAATTTGGGGATGGAAGTGATGGTGTTGAACATGGGCACCGAGGGTTGGGCTTTAGAAACTCGAGAGGGTGTTGTTATGGATGGAGCAAACGCTGAACATATAAAAGAAGCTGCCGCTGTAATGGGGAGCTATTGTGATGTTTTGGGTGTGCGTTCTTTTCCCAAGTTAGATTCTAAGGAGGAAGATTATAGTGACGATCTATTTTTTAAGTTCGCGAACTACTGTAAAAAACCTATTTTGAGCCTTGAAACAGCGACAAGACATCCTTTGCAAAGTCTTACAGACTTAATTACGATAATAGAACAAGGAGAATACTTCTATGATGCTGAGAAAGGGAATTATATACCAAAAGTTAGAAAACCAAAGGTAGTTCTTAGTTGGGCACCTCACGTGAAAGCTTTGCCACAAGCGGTACCAAATTCTTTTTCAGAGTGGATGTGTAGAGCAGAGGCCGAGGGCTTGGTGGATTTTGTGATTACACATCCGGAAGGTTATGAATTAGACGAGGAGTTTACGAAAGGGGCTGCAATTACAACAAATCAAGTAGAGGCATTGAAGGATGCTGATTTTGTATATGTAAAGAACTGGTCTAGTTATGAGGATTATGGAAAGGTACTTTCTATGGATTCTAATTGGATGTTAACTTTAGAAAAGTTAGAAGCGACCAATAATGCGAAGGTGATGCATTGTTTACCTGTTCGTCGTGATTTAGTATTGTCTTCTGAGGTTTTAGATAGTGACCACTCTATAGTAATAGAGCAAGCGGGAAATAGAGTATGGGCAGCTCAGGCGGTTCTTACGGAAATGTTGACACATAACAAGTGATGAGAAAATTAACAATAGTAAAGGTAGGTGGAGAGATTTTGGATGATGCAGAAAAGTTGACTGTTTTTTTACATGATTTTTCGAAAATAGAAGGTTCTAAGATATTGGTTCATGGAGGAGGTAAGGTAGCTACACAATTGGCGAATAAACTTGGTGTTAATACAGAAATGATTGAAGGAAGGCGTATTACAAATGAGGAGACGCTACCTATAGCAGTGATGGTCTATGCAGGTTTAATCAACAAAAAGGTGGTCGCGCAATTACAGACTAATGGATGCGATGCACTTGGTTTGTGTGGAGCCGATGGGAGATTGATAAAAACGGTAAAACGTTCAACAGCACTTTTGGATTACGGTTTTGTTGGTGATTGTACAGATGAGTCAATTAATGTGTCAAGATTACAGCAGTTATTAGATTTAGGATTTTGTCCTGTATTTTCTGCAATAACTGTAGATGACCAAGGGCAGTTATTAAATACAAATGCAGATACTATTGCAAGTTGTTTGTCTATTGCTTTATCTGGTATCTATAATGTATCTCTTATGTATTGTTTTGAACACAGCGGAGTATTGAAAGATGTCCAAGATGCTCAATCTCTGATTCCAATTGTAGATGATATGTTGATAGAAACATTGAAGGAAACGGGTGTTATTACCAAAGGCATGTTACCTAAAATTGAAAATGCAATGAAGGCTGCCCATCTGGGAGTAACTGAGGTTTGGATTAGAAGTTATGAGTCATTAAATAAGCTTAATTGTGGTACCCGTATTCAATAATTGGTTACGTGAAAATTTTAAAAAAAGTTAAACAAGAATATAGTATGGTTGATTTATTAACGACGAAGGCGCTTACTCTTCTAAAAAGTTTGATTGAGATTCCTTCTTTTAGTAAAGAGGAAGATAAAACAGCAGATGTTATTGCGAATTTTCTAATAGCAGAGGGAGTGACTATTTATAGGGATTCAAACAATGTTTGGGCCTTTAATAAATTCTACGATTTGAGTAAACCTACTATTTTACTTAATTCACATCACGATACGGTAAAACCAAATAAGGATTACACAAGGGATCCCTTTAGGGCGACTGAAATTGATGGAAAACTGTATGGATTAGGTAGTAATGATGCTGGTGGTTGTTTGGTTTCATTGTTAGCTGTATTTTTAAATTACTATGATGCTGTTGACATGGAGTATAATCTCTGCATTGCTGCAACAGGAGAAGAGGAGATTTCAGGGAATGCTGGTTTAGAGCATGTGCTTCCTAAGTTAGGGAAGTTGGATTTTGCTATTGTAGGTGAGCCAACACAAATGCATCTTGCGGTTGCAGAACGCGGACTGATGGTATTAGACTGTAAGGCAAAAGGGAAATCTGGCCATGCGGCTAGGAATGAAGGAGAGAATGCTATTTATAAAGCGTTACAAGATATTCAGTGGTTTCAAACCTATGAGTTTCCAAAAGTGTCGGAAGAGTTTGGTAAGATTAAGATGAGTGTTACTCAAATTCAATCGGGGACACAACATAATGTGGTTCCTGCTGAATGTGATTTTGTTGTAGATATTAGGGTAACTGATTCTTATACGAATGAAGAAGTATTAGAAGTTATTAAATCAAAGGTGAATTGTGAGGTTAGTGCTCGTTCTACTCGTTTGAAACCATCTTCTATTCCGAAATCACATCCCATTGTTCAGGCGGGAATTAGTTTGGGAAGGGAAACCTATGGGTCTCCAACAACAAGTGATCAAGCATTATTAAATATACCGTCATTGAAATGCGGACCAGGAGATTCGGCGCGCTCCCATACTGCCGATGAATTTATATATGTTCAAGAGATTGAAGAAGGAATTTCTTTGTATCTAAAAATGCTTAAAAATGTGTTGTACAATAAATAGTATGACGCGCTATAAAATGAAATGAAATTATGGAAAAGCAATCGTTTACAACTATAAAGGATAAATCAACAGGAGGTATGAATAGCACAAATCAAGCAAATGCAAGTAAGTTATGGCAAAAGGGTAGTGTTGCTCATTCTTGGGTTGAGGATTTTACTGTAGGTCAAGACAGGGTTTTGGACTTGAAATTGGCTTCTTTTGATGTATTGGGGTCGTTGGCTCATACTCGTATGCTAAAGCAAATTGGGTTACTGAATAAGAAGGAATTGATTAGTATTCAGGATGAGTTAAAAGCTATATTTAAGAATATAGCTAATGGTGATTTTGTGATTGAAGAAGGAGTAGAAGATGTACATTCACAAGTAGAGCTTTTGCTTACACAAAAAATTGGAGATGCAGGAAAGAAAATCCATGCTGGACGTTCTAGGAACGACCAAGTTCTTGTGGATTTAAAGCTTTATTTCCGTTATGAAATAGAAGAGATAGTTTCTAAAAGCAAAATATTGTTTCAAAGATTACAACAGCTTAGTGAACAGCATAAAGAAGTGTTACTTCCTGGTTATACACATTTTCAAGTTGCGATGCCTTCTTCATTTGGATTGTGGTTTGGCGCATATGCTGAAAGTTTAGTGGATGATTTAGAAATGATGTTAGCGGCATGGAAGGTAAGTAATAAGAATCCTTTAGGGTCTGCGGCGGGTTATGGTTCTTCTTTTCCTCTAAATAGACAGCTAACTACTGAGTTGTTAGGGTTTAACTCTATGAATGTGAATGTAGTGTATGCACAAATGGGAAGAGGTAAAACAGAACGTATTATTGCACAGGGACTGAGTTCTATTGCAGCCACGCTTTCTAAATTTGCTATGGATGCTTGTTTATATATGAGTCAGAATTATGGTTTTATTAGTTTTCCAGATTATTTAACTACAGGGTCAAGCATTATGCCTCATAAAAAAAACCCGGATGTATTGGAGTTGATCCGTTCTCGTTGTAATAAGATTTTAGCTTTGCCAAATGAGATAGCATTAGTTACAACTAATTTACCATCAGGATATCATAGGGATTTGCAGTTGTTAAAAGAGAATTTGTTTCCTGCTTTTACTTCTCTAAAAGAATGTATGGATGCTTTGGTTTTAATGCTTAACGAGATTCAAATTAACAAGGATATTATGTCAGACCCGAAATATGATTATTTGTTTAGCGTTGAGGTAGTGAACAAGATGGTTTTGGACGGTGTTCCTTTTAGAGAAGCATATAAAGAGATTGGGTTTTCTATTGAAAATGGAAAGTATGAACCTTCTAAAGATATACAACATACACATCAGGGAAGTATTGGAAACTTAATGAATGGTGAAATTAAGAAAGCTTTTGACGAGGTTTATGAAAGTTTCCATTTTGAAAAGGTAGCTGAGAAACTAAATAGTTTAGTTGTTTAGAGCCGATAAACTTATAACAGAAAGAACCCTCTCTCTATAACTTCACGTTATAGAGAGAGGGTTCTTTTATAACAAACTATTTTCTTATTAAGTTTTAATGGCTCCTAATTTAAATTAGTTGGAACCTTATTACACTGTTATACGTCGTCGTAAGTAATGTGTAATTCGTCAGAGGTTACAATTGCTTGACAAGAAAGAATTAAACCTTCTGCTATTTCATCATCTGTTAAAATAGAGTTTTTCTTCATTTCTGCTGAACCTTTGGTGATTCTGCACATACAAGAACTACAAATACCTCCTTGACAAGAGTATGGAGCGTCTATCCCTTCTTTTAATACAGCGTCTAATAAAATAATTTTCTTAGACATAGTGAAAGATGTTTCATCATCGTCCACTGTTACTGTTATTTTTGAAGTTCCTTCTGCTTCGATCTCTTTATTTCCATCATTATTAGGGGTAAAGATTTCAAAGGAAATTTGTTTTTCTTTTACGTTACGTTCTTTAAGAATTTCACCCACTGTGTCAATCATGTTCTCAGGACCGCATAGGAAGTAACGTTCAAAACTTTTTTCTTTGTGCTTGTTGTTAAGTACAAAGTTTACAGTTGATTTTTCTATACGCCCAAATACAGATTCTTCTTCTTTTGCTTGTGAATACACAAAATGTACGAAAAGACGATTGATGTATTTCTGTTGTAAATCATGTATTTCCTTGTGGAAGATTGTCTCTTCAACTGTCCTATTTCCATAAACTAATACAAAAGTACTATTTGGTTCTTGTTCTAAAACAGTTTTTAAGATTGACATAACAGGAGTGATTCCACTTCCTGCCACAAATGCTGCATAATTATTAGCTGCTTTTACATTAGGTTCTAAAATGAATCTACCTTCAGGAGTTTGTACTTCTAGAGTGTCACCTACTTTTAAAGATGTATTTGCAAATTCCGAAAAAGCCCCATTTGGAACTTTCTTTACAGCAACTCTTAATTCACCACTATTAGGAGAAGAACATATTGAATATGCTCTACGTATTTCTTTGCCTTCGTATTGGTATTTAATATTTACATATTGACCCGCTACAAAAGTATAGTCCTCTTGTAGATGTTGCGGTATGTCGAATAAAATGGATACTGCATTAGGAGTTTCATTTCGAACTTCTTTGACAGTTAGTATATTGAATTTGGACATTATCTAACATTTTTAATAGTTAACAAAAATACGAAATGCAAATGATTTTTAATAGAAGAAAAGTATACCTATGAGTTGTAGGTATTAGAAAAGTTTTATATTTGTTATACCTAAGAAAGTTAAGTATGAAAAAGCAGCAACAATTGTATAAAGGAAGTTTGAATACCATCATTATGAAGTTGTTAGAGAATCATGGTAGAATGTATGGTTATGAAATAACTCAAAAGGTTAAAGAAATTACGGAGGGAGAGATGAATTTAACGGAAGGAGCACTATATCCTGCTTTACATAAAATGGAATCAGAGGGTTTTTTGGATGTGGAAATGGAGCGTGTTGAGGGTAGGGTTCGAAAGTATTATAAACTTACAGAATCTGGCGTTAAAGAAACGAATAACAAATTAGAGGAGTTAGAGAGTTTCGTACGCAATATGCAACAAATCATGAATCTGAAATTGTCTTAGTTATGAAGAAAGTTACTGAAGAACAAATAAAAGAGCTTCACTCATTTACTAAAAGGCGTTTTGTAGAATATTACGATGTGGAGTTAGAATTGGTAGATCATTTAGCAAATGGAATAGAAGAACAGTGGAGAGCTCACCCTGAACTTTCCTTTGACGAGGCTTTGCAAAAAGAGTATAAGAAATTTGGAATATTTGGATTTGTAGGTATGATAGAGAAGAAGCAGGCCGAATTGCATAACTATTATTATAAAATTACGTTTCAAGCGTTAAAAGACTTCTTTTCAATTCCAAAGATTGTTGTAACCGTCGCTATATTTTTATTGTTATTTGCTTTTGGAACGACTTTTAAAGAATATGCTTCAATAGGTTATGGAATTGTTTTTTATGGTTTGTTTGTCTATACCCTTGTTGATGGTTTTCGTAAGATGATTGTTATTAAGAGAAGACAGAAAAATGCTGGTAAAAAGTGGTTGATTGACAGTGTTGCCAATCAATTTTATGCAATACCATTTGGAGTTATTTTTATAAATGTATTTAATATTTCAAATAGTATTTTAGGACTTCGTCTTGATGAGTCACTGTCTCCACTAAGGATGGTGCTTGCGAGTGGATTCTTAACACTATTTGTACTGTTGTTTATTATTACGCGTACGGTAATTCGACCGGTTCTAAATTCTGAATTAGAAAAAGCAATACGCAATCATCAACTTATTTAATTATTATGATACGACTGTTATTGGCTCTTCTAGATTATGTATTCTATTTAATCTCATTGTTTATCGGTTAGGATTGCTAATCAATAATTTATAAATGTAACAATTATCTCTTTTTGTTGTCTAATACTTCATACTAACTACTATTAAACGTAATTATAATGAGACAACTGCTATTGATATTTGGTCTTTTGATGGGTTTTACATCCTTGGGACAGATTAAGGGAACTGTAAGAGATGAACAGGGAAATCCAGTAAGTTTTGCAACTGTATTACTTGAAAATACTCAAAATGGAACTATCAGTAATGAAAATGGACAGTACGAGTTAACTATTCGGAATAACGGATCATATACGGTGTTATATCAGTTTTTAGGTTATAAAACCGTGCGTTCGCAGATAGTCTATCAAGGTGATGTCATTACAAAAGATATCGTTTTGGTAGAGGAGGAGTTTATGTTGGAGGATATCGTAATTCGGGTTGGTGATAATCCTGCTGATGAAATCATTCGAAGAGCGATTAAAAACAAAGAGATAAACACTAAAGGCTTGTCTGAGTTTGAGGTTGATTTCTATTCAAAGGGAATGGTTAAGTCTCTAAAGGTTCCGAAAGCGTTGATGAATAAGATTAAAGTTAATGATGCTGATTTAAAAGACACAGGTGTAGATTCTTTAGGAAAGGGAATTATGTATTTATCAGAGACGGTGTCTGAATTAAAGTTTAAAAATCCGAATAAACTTAAGGAGCATATTGTTGCATCTAAGGTGAGTGGAAGTGATAATGGTTATAGCTTTAACACTGCCGATGAGTCATTCTATGATTTTTACGAAAATCATATTGATATTGCAGATATTGGTACTAAACTTATTTCTCCTATTGCCAATCAGGCATTTTCTTATTACAAGTTTAATTTAGAGGCTACTTTTAAAGATGAGGGAAGAGTTATTAATAAGATAAAAGTAATTCCAAAGGTGAAAACACAACCTGTTTTCTATGGTGACTTATATATTGTTGATGATAGTGGAGCTATTTACGGAATGGATTTAGCGGTTAGTGGTATAAGTCTTCAGGAGCCTATCATTGAGGAAATAGCTATTAATCAGAACTTTTTCTATGAAAAGGAGATTCAAACTTGGGTAAAACGTTCTCAGAATATTGATATGACTTTTGGGATTTTCGGAATTAGAGTGCAGGGGATATTTTTAAGCGTTTTCAACAATTATGATTTCATGCCTCAATTTACTAACCAAACTTTTGGAAAGGAGATTCTATCATATAGTAAAGATGTACATAAGAAAGAAGATGATTTCTGGGAATCAAATAGAATGTTTGCGCTAACCGATGAGGAGGTTCGCGATTATCAGCTTAAAGATAGTATTAAGGAAATAAGACAATCACCTCAATATTTAGACAGTATCCGCAGAAAAAATAATGCATTTAAACTAGATGACCCTTTATTTGGTTACCGCTACACAGCTCCAGACAGAAAGGCTACATTTACTTTTGATGGATTAATAGATGTTGAAAAGATCGGTTTTAATACAGTTCAGGGGCTTTCTTTAGGAACAGGAGTCGGTGCTAGTTTTAGAAATAAGGAGAAAGGTTCTTATACCAGTTTGAAAGCGGATGTTAATTATGGAGTTTCTTCTGAGAGATTCAGAGCTTATGGATATGCTTCTCATAGGTTTGGTGATGTACACAAATCTTCTATATATCTAAAAGGAGGAACTCAGATCAAGCAGTTTCATGAGTCAAATATAAATGAATATATAAATGCTGCCTTTTCTTTATTAGCTAGAAAGAATTTTGCTAAGTATTATAACAATGAAGAAGTGTATGCAGGATATAGTGGTCGTTTTCTAGAAGAGACAATACAAATTAGTACTGCTTTGGGGTATGAGCAAAGAAAACCATTGTTTAATAATACGAATGCTTCTTTGTATTCTGGGAATAGGGCTTATACATCTAATAACCCTCAAGATCTTAATGATTTTGAATCTGCTGCAATAGATAATCATCATTTGTATAAGTTCAAATTAGGAGCAGGCTTTTCATTTGGTCAGAAATATATTACTTATCCTGAGGGTAAAACCTATATAAGTAATCCTAGTTATCCTAAGGTGCATATTTATTATGAGAAGGGGTTTGGTGGAAGTGAAAGTAATCTAAACTATGATTTAATCTCTGCTCAAATTAATCAATCAGTTGAAGTTAGTAACAAGGGAGAGTTTTCGTATTCATTAGGTATGGGACATTATTTTAATGAAAGTGATATCTCATTTGTTGATAGAAAGCATTTCTCTGGAAATGAAACACACTTAACTATTGGAGATACATTTTTGAAATCTTTTAATTTATTGCCTTACTATACTCTTAGTACTAATAAATCATACATAGAAACTCATTTGGAGTATGATTTTAAGGGTTTTTTAATCAATAAGATTCCATTGTTAAACAAGACAGGTTGGAATACAGTATTGGGGTATCACAATGCAACGGTATCTGATTATAAACCTTATATGGAATTTACGGCAGGTTTTTCTAATGTAGGTTTTGGGAAATTCCGATTCTTTAGAGTTGATTATGTTCGTTCTTATAGCGGAAGTGCTTTCCAAAAGGATGGTATTATGATTGGTTTTAAAAAGAATATGTAAGGGCTATGTAAAAATGAAAAGAGAGAACACTGTTATCAGTGTTCTCTCTTTCTATATATGTGTAATATGTTTAAAAATTTGATTTAAACTGTTCTAAGAAACGTACATCATTCTCGTAGAACATTCGGATATCGCTGATTTGATATAATAACATTGCCATACGTTCAATTCCCATTCCAAAAGCAAAACCGTTATATTCATTCGGGTCTATACCACAGTTTGTTAAAACATTTGGGTCTACCATTCCGCACCCCATAATCTCTAACCAACCTGTACCTTTAGTAATTCTATAGTCAGTTTCAGTTTTAAGTCCCCAATAAATATCTACTTCTGCACTTGGCTCTGTAAATGGGAAATAGGAAGGGCGTAAACGTATTTTAGACTTTCCAAACATCTCTTTTGTAAAGTAAAGCAATGTTTGTTTAAGATCTGCAAACGATACGTCTTTGTCAATATATAAACCTTCTACTTGATGGAAAATACAGTGTGAACGAGAGGATATCGCTTCATTTCTAAATACACGTCCTGGAGAGATGGTTCTTAAAGGAGGTTTGTTGTTCTCCATATATCTCACTTGTACAGATGATGTATGTGTACGCAAAAGATGTTCTGGATTTGTTTGAACGAAGAATGTATCTTGCATATCTCTAGCAGGATGGTATTCTGGAAAGTTCAAAGCTTCAAAGTTATGCCAATCATCTTCAATTTCAGGACCTTCTGAAACGTTGAATCCAATGTTAGAGAAAATGCTTATCACCTCGTTTTTTACAAGAGAAATAGGATGTCTTGCACCTATTTCAAAAGGATATCCAGGTCTAGTTAAGTCACCATACAATCCTTGAACATCTTTAGATTCTAAAGATTCCAGAATAGTTTTTACTTTTTCTTCAACCGTATTTTTCAGTAAATTAATCGTCTGTCCAAATTCTTTCTTTTGGTCATTTGGAACAGTTTTAAAAACTGCAAATAAATCGTTTAAAATTCCTTTTTTCGATAGAAATTTAATTCTAAAAGACTCTAATGCTTCTTTATTATCGGTAGTAAAATGTTGCGCTTCACCGATGTATTCTTTTATCTTATCAATCATTTTCAGTACAAGTAATGGACAAATTTACAGTTTTTAAACGAGTCACGAAATTTTAGAGTTTAAAATTAACGTGAAGTGTTGGTTTTAGGAGATAAATTGGCTTTCAATAAAATACTGAACGATGGCTTCTTTCATCAATACCGATTGCTCTCCTGCTTTTAATGCTGGAAGTTGCTCCAAAACGTTGTAGTGTGGCCAACCATCTTCATCGAAGTGGTCGAATTCATAATATCCATAAGGTTCCAATAGTCTACAAATAGCAATATGCATAAGGTTTATCTTGTCATCTTTCTTGTATTTCTTCTTGGAGTTACCTATTTCTTGTATTCCAATCAAATAAATGACTGCTTCTAAGTCTAATCTTTCTCCATCACCAAATTTTGTAGATATCTTTTCGATGAGTTGTTCCCATCTTATTTTGAGTTGTTCGTCTCTTGCCATAATTTTGTTATATAAAGTACAAAGATACTACTTCCTTTAAAACAGAGTTCCACGCTAAATATTTATCTTAGCATTTTGATACTTATCTCTGCTATGATTTTAGATATTGCGGTTCTGCTTTTTGTTATATATGGGTTTTATAAAGGAGTTAAGGAAGGTTTCTTTGTTTCCGTTGCTGCCTTTCTGTCCTTTTTGATTGGTATAATTGCCGCACTAAAGTTTTCCAATGTTATAAAATCGTATTTGTATCTCAAATTCTCTTGGGACTCAACTTTTATGTCAGTACTAGCGTTCGTTGTGACTTTTGGTTTGGCTATCTTTATTGTACATTTCATTGCCAAGATGGTTACCGAAATTTTTAATGCGATGTATCTTGGTCTTTTTAACCGATTTTTCGGAGGTGTTTTTGAAGTATTGAGGGTGCTGCTTTTTAGTTGTCTACTACTTGCACTATTCGAAAAGGTGAATGTAAATCATGTTATAGTTGCCGCAGAAAGTCTGCAATCATCTAAATTCTATGTTTTCTACTCCTTTATTGCAGAAGAAGTATTTCCTAGTTTATTTCATTTGGTCGACACACTCTTTGATAAAAGTGTGGAGGTAATTAAGGATATTAAAGAAGTGAAATCTATTTAAGGGGACGCAGACTCGTTTTTAATAGCCATCCTATTTCTTGGTTTTCTAATTTCACTTTAAACCATAAAGCCTTCTCTTCTAGTATGTACACTTTTGTCCCTTCTTTTAGCTCCATTATTGTTTTTGCACTGTTCTTTGCTTCATCTTTGAAAACAGCATTGTCTTCTAGTACGATAGCTGGATTGTAAGTGTCTTCATAATCTTTGGTAGAGTAGGCAGCATACGAACTAATTAACATTGCTGCGACACAAACAAAAATACTTGCAAAACTAATACGTTTTAGTAGGCTTTGAGTACTTAAATAATACAATATGAAAAGAGCTAAGGATAGAAAAGCAAATATTGTAGCGACTTTTGCCCACTGATTAAAAGAAAGAAAATTAAAAGATTGGTATATAATGTCTTTTGATTCTAATTTTTGAATTTTAGTTATTTTTCCTTCTAATGATTTTTGAGCGAATTTTAAGTTTACACTTGCTTCTTTTAATTCCGGATTTATTAATAGAGCTTTCTCATAATAATAGATTGCAGAACCGACTTCATGTAGTTTATAATAAGTATTACCCATATTATAATATAGATTATCGGATTGAACTCCTTCTCGTTCTAAAGATTCATACTCTTTAAGAGCTTCGCTGTATTGCTTTTGCTCATATAAAGTATTTGCTTTTTTGAATTTTTCTGCAGAGTCAACTTCTTTCGCCCAAATGGTGGAAGTAAACAGGACTAGTATGAAGATAAATTTATTCATATTCGACTTACTTGAATTGTTTTTCTAATTGAGCTATGATTTCGATAGCATTGTTATAATCGTTATTCATATTTGCTTGGGCTGTTGGAGTATATCTCGCATATTCACAAGCATTCTTTAATTGAAGATAATCATTCGTTAAATCTTCGGATATATGATTTTCTGTAAGCAGTTCTTTGATATTGTCATTGCTCATTTCAGAAGTTTCTATATTCAATTTTGCTTTTAAGAAATTGTGTAAGCATCGCTCTAACGCATCATAAAACAATTCTTTATTGCGAATATTTTTCTTTGCCTCACTTAAATATTTTTTTGCTAATCTATTATTGTGCTTTAATCGCAATCCTTCAAAATCGGAATTCTTTCTTCTTTTCGAGTTTATAAGTACTACGGCAAAAGGCATTAACAAGAAAGGAATGCTTGTTAGTATGTAGAATAGTGTAGAATTCCAATAATTTTGAGTGTCTTTTTTCTTAGCATTTAGATTTGTTTTCAAAGATTGAAATACTTCTGTATTGCTGTTTTGTGATTCTTTAATAGTCTCTTCTTGAGTAGGTAAATCAGGACCATTAATAACATTTATTCTAATACTATCTGTGGAAATAGTTTTATAGGACTTACTTTTTATATCAAAATAATTAAAGCTAATAGGGTCAATATAATATTCTCCTTTGTATTGCGGTATTATTGTGTAACTATCCGTTTTTGATCCTTGTAGTCCGTTATTTCCTGCTTTTACTGTTTCGGAGTACTCTGGGTCAAAGACTTCTAACTTATCGGATGCTATCAATTTAGGCAAACTAAATAGATTCATATTTCCTTGGCCTTTAACTTCTACTTTGAAGTTCAAGGACTCTAAGGCATTTGCACTAGTATCTCCGGAAGGGGTAACTTTAAAATCAAAGGTACCGACAGCACCTGAGAAATTATCTGGTTTTCCTTCTTCAGGTAGTGGTTTTACTTTAACGGTTCTCTTACCAGTTGTATACGTTTTGGTTATGTATCCCATTTCTGGAAAACCAAAGAAATCACGACGACCTGTAGGTACTTCGGCTTGAATGTCTAAGACCAGTGGTTCCAATTCAATATTTCCTACCTCTAGAGGCATTAGTATATCTTTCTTAAATGTAATGAACTGGGCTTCTTTACCATTGTAAGTGCCTGATTCTACTTTTAGTTCTTTAATTTCAATAGAATTAACCCAGAACTTATTGTATTTTGGGATTGAGGTTCCATTCCAATTTGTCAGGTTCGACCCTCTTTCAACATATACTTTATAAAATATAGTTATAGGTTCATTTTGATATGGAGTTGTATTTGAAATTTCGGCAACTAGGTGAATACCGTTTAAAACCTGTTCTTGTGAATGGTTTAGTCTGGTTCTTGGATCTTCTCTTTTTACAGCATCTACAATTGTTACCGATATGGGTTTTGTATTGTATGTTTGATCTTCAACTTGTATACTTGCGCTACCGATGGTAAGAGTACCTTTTCGAGTAGGTGCTAGAAAGAAAGAATATGTTTTACTAAATGATTTTTTACCATTAGTCCAAGCGTAACTAACAGATTGATTTGGACCTCCAACAACTTTGAAACCTTCAAATGTTGGAGCTTTAAAATTGTCACCTTCACTGTTCATGGTGAAGTCAACACGAACATTTTCGTTTAGTGGAACTTCATTTCTACTAACACTTGATTCAAATTGGACTTGCGCAAGCATTCCTTGAGTGAAAGTAAAAATTAATAGAACAAGAATCTTTAAATGTGTTTTCATTTTAATTACCAATCTTTTTTAGGTGCTCCACTACCAGTTGCTTCTTTACCTTCGTCTTTTTTATCTTTGTTTAATAGACGTTGCTGAACATTGCGCTCTTCTTGATTAATGGCATCAAGCATACGTTGCATTTGATCCTTATTAGCTTGTTGCTGCTTGGATTGCTGTTCATCTTGTTTAGACTTAGAATCGTCTTTTTTATCGTCTTTTTGATTTTTGTCATCAGACTTATCATCTTGATTCTTTTTGTCCTGATTCTCTTTTTTGTCATCGGACTTGTCTTGATCTTTATTGTTGTCTTTGTTCTGTTGATCTTGCTTGTTTTGATCGTCTTGATTATCCTTGTTGTCTTGATTATCCTTGTTGTCCTGATTTTGGTCAGGATTTTCCTCGTTTAACTTTTTAGCTAATGCATAATTATATCGAGTTTCATCGTCTTTAGGATTGTTTCGCAATGCGTTTTTGTAAGCTTCTTCTGCCTGTTTATATTTTTTTTCTTTCAGATAGGCATTTCCAAGATTGTGATATGCTTGATGTTTCTCGCTTTTGCTTTCAGCATTTTCTATTGTTCGCTTATAAGTAGCTATTGCCTCGCTTGATAAGTTTTGTTTATAAAGTGAATTTCCGAGATTGTATTCAGAAATATTACTTTTAGTGCTTTTAGATTGTGCAATTCGATAGTTAGCTTCTGCTTGAATGTAATTTTTGTCTTCATAGCTCTTGTTACCTAATCGCATAGCACTTTGGGCTGACTGTGCATAATTGTGAGTTATAGTCAGTAAAGTTATAAGTATATATAGTAAGTTTTTCATAGTTCAAGTGTCATTATACGTTCTATCTACTATTTGTCTTTCTCGTTAAATAGATTGAGTTTTTGCATCCATTTTGTTTTGCGCTCTAATATAAAGGCATCTATAAAGAGTAATAAGAATGCAAGAATTAGAAACCATTGAAATTGTGATTGAAATTCAGCTATTTGCTGTGACTCAAAATCTGTTTTCTCAATTTGTTCTAAATCGTTTTTTATCCATGTAACTACTTCTTGAGTGTTTTCTCCATAGTAATATTTCCCACCTGTTTCTGTAGCAATATAGTTTAGAGTTTCAGGATTCATTTTAGTTATTACAGTGTTTCCATCCCAGTCTTTTTTATATTCTAGACCTTTAGGACTTTTAATTGGAATTGGACCGCCTTTTTCCGTTCCCACTCCAATTGAAATAATCTTAATTCCCTTTTCTTTAGCTATAGACACTGCATTACTCATATCTTCTCCGTGGTCTTCACCATCAGAGATTAGTATCATTAACTTGCTAGTCTGTGGGTTGTCAAAGTAATTGCTCGCTACTCTAATTGCATCTTCGAAATCAGTTCCTTGTGAAGATACCATATCTGTATTCATGCTTTGCAAATACATCTTAGCAGCATAATAATCAGTTGTTATGGGTAACATTGGGAATGCTGTTGCAGCATATCCAACTATTCCTATACGGTCTGAACCTAAATTATTGATAATCTGTGTTACTAATTGTTTTGTTTTTGCAAGACGATTTGGAGCCATATCTTCTGCTAACATACTTTTGGATACGTCAAGAATGAATACAATATCGATTCCTTGTCTTTTGACAGTTTCAATTCGTGTACCAATTTTTGGGTTAACCAAAGCAATTGTGATTAATGCCAATGCAAACAGATAAATGCAAGCCTTAATAATAGGTTTATTCTTTGATCGGTTAGGAGCCAAAACATCTAGGGCTTTCGCACTAGCGAATTGTTTTTGTACTCTTTTTTGCCAAAGTAGATATCCTACAAGCAACAGGGCTAATAGAACAACTATTATTAAAAGAAAGAAATATTTTTTATCATCAAATTCCCACATAATATCCTTATATAAATCCTCTAAACAAGGTTTTTTGTAAAATAAATTCTAAACATAGTATGATGAAACCTATCAATGCTATCAAGTGAAATTTTTCGTTTCTACTTACAAATTTCTGTTCGTCGATTTTCGTTTTTTCGAGTTGGTTAATTTCTTCATAGATGTTTTTTAAACTCTCTGTGTCTGTTGCTCTAAAATACTTTCCTTCGGTTTCTGTTGCAATTTCTTGTAACAGTGCCTCGTCGATTTCTACTTTTTCCATGCGAAATAGTATTTCTCCAGACGGGGTCATGGCATATGGAGATTCTGCCAATCCGTTAGAACCTATCCCAATGGTGTATACCTTTATTCCATATTCTTTAGCAATTTGAGCTCCCATCTTTGGGTCGATTACTCCTGCATTATTAACACCATCTGTTAGTAGAATAATTACTTTACTTTTAGCTGGACTATCTTTTAGTCTATTAATAGCAGTCCCCAAGCCAAGCCCAATTGCAGTTCCATCTCTTAAGTCATTGTTGTACTCTATGCTTTTCATGGCATTAAGTAATAGCACCTTATCGCTTGTTACAGGTGTCTTGGTGTAACTTTCTGCTGCATATATTACCAAACCAATGCGGTCATTTACACGTTGTGTTATGAAGTCGGAAGCGACTAATTTAAGTGCTTCAATACGATTTGGTTTTAAATCACGTGCTAACATACTTCCAGAAATATCCATTGCCATAACGATATCTATTCCGTGTGTAGAATGTATGCGTTGGTCTACATCAATGGTTTGAGGTCTAGCTATCGCTACAATTAATGCACTTAAACCTAATACTCTTAGGATTAAAGTTATTGGCATTAGAGTAACTAAGATTGATGTTGAATTTTCAAAACTCTTATTACTGCTAAGTTTTAGAGTTGCTTTCTGTTTAGTCTTATTGCGAAACCAGATGTAAACTACTATTGGAAGCAAAAGAAATAACCAAAAGAATTCGGGATTTAAAAATGTTATACCTTTCATTTATTCTTCTGATTTATATATGATTGACTCAAATACTTTCTGTGCTACTTCTGGACCGATTGCGTCGTTTTCCGAATAGAACACACAAACTTCATCTACATTAGTTCCATTGATTAAGAAAACAATCTCGAAGGTTATTTGCGCTTCTTTGTTTGTTGCGGGATGTATAATTGTATAACTCCCAGTTACTTTTGTTCCAGAAATTCCATTGCTGTTTTCAAAATCACTTTCATCAAATTTGACATTGCTTGCTTTGAACTGTTGAGTTATTATGTTTATAGAGTGAGAAATAATTAGCTTTTTGTCAAAAGTATCTTCTTTTTCCATTGTAATATTGTTTAACAATACGTGAAGTGGGTCATTTATATCACCAGTTAAAAACTGTTGTACATTCGTTACCCCAGTCGGTAATGTTTGTTGAACTGTCGGGTCATTATATCTAGAAAGAACTTTAGGTGTGCTAACTGTAATTCCAGGAGAACCGTATGTGCTTGTAATCCACTCTCTATTCAATAAACGTTTAGTACTATTGAAACTAAAAGATTTAAATAACGTATTGTCTTGAATATTAGTAAGGAAATATATAGTACCTATTATTAAAAGTAAAAAACCTGTAATAGATATAGGCACAAGTCTTCTGAAACGAATTCTTTTCTTCTTGCGCTCTTCTCTCAATCTTATTTTTTCTGATTGACTTTCTATTGAAATTGGATAAGCGGTATTTATAGAATCGATAATTTTCTCTATTTTAGAAGTATCGGCTGTTATTTCAAATTCTTGTGGTTGCGATTTTGCAAATTTCACCAAATCGGCTGTTTGAAGAACTTTTCTAAATTCTTCAATTACTGATTTATTGATTTTTACTTTTTTGTTTGCCAAGGTTTGACGTAAAATTGCAACTATTTCCTGAGTAGTTAACTCATGAGCAGATATGTTAAAAGTATCTTCTATGAAACTCCTAGCAATGAAGGTCATATCGGAATAATAAGGTTTTGCATCACCTCTAGTCCAGTTTTTCTTTTCTTCTAATTTCTTAAGTTTTTTAATAGCTTTCTCGTAAGGTGATTTATAGTAATCATCCTCACTTAAATTGGATTCTTGTCTCTTCTTAATATAGTAGTAAAGTACTATCCCTATAATAATAACCAAGACGGAAATAAGTATGTAAATCCAATCATAGTTGCTACTAGAGTCTTTCGCTACTGATTTTATTTCATACATAGGTTGTTTTAACGTGTCAACAGCGACATTTAAAACGGAGATATCAATACCTTGTGTTTTAAAGATTTTATTGTCAATTATAACAGGTAGTTGAGGTAGTCTGTAACTTCCTGAATCGAATTGAGTTAAACTATATTTTTTGATTAATTCTTGATTCGTTTCAGATAGGATAGTATCAATAGCGGAGCTTTCTATTACTTCAAAATCTCCTAACTTATCAGATTCGGGAAATTGAATTGTAGAACCTTTCTGAACTTTCGCTTTTAAGGTTAGTAAAAAAGTATCTCCAATTTTAATAGAGGTAGTATCTACAGTTGTTTCTAAAGGATTCTGTGCTGTAGCTATATTTGAAATTAAAAATATAGAAAATAGTATGTGAATAAAATGCTTTCTCATGGTATCAATCATCATTTGCTATTTAGCTTTGAAATAAGCTAGTAGTTTTTTGACATAACTTTCTTCAAGATTAATATTTATAGTTCCTGCTCCACACTTTTGGAACATTTTTAAAAAATGATGTTCTGCTTCTATAAACCTTGCCATAAATTGTGTTCTAACAGAAGGGTCCGCTGTATTTACAATCATTTCTTGTTCTGTTTCAGCATCGACAACTGTTATAAGTCCAACATTAGGTATTTCTTTTTCTCTTTTATCGTAAATTCTAATACCTGTTATATCATGACGTTTAGATGCGATTTTTAAAGTTTGTTCATAGGGAGCACTCATAAAGTCTGAGAGTACAAACACAATAGCTTTTTTCTTTATTACCTTGGAAAGATATTCTAAGGCTTGAGTTAAGTCTGTTTTTTTACTTTTGGGTTTAAAGTCTATTAGTTCTCGAATGATTCGCAACACATGACTTCTTCCTTTTTTGGGTGCTATAAATAGTTCTATTTGATCTGAAAACAAGATTAATCCAACCTTGTCATTATTTTGAGTAGCTGAAAATGCTAAGGTTGCTGCTATTTCAGTAACAATATCTTGTTTGAAATCATTCCCTGAACCAAATTCTTGAGAACCGCTTATATCAACCATCAACATTAGTGTAAGTTCTCTTTCTTCCTCGAAAACCTTGATGTGTGTTTCATTATATCTTGCAGTAACATTCCAGTCAATTGAACGAACATCATCTCCAAATTGATAAGGTCTCACTTCAGCAAATGACATACCTCGACCTTTAAACGATGTCTGATATTCTCCAGAGAATATATGGTCGCTTAAGCGTCTTGTTTTAATCTCTATTTTTTTGACCTTTTTTAAGATGTCTTGGATGTCCATTTCTTAACTTTTCAAAATTACTATAACCTCAAAAACCTATTTGTTTTGAATCACAAATAGGTTTCTATAATATTAGAAGTACTTATTAAGGCACTTCAATCTCATTAACGATTTGATTTATGATATCAACGGAAGTAATGTTTTCAGCTTCAGCTTCATACGTAACACCAATTCTGTGACGTAATACGTCTATAACAATTGCTCTTACGTCTTCTGGGATTACATAACCTCTTCTGCGAATAAATGCGTAACATTTTGCAGCTATGGCTAAGTTAATACTTCCACGAGGTGAAGCACCAAAACTTATAAGAGGTTTTAATCTTTCTAATTTGAATTGTTCAGGGTATCTTGTAGCGAAAATAATATCTAGGATATATTTCTCGATTTTTTCGTCCATATAAACTTCTCTAACGGCAGCTTGTGCTCTCTCTATTTGTTCTAGAGATACGACAGCATTTATAGTGTTTTTTACACCAGCTAGATTTTGACGAATAACCATTCTTTCTTCTTCCAGTTTTGGATAGTCTATCACTGTTTTAAGCATGAAACGGTCCATTTGAGCTTCAGGTAAAGGATAAGTACCTTCTTGTTCAACTGGATTTTGAGTTGCCATTACTAAGAACGGTTTTGGAAGAGGGTAAGTTTCATCGCTGATCGTTACTTGTCTTTCCTGCATTGCTTCTAATAATGCCGATTGCACTTTTGCTGGAGCACGGTTTATCTCATCAGCTAATATAAAGTTTGCAAAAACAGGTCCCTTACGAATAGAGAAATCATTTTCCTTTACGTTGTAAATCATGGTTCCAACAACATCCGCAGGTAATAAATCAGGTGTAAACTGAACCCTGCTGAAGCTACCGTGAACTGCTTTGGCAAGCGTGTTAATAGCTAAGGTTTTTGCTAGACCAGGTACTCCTTCAAGCAATATGTGTCCTTGACCTAGTAATCCTATTAATAAACGATCAATCATGTGTTTTTGCCCCACAATTGCTTTGTTCATTTCAAGTGTTAGTAAATCGATAAAGGCGCTCTCTCTTTCAATTTTTTCGTTTAATGCGCGTATATCGTAGCTTGTATCGGTCGTTTCCATAATTATTGTTCGTAAAATAGTATGTTGTTTTATTAGATGATGCAAATTCAAAAATTATTTGCAATCTAGTTGTTAACATAAGGTTAAATGTAAGAATCAATTTGTCTCATTGGGCCTCATTTGTGAGTATCTTTTTATATTTTTAAGAACTAAAAGCTAATTGTTGTGGTTAACAAGAGATTACTTATTAAAAACTTACTTTCTTATTACGATGAAAATAGTTTTTATGACAAGAAAAGACAACTTAATTTAGAGACTAAAGCGGGTAAAGCAAAGTTTATAAAACATATATGTGCGTTGTCTAATAGCAACCCTGATAATAACTCCTATTTAATTATCGGTATTGAAGACGAAGATAACCAAATTAGGGGTGTGGATTTTTTTGATGATAGTAAAATTCAAAATCTGGTAGACGCTTATCTTGACAATCCTCCGCAAATTGTTTACGAGAATGTTTTGTTTCCCAGTCTTCCTATTGGAAAGGTGGTGGGACTGGTTACTATTAGAGGTAAAAAAGGAGTTTCCCGTTTCAAGAAAACTTTTCTCAACATTGATAAGCATACAGCATTCTATCGAATGGGAAGTAATTCACAACCTAGTATTGTTCAAAATGGACTGAATAATAATAAAGCACTTGTTGAATCTATCGAAAATATGTCTAAGAATAATTTAAATACTATTCTTGAGAGCGTCTTGAGTTTTATGACCGAAACACATAAAGATATTAATCCTAAATATCAGGTGTTTAAAGAAAATTTTATTGTTTGTTGGGCAGGAAATAAGAATAAAATTAGAGGGCGGAGTTTTTATTCACGTGTTGATATTGAATTAATTAATGAGCAAGTTCGACTGTTCTATTCTGCTTTAGATGCAGTAACCATATCTTATACGGAAGATTCATTTATAGTTACAGAATATGTCAAACTGGGATTAAACGACAGAACTAGTTTCTATGCCTTTGAAGAGGTCGTTATTAGATTTCATGATAATGGCTTCTATGATATGAAGAGTAGAGTTCTTTTTGAACCTCCTCAGTATAATTATAATATGTTAAGATATATCTACAACAATAATCTAAAGCTATTGTCTAAACTTCAGAAAAATATGTTTTTGAATGAAGTTGATTTAAATAAATTGTCGCGTTTACCTCATATGTTGATGATTTGTTATTTGAATGGTTTTGACGATGCGAAACAAAAGCTATTACAACTAGATTCTTTGATAAAGAAATTAGAAAACCCTAAGGTATATCGTTCCTATAAAGAGGTTATACGTATCTTGCGCAAATTGAAATATGAAAATGAAAGCATTGAGTAGAACACTAGTTATTGGAGATATACACGGAGCTTATAAAGCTCTTGTACAGGTTTTAGAACGTGCAAAAATCACAGAGGAGGACAAGTTAATATTCTTAGGGGATTATGTTGATGGTTGGAGTGGGTCTGTGGAGGTAGTTCGGTTGTTAATGGAATTAAACAGGAAACAAGAGTGTGTATTTTTACGAGGAAATCACGAATCATTAACGATTGATTGGATGCATGGTCACAATGAAAATATACAATGGCTTTCTCATGGGGGATCTGCTACAGTAAAATCATATGAAGCTATTTCCATTGAAGAGAAAGCAGAACATTGTTCGTTTCTAGAAGATTTGTTGTATTATTATATAGATAACAAAAATAGATTGTTTGTTCATGGTGGGTTTACCAATCAAAGGGGGGTTGAAGCGGAATTTTATAAAGAGTATTTAACGTGGGACCGTACTTTATGGGAGATGGCCTTAGCTATTAACCCAAATTTGTCGGTAGAAGATTCTATGTATCCCAAAAGGCTTAAAAATTACAATGAAATTTTTATAGGACACACTCCTGTAACGTATTGTGGTTTTACAATTCCAACGAAGGCTGCAAATGTATGGAACATTGATACGGGGGCTGCTTTTTATGGAAAGGTTTCTGTAATGGACGTGGACACTAATGAGTTTTGGCAAAGTGATAGTGTTGTGGAATTATATCCAAATGAGTTTGGAAGAAATGGTAAGTAATCAATCCTTTTGTATATTTGCAAAAAAAAAATTAGAAAAGATGAGAAAGTTATTGGTTTTAGTAATGCTACTTGGTAGCACAGTAGCTGTAAAAGCACAGGCTGTAAATGAAGTTAAAGTAAATATTATCAACACTATTATTTCAGCTTCAGTTGAATTGGGCTATGAACATTTTATTGACCGTGATCAATCGGTAGGAGTTGATTTGATGATAAATGATCGTTTCTCTTACTATCCAGAGAGTAAGAGTAAAGGAAAAAAGTTTAATACAAATAGTATTGCAGCAAACTACAATTTCTACTTTGGAGGAGAAGATAATGCTAATGGATCTGGTTACAGTGTTTCTCCATTCTTGAAATACCGTTTTGGTGATTTTGAAGAAAATGGAAAAAACGAATTGAACGAGGTAATTAAAGAAACTACTAATATGGATAGCTTTATTATCGGTGTTGGTGTAGGGTATAAGTGGGTGCGTAATGATTCTTTCGCAGTTCAACCATTTGTAAACATAGGACGTAATTTCAGTGAGGATGTTAATGATCGTTTTATGGCGGTTGAATTGAATGCTGGTGTTACTTTAGGATATAGATTCTAGATACTATTTCAATAATATTTTAAAAGGCTATTACCATAATCCGGTAATAGCCTTTTTTAATTTAACTAATTAAGGAATGGGGGTGTATGTTATTGTTTTTCCAATTATTTAAAGACTTGTTTTGAACAGTTGTTGAGTGATTTTAACTTGTGTAGAACTTGATTTTTGTGGTGCAGTTAAGATTGTATAATTTGGAGAAACTGATGAAATTCAGGCAACAGAAATCGGGTGTTAACTCCTCTGAATACCTAAATCATAATGAATGTAAAAAAAAATCGATAGACCCATAAAAATATTATCTTTACAAACATTAAATGAAATTATTAATAGTCGCCTTCGGGCATTAAATATATAGAAAAAGAGATGGCTTGTACAAATTGTTCAACAAGTAAAGGGAGTTCGGGACAACCTAAGGGGTGTCAAAATAATGGAACATGCGGAACAGATAGCTGTAATAAATTAACAGTGTTTGACTGGTTGTCAAATATGGTTTATCCTAGCGGTAGTGAAGTTTACGATATTGTTGAAGTACGTTTTAAAAACGGAAGAAAAGAATTTTATAAAAATGCAGAGAATTTAACTTTGTCTATAGGAGACATTATTGCAACGGAAGGTTCACCAGGACATGATGTTGGGATAGTTACTCTTACAGGTGAGTTGGTTAAAGTTCAGATGAAAAAGAAAAAGGTAGATCCTGAAGGGGTTTTACCAAAAGTATATAGAAAAGCGAGTCAGAAAGACATTGATATTTGGCAAGCTTGTAGAAATAGAGAAGAACCTATGAAGGTTCGTGCTCGTGAGTTGGCTATTAAGCTGAAGCTTGAAATGAAGATATCGGATATTGAATTTCAAGGGGATGGTTCAAAAGCTACTTTTTATTATACAGCAAACGAACGTGTAGATTTTAGACAGCTAATCAAAGATTTTGCAAAAGAATTTAGTATTCGTATTGAGATGAAACAAGTCGGTTTCCGACAAGAAGCAGCTCGATTGGGGGGTATTGGGTCATGTGGTCGCGAGTTGTGTTGTTCTACGTGGTTAACTGATTTTAGAAGTGTGAACACTTCTGCTGCACGTTATCAGCAACTATCATTAAATCCGCAAAAGTTAGCGGGACAATGTGGAAAGTTGAAATGCTGTTTAAATTATGAGTTAGATACTTATCTTGAGGCTATTAAACATATGCCAGATTCAGATACGAAGTTGTTTACAGTTAAAGGGATTGCTTTCTGTCAGAAGGTTGATATTTTCAAAGGACAAATGTGGTTCGCTTATGCAAATAACTCTGCAAACTGGTATGTTTTATCGGTAGAGCAAGTGTTAGAAATCGTTGAGATGAACAAGCGAGATCAGAAAGCCAATGAGTTAGAAAGTTATGTTGAAGAGGTAGTAGAAGAAGAGAAAAACTTTCAGAATGCTGTTGGACAAGATAGTGTTACACGTTTCGATCAACCTAAACGCAAAAAGAAACCTGCTAGAAAAAGAACTCCACAAAAAGAAGCACAGGTCGTTGAACAAGCTCCAAAAAAGCAACAACAACCAAGAGCTAAAGAGTCTGTAAAGGATGTTAGCAGCCCAAAACCTCAAGAAGAAGGAGGAGATAAAAAGGCACCTCGCAATGCAAAGAAAAATGTGAGTAGACCAAATCGTCCAAAAAAACCAAAGAATAATAATCCTGGAAATAGTTCAGATGGTGAAAAGAAATAGTTTACTGTTGTTGTTAGTTTTCATGACTTTGATGTCGTGTAAAAAGGAGACTTTTTATGACTCTTACCAAAGAGTGGACGGTGCGTGGTCAAAAGATGATGTGAAAAGTTTTGAGGTAACTCAAGAAGATACATTATCTACTTATAATTTGTTTTTAAACATCAGGAATAATAAAGAATATGCTTTCAGCAATTTATTTGTTATTGTGAAAGTAGAGCAACCCAATGAAATAGTGTGGGTTGATACTCTTGAATACCAAATGGCAGAACCAGATGGGACACTTTTAGGAACAGGGTTTTCCGATGTTAAGGAGAATAAATTGTGGATAAAAGAGGGGTATGTTTTTCCTGTAAAGGGAGATTATACTTTTAAAGTGGAGCAAGTGGTTAGAGAAATTGGTGATGTTGAGGGAGTTGAGTTATTAAAGGGGATCTCAGAAATAGGGATTCAAATAGAGAAAACGAAATAGTATTTAATTATTATTATGGAGTCTAAGACTAAGAAAGATAATGAGGGTTTTGGTAGTTATATCAAGGCTTTTTGGGGCATAGTTTTGCTTGGATGTTTTACAGTGATTTTCTTCTTTTTATGTGCGTCATGGGGGGTTTTTGGACCTATGCCTACTTTTGATGAGTTGGAGAATCCATCTAGCAATGTCGCAACTGAGATTATTTCATCAGATGGAAAAACTTTAGGTACTTTCTATTTAGAAAATCGCGTACCTGTTAAATATGAAGATTTACCAGCTGACTTAATCAATGCTTTAGTAGCAACAGAAGATGAGCGTTTCTTTACGCATTCAGGAATTGATGCTAGGGGTACGTTAAGAGCTGTGTTTTCTGCTGGTAGTAGTGGAGGAGCAAGTACTATCACACAACAGTTAGCTAAACTTCTTTTTCATGGGGAGGGATCACGCAGTATTTTTAAGCGTATTACTCAAAAAGCGAAAGAATGGGTTATTGCGATTAAGTTAGAACGTCAATATACGAAAGAGGAAATCTTGACTATGTATTTGAATAAAGCAGATTTTGTTAATAATGCTGTAGGTATTCGTTCTGCTACTAGAGTTTACTTAGGTAAGGAACCTATGGAATTAAAAGTAGAGGAAGCTGCAATGCTTGTGGGGATGTTGCAAAATCCATCTTATTTTAACCCAGTTCGTCGACCAGAACTTGTACAGAAAAGAAGGAATGTTGTTTTGCATCAAATGGCAAAAAACGATTACATAACTAAAGAGCAAAGTTTAGCTCTTCAAGAAATTCCATTAAAGTTACAGTTTACTCCTGAGAGTCATAAAGATGGTATTGCTACTTATTTTAGAGAGTATTTGCGTGATTTTATGCGCAGATGGGTTAAAGAAAACCCTAAGAAAGATGGTACTACATATGATATATATAGAGATGGTTTAAAAATTTACACTTCTATAGATTCGAGAATGCAACGTTACGCTGAGGAGGCTGTGACAGAACATTTGTCTAATTTACAAGAAGAGTTTTTTATTCAACAGAAGAACAATAAGACTGCTCCTTTTTACAATTTGTCTAAAGATGAAATAGAACGTAGTATCAATAGGGCGATGCGTAGTTCTGAACGTTGGAGACAGATGAAAGAGCAGGACAAATCAGAAAAGGAAATCATTGAGTCTTTTAACAGAAAGACAGATATGCGCATATTTACTTGGCAAGGTGATAAAGATACTATCATGACACCAAGAGATTCTATTATTTATTATAAGCACTTTTTACAGACTGGTGTTATGTCTATGGAGCCACAAACAGGTTATATTAAAGCTTGGGTTGGAGGTATTAACTATAAACATTTTCAGTATGATCACGTTGCTCAAGGAGCAAGACAAGTTGGTTCTACTTTTAAGCCGTTTGTGTATGCAACAGCTATAGAACAATTGCATTATTCTCCATGTGACTCAATTATTGATTCACCTTTCACTATGCCTAAAGGGCGTTATGGAATTAGTCAAGATTGGTCACCTCAGAATTCATCAAGAACTTATAGAGGAATTATGACTTTAAAGGCGGCGTTAGCTGGTTCAGTGAATACCGTAACTGCAAAATTAATGGATAAGGTAGGACCTAAGGCGGTTGTTGATATGACAAGAGACTTGGGGGTTAAATCAGATATTGCACAAACTCCAGCAATCGCATTAGGAGCCGTTGAAATTACGGTGAGTGATATGGTTGCGGCATATAGTACATTCGCGAATCAAGGGGTTTATATTAAGCCACAGTTTGTAACTCAGATAGCCGATAAGAACGGAGTAATTCTTTATTCTTCTGTTCCAGAAGCAAAAGATGTTATGAGTAAAGATATTGCTTATGCTGTTACAAAATTACTTGAAGGAGTTACGGAGTCTGGTTCAGGTATTCGCTTGAGAACAGCTAGTGGTGGAGCTGGATATAAAAGAGTAACGGGGCATCCTTATAAATTTACGAACCCTATAGCTGGAAAAACAGGAACAAGTCAGAACAACAGTGATGGATGGTTCATTGGAATGGTTCCAAACTTAGCCACAGGTGTTTGGGTTGGTAATGACGATAGAGCAGCTCATTTTAAAGCTACTTTATATGGACAAGGTGCTACTATGGCACTGCCTATTTGGGCGTTGTTCATGCAGAAGTGTTATGCTGATAAAGATTTACACGTTTCTAAAGGGCAATTTGAAAGACCAGAAAATCTCTCTATAAAGGTGGATTGTTGGAAAGTAGATGTTGAGGAGACTGAGACTGATTCAATCGAATTAAGCACAGAAGAATTTGATTTTTAAAATCAATTAAAGCGCCTTTTTTTAGAGGCGTTTTTTTTATATTTTTAACCAATTAATTTAACCAAAACTATGATAAATAAAAAGGTTGCCAATGCGCAAGAAGCTTTGCAAGATGTGAAGGATGATATGACCATTATGTTGGGTGGTTTCGGACTATGTGGTATTCCTGAAAACAGTATCACTGAACTTGTAAAGAAAAATATTACGGGTCTTACATGTATTTCAAATAATGCAGGAGTAGATGATTTTGGCTTGGGGCTATTGCTTCAAAAGCGACAAATAAAAAAAATGATTTCATCTTATGTTGGTGAAAATGCAGAATTTGAAAGACAGATGCTTTCTGGAGAGTTAGAAGTGGAGTTAACACCCCAAGGTACTTTGGCAGAAAAGTGTCGTGCAGCTCAAGTTGGAATACCTGCTTTTTTCACACCTGCTGGTTATGGAACAGAGGTTGCTGAAGGAAAAGAGGTTCGTGTTTTTAATGGAAAACCTCATATAATGGAAGAGGCATTTCAAGCTGATTTCGCGATTGTAAAGGCGTGGAAAGGGGACGAGGTTGGAAACTTAATATTTAAGGGAACAGCTCGTAATTTTAATGCTTGTATGGCTGGAGCGGCTAAAATTACTATTGCAGAGGTTGAAGAACTAGTTCCTGCTGGTACTTTAGATCCGAATGAGATTCATGTTCCTGGAATCTTTGTAAAACGTATTTTTCAAGGTGATAAATACGAGAAGAGAATAGAACAAAGAACTGTTCGAACAAAAAATTAGTTCCATTCATTAAAAAGAAATTATGTTAGATAAAGTAGGAATAGCAAAGCGTATTGCACAAGAGTTACAAGAAGGTTTTTACGTGAATCTAGGTATTGGAATTCCAACCTTGGTTGCAAACTATGTACCTGAAGGAATGAATGTTGAATTTCAAAGCGAGAATGGAGTTTTAGGAATGGGACCTTTTCCTTTTGAAGGGGAAGAAGATGCTGATTTAATCAATGCTGGAAAACAAACTATTACAACCTTAGCGGGTGCATCATTTTTTGATTCTGCTACTAGTTTTGGGATGATACGTGGGAAGCATGTAGATTTAACCATTCTTGGAGCTATGGAGGTATCTGAAAATGGCGATATAGCAAACTGGAAAATACCAGGTAAAATGGTAAAAGGTATGGGAGGAGCTATGGATTTAGTAGCCTCTGCAGAGAATATAATCGTTGCAATGATGCATGTTAATAAACAAGGTGAGTCAAAGATTTTGAAATCTTGTACACTACCTTTAACTGGAGTACAATGTGTAAAGAAAATTGTAACTGAACTAGCGGTTATGGAAGTTACACCAAAGGGGTTGAGGTTGTTAGAACGAGCTCCTGGAGTTTCAGTAGAAGATATTATCGCAGCTACGGAAGCGGATTTAATTATTGAAGGAGAAGTATTGGAAATGCAATTAGATTAAGCAACCAATGTGAATTTGTTAAAAAGTGTCTTTAATGTAAATTGAAGACACTTTTTTTGTATTTTGATGTAAAATTATAAGAAAAACTATGGAGAAAACAAGGTCTTATCCGTTTTACATCAAGATTAGCTGTGTATTGATTAGTTTGATACTGTTGATTTGTATTGGAATTATTGGGGAATCCATTATTGTTCCGCTTTTTCTGGCAATGCTAATTTCGACATTGCTGATTCCATTAAGCGTATTTATGGAACGAAGGTTTCATTTTTCGAGATCCTTATCTGCAATTTCTTCAACCTTATTGTTCTTAGCAGTAGTAGTAGGAATATTGTTTGTGGTTGGTGCTCAGATGAGCAGGTTAACTCAAGAATGGCCAGCTTTTGAAGAACAATTGGTAAGTGGTGTTCATAGTATACAACTTTGGGTTCAAGATACATTTGGAATACAACAGAGTAAGCAATTGGATTTTATTACAGAACATGCGGCTTCTTCATTGAGTACTGGTACAGATTTGTTAGCTAAGACGCTTAGTTCCATTTCAACAATGTTGATGTATCTGGTTTTTACGGTTATTTATACAATCTTCTTACTGATTTATAGACGTCATTTAGTGAAGTTTTTGGTTATTTGCTTTAAGCACAAACACAAAAATACAGTAGTTAAAATTATTGTAGAAATACAAACCATGGTTAAGAAGTATTTGATAGGGCTTCTTTTGCAAATGATTTTAGTTACGATAATGACTTTTATAGCTTATACTATTCTTGGTATTAAGTATAACTTTATGTTGGCTATTATTACAGGGTTATTGAATGTGTTGCCTTATATTGGAATTTTTATGGCTATGTTGATAGGTGTGTTAATCACTTTTGCAACCACTTCTGCAAGTCACGTAGTTTTAGTTCTTATTGCATTGGTAATTATTCATGCTATTGATGGAAATATAATTATGCCAAAGATAGTTGGGTCTAAAGTAAAAGTAAACTCTTTAGTTGTTGTGATAGGATTAGTTATTGGGCATATGATGTGGGGAATATCAGGAATGTTATTAGCAATACCGACCTTGGCGATAGCTAAAATTGTTTTTGATAGGGTAGACGGTATGCGTGCTTGGGGATTCTTGTTAGGTGAGGAGGAGAATGAAAATCCAATGTTAAATTTTTCTATCTCAAAGATGCTAAAAGGCAAGCATAAATTTCCAGATAAAGATGATGTTAATTAACTAGATACCAGTTAAAAAGTGTTTTGGCATAGATGTTGAAGTATGCAGGGTGAAAATGTTAATGATAAAAAACACTTGTTATGGTACGGTTTAGATATTTTTCAATTTTAGTAGGACTCCTTTTCTGTGTTAGCACTTTTGCTCAACAAGCAACAGTGACAGCAAAGAATTATGATATAAGTGACAATTTGGATTTACAAGCGGTTGCATCTGTATTTGGTGACTCTAAAGATTTAGCGGATTTTGAGTTTAGGCTTAATGACCCAGAAATGAGGTTGTCTAACTTAGATTTGAATAGAGATGGTTATGTTGATTACTTGAGAGTAATTGAAGCTGTAGAAGGTAAAACCCATTTAATCGTAATTCAGGCGGTTTTGGGACAAGATGTGTTCCAAGATGTTGCTACGATTGAGGTAGAGAAGGACAGAAGAAATCAAGTTCAAGTTCAGGTAGTTGGTAATAGTTATATATACGGTGACAACTATATCTATGAGCCAGTCTATGTTCATACACCTAGTATGTTTAGCTTCTTTTGGTCTTCGGGATACTCTCCTTATCGCTCATCGTGGTATTGGAATTATTATCCAACGTATTACAGCTATTGGCAACCTTATCCTGTATATACTTATATAGACCATGTACATGTTCATGTTAATAGAAATAATAGATATGTTTATGCAACAAATAGAAGAAGTTCTAGAGCAGTTCGTATGCACCGTGAAGTACGTTCAAATGCATATGAAAGAGATTACCCTCAGAATTCTTTTAGCAATAGAAATAGTAATGTTTCCAATAGATATGCCTTAGAACAAAGTAGAGGAGTTGAGAGTGGTAGAAATCCGTCAAATTCAACTTCAAATAGAGGACAGGGTGTAAGTTCAGGTAGAAATGTGAACAGAGTTAATGGAGATTCTGGTTATAGACGAGGAGCAGCAACAACTGAAGGGAATTTCAACTCATCATCAAGAACGTCAAATAGAGTTCAAAGTTCTAGCGATAGAGGAAGTTCATCACGCGGTACTATTAATTCAAGTTCTAATAGCACAGTATCACCAAGAGCTACGAATTCATCAAGAGCAACAAGTTCTCCGAGAGCAACAAGTTCTCAAAGAGCGACGAATGTAAGTTCAAATAGAGTGAATAATGTATCTTCTCAACCAGCTAGGATTCAAAGATCATCAACTCCTATGAGTAACTCTACAAGCAGATCTTCTTCGACAATTAACAGAAGTTCAAATACTAACTTTAATAGTGGGAGAACAAGCGCACCAAGCTCTAGAGGAGCAGGGTCTACGAATACAAGTAGTAGAGGTAATGGTAATAGTGGAAGATCTTCAAGATAATTTTTTTTATAGTGTTATAAAAAAAACAGCCCTCTGAAATTTTCAGAGGGCTGTTTTTGATTTGATTAGTTGGGATTATCCAAATATTTCATTTAAAAGTTTGCCAAGTCTAAGACCTCCTTTTAAAAGTTGTTCTTCCATTGCTGCTTTGTGATCGTATTGATAACGGTAACTTAAAGAAGCTTCTGGTTCAATTTTATAGAGTTCATTGGTGATTTGGTATGAATCAAACAACCAATCTAAAAGACTTCCTGAACTTAAAGCGTTGTTTGCTTTTTTGTTATAGATGTTTAAGACAGTTGCATATTCTGTATAGCTATACTGTTCAAAATCTACTAATTTAGAGTCCCAAAGAGTGTGAAGGTTGGTTTTCTTTCTAAACCATTCCACAGTTATTTTATTACCACCTAGGTCATCTAGTCTTCCGATATGCATAGGTTGATGAGCGTCTCCAATGATGTGGATAAGGAAGTATAGATATTCTTGTTTCTTTTGAAAACTTGTATTTTTATCTTTCAAGGCATCTATTAGAACCAGAGATCTTTTGTAAAGATTTTCGTCTGTAGTGTTTTCTAATTCTTTGTCGAAAGCCATTCTGTCAAGATTTCCTGGGATGTTAACGTAATGCCATCCGTCAGCAAATTTCCAATCATTATCAGATTTAATAAAGTCTGGCCAGTTTGCCCAATAAGCAAGTTTTTGTTCGCCAATTAATTTCTTGATATTTTTCTTAGCTTTTCTACTTAACTGTTGTTCAGCAATTTCTGCAACAACACGATGTCCGGTTGTTCCCCACGCGTGGAGTGAATTTATACTTACTATAAAAAAGGCTATTAATAGATAAAAAGTGTTTTTCATGAGTTGTTATTTAAATAATGCTTTTAATTCTGTAGCATCGCTAGGATTCATTTTTCCAGCTAATACTAGGCTTAATTGTTTTCTTCTTAACGCTGCTTCGTATCGTTCTTTTTCAAGGATTGTTTCTGTAATAATCCCAGGGACTTCTACAGGGTGTCCTGTTTCATCAACTGCAACAAATGTATAGATTGCTTCGTTTGCTCTGTTTTTAATACCTGACTCACGGTCTTCGATCCAAACATCAATATATACTTCCATAGAAGATTTGAATGCTCTAGATATCTTTGCTTCTAAGGTTACAACACTCCCCAATGGAATAGGGCGGTTAAATGCTACGTGGTTTACTGATGCGGTTACACAAACTCTTCGAGAGTGTCTTCTTGCTGCAATACTAGCTGCACGATCCATACGCGCTAATAGTTCTCCTCCGAATAAATTGTTTAGTGGATTGGTTTCCCCTGGTAGTACCAAATCGGTTACTACTGTAGTGGAATGTGATACTAGTTTTGGTTCCATATTGTTGTATAATTAAAATAAAAAAATCCTGAAAGAACTTCAGGATTAGGTATGTGTGTTTATTGGATTAATATCCAAGCGTCAGAATTAACTTTTTTATGAATGCTTTTCATTACTTCTTGTGCTTTTGCCATATCGGTATAGCTACCGTAAAGCACAGGATATAATCCATATTTATTTTTACTTAAATAGGTTGCATTCGAGAAACCTTTTGTTTTTAGCTGTTGAATAGCTTTCTGTGCATTCTCTTCACTTTTGAAGGCTCCTGCTACAATGTGGTAAGGATGTTTGACTTCTGCCTTTTCTTTTACAGTTAATGTAATTGGAGAGACAGGTGTGTCTATGAAAAAAGTAGCCTTTTGAATTTCGTCTTGTACTTTTTCTTGTACTTTTTTCTCAATAGAGACAGTTTCTTTTTCTATTCTTGAATTAAATTCATTGTCTACAATAATACTTCCTAAACCAGCACATACAGCAAAAACTGCTGCATATCTCATCACGTGATGTTTAGTTCTTCTCTTGGTAGGTAAAGAAATAACTTTAGGCTCTGGAGCAACAACATCAATTCGTTCGATGTTCTTTGCAATAACAGAACTAAGTCCAAAAGACGTAGCTAAGTAGTTAGGATTGTTAGATGGAATGAATTCCAGATTGTTTTCTGAATTCAACGTTAGTTCACCAATGTTTTCAAGAAATAGAGCCTTATTCGTTTGTAGGCTTTTATTCCATTTCTCTACTTCTATTAGAAGATCATAAACAATCTTGTCGTACGTTGTTTGTGTTGTTTGAGCAATATGATTTGCTAACAAGCCATCGTTATGTTTGATATTCGCATTAAAGGAAATCGTTTTTTGCGGCGGAAAAAACGTTCTAGATTTTTCATCAAAGCGCGCAGAGCGAATTTCGGTCAAGAAAGCACCGAATTCAGGAACGATAACGCACTGATATCTATATAACAAAGAAGAAATGTGTTTTTCTATCATCATAACACAAAGTTATACATTCTGGCCATTGTTCAAAACTTTATTTCCAAATCTTATTAACAATGCGTATTTTTAGTGTAAATAACTTTAAATTAGACCTTTGAGAAAAATAAATAAAAATAAGATATGAATGAAAATCAACTGTATTATACCCTCGCTTTACAAAAGACCGTAGGCGTAGGTTTTGTTTTAGGTCGACGATTAGTCGAAGAATTTGGCAGTGCGGAAGAAGTTTTTTCGCGAAAGAAAAAGGATTTAATTAGAATTGAAGGGATCACAGATAAGCTTTTATGTAGTCTTGAAAATAAAAGCATATTTGAAGATGCAGAAAAGGAATTAATACAAGTGCAATCGAATAAATGGAAAGCTACCTATATCAACGATAGGAAATATCCGAAACTATTAAAAGAATGTGTCGATGCACCTTTAGTGTTGTTCTCTTCCAAAGAATTAAATTGGAACAATGAAAGGATAATAAGTATTGTGGGGTCACGTCAAGCAACCACAAGAGGAGTTGAGTTCTGTAATAACCTATTGGATGATTTAAAAGAATATAATCCTATAATTGTAAGTGGATATGCCTATGGAATTGATATAACATCACATAAAGGGGCTCTTGATAGAGGATTGCAGACAATTGGTGTGTTAGGACATGGACTTAATCAGTTATATCCATCAGAACACGCAAAGTATGTAGAAGAAATGAATGAGTCCGGTGGGTTTGTCACAGAATTTTGGAGTTCAGATGCCTTTAATCGCGAGAATTTTATCAAAAGAAATCGAATAATAGCTGGGCTAAGTACTGCAACTATAGTGATTGAAAGCGCTTTTAAAGGAGGTTCTTTAAATACAGTTCGATTTGCCAATGACTACAATAGAGATGTTTATGCGGTTCCAGGAAGGATTTCCGATCCAATGAGTAAAGGTTGTAATGATCTTATAAAGACAAGTAGAGCTGCTATGTTAACAGATGCAACAGATTTGATTAAAGGGTTAAATTGGGAAAAACAATCCAAGAAGCAAAAAGCTATTCAAACAGAATTATCTCTAGCTTTAACGAGTGATGAACAAAATGTTTATGAAGCATTTCGAAACGGAGATAAAGAGTTTGTTGAGATTATTGCAGAAGAAAGCTGCATTCCCGTTTTTAGGGTAACTACGGTTCTTCTAAATCTTGAAGTAAAAGGATTGGTTCGTCCATTACCGGGAAATTATTATGAGCGGTTATAATCCTTTTTCAGACAATTAATTTGATTTTAAAGGGTTAAGAGTTTCTTTAATGAATTTAATTCTTGTTGTTCAATATTATTAAAGTCAATAAAACAGCGTAATTGCCATTCTTGTGTTTTCATAGCTTGTTTACTTGTTACAACATCCCAGCTTGGATAAACCCTAATTCCTCTTTTTCCAGACTTTTTCTCATTGCTTATTATTCCTTTTTCTAAAAGTATTTGTTTCGAGAATATAAAATGTCCACTATTAGAATCTGTTTCTACAGCTATAATTAAAAAATCTAGGTCGTCTTTTTCGTGGTAAGGTGCAGTTTCTCCTTCTTCATTACGTTTCCAAATCGCTACAAACTGTCCTATTTTTTTAGGAGTGCTATTGGCTTTTCTGTAAACAACGTTTTTGGAATCTAATGAAAAAGAGCAAGCGCTATACGCGTTGCTCTCTTTGTTTATTTCCAATTGATTGAATTCTATTTGATGTTCTCTATAAAACGCACTCAAATTTTGTATTTCCATATTACTTTCTATAACCTAGTTTTTCGCGAACTCTTCCCAACGTTGCATTTGCAATTGTTGAAGCTTTAGTAGCTCCTATTTGAAGAAGTCTATCAACTTCATCAAGGTTGTTTATGTAATAATCATACTTTTCACGCTCTGTCTTAAAGCGTTCTACGATTAGTTCAAACAAGGCTTGTTTCGCATGGCCATATCCATAGTTTCCAGCTTCGTAGTTTTGTCTCATCGTAGCTATATCTTCAGGAGTAGCCAGAAGTTTGTAGATAGCAAAAATATTACAAGTGTCAGGATTCTTAGGATCTTCAAGTTCTTTGCTATCGGTTTGAATGCTCATGACTTGTTTGCGCAACTTTTTATCATCTTGGAATATGTTGATAAAGTTGTTTCTAGATTTACTCATCTTTTCCCCATCGATGCCGGGAATTGTCATAATATTTTCCTCAATTTTTGCTTCTGGTAGAACGAATGTTTCGCCCATTTGATGGTTAAATCTTGAAGCTACATCACGCGTAATTTCGAGATGTTGTAATTGGTCTTTCCCCACAGGAACAAATTCAGCGTCATATAACAATATATCTGCAGCCATCAACATAGGATAAGTGAATAACCCAGCATTCACATCTGCTAAATGAGAAGCTTTGTCTTTAAAGGAATGTGCAAGTGTTAGTCTTTGGAAAGGAAAAAAACAGCTTAGATACCAGCTTAATTCCGTTGTTTGTGGAACGTCGGATTGTCTATAGAAGGTAACTTTTTCAATATCTAATCCACATGCAAGCCAACTTGCCGCTACACTATAGGTGTTTTCATGTAATACTTTAGCGTCTTTTATCTGTGTCGCAGAGTGTAAATCGGCGATAAAAAGAAAAGACTCATTCTCTTTGCGGTTTGCCATCTCAATTGCTGGTAAGATAGCTCCTAAAAGATTTCCCAAGTGTGGAGTTCCTGTGCTTTGAACTCCGGTTAGAATTTTAGCCATTTTAATCTTTTGTAAATGTTTAAACGCAAAGATAGTGGAAATGGAGTTTTTAAACTGGTTATTCTGACTTAAAAACGGTTTTTCAGTCCAAGTATTTGTTTTACAGATTAGATTAATATGTATTTTTGAAAGTTCATTTTTAACTGTGAAATGTAAATTGTTATACATGCAAGTGCTAAAATACGTCTTTTGGTTTTTCTGGAAATTGTGGTTTTATCTTCTTATACTAATTGTTATAGTGGCGCTTTCTCCCTTGCTGCTTTTAACTATATGGAATGATAAGACATATCCTTATTTTTTTGTTGTTGCTCGTATATGGGCAAAGGCTGTTTTCTTCGGTATGGGGTTCCGCTATACGCTTCTATTTAAAGAAAAATTAGAGAAGGGAAAGAGTTATATGTTTGTTGCCAATCATACTTCTATGATGGATATTATGTTGATGCTTATTTTAGTGAAGGATAATCCATTTGTATTTGTAGGAAAGAAGGAATTGGCTAGAATGCCTCTTTTTGGATATTTTTATAAGAGAACTTGCATTCTAGTAGATAGGAGTGATTCAAAAAGTCGCATGGAAGTATTCAGACAAGCTAAGCAGCGCTTAGACAGTGGTTTGAGTATTTGTATTTTTCCTGAAGGAGGGGTTCCGGATGACACATCCATAATACTAGATACGTTTAAAGATGGAGCCTTTCGTCTGGCGATTGACTATCAGATACCCATAGTTCCTATTACATTCGGATATCTAAAGAACTATTTTCCGTTTCAGTTTTTTGCAGGTCGTCCTGGAACAGTACCTATAGTGGTTCATCCGTTTGTTTTGACAACTGGGAAAGAACAGAAGGATAAAAAAGCGATTAAAGATACTACTAGGGAGGTTATGCTTTCAGAATTAGAAGCTTTAGCGGTCTAGTCTATAATTAAAAAGCGCTCAATAATATTGAGCGCTTTAAAAACAAAAACAAAAAACATCATTTAATTGCATTACATATATAACTACGAAACACTTTGTTTTAGTATGTGGTGGATAAAATATTTGTTTTTGTTGGATTTATTTCAAACTTTGAGATTGCAAAATAACCGCTAAAAGTGTTTTATAAATAGGATAGTTGCTTCATGAGAGTTAACTAATTGTAAAATATTTATAAAAATTGAGTATTAGTTGAATTGATTTTAATTGATGTAATTTAGCAATAATGCTTCGTTTTTTATTGTAATGAGTGCTTTCTGTTGGTTTTAATTTCTGATTTTCTATTTTTCTTATGTGTTTCTTCGGTTTGGATTATTGTATGTTGTTTTTTCGAAATTGCTATAAATTAGTTTTTTAATTACTTTTGAATTTGCAATAACCATTATATATGAATGATTATCCAAAATTTGCAGTTATAGGTGGAGGGAGTTGGGCAACGGCAATTGTAAAGATGCTTAGCGAAAATCTCTCTGAAATAGCTTGGTATATGCGTAGTGAAAATGCTATAGCAGAACTGAAAGAGAATTTTAGAAACCCTAATTATCTAAGTTCTGTTGAATTTGATATCGATCAATTAATTTTGACAAATGATATCAATGAAGCAATCGCATATGCAGATTATATCGTGTTTGCAGTACCTTCTGCATTCCTTAATTCTGAAATGAAAAACCTTACGGTTAGTTTAAAAGACAAAGTTGTTTTATCGGCTATAAAAGGAATTATTCCAGAAACCAGTTTAATTGTTGGTGAGCATTTTCACCAAGTATATGATGTTCCATATACTAATATAGGTGTTATAACAGGACCTTGTCACGCAGAAGAGGTAGCGTTAGAGCGTTTGTCTTATATTACCATTGCGTGTAGCAATGAAGAAGTTGCAAAAGTTGTAAAAGACTGCATTAGTAGTCACTATATCAAGGTTAAAATTTCCGATGACATCGTAGGAACGGAATATGCGGCTATGCTTAAAAATATTTATGCAATAGCTTGTGGTATGGCTCATGGTCTTGGTTATGGAGATAATTTTCAAGCCTTGTTGATGAGTAATGCTATCCGAGAAATGAAGAAGTTCATTAAGAAAGTACACAAGATGAAACGAAACATAAACGACTCAGCTTATTTGGGTGATTTATTGGTTACGGGTTATTCGTTATTTTCTCGAAATAGAATGTTCGGAAATATGATAGGAAAAGGATACACTGTCAAGTCGGCTCAGATGGAAATGAGTATGATAGCTGAGGGCTATTATGCGACTAAAAGTGCTTATGAACTCAATAAGTTACATGGAGCAAAGACACCTATTATTGATGCGGTTTATGATATTCTATATGAAGGCAAAGACCCTAAGAAAACATTCAAGAAATTAACAGATAAATTAGATTAATTTTATTTTTAAGAGCGTGTTGTTGTACATACGCTCTTTTTTATTTTTATATTGCTGTTAGTTAGAGTGTTAATGGGGTTTTAGGAATTTCAGTGGATTTTAAATATCATTATAAAATGTTGTTTTATAGTTTGTTATAGGCATTCCCTTGGAGGAGTTTTTATACTTTATTTTTGGCACTTTAAAAAAATATAAAAATGGACCATTTAATTAATCATCCCGGAATCTTAATCGTTTTCGGAATTGCAGTTCTTATAATGTTACTTCTAGATTTGGGAGTATTTAATAAGAATAGCCATGTTGTTTCAACTAAAGAAGCTTTAATCTGGACAGTTGTTTGGGTTGGGTTATCTATGGTGTTCAGTGGCGTAATCTATTATTACCTCGATTTTGAAAACTTTGCTAGGTTTCAATCCGCCTATTGGATAGAAAAAGCGCTGTCTGTCGACAACCTCTTTGTTTTCATTTTGGTTTTTACCTTTTTTCAGGTACCTAAAGAATTGCATCATCGTGTATTGTTTTGGGGGATTATTGGAGCGTTGGTTTTCAGAGCAATCTTTATTTTTGCAGGGGTTGAATTGATTAATCACACTTATTTGCCTGCGATGGAAGTGTTTGGACAGAACATTGAAATCAATGTGGTTCTTACGTTTTTTGGTGTATTCTTATTGTATTCAGGGATTAAATCTTGGTTTCACAAACACGATAGTGAAGAGGAACAAGATATGTCTAAGAACTTTGCTGTTCGTTTAGTTCACCGCTTCTTTAAAGTGAGTAACGAATATGATGGGGATAAGTTTTTTACGGTTAAGAATGGCGTTAGAATGGTAACTCCATTATTTGTAGCTTTAGTGGTAATTGAGTTTACAGATTTACTATTCGCAGTAGACAGTATTCCTGCTATTTTTGCTATAGCTCCAGATGACCCTTTTATTTTATATACATCTAACATTTTTGCAATATTAGGACTTCGTTCTATGTATTTCTTATTGGCGAATTTTATGGATAAATTCTCAAAGTTGAAATATGGATTAGCTATCATTTTATCATTTATTGGTATTAAGATGATTATATCTCCATTTGTACACATTGAATCAGTAGTGTCGTTATCAGTTATAGGTGGAGTTCTATTGCTTTCAGTAGTTGCTTCAATACTATTTTCTCCAAAGAATCCTACTTAGTTTTAGAGTATAAAACAATATATAGTTCTTCTCTTTAATAGAGCTTTGAATATCAAGCCCCCATTTCTATTGAAATGGGGGCTTTTCTATAGAGTAAACATTTAGTTATTTTTTTGTTTCATCCCAATAGTAGCTATCGGGATAAATGCGTTGTCCAAAAATAGCGGTACCGATTCTAATGATGGTAGAACCTTCCTCAATAGCGGTTTCTAAATCATTGCTCATCCCCATTGACAGTTCTTTCATCTCTACATTGGAGAGATGTAGTGCATTAATTTGTTGTTGTGTGTTTTTCAATAAACGAAAACAAGCACGTACTTTTTCTGTTTCAGCGCTAAACAAGCCTATAGTCATTAATCCTTTTATTTTTAAAGTATCTAGTTGGGCTACCTGTTTAACCAATTCTAGCGCTTTTTCTGGGTGTACTCCAAACTTGCTTTCTTCATTAGACGTATTCACTTGGATTAATACCTCTAAGGTTTTGTTTTCCAACTGCAATCGTTGATGTAGTTTCGTAGCTAGTTCTATTCGGTCGAGTGATTGAATACAGGATACATCATATTTTAGAATGTCTTTAATTTTGTTGGTCTGTAAGTGTCCAATAAAGTGATTAATATGAGGAGTTGTTTTTAGTGCTTCGTATTTTTCCTTCAATTCTTGAACCTTGTTTTCTGCTATAAGGGTTTGACCTGTTGATAAAGCTATTTTAATGCGTTCGGCAGGAACTGTTTTGGTTGCCAATAATAATTTTACATCACTAAGGGGTCTATTGCTGTGTACGCAAGCTGTTTCTATTCTCTTGAGTACATGATTGAGGTTTTTTATAATTTCATTTTCCATAGCACATCAATTTTTGAGGAATTAAATCCCGTTGCTAAATGCTTTTTGAATCGGTAAATAGCTAGGGCTTACAGTTAGTGTTTTTTATTTCCACCAATGATAATAGTTGTGGGCACCGTCATATTCAAATCCGCATCTAGGATAAAGTTTATTTCCTATGTCGTTTGTTTTCTCGGTTTCTAGCATCAGTCCACAAGCCCCAGTTTCTTCGCACCAACGTTTGCTGCGTTCAATCAAAGCTAAGGATAATCCATTACCTCTATACTCTGGCAAAACAAATAAATCACTCAACAACCATTGCTTTTGCAGTTTGGTGTAATGAAAAAGTTTATAGAGTTGAACAAAGCCTACTGCTTTATTATTAACTAGAACTAAAAATATATCAGATTCTCCGTTCAGCAGTCTTTCTTTAATAAAAGATTTTCCTTTTTCTATATCGGATTCTTGGCGGTAGAATATTCGATATTGATTGAATAATTCAGCTGTTTCGTTTAAATCTTCTAAACTCGCTTTTCTAATTTTGTATTCCATTGCTTTTAAATATTTTGTTTTATAAGTCAAAAGTATTTTGAAATAGGACTACTTTTACAACCCAGATTTTAATTAATATGTAGTCCAGTATGCTTCCATATGAAACAATTATTCGACTTGATAAAGGGCTTAAGCTTCCTATTTATAAACAGATTGCTTTCTCTATTATAGCTGCTATACAAGATGGGGTTCTGAAGTCGGGCACACATTTACCTGGTAGTCGTGAGTTGGCTAAAATGCTTAATGTTCATAGAAAAACGGTAATTGCAGCTTATGATGAGTTGCAGTCACAAGACTGGATTGTTGTCGTCCCTAGAAAACACGTTTCTGTATCAGATCGCATTCCCATATTGAAACCTCAAAAGTGGAATGGACAAGCTGTGTTGAATTCATATGAGAATGATTTCCTTTATCCAATAAAGAGTGTTCAAAAGAATGTAGAGATTTGCGAGGGTAAACGCGTTCCAGATTTAGTTATTGATGATGGACGACCCGATGTTCGTTTGTCTCCTATTGATCAGTTACTCAAAATGTATCGATCAAATACATCGAGAAACCAGTCGATTAGAAATGCTCATGTGGGTACAGATCAAGGTACTTTAAGATTGAGGGAATCACTGGCAAATTACCTATATGAAACTAGGGGCTTGCAAATATCTGCGAGTAATCTTCTTATTACTCATGGAGCTCAAATGAGCATCTATTTGGCATCGAAATTAGTGTTGGATTCCAGATCTAATATCATTGTTGCTAAACCGAATTATCCTATTGCAAACAGTACTTTTAAAGAGGCGAACGCTACTGTTTTAGAGGTTTCTGTCGATGATTACGGTATAGATACCGACGCCATTGAAATTTTATGTAGGGAAAAGAAAATCACTGCTGTTTACGTAATTCCCCATCATCATTACCCTACTACTGTAACCTTAAGTGTGGAACGAAGAATTAAGCTATTAGCGCTTTCAAAACAGTATTCTTTTACTATTATTGAGGATGATTATGATTACGATTATCATTATGCTTCTTCGCCATATTTACCTTTAGCTAGCAGTAATCACAATGGGTCAGTTATTTATATCGGTTCTTTTTCCAAGATGTTAGATCCTTCTTTGCGTATTGGTTTTATGGTAGCGCCTTCAAATTTTATTGCACAAGCGGTTTCTTTGAGAAGGCTTATTGATGTAGGGGGTGATGGATATATGCAAAATGCATTGGCTACTTTGATTGTGGATGGAGAGTTAAAGCGTCATTTGAAAAAGGCAAAAAAAACGTATCATCAAAGAAGAGATTTTCTCGATACATTGTTGAAAGAGAAATTGAGTGATTATATAAGTTATAGATTACCCTCTGGAGGAATGACAATATGGATTAAGTTATTGCCTCAATATTCAATTTGCAATCTAATTCAGAGTTCTTCTCTAGAAATTTTAAGGATTGATGAGGAACAGAATGCTTTCCGGTTTGGTTTTGCTTCTATGAATGAAAAGGAGTTAGAGGATGCTGTCAGTAGTCTGAAAAGCGCTATTGAGAAGATGAGTGATAAATAGTATATGGGGCATCCCTAAAGACTTTGCAACAAAAGGAGATATAGTCTGCTTTTGTTGCAAATGGGATAGCTGTAAATATATGCTATAGTGCTAATACTCCTTTTTTGTCAGAGTTTTCTAGTTCTATTAGTTTGTCTTCAGATACGCTGTTAGCAGGGAATGTGAAGGCTTTATCGTGTAGTTTTGCATCCGTGAAGAACGTCAAGAAAAAATGATTGTTTAGTTGAAAAACAGCTTCATCGAATAATTCTATTTTTTGAGATTCCTTAGGTGCTAATTTTGGGAAGGCATGTCTGAAAGAACCTGTCGCTCTTTCTTCACCGTCTATGATTCCAGAAGCTTGTGATACAATCAAGATAGCTTCCATGTCTTTATCTGTATTGTTGAAAAGATATGCATACCAAGTATTTTGCATAAATTCTTCGTTCCACTCCAACACGGCTGCTATGTCAACGCCTTCTACTGTTGGTATTTCTATGTCTTTTCTCATAAAAGGATTTTTGAAAATGTTTTTACAAATATAGGTAGTAATTGGGTAATTTAAAACCCAGTTCAAGTTGAGTCAATGCTTTGGTTTTTTGGAGTGCATTAGATGGATTGGGTGTAGGAAAATGGTAGGTGAGATTAATTATTTAAAAAATAATAAGATTCGTTGTAACATTCTGTGATAAATGCTACTAATGAGCAAGTATTTATAAGAGAATTGAATCATCTTTTGCTTTGCAAAATTGATTATAAATTGATTAGTTAGTAGTAAACGTCCGTATAGCTTATCGTGTTGTGCGGGCTTTTATTTTTTAAAAAAGTGGAGATATTAGAAAAGTGATGTATTTTTACATTCTAGTTAATACTAAAAATGTCATTTATAAGTTTTTACATAAACTATTGAAATTGAAAACAACATACGTCAAACTTTTTTCGATTCTATTAGCAAGTCTATTTGTTTGGGCTTGTTCTACTAAAAAGGACTCTATGGTCAACCGTGGTTACCACTCCACAACTACCAAGTACAATGTTTTGTATAATGGGAATTTGGCTTTTGAGCAGGGGTTGACAAACTTGCGATCGAATTACTATGATAATTTTTGGAGTATTCTACCTATCGAGCGAATGCAAGTTGAAGAGCGTTTGACAGAAACTAATGAACCCAAAGATCCCGATTTTCAGTTAGCGGAGGAGAAAGCGACTAAGGCTATTCAGAAACACTCCATGTATATGGGTGGGCGTGAGAAGAACCCACAAATGGATGAAGCTTATTTGATGTTGGGAAAATCAAGGTATTATGACAATCGATTTATTCCTGCGCTTGAAGCGTTTAATTATATCTTATATAAATATCCTGGAAGCGGCAATATCAATGAGGCTCGAGTTTGGAGGGAGAAAACCAATTTGAGATTGAGTTATGACGAATTGGCGATTGAGAATTTAAAGGAGCTTCTTAAGGAAGAACGTTTAAAAGATCAAGTGAAGGTCGATGCTTTAGCTACTTTGGCTCAGGCTTATATTAATTTGGAACATCTAGATAGTGCGGCAGTGCCTTTAAAAGAAGCTCGCGATTTGACTTCTCTAAAAGAAGAGCGCGCTCGATATACTTTCATTTTAGGTCAGATAGCTAGTAGTTTGAATGACAAAACAAGTGCGTATTCTCTTTTTCAGGAAGTGATCGATATGAAGAGAAAGTCTCCGCGACAGTATACGATTCAATCACATGCACAACAGTTTGTCAATAGGGCAGAAGGGGAAATAGACTCTGTAGCTTTTTTAGATAAATATTCAGATTTGTTGGAAGACAGGGAGAATAGACCTTACTTGGATTTGATCAATCGTCAATTGGGGCTGTATTATTCCAGTAAAACCAATTATAAGCGATCTATAGATTATTTTAAAGAGTCTGTTAAACAAAGTAAAGGAGACGAGCAATTAAAGGCTCGTAATTACTTAGACATAGGTGAGATTTATTTCAATACGGCTAGTTATGAATTAGCTGGGAATTATTACGATAGTGCGATTTCTATTTTGCCAACTAGAAGTAGGGAGGCTTATAAGATAGCGAAGAAGAGGGAGAGTTTACACGATGTGGTTTTGTTTGAAAAGATGGCAAAAGAGAATGACAGTATTCTTTATATAGTAAATCTTTCCGACAGTGATAGAAGGGAGTATTTTCAAAAGTATGCAGATGAGCTTCGCAAGCAAGATTTTAGGAAATTAAATTCAGAGTTAGGAGGTGATTCTGGGGCTAATAATGTTTTTAATATGCCAGATTTCGGGTCGGCTATTGAGAAGAGTATGCAGTCGTCTGGTGGTGCTGGACAAGGAAAAACAGGTTTTTACTTTTATTCTCAGAATGCTGTTTCTTATGGGAAGCTCGATTTTAAGAAACGTTGGGGTAATCGTGCATTAGCTGATAATTGGAGATGGGGAAGTAGTATGGGAACGGCGAATGCAGATGTTGAAGAAGACTTAGATGTGGTTGCAGATAGTGCAACTTCTGAGAAATTCGATGATCCTAGATACAATATAGAAACATATTTAAAAGAAGTTCCGACTGATTTGGAGGAGATTGCTTCTATAAAAAAGGATCGTGATTTTGCTTATTTCCAGTTGGGATCAATTTACAGTGAGAAGTTTGCGGAGTTTGAAATGGGAGCAGATAAATTGGAGGCATTGTTGCTTTTTGAACCAGAAGAGCGCTTGGTGTTGCCAGCTCTTTACAAATTGTATAAAATCTATAGCAGTATAGATGAAAATAAAGCGGGTCTAGTTAAGGCGCGTATTATTTCAGAATATCCTGATTCTCGTTATGCTCTTTTATTGCAGAATAAGCTTGGGGAGCAAACTTTTGCAGAAACATCTGAAGAGGTGTATGTTAGGTTGAAAAGGGAATATGAATCAGGTGAATACTTGGAGGTATTACAGCAATTGAACAGTGCAATTGAGCAGTTTAGCGGAGATGATTATTTGAGTAAGCTAGAGTTGTTGAAAGCATTGGTTGTTGGAAGACTTGAAGGGTTGGAAGCTTATAAGACTTCTCTTAATTATGTTGGATTGACTTATGCTTCTACATCAGAAGGAAAAGAGGCAGAACGCATATTAAGTCAGGATGTACCTAGTTTGGCGGAAAAAGAACTTGTGAAGGATGATGTGAAGACGACTAATTGGAAAATTATATATGCTGTCAATGTATCTGATTTAGATAAGATGGCTCTTTTGGAAAGCAAGTTGAAGTTATATGCGATGGACAGGCAGTCTTATGGGGTTAAATTCTCTAAGGATTATTACAATGCCGATACTGTGTTTTTTGTGCTTCATGGAATGAATAGCAAGGCAAATGCAGAGTCTGTAGTTTCGTTTTTGAGAATTTCTCCTGACTATGGTATTGATAGAGAGGCTTTTTATATCAGTTCAGATAACTATGCGGTTGTTCAAATTAAAAAGATATGGGATGTATTCCTACAAGTTGAAAAAGAGTAATTATGTTTAAGAAGAACGAAAAAATTTATACCGATTTATTAGGTAGGACAAATAGGATTGTTGAGGGGACCAAAATAACCGGAACAATTGAAACTCAAGCAGATATTCGTTTAGATGGTTTTTTAAAGGGAGATTTAAATGTAGTTGGGCGTTTGGTTATCGGGCCAAAGGGAGTTGTTGAAGGAGATGTTAGTTGTGTTAATGCTGATGTTGAGGGAACTATAAAAGGGAATGTTGTTGTGCAGGAGGTATTGGTTGTTAAGGCTACTGCAATTATTGAAGGAGAAGTGACGGTGGGCAAGCTGTCTGTTGAGCCAGGGGCTGTTTTTAAAGCCGTTTGTTCCATGACTGGACTTCCTGGGTCTGTTGAATAATAGAGGTTGTTAGGTGGGCTGTGTAGGCTTGTTTGAAGTTGTTTTTTTGAGAATAGTATAATTGAATAATTTTAAAGTTTTATATAAATGATGGATAGGTTTAACTTGAAGTTAGGGCTTCAGGTAGTTTTAATTTTAGTGTTGTTTTTTGCTTTGCATTTGGGGTTGTCTGTAATTCTTGGGATTTATAGTAACTGGGAAAGTATGGGAATCTCCTTGTTTGGCATCTATGCTTTTGGCTTTGTTTTAACTTGTTTGATTTATGTTGCTTTAATTGGAATTCAATTTTCGATGCCTCAAAATGTTGGATATGTTTTTCTGGGATTGATTGCTGTGAGGGGAATAGCTAGTTATTTGCTCATTGATAGATATATGGGGGTCAGTGCTTCAGGGGATTTTTTGAAGTATAATTTTTTTGCATCTTTCATGATTTTTTTATTGACTGACGCTTTTATGGCGTATCGTGTTTTAAATAAATAACTTAGATTGATGTACGTTCAAATAAAAAAAGTTTGTAATTAGGGTGCAGGAGTAAATTATATATTGTAGTTTTGCACAAAATTTTAAGAACCATAAATATTCAATAGGTAAAGGTATGGTGACTCTGAAGAAATCACTGAATTTATTAGCGGTTATCCTTTTTGCGATAACACCAGTATTTTCGTTTGCTCAACAATCGGTTGAAACAGCTGTAGATGTAACGTCAAAAACGGATGCAGTAGCTATAGAAGAAGAACATGTTGCGGTTGAGAAGACTCAAGCTGACAAGGTTGCAGAATTTATCGATCATCACTTGAAAGATGATTATTCGTTTATTTTCTTTGCTGATGAGGCTGAGGGTAAAAAGTATGGATTTTCACTTCCAGTTATCTTAATTGATAATGGATTGAAGGTTTTTATGTCTTCGGAATTTGACCATGGGAATAAGTTGGTTGAAAAAGACGGTCAAACATATCGTTTGTACCACAGTAAAATTTATAAAACAGATGCGGAAGGAACTATCTCTTATGATGAGAAGGGGCACCCATCAAATGAAAAACCTCTAGATTTTTCTATTACGAAAAATGTAGCTTCTTTGTTTTTTACTACAATCTTATTGTTTGTGATGTTTTTAGGTTTAGCGAGAACGTATAAAAACGGTCCGAATAATTTGCCTAAAGGTTTCGCTCGTGTATTAGAGCCATTGGTTTTATATGTTCGTGATGAAATGGCAATTCCAAACATTGGAGTTAAAAAATACCGCAAGTTTATGCCGTATTTATTAACTGTATTTTTCTTGATTTTCTTATTGAATCTTTTGGGATTAACTCCTCTTGGATTTAACGTAACTGGTAGTATTTCTGTTACTGCGTGTTTGGCGATATTTACGTTTTTCATCACACAGTTTAATGGAAATAAGGATCACTGGTTGCATATTTTTTGGATGCCTGGTATTCCATGGCCTATGAAAATATTTTTAGCTCCTATTGAAATTTTAGGTGCTATTATTAAGCCTTTCTCTTTAATGGTTCGTTTGTTTGCAAACATTACTGCTGGTCACTCTGTTGTTATGGGGTTAATTGCTGTAGCGTTTTTGTATCAACAATCTTTAGGAGTTGGAGGTAGTGTTGGAATCTCTTTTGTTTTGAGTACGTTTTTAGTTGTATTAGAGGTGTTGATTGCCTTCCTACAAGCGTTTATCTTTACAATGTTGTCTTCGTTGTTTATCGGGATGGCAGTTCAGGAGCACGAAGAGCACTAGGAGATTATTTGAATTAATTTGAAACTTTGTTTAATTATTATATAAATCATTTATTATGGAAATCCCAACAATTATTGGAGCTGGTTTAATCGTTATCGGTGCTGGTTTAGGATTAGGAAAAATCGGTTCTTCTGCAATGGACGCTATTGCTCGTCAACCAGAAGCAGCTGGAAAAATCCAAACTGCCATGATTATTATTGGTGCATTATTGGAAGGTTTAGCATTCGGTGCTTTAATCTTAGGAAAGAACTAATCCAAGAAAAGAAAAAAACAGTATCTGTGACGGTTGGTTACAGGTACTGTTTTAATTAAACAAACAAAAGGTAAAAGAAATAAAATAGTATAATTTTAGATTTAAATGGAAAAGTTAATTAACGATTTTAGTTTTGGATTATTTTTCTGGCAATTCATTATTCTAGTAGTATTGATATTTGTACTTGGGAAATTCGCATGGAAACCAATTGTCAATGCATTAGAAGCTCGTGAAGAGGGGATTGCAGATGCTTTAGCTGCAGCAGAAAATGCTAAACGCGAAATGGCTAATTTAAAAACAGATAACGAACGTCTTTTAAAAGAAGCTCGTGCTGAGCGCGATGCTATGATTAAAGAAGCTCGTGAGATTAAAGAGGCTCTTATTGCTGAGGCTAAAGAGGAAGCTCAAGCTCAAGGAGAGAAAATGATTTCTCAAGCTAAGGCTGCAATTGAAGGAGAGAAACAAGCGGCATTGAATGTGCTTAAAAATCAAGTTTCTAGCTTATCTATTGAAATAGCTGAGAAATTGATAAAAGATCAGTTAGAGAATAAAGAAGCTCAAACCAAGTTGGTTGAGAAAATGTTAGAAGAAGTTAAATTAAACTAATAAATCAATCATTATGTTAGGCACAAGAGCAGCTTCACGTTATGCTAAAGCAATGCTTGAGATTTCTACTGAAAAGGGAAATGCTGATGCGATTAATAATGATATGATCTTTATTTCTCAATCTGTAGCTCAAAGCGAAGAATTAAAAACGTTTCTTTTGAATCCAATCATTAACGGTAATACTAAGTTAAGTGCTGTTTCTGAGATATTTGGTAGTGTTTCTGGAGAGACGAAAGAATTGTTTAATTTGTTAATGCAAAATAAACGATTCGCAATTTTAGGAGCTATTGCTTCTAAATTTCAAGAAATGTACGATGAACAAAGAGGGCTTGAAAAAGCTGTTGTTACTACTGCAATACCGATGGATGCAGCTTTAGAAGAGCGTATCTTAGCAAAAATTAAAGAAACTTCTACAAAGACTGTTGTTATAACAAATGTTGTAGACCCATCTATTTTAGGAGGTTTTATTTTGCGAATTGGAGATAGACAATACAATGCGTCTATTGCACATCAATTGCAAGTTTTAAAGAGAGAATTAACAAATTAAAAATCACCGCACGTTGAATACGTGTATAAACATAAAACAAAATGGCAGAAATCAATCCTGCTGAAATTTCAGCAATATTAAAAAAACAGTTATCTGGTTTCAATACTGAAACTTCTTTAGAGGAAGTTGGAACAGTTCTAAGCGTAGGGGATGGTGTAGCACGTGTTTACGGGTTATCTAAAGCTGAGTACGGAGAATTAGTTCAGTTTGAAAGCGGACTGGAAGCAATGGTTTTGAACCTTGAAGAGGATAATGTAGGTGTTGTTTTATTAGGTTCATCTAAAGAAGTCGCAGAAGGGGCTACAGTAAAAAGAACAGGACGTATCGCTTCTCTTAAAGTAGGAGAAAAAATGGTAGGTCGTGTTGTGAATACTTTAGGTAATCCAATCGATGGTAAAGGTGAAATCGGAGGTGATTTATTCGAAATGCCTTTGGAGAGAAAAGCTCCTGGTGTTATCTATCGTCAGCCTGTAACTGAACCATTACAAACTGGAATTAAGTCTATCGACGCTATGATTCCTGTAGGTAGAGGTCAACGTGAGTTGGTTATTGGTGACCGTCAAACTGGTAAAACTACTGTTTGTATTGACACTATTTTAAATCAAAAAGAATTTTACGATGCTGGTCAACCAGTTTATTGTATATATGTTGCTATTGGACAAAAAGCTTCTACTGTTGCTGCGATTGCAAAAACTTTAGAGGAAAAAGGTGCTATGGACTATACGGTTATCGTTGCAGCTAATGCTTCTGACCCAGCTCCAATGCAAGTTTATGCTCCAATGGCTGGTGCTGCTATCGGGGAGTATTTCCGTGATACTGGTCGTCCTGCTTTAATCATTTATGATGATTTATCTAAGCAAGCTGTTGCTTACCGTGAGATGTCATTGATTTTACGTAGACCTCCAGGACGTGAGGCTTACCCTGGTGACGTTTTCTACCTTCACTCTAGATTGTTAGAGCGTGCTGCTAAAATCATCGGTGATGATGAGATTGCAAAAAACATGAATGATTTACCAGAATCTTTGAGACCTTTCGTAAAAGGAGGTGGTTCTTTAACTGCTTTACCTATTATCGAAACTCAAGCTGGTGACGTTTCTGCATATATTCCAACGAACGTAATTTCGATTACTGACGGACAGATTTTCTTGGAATCAGATTTGTTTAACTCTGGGGTTCGTCCTGCAATTAACGTTGGTATTTCTGTATCTCGTGTTGGAGGTAATGCTCAGATTAAATCAATGAAAAAGGTTTCTGGAACATTGAAATTAGATCAAGCTCAATTCCGTGAATTAGAAGCTTTCGCTAAGTTCGGTTCTGATTTAGATGCTGTTACTTTAAATGTTATTGAGAAAGGTAGACGTAATGTTGAAATCTTGAAACAAGCAGTTAACGACCCTTATAAAGTTGAAGACCAGGTAGCTATTATCTATGCTGGTTCTAAAAACTTATTGAGAAACGTTCCTGTTAATAAAGTTAAGGAATTCGAAAAGGATTACTTAGATGTTTTAAACATGAAACACAAAGATACTTTAAGCGCTCTTAAGGCTGGTAAGTTAACTGATGAAGTTACTGCTACACTTGAGAAAGTTGCAAAAGAAGTTTCTTCAAAATACTAAATTTTAGACTTGATAAAGAGCAGCTGTTCGCAGTTGCTCTTTTCTAAATAACAAGACTATTTCAAATGGCAAATCTTAAAGAAATACGTAATAGGATTACATCGATTGGATCGACGATGCAAATTACATCAGCGATGAAGATGGTTTCTGCGGCTAAATTAAAAAAGGCGCAAGATTCTATCACTGCTATGCGTCCTTATGCTGAGAAGCTTACAGAATTAATCCAAAATATCAGCGCTACTCTTGAAGGAGATAATTCAGGTGTTTATTCTGAACAGCGCGAGGTTAATAATGTTTTGTTAGTGGTTGTTTCTTCTAACAGAGGGCTTTGTGGTGCTTTTAATGCCAATGTAATTAAACAAGTGAATCAGTTGAAAACTACTGTTTTCAAAGATGCAAGTGTTACTCTTTTGACTATTGGAAAAAAGGGACATGATTCATTGAGAAAATCGTTTCCTGTTTTAGAAAATGACAGCGATTTATTCGATCACTTGAATTTTGAATCTACTGCTGTAATTGCTAATAAATTGATGAAAGCATTTGTTGATGGAGAGTTTGATGCTGTTCATTTGGTGTATAATCAATTTAAGAATGCGGGTACTCAGATTGTGATTACGGAGCAATTCTTGCCTTTACTACCTATGGAAGTTGAAGGAAATGTTTCTTCTGATTATATCTATGAACCTTCGAAAATTCAGATTATAGAAAGTTTGATTCCTGAGTCTTTAAAAACACAACTTTTTAAAGCTGTTTTGGATTCAACTGCTTCTGAGCATGGAGCTCGTATGACTGCAATGCACAAAGCAACTGATAATGCTAAAGAACTTAGAGATGATTTGAAATTGAGTTATAATAAGGCGCGTCAAGCGGCTATTACTAATGAGATTTTAGAGATTGTTGGTGGTGCTGAAGCTCTTAATAATTAGAATCTTTTTATAGTTATATATTTAAAGCCAATCCGAATAGGGTTGGCTTTTTTATTGGTGTTTATTTCATTTTTTTTAGAATCGGTTTAGTTCTATTTCTAGTAGTTTTAAACGATTTTGAATGGTTTTTAAAGCCTTTTATGGTCGTAGTTTAGAAAGTTAAATTCAAGACCTGATTTGGAGCTACAGGCTTTTAATCTGATACTTCAACTAGGATTTGTCTTTAGATTTTTTGAGTTTCCATTGTCAGAATGGATGATATTTTATTTAGAAATGGAGTTGATTCTTTTTTTCGTTTCTTTTGATTCGACAAACGCTTGTAGGTATCTGCTTTCAGTTCTTTATCAAAAATCATTTCAAAGGCTTCTATAATTTTTATTAATGGGGTTTTTTCATCTCCAACGGCATTGGAATAATGAAGTGAAAATATGAGTTCGTTTATGAAAGGTCTGTACTAGCTATAGATTTTTTCTTATTGCTTGTGACATTATGTTATTCTTCAAAGAAAACATCTAACAAATACGGTTAAAATACTTTCATCTTTTACTTTTTAAGTGTGTTTGTAAATTTTGATTTTAGGTTGAAATGAATTCAAAACTTTTTTTAAAGGTGTTAGGTGCTTTATTGTGTTTTTTAATACTGTTTTTCGAAAAAACCAAGGTCAAAAGAAGAATCAAAGCACATTTTTCTGTGGGTAGGCTGTTGGTTTCTTTCGGGTCGGCTTCGGTAAATCGACCTTTTTTCAAATGAAACCCGCACCGGTGCAAATCCATAATTATTATGACGCTTGTTTCCAGTGTTTTAAAAAAACTAAAATGGACCAAAAGTGTCCATTTTTGCTACATTTAAAATCGTGCATTGAAAACTACCATAATTTTGTTTTAGGATGAAACGGAAAATAGTTCCACCGAAAATCCGAAAATGTATCAGACTAAAACATACGAAATGGAACAGATAAATAAACTGTAAACCTTTTGTGGTTTATGTCAAAAGAAAGGATTAGGCATGGATAAAGTATGCAGTGTCTAGTCAAGGTCCACTGAAAGTCCACTTAAGGTCTACTCAAAGTCCACAAAAGATATGGAGGTGTCTCGTCCTAGTATAGCTGTACAGTTATTGTTATTAATCCTGCTTATAACTGTACATGTAATTTAGTAGTCCTAAGATTGCTGTACATCTTCTTTTTTTAGTTGTTTTATCTTGTAATAGTTCTTCCATCTCTTGGTTAAAAAACCCTTTTCTAAATGAGCTTGGTTCGGGGTTAAATTGTCACAACTATTATGTGGTCTAAGACTATTATATGCCTCTATGTTATCCTTTAGTATCTGTTTTGTTTTTTGATATCCCAGATTTGAATAATTTAAATCAAATTCACCTTTTATGATTCAATTGACCC
>NZ_FORU01000010.1 GCF_900114085.1 Myroides guanonis | reverse complement strand
AGTTAAGAGTCAACCAGGTGCAAAGATTTATATCTTTGACCGCAGTGGTAAGTTACTCAAACAGCTGAGTCCATTGGGAGAAGGTTGGGATGGAACTTACGGAGGTAGACCAATGCCATCTACGGATTACTGGTTTACGATAGAGTACAATGATTTTTCAGGAAATAAAAGAGAATACAAAGGACATTTTTCACTAAAAAGATAGTTGTGTACTTCTTTGTAAGACTGAACGTTAGATAGTGTTCTATGTTTTTATAATAGAAAAGGGTGAGATAGTGATGTCTCACCCTTTTTTGCTTCTGTAAAATATAAACAGTACATGTGAGTTAGTAATACGTGATGTTTTGCATAGCTTTGTATATATAAATTTTGAATGATGAAAGTAGCGTTAGTTCAAGCTCCTTTAGTTTGGGAGGATAAAAGGAAGAATATTGCATATTTCGATACTATATTAAATCAATTAGAAAGTGATGTTGATTTGGTTGTACTTCCTGAAATGTTTACTTCTGGCTTTACGATGAGACCAGAGAGTGGATATTCTATTATGGATGGAGAAGAAGTCGAATGGATGAAAGCGATGGCTAAGAGGCATTCTTTTGCACTTACAGCAAGTATGATTATTAAGGAGGATGAATGTTTCTTTAATCGATTGTTTTTTGTGTTTCCTGATGCAAGTTTTAGAACTTATGATAAGAGACATTTGTTCTCTTTGGCAGGTGAGGAAAAGGTTTATAAGCCTGGATTAGAGAGATTAATTGTTAATTATAAAGGATGGAATATTTGTCCTTTGGTATGTTATGATTTAAGGTTTCCAGTATTTTCAAGAAACTTAGATGCAGTATATGATTTGATGATTTATGTTGCTAGTTGGCCTGACCAGAGAATTTATGCATGGGATACTATTATAAAGGCTAGAGCTGTTGAAAACATGAGTTATGTTGTTGGGGTGAATCGTTGGGGTGTTGATGAAAATAACAATGTATATTCTGGGCATTCACAAGTCATTGATTTTCTAGGACACTATGTTGCTGAACCGATGATTGGAGAGTGTGTTTCATATGTTTTAATAAGCAAAGAAAAACAAGACATTGCTAGGGCTCGTTTTGGTTTCTTAAAAGATGCTGACCGATTTACATTATAGGTTTTGAACGAATTTTATTATAAGAAAGAGGGATGTAGATTTTGAAATCTACATCCCTCTTTCTTATTGTGGATTATATTATAATTGAATAGTTTGTTCAATATCCCAATTGGCTCTAACATCTATTTGTTCTGGATGATAAATAGTTTCTTCAGGTTGCCTTCTGTCAAAATAATAGCCTGAATCCCATTTTCTATTTTTATTGTCATCGTATATTATTCTTAAGTAATACAATTTAGGTGGTAGTAAGTCGAAAAGGATAGAGGTTTCTTTTTCACTATAAACTTCTGATACGACTTCTTCTTTACTGTCTAATATTTGTAAAATGATAGGGAAACGCTTTACGCCATTTAAGTGAACGTTTAAATTTCCATAGTCTGTTTTTTCTTTGGTTTTAACCTCAAATTTTATACTATCATTCTCTTTTCCGAAGAAATCTATTAAAGCTCCTGGGAGTAGTTCGATTGTATAACGATCCGCTTCCTTTTTCTGAAATACAAGCTGAATTTTTTGCTCTTTAAAGTCATTTATATATTCAAAAGGAATTTTTGAAGAATCTTTATCCGTGATGAAAATATTATTGGAATTAATTTCTGAAATTGGAGTTTTACTAATTAGCTTAAAAGTATCTTTTAAGTCTAGCGTGTTGCTTTGTACTGCACTAATACTTAATGTGTCAACAGTTTTCATATTTGGTCTAGGTCGGACAGTAAAAGTTTCAGAATAATCTTTTTTAGAAACTAAAACTGATAGTGAATCTAACTCGATTTTAGGAAACCAAACTTGTAAACTATCTTTGGCGGGAAGATAGGTAAATGTACTTTTTATAAGTTCTTCACCATTTTTCACAGTGATATTTACACTGTCTGCTCCTCCTTGATATGGTAAATACCATTTGTTCTGAGATACTTGAGCAGGTCGGGTTGCTTTAAATTTTTCTTGGGATTTAAATAGTGTTAAATCGTAACTTTCATCTGTGGGTATTTGAATAGAATCTTTTATAAATCCTATCTTGTCTTGTGCAGGGTCAAATTTATAATTGTTGTTTTTGTCCTTTAGTGCGAGTATGTAATAACTTCCCTCCTTGATATTTTCGATTTTGAAAGTCGTTAAACTATCGAGTGTATTAGTTATGTATAAAGGTTTTTGTTTATATACTGTTGAGTCAGTAAACGTTTTTGCATCATATAGCATGATGTTTACGAAATTATCGGGCTTTAATTGATTAGCGGATTTTATAGTCCCAGATACGGTTAAAGAGTCTATATAATCACCGGTTGAAAATATGTATTTAAATTGCGGGAATACATTACCTTCATTGTTGTCAGTTATACTTTCTCCAAAGTTAAAACTATAGGTGGTATTAGGACTTAATGTGTCTTTTATTTTTACTGTAAGTACTTTACTTGCGCTTCCCATTGGTGTTACATCAGGTATGTTTTCCATCGGTGGGGAAATTATCAAGTTTTGATTGATATTTTTTAATTTAATGTACTCGTCAAAAGTAATTTTGAACTCCTTTTGGTTGAAATTGGTTGAAGAGTTTTTAGGTTGAAATGATAATGCTACTGGTGGAATGGTATCTATATCTCCTCCTGTAATATAGCCTCGTTTGGCACAATTTGAAAAACAGATAATTATAATAGTTACTAATACGATATAGCGCATTTTAATCATAGCAAAAAGTTTATAAAGCAAAGAAACGATTATATTTTTTACTAATAAAATATAGGGATTAAAAGTTTAAATTGTTAGTAGGGATTGGTATATCAATTGTTCTTCGTTTAGGTTAAGATGAGTTTATCGCGTTGATGCAAGACAAGCTATACTAATTTTACAGTTAGGAATTTGTAATATTTTTTTTGCACATGACTCAATGGTTCCACCTGTTGTTAGTATATCATCTATTAAAAGATAGTGTTTATTTGAGTCTTCTAGATTGTATTTGATTTCAAATTTTTCTTCTGTTTTTGATGTTCTATCAAATATGCTTTTCTTTGTTTGAGAACTGTAATTTTTTGTTTTATATAGCAAATGGTTGGCTATTGGAATTTTTAATTCTTCTGATAATGCTTGAGCAAACCCGTTTAGCTGGTTATAGCCTCGGCTTCTAAGTTTGTCTTTATGTAAAGGTACTGGTATAATAGCGTCTAAGTGCTTATAATAAGGGGAAGAAAGAAGTTTCTGAGCATACATCTTCCCTAAAAAATAGCTAATTTCAGGTTGGTTGCGATATTTGAGATGGTGAAGTATATTTTGAACAATCCCCCCTTTACTATAGTAGAGAAAAGAAGAAGCATATTCAATAGGGATTCTTCCGTAAAATTTACGTGTAGCTTCGTTTTTTACCATATTGCAATGATGAGTTAAAGGAAGTGAATTTCTACATAGTCGACAAATAACCTCTTCATTGTTTAAAAGCATTTCTTGGCATCCAAAACACAGTTTTGGAAATAAAAGATTTAAAAACGAACTCCACATAGCTTGTTGTTTTTCTATCGAATTTAGTAAAATAGTACATGGGAAAAAAAATAGTACGTGACATTTTTTGATAGTATCTTTGTTATAGTTAAAAGAGAATTAGTTTTACAAAGAATAATATATGAAGAAGTTAGATGAATTACAGCGTGAGATAATGCAATTGATGGTTTTAATGGCAGAAAAAGACAAGATTAAATCGATGTCAAAAATTGAAAGTATACGGGTTGATTTATATGATGCTTTAGATTTTGCAGACAATGACGACGAGTTAGTTCGTATTGGAAAGTTTTTGAAAATAGTGGAGGAATTAGAAGGTAAGTTGTAATGGATAAAATAAAATGTTTTTGTGGAAGTTTAACTGATTATCAGAATTGTTGTGGTCGTTATATAGAGAGGAGGCAGAATGCACCCAGTGCAGAGGCTTTAATGCGTTCACGATATACGGCGTATGTTTTATGTAAGTCTGCATATTTAATCGAAACTACTCATCCTAAAAAACGTTATTTACATAATAGAAAAGATATAGAGGCATGGGCATTAGAAAATAAATGGCTTAAACTTGAAATATTGGAAACTTCAGAAACAAATGTAGTTTTCAAGGCTTACTTTTTAGACGGTAATTTACAAAGTCAAGATCATTATGAAAGTTCTAAGTTTGAGTTTTTACAAGGAAGTTGGTATTATGTAGAAGGAAAGTTTTTATAAACTATAAAAGACGAATATTATGAAATGTTTAGTTATAGGTGCTACAGGGGCTACTGGTTATTCTTTAGTGCAACAATTGTTAGAAGATGATAGATTTAGTGAAGTAGTAGTATTTGTTCGTTCGGAATTTCCTTTGGAAAATGATAAGCTGAAAGTACATCAAGTAGATTTCAATAATCATGATGAATGGGCTAATTTAATTCAAGGAGATGTTGCTTTTTCTTGTTTGGGTACGACATTGAAGCAAGCTGGAAGTAAAGAAAAGCAATGGAAGGTTGATTACGAGTATCAATACAATTTTGCTAAAAATGCTTCTTTAAATAAAGTACCTGTTTTTGTGTTGGTGTCAGCACAAGGAGCAAATTCTGATTCAAAGATGTTCTATTCAAGAATGAAAGGAGAGTTAGAGAATGCTATTGATAAACTTTCATTTGAAAAACTTGTAATTATGAAGCCGGGATTATTAAAGAGACCTGATTCTGATAGATTCGGCGAACGTCTTGCTGAAAAAATGCTTAATGCATTTAATTCGATAGGTGTTTTTAAATCTTATAAACCACTACCGGTTCAGGTTTTAGCCTCAAAAATGATTGAAAAAGCTATGAGTTCAGAAGAAGACAGAATAGTTGTAGTGAGTGAGTTTCAAAACTAAAATAGTTTTAACTAAAAGAGGCAATTACATTACTAATGTAATTGCCTCTTTTGTTAGAAATTAAATTTAAAATGCATAAAGTTATTTAGCAGTAAACTCTAGGTTGATGTTTAATGTGATATCTTTTGCAATTGCTGTAGCAGAGGGATCGTAAGCAATTCCAAAATCAAAACGATTTAATGTTGCTTTTGCTTGAATCCCCATTCTTTGCAATCCGTTTCCATCATCTGCTAAGTGACCGCCGTATGTTAAATCGAATGTAATCGGTTTTTTGATGTCTTTTATAGTGATAAAACCTACCAGTTTATATTGATTTTCAGAACCTTTTACTTTAGTGATTTTAGTTGATTCAAAATTTAGTTGACCATACTTTTCTACATCAAAGAAATCTGGTGATGTTAAATGCTGGTCTCTCATCTCAATTCCTGTATTTATACTTTTGGCATCGATTGAAAACTTAAATACTCCTTTAGTAAGGTCATCAGATGTACCATTGTATACACCTTCATATTTATCAAATTTTCCGTCAACAAAGGATATTCCCATGTGTTTGACAGAGAAATTTAGGAATGAGTGCATTGGGTCTACATTCCAAGTAGTTTGTGCAAAAGAGGCTATTGAGAATAGAGCTACAACGAATAAATAAGTTGATTTTTTCATGATATTTATTTTTTATTTGATTACAAAACTAACTAATAGAAGGTGATTGCTCCCTTAACCTAGATTAAGAACGCATATATTTCTCTAAGTTAAAGAAAAATAGTATAAATGAAAAACGGTGTTTAAGTTTTATCTTAAACACCGTTTTATGGAATATAGAAATGACTAGTATTCTAGTTCATTTTTTTTAACCAATTTTTAATTGATATTTCATCATTAATTATTGACTTTAAGTCTGATATAGCAACCCTGTCTTGTTTCATAGAATCTCTATGTCGAATAGTTACAGTTTTGTCTTCCAATGTTTGATGGTCTACTGTTATACAGAAAGGAGTTCCCAATGCATCTTGACGACGGTAACGACGACCAACAGCGTCTTTATCATCGTAAGCGACATTAAACTCCCATTTAAGGTCTTCAATAATATCTTTTGCGATATCTGGTAGACCGTCTTTTCTAACCAAAGGCAGTATAGCAGCTTTAGTTGGAGCTAAAACTGATGGTAGTCTTAATACTGTACGAACACTTCCATCTTCTAAAACTTCTTCTTGTAAAGATTTCGAAAAAACTGCTAAAAACAAACGGTCCAAACCAACTGAAGTTTCAACTACATAAGGAGTGAAAGATGAATTAGTTTCATTATCAAAATATTGAAGTTTTTTACCAGAGTGTTGTTCATGAGCTTTAAGGTCAAAGTCTGTACGAGAGTGAATTCCTTCTAGCTCTTTGAAACCGAAAGGGAAATTGAACTCTATATCTGTAGCAGCATTAGCATAATGAGCTAACTTTTCATGGTCATGAAAACGATAGTTCTCAGCACCTAAACCTAAAGATAAATGCCATTTGTGACGAGTTTCTTTCCAATACTCGTACCATTTCATTTCTTCTCCTGGTTTTACAAAATATTGCATTTCCATTTGTTCAAACTCACGCATACGGAAAATGAACTGTCTTGCAACAATTTCGTTACGGAATGCTTTACCTGTTTGAGCGATTCCAAAAGGAATTTTCATTCTTCCAGTTTTTTGTACGTTTAGGAAGTTTACAAAAATACCTTGAGCTGTTTCAGGACGTAAGTATAGGTCCATAGCAGTGTCTGCAGAAGCTCCGAGTTTTGTTCCAAACATCAAATTAAATTGACGTACTTCAGTCCAATTTTTAGAACCTGACTCTGGATCTGCGATTTCTAATTCTTCAATTAATGCTTTTACATCAGCTAAATCACCAGAATCTAATCCACGTGCCATACGCTCTAAAATCTCTTTCTTTTTAGTATGGTACCCTATTACTCTTGGGTTTGTATTTACAAATTCAGCTTCGTCAAAAGAATCTCCAAAACGCTTTTGTGCTTTTTCGATTTCTTTAAGTGCCTTTTGATGTAGCTTCTCACAATAATCTTCGATTAAAACGTCTGCTCTGTATCTTTTTTTACTGTCTTTATTGTCAATCAAGGGGTCGTTAAAAGCATCTACGTGACCTGATGCTTTCCATGTTGTTGGATGCATAAAGATTGAGGCGTCAATTCCTACAATATTTTCATGCATTTGTACCATGGATTTCCACCAATATTCACGTATATTTCTTTTTAACTCAACACCGTTTTGTGCGTAGTCATACACTGCGCTTAAACCATCGTATATTTCACTTGACGGAAATATATATCCGTACTCCTTTGCGTGCGAAATTACGTTCTTAAAAATATCATCTTGTTTTGCCATAATGCAAAAGTAATAAAAGACTTTAACATTAAGAACTGTAAACGTCTGATTTTACTTTAATCTTCGGTGTTTGAGAGCTTTTGTACTGTTATTTTAGAGAGATTTGTTTTTTTTGAATAGTAAAGGATATAATCTGCTTTTAAGATTTAATATTTGCCTTGTGGGATAAGAAGTTTATTGTTATATGAAGATTTATAAATGATACTTCTTGACTTTATTAAACAAAAAAAACCCCTTTTAATAGTCGTCAAAAGGGGGGGGTGAGATTGTTTTTTATGTATTATAGTGGAATGTTTCCGTGTTTTCTTTTCGGTGCATCTACTACTTTATTTTCTAACATAGAGAAACCTTTTATCAGCTTGCGACGTGTTTGGTTTGGAAGAATAACTTCATCTATAAAACCACGTTCTGCTGCGCGATAAGGATTTGCGAATTTTTCTGCATATTCCGACTCTTTCTCTAATAGTTTTGCTGCTGGGTCTGCTGCTTCTGAAATTTCTTTTTTAAAGATGATTTCACTAGCTCCTTTTGCTCCCATAACTGCAATTTCAGCAGTTGGCCAAGCAAAGTTTAAATCAGCTCCAATGTGTTTAGAGTTCATAACATCATATGCTCCTCCGTAAGCTTTACGAGTAATAACAGTCACTTTTGGAACAGTTGCTTCACTTAATGCATACAATAGTTTTGCTCCATGAACAATAATTCCATTCCATTCTTGATCAGTACCTGGTAAGAATCCTGGTACATCTACTAATACTAATAATGGAATATTGAACGCATCGCAAAAACGTGTAAAACGAGCTGCTTTAATTGAGCTGTTTACATCTAAACATCCCGCTAAAAACATTGGGTTGTTCGCTACAATACCAATGCTTCGGCCTCCTAATCGAGCAAAACCCACAACAATATTTTCTGCAAAGTCTTTATGTATTTCAAAGAAAGAATCTTCATCAATAATGTTGTTGATTACTTCTTTCATGTCATAAGGTTTGTTAGCATTTTCTGGTACAATGCTATCTAATTCCATGCGGTATTCTTCTCCAAGTTCAAATGGTAAACTCTGAGCAAATTCCGTATTGTTTTGCGGTAAATATGAAAGTAGTTTCTTAACATCTTCTAAGCAAGCTACGTCATTCGGTGAAGTAGTGTGGGCAACACCTGACTTTGTAGAATGTGTACTTGCTCCACCTAATTCTTCTGAAGTAACAGTTTCATTAGTAACGGTTTTTACAACATTAGGGCCAGTTACAAACATATAACTAGAACCTTCAACCATCATGGTAAAATCGGTCATAGCTGGCGAATATACTGCTCCACCCGCACAAGGTCCCATGATAGCAGAAATTTGAGGAATAACCCCTGATGACTGTACGTTTTTATGAAAGATATCCGCATATCCTCCTAATGAACGAACTCCTTCTTGAATACGTGCTCCACCTGAGTCGTTTAATCCAATCATTGGAGCTCCCATTTTTAAAGCCATATCCATTACTTTGCAAATTTTCTCTGCATGTGTTTCCGATAGGGCTCCACCAAACACAGTGAAATCTTGAGCGAAAATATATACTAGACGACCGTTTATAGTTCCATAACCTGTTACTACTCCGTCTCCTAGATATACTTCTTTTTGCATGTTGAAATCAGTAGTTCTGTGCGTAACCAACATACCAACCTCTTCAAAAGAACCTTCATCCATTAGATACTCAATACGTTCTCTAGCAGTAAGTTTTCCTTTTTCGTGTTGTTTGTGTATCCTTTTCTCTCCACCACCTAAATGGGCTTGAGTAATTTTATCTTGTAATGTTTTTATTTTCGATTCCATAATTATTAGTTTGGTAGGCGAAGTTGTTTTTTATCTTCCAAATACTGTTTGTAAGCAATATAAGCAGCTATTTCAGCTTCTTCTGCTCTCTGAGCTTTTAATAATTCAGCGCTGTAGTATTTTTTTACGAAATTCGTATCAAATTGTCCTGATTGAAAAGCTGGGTGTTCCATAACAAACTTACCAAATGGTAAGGTTGTTTCAATACCTTTTACCTTGTAGTTTTTAATAGCTTCAACCATTAATTGAATAGCTTCCTCACGGGTTTTTCCATAGGTAATTAGTTTTGCTAACATTGGGTCGTAGTAAATAGGAACATCCATTCCTTCTTCTATTCCATTGTCAACTCTAATTCCTTTTCCTACAGGTAATTGGTATACTTCAAGATTTCCAACACTTGGCATGAAATCGTCCAAAGGGTCTTCTGCATAGATACGCAATTCGATTGCGTGTCCATTTATTTTTAAGTCTTCTTGTGTGAAAGGTAATTTTTCTCCACGAGCTACTCTGATTTGCATTTCTACTAAATCCATTCCAGTGATAAGTTCTGTAACAGGATGTTCAACTTGAAGACGAGTGTTCATCTCTAAGAAATAGAAATTTTTATTTTCATCTAAAAGGAACTCAACTGTACCAGCTCCTACATAATTACAAGATGCGGCTACCTTAACAGCAGCTTCTCCCATTTTTTGACGAATTTCAGTTGTTAAAGCTGTTGATGGTGCTTCTTCAACTACTTTTTGATGACGACGTTGTACGCTACATTCTCTTTCAAATAAATGCACAATATTTCCATGTTCATCTGCTAAGACTTGTATTTCAATATGTTTAGGAGCTCCTATGTATTTTTCAATAAATACAGAACCATCTCCGAAAGCCGAAGTTGCTTCTGATATGGCTCTTTGCATTTGTGATTCAAATTCACCTTCATTTTCAACAATACGCATTCCTTTTCCACCACCTCCAGCTGCTGCTTTTATAAGTACCGGAAATCCGATTTCAACAGCTACTCTTTTGGCTTTAGTTACATCGGTGATAGCCTCATCTAATCCTGGTACCATTGGAATGTCGTAATTCTTAACTGTTTCTTTTGCAGCTAATTTGTTACCCATTACATCTATAGCGTGAGCTTTGGGACCTATAAAGATAATTCCGTTTTTAGCACAAGCTTCCGAGAAACGTGCGTTTTCACTTAAAAATCCATATCCTGGATGTATTGCATCTACTTGAAGTTGTTTGGCTACTTCGATAATCTTATCTCCTAATAAGTATGATTGGCTAGAAGGTGCTTCTCCAATACATACTGCTTCATCTGCTAATTTAACATGTGGAGCATTACGGTCTACAGTTGAATAAACAGCTACAGTTTTAATACCCATTTTACGTGCTGTCGTCATAATACGAACAGCAATTTCGCCTCTATTGGCAATTAATATCTTTTTCATGGTTTATTCAAATTCAATTAGCAACTGGCCCTTATCTACAGTGTCTCCTTTGGAAACATTTATAGATTTGATTATTCCTGCTCGTGGAGAACTTAGATTGTTTTCCATTTTCATCGCTTCTAAGATTAACAAGTTATCATTCTCAGCTACTTCTTGCCCTACACTAACATTTATGTCAAGTATTAGTCCTGGCATTGGTGCTTTAACCGAATTAACTTGTTTAGCATTTGCTAATGAGAAACCCAATTGATTAATTAATTGGTCAAGATTATTTTGAATTTTTACTTGATAATTGTTCCCGTTTACGGCTATAGTATAGCTTCGATCGTCAAACTGCTCTGAGACGATTTCAGCTTTAAAAGACTGATTGTTTTTTAAAACGTGTAGGTTCTTTTTGTCAATGCGAACAAGGTCTATATTTTGGTTGTCGAATTCTGAACTTTCCAAAACTAAATCTGAATTGACTTTTAATTGATATGAATCATTCATTTTAAGGTTTTTTAACGGTGCGTAAATATACTTATTTGACTATGATATAAACAAGTGAAGCTTAGTATTTAACGAACTAGCACCACTTTTAATAAAAAAAGCATTGTAATGATTCGATTACAATGCTTTTTGTTTTATTCTTCTGATTCTTTTAAAGAATTCCAACCTTGTGCCTTTAAAGGTATTTTAGTGTTTGCTCGAGTCACTATGTGAACACCTTCGCTTTCTTGTGTCATATGACCAATAATTGATAGGTTGGGGTTGCCTTTTATTTTTTCAAAATCCCCCATTTTAATAGTGAACAATAGTTCATAATCCTCACCTCCATTAATAGCGATAGTTGTACTATCTATATTAAACTCTTCACACGTATTTATAAATTGTGGATCTAAAGGTAGTTTGTCTTCGTAAAGATTACAGCCTACTTTTGATTGAGTACACAGATGCATAATTTCAGAAGACAATCCGTCTGATATATCAATCATAGATGTTGGTTTTACATCTAGTTCTTCTAAAAGTTTTTTGATATCTGTTCTTGCTTCTGGTTTTAATTGTCTTTCGATTAAGTATTCATAAGCTTCTAAATCTGGTTGACTGTTTGGGTTTACTAAATAAACTTGTTTTTCGCGTTCAAGTATCTGTAATCCCATATAAGCAGCACCTATGTCACCTGTTACGACTAATAAGTCTGTGTCTTGAGCGCCATCTCTATAAATCAGCTCTTCTTCATCTGCTACACCTATTGCTGTAATGCTAATAATAAGTCCTTTTTGTGAAGAGGTGGTGTCTCCTCCGATTACATCAACTTTGTAAAAGTTGGAAGCCAATGTAATACCTTCATATAGTTCCTCAAGGGCTTCTAGTGGAAATCGGTTTGAAACAGCTAGTGATACAGTTATCTGCGTTGGAGTTGCATTCATGGCACAAATGTCTGAAATATTTGCAACCACAGCTTTGTAACCAAGATGTTTAAGAGGCATATAGGCTAAGTCAAAATGAACTCCCTCTATTAATAAGTCAGTAGATATAACCGTCTTTTTATCTTTAAAATTCAATACAGCAGCGTCATCACCTATCCCTTTTGTGGTTGATTCTTGTTGGATTTTTAGATTTTTTGTCAAATGTTGTATTAATCCAAATTCACCTAGTTGAGATAGGTCCGTTTTAGATTGGTTTTTATTTTCAATCATTGTAATTTTTGTTGTATTAAGAAGCAAATAGGCAAAATAACAAAGATTGTAATATGTTACTTTCTTTGCTTCTTTGCCTACTGTTCTTTAGTTTTTTAAATTATGTTTTATAACGCTGGTCTCTCAAATCGTTTGAAATAGCCATTGTATGTATTAAAGTCAGTTGCTAGTTTCTGAAAATATTCCTTATCACTAGCTTCAGCGATTAATATCATTTGTCTATAGGTTTCAATTTCTTTCATGATTTCCATTGCATATTCGTTTTGTGCTTGTAAATCTAGACCTTTATAATAGTTTAGTTTTTCCTGATATTTAATCGCTAATTGGTCGATTAAAGTCCTTGCTTTTTGTTTATCACCAACTTGGTAATATGTTTCAACGAATGGGTCAATAAGTTGATAATAACCGTAATGTTCTAAAGGCATGTTTGTCATGGCTAAGTCGGCTATGTTTTTAGCTTTGTCTAGTTTGTCTTCTTGTATTAATTTCTCTGCTAAACGAGCGAGATTAATACGATATTGTAAGCTATTTCTTCTTGTTTGTGGATCATGATAAATTTGGTCACTTCCCATATTGCCCCAGTACCAATTCATTACTGTTTTGTACATACGGTCAGCGTCAATAGAACCCATGTCTATAGGGTGGTTGCTAGGACCTTGTTCAGCTTTAATTGGAACGAGTTTGTAAACTAAACCATTTAGTTGAAGGTAGTCTTTCATCCATAAGAAGTCTTCATCACCCATTGCTCCTCCAGAGAAGTAGATCGGTCTTTCCCAATTATTGTTTGCGATAATTTCTAACATCATCACACGCATTTTGTATAAGAAAGGGTCTTTGATATCAACGTCTAAGTATGGTAGAATTTGATCATGTAAGTAATCAGAAACTATATTGTTTTTAACAATAACTGTGCTGTCTACTGGTATTCTTATTTTGCTAGTAGGAGCTAATTGAAGTTCCTGACCTGATTCCATCATTCTCTTAGTTTTTGGATCGTTAGATTTTATAAAGTCTAAGAAAAGCTTGATGTCGATTCGTTCATTAGTCATTTCCTGGATTAGCACTACATCCCTAGTTCCTCCAACGTATTGGTCGTGCGTAAAGTTGATCGGCATAGGAGCTGATTCATAGGCTTGTACTTTCATTTGGTCGATGTACCAATCTTGTTGAAATAAACTAGTACAAACAATACGGACGTCTGTTCTGTAACCTTCAATTTCTTGGACATACCACAGTGGGAAAGTATCGTTATCACCTATGGTGAATAAAATAGCGTTTTCATCACAAGAGTCTAAATAAGCGCGTGCATTCGCAAGAGCTGTATATCTGTTAGAACGATCGTGATCATCCCAGTTTTGTGAAGCCATTAAAAGTGGAGCGGCCAATAAAGAAACTGCTACAACAGCAGGTCCTGCGATTCTAGGTGATAGGTATTTCTTTAATCCGTCATAGATAGCATATACACCAAAACCAATCCAGATGGCAAAAACCAAGAAAGATGCTACAACTGCGTAGTCTCGTTCACGAGGTTCGAAAGGTCTTTCGTTAAGGAATATCTTAAGAGCAAAACTCGTGAAGAGGAACAATGCTAAAATAACATAGAAGGTTTTTGGATCCTTTCTGAAATGAAATATAAATCCAATAAGACCTAGTATGAAAGGTAAGAAGAAGTAAGTATTTCTTCCTTTATTATTCATAACATCTGAAGGTAGATTGTCTTGTGAGCCAAGTCTAATTTCATCTAGAAACTTAATACCACTTATCCAATTTCCATTTTCATTGTCATAATTTCCTTGTATATCGTTTTGTCTACCAACAAAATTCCACATTAAATATCTCCAATACATATATCCGAATTGATAATCGAACATATAACTCATGTTGTCGGCAAAAGATGGTTTTTCAATAATTAGATATTCTCCAAGTTGGTCAAAAAATTTGTCTAGCCCATCCAGTCCTATATCTCCGGATGCTAATGCTTGGCGAACCCCAGTAACTATCTCTACAAGTTCAGGGTCTTGAGAATAGTTAGGGTTTATATGGAAATTAGGTACTTTTGAGAAACGCATATAGTTAATACGATGACTAGTGTCTTTGCTCCACATTCTCGGCATAAAGCCTTTTTGGTTGCTGTCGTAATTCTGTTCTGCGTTTTTATAGTTGTTTATGATTACATATTTACCTGTTTTATAATCACGTTCATAGTTTGGTTTTGCGTCTATGTATGGATTTTCTTTGTCAAGTCCGGTATATTTTGCTGTGTAAAACGCATCATATACAATGCTCTCAGAACCATATTGCTCACGATTGTAATAAGCTAGAAGTTCAGCGGCATCCGATGGTCTATTTTCATTGATAATTACATTGGCGTTGGAACGAATAGGTAACATAATCCACGATGATAATCCTATTAGGATAAAAATTATAGATAGAATAATTGTGTTTGCCAATGGCTTGTTTTTTTGCTTAGTATATCTTAAGGAGAATATAAAGAAAGATACTATAAGTAAAAATGTGAAGATTGTACCAGAGTTAAAAGGTAAACCTATAGAGTTGACCATGAAAATCTCTGTTTTTCCAAATAGTGCTAGAGCATATGGGAAAAGAAATTTGAATACAAAGAACAATATAGCAACAACAACAACATTTGCAACTATGAAATTTAAAATGGTTACTTTAGGGTAACGTTTAAAGTAGTATAAAAAACCTATTGAAGGTATTGTAAGAAGTGCCATTAAGTGAACACCGAAAGAGAAACCAATAATTAAAGCAATTAATAAAAGCCAACGGTTTCCTCTAGGTTTGTCAATGTCTTCAATCCATTTAAGCCCTAACCAAAGCAGAGTAGAAATAAGTAGGGTGGCAGTTGCATATACTTCTGCTTCAACGGCACTGAACCAAAAGCTATCAGAAAAAGTAAAGGCTAAAGCACCAACAGCAGCACTTCCAATTACAGCGAAAGCATTGTTGGAGTTAAACTCTGTATAACTACTTACGATTTTTTTTAGTAAATGAGTAATAGACCAAAAAAGAAAAAGTATGGTAAATGCACTAGAGACTACTGCGACCATATTCACCATTAAAGCAACCTTTTCAGGTGAGGCGGCAAATATAGAGAAAAAGGCTCCGAGCATTTGATAAAGTGGTGCTCCTGGAGGGTGGCCTACTTGTAGTTTAGCAGATGTTGCAATATATTCTCCGGCATCCCAGAAACTAACTGTAGGTTCTACTGTCAAGGAATATGTGATAAGAGCTATAAGAAATACAGACCAACCTACAATTAAATCCCACTTTTTAAAGTTAAATGAAGACATAAATAATTAAATACTTGAATTTATATTAAATGTGTGAAGATACAAATAAACTTATTTTTTTTGGCACAGTAAAAAAAAATGTAGTTTTTAATTTTTTCAGCACAAAAGTTTGGAAGATTAAAAAAATGTGCTACTTTTGCATCCGCATTACCGAAGTATTTACTTCAAGAGTGCAAGGTTAATGGCCTATGGTGTAATGGTAACACAGCTGATTTTGGTTCAGTCGTTCTAGGTTCGAGTCCTAGTAGGCCAACAAAAAGATCCTTTTTTATTAAAGGGTCTTTTTTTATAAGATTATGAATGCCAGTTTTAATTGGCCTATGGTGTAATGGTAACACAGCTGATTTTGGTTCAGTCGTTCTAGGTTCGAGTCCTAGTAGGCCAACAAGAGTCCTTTTGTATAAACAGAAGGACTTTTTTTATGGAATAAATTCAAGGAGATTTTTTAAGAAGCTGGCCGTGATAATCCTTGTTGTGAAGATTTCTAAGTTTAGAAATAAATAATATTATTACTTGAGTCCATAGTAGTTCTTGTTGATTTGTTAAGCTACTAGTGCTCTCTTGTAGAAAAGATAAGGCTTTGACGTCTTATGTAGGTTGTATAAGCAACATTTGTCCCGTGGGTATATGGACTTACCTCGTTCAGAGTACGTTCAGAATACGGTTATACTACGCTTAAGAGTAGAAGCATCCATACTTGATCTATGCTTCATCCCTAAGGAAGCTAAGAAGGAAGCTAAGAAGGAAGTTATAATTAAAGCATAATCACAGTAGAATGAAAATAGCTCTTTTTATTTCTTTATAAGGGATTTAAAAGACCGGTCTTATTGTAAAGATAGAGTAGGATTTAGTAGTGTTATTAGAAAGCGACCTTCTAAATAAAATGTTTGGAAGGTCGCTTCTAGGTATTATAAACCTTTAAAATTTGCTTTTCTCTTTTCTAAAAATGCAGTGGTTCCTTCTTTAAAGTCTTCAGTTGCGAAGCATTCTCCAAAGCTTTTGATCTCTTCGTGAAAACCGTTTACTCCATCTTTAAAGTTGGCATTAATTGATTTGATGGCTTTAGCAATAGCTGTAGGAGAATTGTTGGCAATTTTTTTAGCTAAATCTTTTGTGAAGCTCAAGAGATTTTCCTGTTCTACTACATGGTTCACCAATCCATAATTCTTTGCAGTTTCAGCATCTATCATGGATGCAGTCATAATCATTTCCATAGCGCGTCCTTTACCAATCAATTGTGGTAAACGCTGCGTTCCTCCATATCCTGGAATGACACCAAGAGTTACCTCTGGTAATCCCATTTTTGCGTTAGTAGAAGCAACTCTGAAATCGGATGCCATAGCTAGTTCTAGTCCACCTCCAAGAGCAAATCCATTAACGGCTGCGATTACAGGTTTTCCAAGGTTCTGTACATAGTCAAATAACAATTCTTGCCCTTTTGCAGCTAATTGTGACCCTTCGCTTGAATTGAAACTTGCAAACTCCGAAATATCTGCTCCTGCAACAAATGCTTTTTCTCCAGAACCTGTTAAGATGATAACACGAACAGATTTGTCGTTTTCTAATGCTTTTAAAGCTTGGTGCAGTTCTTCTATTGTCGCCTTGTTTAATGCATTTAGTTTTGTAGGTCTGTTAATTGTGATAATGGCGATTTGTTCTTCTTTATCAACTAAAATGTTCTCAAAATTCATAATATTATTCTAGGTGTTAATAATGGGTAGATTGACATAGAAGGTTGTTCCTTCATCTTTGTTAGATTCAAAGCTAATCGTACCACCATAATTTTCTACTATATTTTTAATAATTCCCAACCCTAATCCCATTCCGCTTGTTTTGGTGGTGAATTTAGGTTCGAAAATACGATTTTTATTTTCAATACTAATTCCTATTCCGTTATCTTTTACTTGAATCTGGGCCCAGTTATCTTTTTTGTGTATAGATACAATGATTTTTGGATCTGCTTTTTCTTCTGGAATTGCTTGAATAGCGTTTTTAACCAAATTTGTAATTATTCTGATTAATTGTGTTCTATCCATCTTTGAGATGATTTCTTCGTCACTATATTCAAAATGAATATAATCTTCATTGAAAATTTCTAATCCAAGTTGTACAATTTTTACAATATTCAGCATTTCACTTTGTTGAGCCGGCATGGAAGCAAAGTTCGAAAAAGCTGTTGCAACAGAACTCATAGTGTCTATTTGTTGTATTAGTGTATCGGAATAGTCGTTTATTTTTTGACGAATATTGGGGTCGTTGGGGTCGAATCTTCTTTGGAAACTTTGAACAGTTAATCGCATAGGGGTTAGCGGATTCTTGATTTCATGAGCTACTTGTTTAGCCATTTCTCTCCAAGCCTGTTCTCTTTCACTCTGAGCTAGTTTATCGGCACTTACTTCAAGTTTGTCAACCATTTCATTATAAGCTTGTATGAGTGAGTTGATTTCCTTGCTGGATGAAGTTGCTCCTATTTTTTCGTTTTTGTGGTCAAGTTGCGTACTAGTCATTTTAATACTAATTGACTTTAAGCTTTTGGTGATATAGTTGGATAAGAAATACGCAATTGTGATAGACATTAATAGCATAAAAATATATACTTGTCCGAATTTGATTAAGAAGTTTTGTATTTCGTTTTCATAGAATTCTGTTTCTTCTAAATAGGGGATTTTTAAGATTCCCAGTGGTTTAAAACGGCTGTCTTTCAGATAAGAATAGGCTGTTCGATAGCGTTTGTCATCAACTATTTTTAAATCAACGAACCTTTTGTTTTGAGAGGATTGTAGAATCTTTATGATAGTCGGGGATATGGGAGTCTGTTGCTCGTCTATAGAAAAACGACCTTTAGAAGAAATTAGCAAATTACCGTTTAGGTCATTGATGTTGATTTCAGTGCTATGAATAGTTGCTAACTCATGTATTTTACTTTTGAATATCAGTGGTAGATTTTCGGTTGTAAGTGGATAAGTTGTTGTACTTAAAATAAAGTTTATGTGTTCGTTTATAGCATTTTCTTTTCGCTCTAATCGATCTTGATGATATCCTCTGGCTTCTTTTTTAAATTGATAAACAGATACAGCTGCTATCAATACGGAAGAGATTAGTGTTAGAAAGATTAGGGATAAAAAAATTCTATTTCGCAAAGAGAAATTCTTTAATATAAATTCTTCTTTCATTGGTTGATTTTTCGCTCTCTTAATTTTTTATATAACTTATATCCAAGCATTAATAGAAAGATAAAGCATAGAATTCCAATAACTCCAAATATCCAATTAATTGCATTTTTTAAAATTACTAAAAAAACTACTGCAAATAAAATTACTGTAGCACCTTCATTCCAAAGTCTAAAGAAATTCGATGTTTTCTCAAGTTTGTTTTTGCTGATTTGAGAAACGAATTGTTGACATTTTATGTGATATATAAAAAGTAATAAGACGAAGAGGAGTTTTACATGCATCCACGGTTGGGATAGAAAATGAGGCATAACGATGAGTAGCCCTATTCCAAAAGCAGTAGCTAGAATCGCAGCCGGCCATGTTATTATATACCATAATCTCTCTGTCATGAGACGGAGTTGTTCTGAAAGTATTTCTTTCTTTGGTTCATGTTGTGTTTGTGCTTCTGCATAATACACAAAAAGACGTACGATATAGAAAAGACCTGCAAACCAGCAGACGATAAAAATGATGTGTAATGCTTTTAGATATAGGTAAGCCATAGTTTTACGCTTTGTTTTGCCATTCTTTAATCCATGTTGCTAAAGCAGCTGCCCATTGGTCGTCGTCATTTAAACAAGGTATGGTTTTGAATTCCGTTCCACCGTGTTTTAAAAATTCATCTGCTGCTTCCATGCCTATTTCTTCTAGGGTTTCTAAACAATCAGCTACAAAGGCAGGGGTGATTACTGCTATTTTTTTAGTGCCATTTTCCGCTAGATTATTAATAGTAATATCTGTTGGAGGTTGTAACCATTTGTCTAAACCTAATCTAGATTGAAATGAGTTAGTGTATTTTTCTTCGGGGATTTGTAATGTAGCCACAACTTGTTTAGTGGTCTCTAAGCACTGGTGACGGTAGCAAAACTCATATGCTTTAGAGAGGGTATTGCAACAAGATTGGTCAATTTTGCAATGTTGTTTTGTTATATCTGACTTTTTAATATGACGTTCCGGTACTCCATGATAAGAGAACACAATATGGTCGTATTCAAAACCCTTTAGATGATTTTTAATAGATTGAGCTAAAGCATCAATATATTCCGGTTTGTTATAGAAAGCTGGTAAGCTGGTAATTTTCATATTTGAAAAATGCTTGATGCGTAATTGCTCAGCTAAAACATTAATCGTTTCCGTAGTTGCCATAGCGAACTGTGGATATAGGGGAATCATCAAAACGTCGGTTACTCCTTTGTTTTTAAGTTCTTCTAGTCCTGTTTTGATAGACGGTTCTCCGTAGCGCATAGCCAATGAGATTGGTAGGTCTGTCAAGGATTGTACTTTGCTTTGTAACCTTTGGGATAGTACTATTAATGGAGAGCCTTCTTCCCACCATATTTTTTGATAGGCAGCGGCTGATTTTTTTGGTCTTGTGTTCAAAATAATCCCTTTTACTACAAACGCACGCAAGAGATAAGGCATATCTATAACACGTTCATCCATTAAGAATTCGTCTAGATATGGTTTGACATCTTTCGCGGTTGGACTTTGTGGCGATCCTAAGTTTACTAATAATATCCCTTTCATGTTTTAAGTGTTTGTTTAAAGATTTGGAGTTATAGACATCAGATATTTTTTAGGTGTAGTACCGTACTTTTTCTTAAAAGCTGCTATAAAATGACTGGCGGAACTATAACCTATTTTTAAGCCAACTTCTGTTACGTTGTAGTTGCCTTGGTCTAATAATTTTCTAGCATATTCCATTTTGTAGTCAAATAAAAAACCATAAACGGTATCTCCATAAACCTGCTTGAAACCTAGTTTAAGCTTTTTTATATTTACGCCAACTTCATCTGCTAAATCTTGTAATGTTGGTGGTTCAGCCATTCGTAATATAATAATGTCTTTGGCGTTTTTAATTTTAATTACGTCGTCTTCATCAGATAAGAATGGACAGTTTTCTGCATTTTGATCCTCATTTCTATTAAAAAATAAACTTAGTAGTTCAAAAGTCTTTCCTTTTAAATACAGATTTTTGAGTGAGGGATTTATAGTGTTGTTGAAAATTTGATTTAACACGATTGCCATTGAGGGTGATATAGCTTCTTCTGCATAGTATTTCTTATTTTTATTTTCTTCATTTAAAAAACCGATAAATTCAGCTTCGGATGAAAACAAACCGTGAAATTTAGTGATTGAAATAAAGATAGAAACTACCCAAGAGTTATCCTCAATATCTAAAAGAACAGGAAGTTTTTTTTCTGGGTTGTAAAGTATCATGGCTTTATCTTCAGTAAGAGGTAAGATGTAGTTGCCTTGATTGAAGCTAAAATTGGCGTTACCACGTAATGCGAAATAAAATTGAATAATTCCTAGCTCCATATTTTGTTCAAAACGGAAATTGTCTCCTGTTTTTGTTTCAAATCTATGAAGGGTAAAACCTTCCGTTATTTTAATTTCTTCGTGAGTACCCATAGCGTTGTTTTTTATTTTTGATATGATACTTTTTAAACATATGTTATTTAGAATAAGTCTATATAAGGATGCTTTAAAGCCTTAGTATGACTGCAAAATTACTTTTTTTAATTGAAAACCAAACCTTTTAACCGTATATTCTTGTAGCGTTACAAATAGTCCTTGTAGCGTTGTTTTTATAGATACTTAAATAATACATTTGTGTACTTTTTAGAAATAGTGCATGAATATGGAAAATTTGAATAAGGTGAAAACGAGTACTTTTTACGTAGTCGGACTAAATTATCAGAAGGCAGATGCAGAGATTAGAGGGAAGTTTAGCCTTGGAGAGTTTTCCAAAGAGGGCCTATTAAAGCAAGCCAAAGAAGAAGGTATACCTAGCTTAATTATTATTTCAACTTGTAATAGAACTGAATTATATGGATTTGCTCAACATCCATTTGAATTGATAAAGTTGTTGTGTGACCACAGTAATGGTACTGTAGATGATTTTCAGAAAGTAGCTTATGTTCATAAAAACAACGATGCTATTCATCATCTTTTCCGCGTTGGAACTGGACTTGATAGTCAAATACTTGGTGATTTTGAGATTATAGGTCAGATTAAGAGCGGATTTATACAGTCAAAAGCACTAGGGTTAACAACAAATTACTTTGAACGTTTAATTAATGCAGTTATTCAGGCGAGTAAACGTATTAAGAATGAAACGGAAATAAGTTCAGGTGCTACTTCGGTTTCTTTTGCATCTGTACAGTATATAATGGAGCATGTTCAAGATGTTTTTTCTAAAAACATAGTGTTGTTTGGAACGGGGAAAATAGGTAGAAATACTTGTGAAAACTTAGTTAAGCACACTAAAAATGATCATATTACTTTAATAAATAGAACTAGAGATAAGGCTGTTGAAGTAGCCGGTAAGTTTAATTTGATTGTCAAGGATTTTGAAGATTTAGAAGAGGAGGTTGGAAAAGCGGATGTTTTAATTGTGGCAACAGGGGCTTCTTTACCAACTATTTCTAAGTCTATTCTGAAAAATGATAAACCTTTATTGATTCTAGATTTATCTATACCTAGAAATGTTGACTTGAATGTAGAAGAATGTAATGGTATTCAGTTAATTCATTTGGATTATTTATCACAAATGACAGATAAGACACTAGATCGCAGAAAACAATTTATTCCACAAGCAGAAACTATCATTGATGAAGTGAAATCGGAGTTCATTGAATGGACAAAAATGAGAAAGTTTGCGCCTACAATTCATGCGTTGAAATCAAAGTTAGAGTTGATAAAAGAAAATGAATTAAATTACCAAAGAAAAAAAATAGAAAACTTCGACGAGCAACAAGCGGAATTGATCAGTATGCGTATTATCCAGAAAATTACTACGCAATTTGCTAACCATTTAAGACATGAAGATACTGTTGTTGATTCAAGTATTGAGTGGATTGAAAAAGTTTTCCAAATAGAAACGATAAGTCATGAGTAAGGTTATAAGAATAGGTACCCGCGATAGTGAATTAGCACTTTGGCAAGCCAATACAGTTGCAAGCGCATTGAATGGGCTAGGGGTAAAGACAGAAATAATAGCTGTAAAATCAGAAGGAGATTTGGTTTTAGATAAACCTTTATATGAAATGGGTATTACAGGAATATTTACCAAGACCCTTGATGTAGCTATGTTACAGGGGAAGGTTGATATAGCTGTTCACTCTATGAAAGACGTTCCAACTGCTTTACCTCAAGGAATAGTACAAGCTGCTGTTTTGAAAAGATCGAGTGCTATTGATATATTGTTGCATAAGGGTAATTTGTCTTTTTTGGAAGAACAAGAGGCTACTGTAGCTACAGGGAGTTTAAGAAGAAAAGCGCAATGGCTGCATAGATATCCAAAACATAACCTAGTTGATTTGAGAGGGAATGTGAATACTAGAATGCAAAAACTTCAAGATAATGATTGGAATGCGGCTGTTTTTGCATCTGCTGGATTGGATAGAATAGGAAAGAAGCCAGCTAATAGTATCGATTTGGATTGGATGATTCCTGCACCAGCTCAAGGAGCAATGGTTGTCGTTGCTTTGGCTGATGATGAGTTTACTTTACAGACACTGAGATCGCTGAATGATTTCGAAGCCGAGATGACCACTCATATTGAGCGTCAGTTTTTGAGAACTTTAGAAGGAGGCTGTTCTGCACCTATTGGAGCTTATGCTAGTTATAATGAAAAGGAAGATACTATTCGATTACAAGGAGTATTGTTGTCTTTAGATGGTACTGAAAAGTATGATTATGATAAGACAGTGTCTATTGAAGAATGGAAAAAACTCGGTTTTTTTGCAGCAAAAGAAATATTGGATAATGGAGGAGCTGATTTAATGCAGCGGCTAAGAAGCCAATTGAAATAAAATTATGGATACACCTATAGTTGTTTCTACAAGAGTTTTGAATGAAGAGCATCGAGCTATACTAGAAGGTGTAAACATCTCATTGGTTGAATGTGATTTTATATCTGTTTCACCAATAGACTTTCAGATATCTGAACTTAATGAATTTCTTTTGTTTACTAGTCAGAATGCTGTTCGAAGTGTTTTAAAACATAAGGATATAGCTGTTTTAAAATCAAAGTTGAGTTTTTGTGTTGGAGTAAAAACTAAAGAGCTTCTTGAAAAAAGTGGATGGAAAGTAGTTGCTTGGGCAGATTATGCTAAGGAATTAGCTCCTATTCTAATAAAGTCTTTTTCTACAAATAGTATATCGTTTTTTAATGGTAATCTAAGAAGCGAAGTTTTGCCGAACGCATTTAATGGTGTGAATGTGAAATTCAATGAGTTTCAAGTATATCAAACCGACTTAACTCCGATTGCACTATCTCAAAAACCTCATGGTATTTGCTTTTATAGTCCATCTGGAGTAGATAGTTATTTGAAAGAAAATAAGATTACTGATGAGGTTTGTTTTTGTATAGGTGATACTACTGCGGAAGCTTTAAAGAACAATACTAATAAAATAATATTAGCAAAACAACCAACCATAGAAAAAACGTTACAAGCTTGTGTAACCTATTATAAATAATTTCAGGATACTATATTGATAGTTAAAGCTATTCAGATATTTTAACTGAGAACTTAAATACTTAGATGAAATGATAAAAAATGATTTGTTCTTAAGAGCTTTAAAGGGAGAGACTGTTGAACGCCCACCAGTATGGATGATGCGTCAAGCGGGTAGATACTTACCAGAATTCCGTGCCCTACGAGATAAATATGATTTTTTTACGCGTTGTAGGATGCCTGAAATTGCAGCTGAGATAACAGTGCAACCAATCAGAATAGTTAAACCAGATGCTGCGATTTTATTTTCAGATATTTTGGTGGTTCCTCAAGCGATGGGAATTGACGTAGAAATGAGACCAGATATAGGTCCATGGATACCGAACCCTATTCGTTCTGCAAAAGATGTTGAACAAGTTCGTATTCCTAATATAGAGGAAACACTTGGCTATGTAATGGAAGCTATTAAAGTAACAAAAGAAATGTTGAATGATGAAGTTCCTTTAATAGGGTTCGCAGGTTCACCATGGACTATTTTTTGTTACGCAGTTCAAGGAAAAGGATCTAAGAATTTTGATTTAGCCAAAGCGATGTGTTTTTCACAACCTGAAGCTTCACATGCTTTATTGCAGAAAATAACGGATACTACTATTTTGTATTTAAAAGAAAAAGTTAGAGCAGGAGTAGATGCTGTACAGATTTTTGATTCTTGGGGAGGTATGTTATCTCCTGTAGATTATCAAGAGTTCTCATGGCAATACATGAATCAGATAGTTGAGGCATTGGCGGATAGTGTTCCGGTGATTGTGTTTGGAAAGGGATGTTGGTTTGCATTACCAGAAATGGCACAGTCTAAGGCGTCTGCTATTGGTGTAGATTGGACATGTAGTCCAAAACATGCTCGTTTATTTACAGGAGGAGAGAAAACACTACAAGGTAATTTTGACCCAAGCCGTTTGATGTCGCCGATTCCAACGATTAAGAAGATGGTGCATGAAATGATTGATGAGTTTGGAAAAGACAAGTATGTCGTTAACCTGGGACATGGAATTTTACCACATATCCCTGTTGATCATGCTAAAGCTTTTATCGATGCAGTGAAGGAATATAGAGCTCCGTTATCCTATTAATATTATTTTATAGCGTATGTTAAGTAAAGGAATGCAAAATGAACAAGATCAACGTATCAACTCTATTTTGGAGAAATTGATGACTTTAACATTTGTTCCTAATCCTGAAGGAATTCAGAATATTGAAGTGTATCTACATAAATTAGGTATGTCTTTTAAAGATTTAAAAGAATTTTCGTCTGAAAAATTAAATGCTCATCTGCGAAAATTTAATTTCGGATGGGATCATTTCGAACGTTTTGCAGATTTACTTTTAGTGTGGTCTTCTAATGAAGGACTTCTAGGTTTTAAAGAGAAGGCAAAAGGAATGTATCTCTATATTCAGTCTGAGAGTAAATCTTTTTCTTTTGAAATTATGAATAAGATTAATCAACTGTAATGATGGGTATGAAAGAGCGTTTTTATAAATACATACAACAGTTACAAGAAGAGATTACTGCTGCATTAGAAAAGGTTGATGGTTCAGCAACATTCAAAGAAGATATTTGGGATCGACCAGGTGGTGGGGGTGGAAGAACTCGCGTTATTGAAAATGGTGCTGTGTTTGAAAAGGGAGGAGTTAATATTTCTGCTGTTCACGGTGTTTTGCCAGATACTATGCAAAAAGCTTTTAATGTTGGTGATGTGGACTTCTTTGCTTGTGGACTTAGTTTAGTTATTCATCCTAATAATCCGATGGTGCCTACTGTTCATGCGAATTGGCGTTATTTTGAAATGTACGATAAGCAAGGGGTTAAAGTGGGTTCGTGGTTTGGCGGTGGACAAGATTTAACACCTTATTACCTGTTTGAAGAGGATGCAATTCATTTTCATACAGTTTGTAAATCGGCCTGCGATAAGCATCATCCTGACTTTTATTCTAAATACAAAAAAGTATGTGATGAATATTTTTGGAATTCTCATCGCGAAGAAGCTCGTGGCGTAGGTGGTTTGTTTTTTGATCATCTTCAAGAAACTTCAGAAATGACAATGGATAATTGGTGTGATTTCGTTAGAGAAGTGGGGGATAGTTTTCTAAAATCGTATATCCCTATTGTAGAGAGACGAAAGGATATGTCATTTACAGAAGAGAACAGAACTTGGCAAGAGATTCGAAGAGGGCGATATGTTGAGTTTAACTTAGTTCATGATAAAGGTACTTTGTTCGGACTCAAAACGAATGGTCGTATCGAGTCTATTTTAATGAGTTTACCTCCTCGCGTGCAATGGGTATATGATCATCATCCTGAAATTGATTCTGAAGAAGAGAAGTTACTAGAAGTTTTAAGAAAACCAGTTGATTGGGTTTGATTAGCTATCAGCCGTCAGCTAACAGCTTAGAGCTGACGGCTGATAGCTGGCTAAATAGGGAAATTTAGATTAAGATAATCGAACAGATTAAGTTATGAGAGATTTCAAAAAGTTGTTAGTTTGGGAAAAAAGTCATGAACTCACTTTAGAAGTATATCGTGTGTTAAAAACATTTCCTAAAGAAGAGTTATTTAGTTTAGTTAGTCAAATGAAAAGGTCTGTGAGCTCTATTCCTACAAATATTGTTGAAGGTGCAGGGAGAAGAACGGATAAAGACTTTGCAAGATTCTTGTCTATTTCGTATGGTTCTACAAATAAATTAGAATATCAAATTATTTTAAGTGTTGATTTAGGGTCTTTAGAAAGACAAAAAGGAGAGGAATTGATTGGAAGAATTCAAGAGATAAGAAAAATGCTTCATGGATTTATGAGTGCATTAAGTGAAAGATAAATAATTAGCATTCAGCTGACAGCTATCAGCATTCAGCCAATAGCTCATAGCTGAAACCTGATGGCTGAAACCTTATAAAATATAAAAATATGTTTCCAATACAAAGAGGAAGAAGATTAAGAACCAATGAAGCAATACGTAGTTTGGTTCGAGAAACAATAGTTACTCCTTCGGATTTTATGTTTCCTATGTTCATCGCAGAAGGAACTAATGTACAAGAGGCGATACCTTCTATGCCAGGAATGTTTAGAAGGTCGGTTGATTTAACGGTTAAAGAAGTAAAGGAGCTTTATGCTTTAGGTATTAGAGCGATAAATATTTATGTAAAAGTTAATGACTCTTTGAAAGATAATGCGGGAATAGAGGCTTGGAACCCAAATGGATTAATGCAAACAGCAATTAAAGCTATAAAAGATGCATGTCCAGAAATGGTTATAATGCCTGATGTGGCATTGGATCCTTATTCAATCTATGGGCATGATGGGATTGTTGAAAAAGGAGTAGTCTTAAATGATGAGACGGTGGATGCTTTGACGAGGATGAGTGTTTCTCATGCGGCGGCGGGTGCAGATTTTGTTGCTCCAAGTGATATGATGGATGGAAGAGTGTTGCGTATTCGAGAAGCTTTAGACAAGTCTGGTTATACAGATGTAGGTATTATGAGTTATTCTGCAAAATATGCTTCAGCTTTTTATGGACCTTTTAGAGATGCTTTGGATAGTGCACCTGTAGATAATAAGGAAATCCCAAAAGACAAGAAGACATATCAAATGGATTATGCCAATAGGATTGAAGCGATAAAAGAAGCGATTTATGATGTTGAAGAAGGGGCTGATATTGTAATGGTTAAACCAGGAATAGCGTATTTGGATATAGTACGTGAGGTTAAAGACGCAGTAAATGTTCCTGTTGCAGTTTTTCAAGTATCTGGAGAATATGCAATGGTTAAAGCAGCATCCGAAAGAGGATGGTTAGATCATGATTTAATTATGATGGAACAACTAATGTGTATAAAAAGAGCAGGAGCTAGTATCATTTCTACCTATTTTGCCAAGGAAGCGGCACAGTTTTTAAATAAATAAAAGCAGTATTATAGTGGGGCAGTTGCTTCACTAATTGTTTAGTTTTGTAAGAAACAAACAACAAAATGAAAACAACAATTAAGTGGATATCATCATTAGCCTTGGTGTTAGCTTTATTTTCTTGTGGTAAAACCAAGGAAGTAGAAGTGGATCCGAGTACTTTGGTGGAAGAGAAAAAACTTTCAGAATTAGAAATGAAACAACTTGGACAAAAGTTGTTTAATGGAAAAGGAACTTGTAATGCGTGTCATCAATCAGACAGTAAAGGAGTGGGGCCGAGTGTTAAGGAAGTAGTAAGGATTTACGATGAACACAAAGCAAGTATCGTAACTTTCTTGAAAGGGGAAGGGGAGCCTATAGTCGATCCAAAACAATTTATGGTAATGCAAGCTAACTTTGTTATTACTAAAAAGATGACAAATCAAGAATTACAAGCGATAGAAGTTTATATGAGAAGTTTGTAATGGCAAAAATAAATGTAAAAGTAAAATGCTTTGGGCTATCCTTTTAAGGATAGCCTTTTTTTGATTACTCTAACAGAGTTGTAAAGAAGAAAATATGAATAGTGTTGTTATGTTTTCTCTTTCGAGTAAATCAAGCAAGAGATGTTATCTATTAGTGAATAAATTACAAAGGCATCTCATTTGTTAAATATGGTTAAATTTTATTTTTAATATGATTTACATGGGTTTTAGATTTTTATTTTAACTTTTTGTTTAAGTATATTGCTATTGTTGGGTATTGATATCTTTTTTTGTTTAAAACACCTAAAATATTCTTAGGTGTTGCTGATATATTTTTACATTTCACTTTAACAATGAGGCATAATGTCGTGTTAAAATTTAAAGTTAGATTTGCGCAGCTAACAAAAAAATATCATAATATGAAAAAAATCAATTTAATTATTTTGTTGATTTTCTTTACACTTTTTAGTCTGTTTGTGACAGCTAAGAGTGATAGTACAAGAAAATTAGAATATTATAGTAATGCACTATTTTCGAATTTCGAATTTGAAAACATTAGAGATTTCTTCTCATTTAATACGCTTGAGGATGTTCCATGTATTGCACCTGATTCTAAGGTTGTTGTGGAAAATATAACTAAAAACTCGGCAACATTTAAATGGGAAGATGATGTGAATGGTGAGTGGGAATACTACGTTCAACTTGCAGGAGTATCTGCGTTACCATCTGGAAGTGGTAATTTAACTAAAGTTAAAACACATACTGCTATACAGTTATCTGGGAGTAAAACTCCACTGATCCCCAATACAGAATATGAGTTTTTCGTTAGAGCTAAATGTTCGGGATTAGATTATAGTCAATGGGTTGGACCAATTTTGTTCCGAACATTGTGTGATGTTCAGACAATTCCTTTTAAAGAATCTTTTGAATTGTCCTCTGTAACTTTAAATTGTTGGCAAATAATCGATAATAATAAAGATGAAACAACTTCTAAAAGTAATATTTGGAAACAAAGTACTACCAAATATGAGGGGAAACATTCAATGGCTTTTACTGGTGATAATAAAACTACTCATGATGATTGGTTGATTTCCCCTACTTTCACTTTAGAAGATACTAAATATTATAGAATTACTTATCAGTATAGAACAAATACGACGAGTAAAAACAGTTTTGAAGTTTTACTTTCTAGTTCTGGGGATAAGGTTGATGATTTTAAGAAAGTTCTACTAAAAAAAACGGACGAGAGTAACAGTTCTTGGGTGGAAGAAAAAATTATTGTTGGAAATATAAAAGGCGATGTTAATCTTGCTTGGAGATTTATTAGCGGTAATAATTTGTTTGTTGACAATATTAATATTGAAGAGTTTGTAGGCTGTGCAGAACCTATGGCATTGGGTGTTAAAAATGTAGGACAAAATGATGCAACCATTTATTGGTCTGACGATTTAGGTGTTGAATGGGAATATGTAGTTCAGAATGCAGGGTCAAGTATTTCAAAGAGTACTGTCGGCGTTACAACTTCTTTGAAAGATGTTAATGTAACTAAAGATAATTCAGGAAATAATATAAAATCAAGTACTTTCTATGAGTTTTACGTTCGTTCTAAATGTACTGATGGAAGTTTAAGTATGTGGTCAGGTCCTTATAAGTTTAAAACACTTTGTGGAATAAATGAAACGCCATTCTGGGAAGGGTTTAATAACGATTCTGGAAGCTGGAGTTGTTGGACTGTTTATGATGGAAATGGTGATGGATACGAAGGTTCTTTTGAAGATAAATGGTTTAGAGTTCCAGCTACAAATTATGGTGGAGATAAGTATGAGGGTGATAGTTCTGTAAAATTTAAAAGGTTTGAGGAAAGTTATAATACAGATGATGACTGGTTAATATCGCCACCAATAAAATTTGAAGCGAATAAAACTTATAGGTTGAAATACCACTATAGAATAGGAGTAGGTACGGAAGGACAAAGTGATTTCCAAGTTTTATTATCTGATTCAGGAATAGATAAAAAATCATTTACTAATGTAATTGTTGCGTCAAAAAAGTATAGCAATACGAATTGGCTTGGAGAACATGTTTTTATAAAGGGATATTCAGGTACAGTTAATTTAGCATGGTTAATTTCTGGGAAAAATGATAAAGAGATTTTTATTGACAATGTATTTGTAGAAGAAGTTTTAGGGTGTGAAGAGCCTATTAAATTAGCTGCTGATGATGTGTTGTCTAAAGAAGCTGTTATTTCTTGGGAAGATAAATCTGGAGCTACTAAATGGGAATATTTTGTGCAACCTACAGGGGCTGGAGTGCCAACAACTAGTGGAATAGAAACCAGTAAAACTGATAATAAGATTTTAAAAGATAATAAAGGTGATAATCTAAAACCTAATACTGACTACGAATTTTATGTAAGATCTAAATGTACTCCTACTGGATTTAGTATTTGGTCTGGACCGTTTGTCTTTACTACGGTTTGTGATATTTATGAAGCACCATTTTGGGAAGGATTTAATACGGGTGAGTTAGGGATTAGATGTTGGACAGTTATTGATTCTAAAGGAAATCAAGTGCCTCCAGGAGGGAAGTGGAAGCAAATAAAAATACCTTATGAAGGAGATGCAGGAATGGGATTCAGTACTTATGGAGTGTCGAATGATTGGTTAATATCTCCTGGTATAAAATTAGATGGGGGTGATTATGTTTTAAAATACCACTATAAAACTACAAACGATTTAGGTGGTAATCAGAAAAATGAATTTGAGGTATTATTGTCAAAGAATGGAATAGATACTAAAGATTTTACAACTGTTTTGGTTCCAAGTAAAATTTATAAAGTAGGTAACTATGTAGAAGAAGTTGTTTTTTTAAGTGGTATTAATGGAAATGTAAATTTGAGTTGGCACGTAACCTCTAAATCAAACGAGTCACATGTTTATATTGACAATGTGATTTTAAAGAAAGTAGAGACTTGTCCAGAACCTTTCTATTTGAAATCAGATAATGTAACATCTAATTCTGTTGATGTTGACTGGAACCAGAACGGAGGGGTTACTAGCTGGGAAGTGATACTGGTCGATTATAAAGAAACTGCTGGTTCAACACCCATAAGTACTAAGATTGTAACGACTGACCCTAAAACGACTATTTCTGGATTGGAAGCTGGGAGAGGATATACTTTGTATGTAAGAGCAGTATGTGAAGATGGGAAATCGTATAGTGACTGGGGGACTGGGATTAATGTGATTACAAAAATTGGTCCTAATGATTTTTGTACTGGAGCTCTAAATTTACCTGTTAATCCAACATTGGATTGTGTTGATAAGTTGTCTGTAACAAACATTGGAGCGTCACTTTCTGATAAAGATTCTAATACAACAAGTTGTCTTTATTTTAATGTGGTTAATGACCTTTGGTTTGAGTTTACTGCTACTTCAACTATGCATATATTACAAGCTAATAATGTTGAAGTAACTTCTGGTATAGGGGGGGATATTTATGCTCTTTTATATGATAAAGACTGTAGTCAAAATTTAGGAACTACTGCAATTCCTTCACATTGTGGTAGATTGTTAGGGCTTGAAAATTATGAATTTGTTTATAGAAACTTAGTTGTAGGGCAAAAATATTATTTGAAGCTTGGATTTAAATCGGGTGATAGTTATCTATTTGATCTTTGCTTAACTACTCCTACTCCTTTAGAGGTTAGTGCTAGTGGTACAGAATATACGGTTGATGAGTTGATAAAAGATGTTTTTGTAACTTCTAGCTGTGATTTGGTTTCAAATGTTCATTATCAAAATGGAAATGGTGGAGTAGTGGCACAGAAGTATAATACGTTTGGTGCGTTTGAAAAGGGGGACTCTTCTTTTCCTTTTGAAAAAGGAATTGTATTGTCAACGAATGAAATAGATTATGTAGCTGGACCTTGGAGAGGAAATAATAATCCTCCTAGAGGAGATAATAATGAGCGATGGATTGGAGATAAAGATATTAATGATGCAATTAATAGTGCAGGCGGTGGACCATATTCGACAAAACGTGTTACTCAAGTTGAATTCGAGTTTGTTCCTTTAAAAGACTCTATTCAATTTGAATATTTATTTGCATCAAATAGTTATCATAAAAACTGTATTGTTGCATGTGATGTTGCAGCCTTATTTGCTGCTTGGTTGATTGATACAACTACAGATGAAGGTGAAAATTTAGCTAAAGTTCCTGGAACAAATTTACCAATCAGTATTAATACGATTCGAAATGCAAATATGAGTGGTACTGAATGTGGAAATGAAAATGCAGAATATTATTGGAAACATTATGATGGTGTTGATAAGCCAGCAGAATCTCCAATTGATTTTGTAGGTTATACAGTGCCTATGAAGTCAGCGATGACTGCAGTTATTCCAGGGCGTACATACCGTATAAAACTTGCAGTTATGGATTTTTGTACAACACCTGAACACTCTTCTGCTGTTTTCTTTAATGCAGGGAGCTTTGATTTAGGGACTTTAGATTTAGGAGAAGACTTATTGATAGAGACTGGAAATGCGCTATGTGATGGTGAAGCTGTTGAGATTAAAACAGATATCGCTTTGTCAGATGAAATAAGAGCTGAAATTCAATGGTTTCAAGATGGAATTGCGTTAGGTGGTGAAACAGGTCCAAACTTAAATGTTACGCATACTGGAGATTATAAGGTTGTGGTAAAATACCCAGACTTAGGGTGTGAGTCAGTAGGTGAAGTGAGAGTTGAGATGTTTCCTCCGATTTCATTAGTGGTTTCTGCTCCTAAAAACATTGCTGTTTGTAGAAATAGTACTGATGCTCAGATTGTTGATTTAAGTTCTGTGGAGGAAGAGATGTTTAAGAAAGTGGATAGAAATCATTATAAAACTCTTTACTACAATTCAGAGGTTGAAGCTATCGAAGCTGTTAATCCAATAGAATCGTCTTATGAACTTTCTGAGTTTGGGGTTTCTAGAAAGTTTTATATTCGTGTTGAAGACACAAGATCTGGATGTTTTGAGGTTTTTGAATTGAGTCTTAATCCGGAAAGTGGAGAAATTCCTGTTAAACCAGAAGATGTTTTCGTTTGTGCTTCATATACATTACCTGAATTAGCGGATAATCAATATTATTTCAGTGGTAGCGAAGCTACAGGAATTGAGTTTAAGGCAGGGGATGTATTAGATGTTTCTGGAGAACACACGATGTTCGTTCTACAAAGAAATGGAGAAGAAGGTTGTTATGAAGAGGTTTCTTTTAAAGTTACTATAACAGAACCAATTGTAGCAGATGTTTTTAAGGATAGGGTTTTAAGATGTGAGTTGTATAAGCTAAATGAACTTTCACCAAATAATAGTTATCATACAGAACCAAATGGAAAAGGAGATAAGCTCTTAGAGGGAACTTATTTACAAAGTGGTGGAACGTTTTATGTGTATGCTAGTTCAGAAGATGGATTATGCGTAGATGAAAGTAGTTTTACAATTGAGTACGAAGAATGTCCTATTCAAAAAGGTATCTCTCCTAATGGAGATGGAATTAATGATGTTTTTGATTTAAGTGCTCATGGTGTTTATAGTTTGAAAATCTTTAATCGATATGGCTCTGAAGTATATTCTTATGGAGTTGGTTATACTAATGAGTGGAAAGGGCAAGATAAAGGTGGAAATCTTTTGCCAGACGGAACTTATTACTATGTAATTATTGCACGTGGTGAAACACGTAGTGGATGGGTACAGATTAATAAATAATGACTATAAGTTAGCATATAAAAGGGTTACTTTTCTATTAGAGAAGTAACCCTTTTTTGTTAGATGTATGTTTTTTACAATATTATTGTGTTTCTGTATTTGTCTTGTAGAAGTAGTATAATCTATGGTTTTAAGTAAATACTTGGGGCTTTATTTAGAGTAATTCTAAATGGTCTATTTTGTAATTTTACTACTCTAAAATAAAATACTTTACCTATGGATTTTTTTTATCAGGATCCTTATCCTATTCAAAAAGACGATACGCAATACCGAAAAATTAGTTCGGACTTCATAAAAATTGAAAAATTAGGAAATAGAGAAATCTTAACTGTTGCTCCAGAAGCTTTGGAACTTTTAGCAGAAACTGCTATGACAGAGGTTTCTTTTAAATTGAGAACTTCTCACTTGGAGAAATTGAGAGCTATTCTTGATGATCCAGAAGCAACTGATAACGATCGTTTTGTTGCTTACAATTTACTTCAGAATGCTGTAGTGGCTGTTGAAGGTCAATTACCTTCTTGTCAGGATACGGGAACAGCTATTGTTGTAGGGAAAAAGGGAGAAAATGTTTATACTGGAGCAAACGATGCAGAAAGTCTTTCAAAGGGTATTTTCAATACTTATCAAAAGAAAAACCTACGTTACTCTCAGATAGTTCCAATCAGTATGTTTGAGGAGAAGAACTCAGGCTCAAACTTACCTGCTCAAATCGATATTTATGCTACTCAAGGTAATTCTTATGAGTTCTTGTTTTTGGCTAAAGGCGGTGGTTCTGCAAACAAAACATTTTTATATCAGAAAACGAAATCTCTTTTGAACGAAAAGAGTATGACAGCTTTTATAAAAGAAAAAATAATGGACTTGGGGACGGCTGCATGTCCACCATATCATTTAGCATTAGTTATTGGAGGAACTTCGGCAGAAGCAAACCTTGCAGCGGTGAAAAAAGCTTCTGCGGGATATTATGATAACTTACCTACAACTGGAAATATGGGAGGACAAGCCTTTCGTGATCTAGAGTGGGAGAAACGTTTACAAGAAATTTGCCAAGAGTCGCATATAGGGGCTCAATTTGGAGGGAAATATTTTACGCATGATGTTCGAGTAATTCGTTTACCACGTCACGCTGCTTCTTGTCCTGTTGGTTTGGGAGTTTCTTGTTCTGCGGATAGAAATATCAAAGGTAAAATTACTGCTGAAGGTATATTTGTAGAGCAATTAGAAGAAAATCCAGCTCGTTTATTGCCTGCTACACCTCCACATTTAGAGGCGCCGGTTGAAATTGATTTAGATAGACCTATGAGTGAGGTATTGGCTGAGTTGACAAAGTATCCTATTAAAACTCGTTTAATGTTAAACGGAACTGTGATTGTAGCACGTGATATTGCACATGCTAAAATCAAAGAAATGTTAGATAACGGAGAAGAGATGCCTGATTATTTTAAAAACCATCCAGTTTATTATGCAGGACCTGCAAAAACTCCAGAGGGTATGCCGTCAGGAAGTTTTGGGCCAACAACAGCTGGACGTATGGATCCTTATGTGAACGAGTTTCAGTCAAAAGGAGGTAGTATGATTATGTTGGCAAAAGGGAATCGTTCTCAGGAAGTTACAGATGCTTGTGCGCAATACGGAGGTTTCTATTTAGGTTCTGTTGGTGGACCAGCTGCTATATTGGCAAAGGATAATATTTTGAGTGTTGAAGTAGTTGATTTTGCTGAGTTAGGAATGGAAGCTGTTAGAAAGATAAAGGTTAAAAACTTCCCTGCTTTCATTATTACGGATGATAAAGGAAATGACTTTTTTCAAAATTTATAAGATACAAATAACCTAATTTGTTTTATTTAAAAGCCGACCTAGTGTCGGCTTTTTGTTTTTTAGATTGTAGGTTTTATTCGTTTTGTTTGTGCTATTTTGTTGAAATTATTATATTTAAGTGAGCTATAAATAAAATGGATATGGGGCAATTAAAAAGTATGGTTGCCTTAGTAACTGGAGGATACTACCCTATAGAAGGAGATTATTTAGCTAGATATAAGCAAAGTTAAAAAAAACACTCAAACTTTATAGCTTTGTAAAACCTATAAGGTTTAGTGAAAATAATATTTTAACTTTGCACCATGCAAACGGACAAAAAAGACATACGATCATTATCTAAGGAACAACTGAGGGATTTCTTTATCACTCAGGGAGATAAGCCCTTTAGAGGGAATCAGGTTTATGAATGGTTATGGGGTAAGGGAGCTCATACTTTTGAAGATATGAGTAATCTTTCTAAGACAACACGTCAACTTTTGGAAGATAACTTTGTTATTAACCATATTAGAGTAGATCAAATTCAACGTAGTTCTGATGGTACAATTAAAAATGCCGTTCGTTTACACGACGGATTGATTGTTGAGTCCGTTTTAATACCTACCAAAACGCGAACAACTGCTTGTGTGTCTTCGCAAGTAGGATGTAGCTTAGATTGTGAGTTTTGTGCTACAGCTCGACTTAAACGCATGAGAAACCTAAATCCAGATGAGATTTACGACCAAGTTCTCACTATCCATCAAGAAAGCAAGGAGCACTTTGGACGACCTCTTTCTAATATTGTTTTTATGGGAATGGGTGAACCTCTTATGAATTATAACAACGTTCAAAAGGCAATCGAGAAAATCACTTCTGACGAGGGCTTAGGGATGTCTGCGAAAAGGATTACACTTTCTACTTCTGGAATTCCAAAAATGATTAAAAAGTTGGCTGACGATGGAGTGAAGTATAAACTTGCAGTTTCATTGCATTCAGCAATTGAGGAAATTAGAAATGAAATTATGCCGTTTACGAAGAACTTTTCACTAGAAGAATTAAGAGAGAGTTTGGAATATTGGTATGATCATACTAAGAGTAGAATAACATATGAATATGTTGTTTGGAAGGATATTAACGATGATAAGAAGTCGATTGATGCTCTAGTTCGTTTTTGTAAGTATGTTCCTTGTAAAGTCAATTTAATTGAATACAACCCAATTGACGATGGGAAATTTCAACAGGCATATCCAGAAGCTATCGATGCTTATATAAAGGCATTAGAGCAAAATAATATTACTGTAGTTGTTCGAAGAAGTAGAGGAAAAGATATCGATGCAGCTTGTGGACAATTGGCTAATAAGTCTTAATTTTAATTTACTTTCCTAATAATCTTAATCCGATTTAAAAAGTTGTATTTTTGATTTCGATGAATACAGTAGATCAAATAAAGCAACCTATTTTGCAGGAGATGGAACTTTTCGAGAAAAAGTTTCATAAGTCTATGGCGTCTAAAGTGGCATTGCTGAACCGAATAACTTATTATATAGTGAATCGGAAAGGAAAGCAAATGCGACCTATGTTTGTTTTTCTAACTGCCAAAATGGTGTCTTCAGAAGGTGTTAATGAACGTACTTATAGAGGAGCCTCTGTAATAGAGCTTATACATACGGCTACTTTAGTACATGATGATGTAGTGGACGACAGTAATAAGCGACGTGGCTTTTTTTCATTAAATGCTTTATGGAAAAATAAGATTGCTGTACTCGTAGGTGATTATCTTTTATCTAAAGGTTTGTTGTTGTCTATTGATAATGGTGATTTCGATTTACTTCGAATTATTTCTGTTGCTGTACGTGAAATGAGCGAGGGGGAGTTACTGCAAATAGAGAAAGCGAGACGACTTGATATTACCGAGGAGGTCTATTATGAAATTATTCGTCAGAAAACAGCTACTTTAATTGCTGCATGTTGTTCTTTAGGAGCAGCTGCTGTTAAACCTGAGGATACAGATCTAATAGAGCGAATGCGAAAGTTTGGAGAGCTAATTGGAATGGCTTTTCAAATTAAGGATGATTTGTTTGATTATACGGATGGTCCTATTGGAAAACCTACTGGTATTGATATAAAGGAGCAGAAAATGACCTTACCTCTAATTTATACTTTGAATACGGCTACTTCCAAAGAGCGTAAATGGTTAATTAATTCAGTTAAAAATCACAATACCGATAAGAAACGTGTTAGGGAAGTTATCACTTTCGTTAAAGAACACGGTGGTTTAGTATATGCTGAGAACAAAATGATTGCTTTTCAACAGGAAGCATTGGCTCTTCTACATGATTTTCCTACTTCTGTTTATAAAGACTCCCTTATCTTAATGGTGAACTACGTCATCGCAAGGAAAAAATAACTTCTTTTTATTTCAATCTATTTCACCTGTATTTTGTTAAATTACAATATGCGGGAGTGTTCATTGTATCCCTTTGTGGGGTATTTTATTTTTTTATTTGAATTTAATCACTTGTTTTTTAGTGTTTTGATTTATTTCTTCACATTTTCTTATTTTTAGACCAACCATTTCTTCTCTTTTAGCGTCTATATAATAGAACCAACTTATAATTAAGGCCAAGTATTGTTTTATCAGGAAATAATATCTGACTTTAGAAATTTAAAATTAGATATATGAAATTTTTAGTACTGCTTTTTATGAAGTGTATTTTACTAGTACTTCATTTTTTAAGTTTGATTTGAGTTATTGAGTATTCAGTTTATAAAATTTTTTAGGCTGATTGTTATAAGAAGCGAAGTGATTTGTTTTTTATAATAATAAAAGACAGATTTTAGGATTCAATCAATTATTAGAAGAAAACTTTTGAAAATAGTAAGATTACATAAGAAGAAATTAGATGATTATATCGAGCCGTTGAAATTGGGTAAGCGGGTAGCTCAACAAGAGGTCTATGCTATGTTGTCTGCGAAAATGCTGAGCGTTTGCAGGCAATATATAAAAGATGTTCATTTTGCTGAAGATGTGATGGTGAGTGCTTTTTTAAAGGTGTTTACGCAAATTGAAAAGTTTGAAAACAAAGGCAGTTTTGAAGGATGGATTCGGAGAATTATGGTGAATGAAGCTATCTCGTATATTCGAACTAAAAAGCCATTAGATTTTTTGGAAGAACATGAATTTCATGAATCGATTACATGGTCAGAGTGTGATGTATCTATGGAGGATTTAGATCTTTTGATTGATGAATTACCGGATGGATGTAGAATGGTGTTTAATCTTTATATAGTTGAGGGATATAAACATCAGGAAATAGCAAAAATGTTGAAAATTCAAGAAGGTACATCAAAATCACAATTAGCTCAAGCTAGAAAAATGCTACAAATACAATTGTTGAATCTAAAAGAAAAGGGATTATGGAATGGAATGAGGTAGAAGATAAATGGCGTGATAAACAGAAAAATAAAAAGACAAAACCAAGTGCTCAAGCTTGGGAATTGCTGTCTGAAAAGTTAGATAACCACAAACCGAAACAAAAAGAAAAAATTGGATATCTACAATGGTTATCAATTGCGGCTTGTTTAATGTTAGGTGGATTTACATTTCAATTTTTAACCTCTAACTCTTTGGAGGATAATACAATTAATATTGAGGAAGAACTACTTCAATCGATCCCTTCTGTGGTTCACCAAGAGGAAGAAATTGTAAAAGAGAAAAACAATACTCGAGAAGATGTGTATGTAAAAAAAGACGTCAAGGTGGTTTCAGAAAAAATATCGAGAGTGTCGATTGTTGACATCGATGAGCATATAATTGGTGAAGAAAAGGCATTGGTTTCTGTGGATGAAAGTAAAGAGTTAGTAAAGGAATCTATAGGTGTAGATGAAATGCTAATATCAAAAGATAAAGATGTTAGGACGGCGACGATTAAGGTAGATTCTGATTTATTGTTGGACCAGGTTGAAGGTGAATTAGAAATGGAGTTTAGAGAGACAAAAGTTCAGAAAATTTATGAAACAGCTAAGAGAGTTATAGTTGATATATCAAATAGTAAATATGAAAAATAAAATTAGTTGCATTACAGTATGTTTTTTACTTTTTGGAATAGGAGTAAGAGCACAAGTAGTAGAGTTTAATAAATCTGTAAATAGAATTGCTATCCAGATTCAAAACGAAACTATTAAGGAGAAGTTGATATTGAAAACTAAAGTAGATTCTCTATACGCTTTGGTTGATAGTAAAAAGATATCACATGAAGTAGGGCAAGAAGAAAAATTTAAACTAGCACAGGAGTCCACCAAACGATTAGAGATAAAAATCAATCAGTTAAACGATAGTCTTTCTTCATTGGTTCAGAACAATGTAGAACAAGCAGTTAAAAAGGGGGAATTAATAGAAGAACTTGACACAGTAAGCTCTAGTTCATACTATACTGTTTTTGGTAAAGAAGCTTATTACAATCAGAACAAAGTTGGCAAAAGAATATTAGGAGAGAGGAGAACTACTTTTCGGCTACACTTTATATACGGCATGAGTAATTTGGTAACTAATGGTTCAGTTGCTAATTCTGACATTCGATATATTTCGTCTAATTTTATTCAAGCTGGTTATAATTTAAAAACGAGAGTACTCAAGAATAATAACTTGCTGTATCTTCGGTATGGCTTTAATATGGAATTTAATAGTTTGAAACCTACTGAACATCGCTATTTTAAAGTAGAAAACGGGCAAACTATTATTTCAAAACATGAAAAGGACTTGACAAAATCACGTTTGAATCTTCAATCATTTCAAATACCATTGTACTTAGAGTTTGATTTTACACCAAAACTGATAGACGAAAAAACAGGTAGAACATTCTTTAGAAGTGAAGAGAGTTGGAGGCTAGGTATTGGAGGATATGTGAATTTTTCTTGGACTAAAAGAAATGGTCAACAGATTTACCACTATAGCGAAGACGAAGTTAAGTATCGTGTTGAAAAGGCAGAAGACTTGGGACTTAATAAAACTCGCTACGGATTAGGGGCTTATGTTGGATATGGTATGTTTAGCTTGTTTGCGCAATATGAATTAACACCTCTATTTAAAAACAATACAGTAAAACAGAATATGGCATCTTTTGGTGTTAGAATGGATTTTTAATTCTTTGATTATGATGAATAAAGCAAGAAAAAATTTCAATATGTGGTTCTTGATGATTGCTCTAGTATTGAGTGCTTCATTGGTTGCACAAACAAAAGAAATAAAAGGGAAAATATTAGATAATGGAAATGGTGAGTCTATTGAAGGAGCTGTTATTATTAATACTAAAAACAACAAGCATACTGTAAGTAATGAAGATGGAGATTTTGTAATATCCGTTGACAATAGGGATGAATTGGTGTTTAATCATATTAATTATCAAACAAAACAGCTTGTTGGAAGTGAAGGGATGGTGGTTGTTCTTGAAGTTTTAAATATAGAGTTAGAAGAAATACTAGTGTTTAAACGCCCTTTGTATGATGTTTTTTCAATGGCTTTGAAGAATGCTATGAAGACGGTTGAGAAGGGAGATTTGTATAAAACCTATGTCAGAGAATTCAATATAGTAAATAAAGAACAAGTAAATGTAGCGGATGGTCTTGTTGATTTCTATGTAAAGAAACCTGCTAATAGACCTTTAACTGATGTTATCGAGCATCGTGTTTTTAGAAGCGCTAGAGATATTGGAAAAGATGCAGAGATTGAAGAAAGTATTGGTGTTTTTGGGGGAGATGTTCGAGATGCTTTGATAAAAAGTGTGAATTTAGGGTCGATTGAGAAAATTCTGAAAGATACAGATTCGTATGAGTTTATAACTCGTAGAAAAGTGGAGTTAAATGGAAAGGAAACAGTAATCTTGGAGTTTGAGCCTAAAGAAGGGTTAAAGGGATGGAAGTATGAACAAGGATATGTGGTTTTTGATGAATCTTTGACCAAAGTTCTAGAATATAAATTTAAGCTTTCGGATGCGTATAAGGATAAGATGGAAACAATGAATCTGATTTTGGCTAAAGTCGATGTTTATGATTATGAAAGACATGCTGTGTTTTTGGATAGTGAGGAGTTTGGTTATCGTCTGTCTTATAGTACAGATTTTATTGATGTCTCTATATCAGCTAAGAGAATAGGAAAGCATAGAGTTAATTTGTTGAATGAGATTATCGTTGATGCTGTGATTAAAAATGTAGAGATTCCAAAACAGAAACAATTTAGAGGTAGTCTTTTCAATGAAAATAGTAATTATAAAACGGAGTTTTGGAGGAACAGAAATATTCGACCGTTAAGTATAAAGGAGCAAGGAATATTAAACAAGCTTGAAGAAATTAAAAATTAATATATACCTCGTATCTTTGCGCCAAGCCTAGAAAATATGATTTCGAAAAGTACCATAGATACCGTTTTTGATGTTGCTCGTGTAGAGGAAGTAATTGGAGATTTTGTCAGTTTAAAAAAATCTGGAAGTAACTTTAAAGGATTGAGTCCTTTTGTAAGTGAGAAAACACCTTCTTTTATGGTTTCTCCTGTGAAGCAGATTTGGAAAGACTTTAGTTCAGGAAAAGGAGGTAATGTTGTCGCTTTTTTAATGGAACACGAACATTTTTCGTATCCTGAGGCTATTCGATATTTAGCTCGTAAGTATAATGTTGAAATTGAAGAGACTGAACGTACGGATGAGGAAAAAGAACAACTTAATGAAATGGAGAGTATGTTTGTGGTATCCGAATATGCGAAGAGTTATTTTCACGATACACTTTTAAATGTTGAAGAAGGTAAGGCGATTGGTTTGACTTATTTTAAGGAGAGGGGCTTTACTGGAGATACGATCAAAAGGTTTGATTTAGGGTATTCGCCAGATTCTTGGGACACTTTTACAAATGAGGCTTTAGCAAAAGGCTATAAGTTAGAGTTTTTAGAAAAAACAGGTCTTACTATAGTTAAAGACGATAAGAAATTTGACCGTTTTAAAGGACGAGTGATGTTTCCTATTCAAAGTATGTCTGGAAGGGTTTTGGGTTTTGGTGGACGTATTTTAACCAATGATAAAAAAGCAGCGAAATATCTGAATTCACCTGAAAGTGAAATCTATCACAAGAGCAAAGTATTATATGGTATTTTTCATGCTAAACAAGAAATCGCTAAGAAAGATAATTGTTTTCTAGTAGAAGGTTATACAGATGTGATTCAGATGCATCAAGCAGGTATAACAAATGTGGTGGCTTCTTCAGGAACTGCATTAACGACAGATCAAATTCGATTAGTCAATAGATTGACTAAGAATATTACGATGCTTTTTGATGGTGATGCAGCGGGTCTGCGCGCGTCTATTCGAGGTGTTGATTTAATCTTAGAAACGGGCATGAATGTGCGTATATGCGCTCTACCTGATGGAGAGGATCCAGATAGTTTTGCGAGAAAGAATTCGCTAGACTTTTTAGAACGTTATTTCGAAGAGAATTCTAAGGACTTTATAAGTTTTAAGGCATCATTGCTTATGCAAGATGCTAAGAATGATCCTATCAAAAAGGCTGATTTAATTCGGGATATGGTAGTGAGTATTTCAAAAATTCCCGATACTATAAAACAAGAAGTTTATGTGCAAGAGTGTTCTAGGATTATGGACATCTCAGAAGACGTATTGTTTAATACTTTGGCTCAGATTGGGAAAAAGGAAGTTTCAGAAGCAAATAAAAAATTTAATCAAGAGCGTCAACAATTAGAAGTTGTACGTTATGAATCGCCTGAGGATAAAGTACAACAAATTGATTTATTAGATAATTTGGAACGAGAAATTATCAAGATTTTGTTGATTTACGGAAATGCTGAGGAGCAGTTTTTGGAGGTATTATTAGAAACTAATGATAACGAAGAGGTAGTAGAGGTTGAGCATAAAGTGATTAATAAGGTTTATAAACAAGTTTTTTTGAGCCTTCAAGAAGATGAGGTGGAATTAACAAATCCATTATTCAGAACGATATATGAAGACCTAATTGCTTTCTATAATCAGAATAAAGAATGGAATTTAGAAAAATATTTGATGCGACTTGATGCAGATTTGGCACAGGAAGTGACAGGGATTATTCTAGCTGAAGAAAGAGATAGTTTACACCAATGGGATTCTCAAAATATTATAGTTAAAACTAAAGAGGAGGGGATTTCTCAATATGTTACAGAAACGATTCTTACTTTGAGATTGTATTTAGTGAACACAATCATTGAGCAATACAAAGAGGACTTAAAAAGCACTGATGAGCTTAAAGCCAGAGAGAGCTTGGAGCTTATTGTTGATTATCTGAAATTGACTAATAGTTTCTCTCAGAAGTTAGGACAAGTTACTTCTCGTTTCAAAAAGATGGATTAATGTTCCATATGAAAATTTACTTTCAAATTCTGATTTGTTCCAAGTTTCGGAACGAAAACATGATAGGTTACGCTAGGGGCTTCTGTAGTTTCGTTTAGATAAAAGGTTACATCAACTACTGGGACTTTTTGATTACAATCAATTGTCATATTGTACTTTATGCTGTTTAGCCCATTGGTCAATTGTTTCTTTCCAATCAACATGTCGTATTTTGAAAAATCAATTTCAGCAACACAAGCACCAGTAACTTTTTCGAGAAAGGATTCGTTATTTCTAATGATTATATAGTCTTCATTCAGGTCTGGGACGTCTAATAGATTTGTAGTATTTGTGCAGTTATATACTGTTTCTAAATTGTCTGTTAGAAGTATTCTAGTAGTACATGTTGTGCTGTTGTCATTATTACAAGCGAATAATAAACTACTAATTAAAATTAAAAAAAGACTCTTTTTCACGATTTTAAAGTTTTGGGGATAAGACAAACAGGGATAGGATTTATCTTGTGTTGGTTAATTCTATTCAATCGACTATAAATTTCAAAAACCTCTTTTTCTCTACCTTGAAAGTCTGTCGATTTCTTTCCGTTTTCATGATTTATCATTGCAATTTCTAATTCGTCATAGCTTGCACCTAATTGGTCTTCATCAGAACGGTCGTCATCAAATAAACCATCAGCAGGTTTAGCAGAGATTATACTTGTGGGAATATCTAAAAAAGTTGCTAAGTTGCAAACTTCCGATTTCATCAAATCTGCAATTGGACTTATATCAACTCCTCCATCTCCATATTTGGTAAAAAAGCCAACTCCGAAATCCTCAATTTTATTTCCAGTTCCAACAACAAGTGCATGATTGATACCCGCAAAATAATACAGAGTAGTCATACGCAAACGAGCTCTTGTATTAGCAAGCGTTAAAGTAAGTACTTCATGTTGCTCTCCAATAGGTAGGCTATTTGTCAATGTGTCAAAAGTAGGTGTGAGGTCTGCAATGACACTAGTAACATTTTTAAAGTTTTTTTTCAAAAAATCTATATGTTCTTTTCCTCTATTGACATGAGAAACAGGTTGATGTATTGGCATCTCTACACAAAGTGTTGGTAAATTTGTTTTAGCACACAAGGTAGAAACAACCGCAGAATCAATTCCGCCCGATATTCCAACAACAAATCCTTTCACATTAGCGTTCTTAGCATAGTTTAAAAGCCAATCTACTATATATTCTGTTATTTTAACCGTATTAAAAGAAGTGGATTTCATATAGAGTTCAATTTCTATGTTATATTTGTAAGTATTAATTTTTAAAAGAACTATGAAGATTTTGTCCAAATTTACTAAAATATATTTAGGGGTTTTTGCTATGCCTCTTCTTTTTTTAAGTGCGTGTAAGGATGTTGATACAATTGATTCTGAAGTTGCTAAAGTACCAGTGGAAATTAGCATCGAAAGGTTTGATCAATTGTTTTATAATACACCAGTTTCAGAAATGGGTGTTTTGAAAAAGACGTATCCTTATTTGTTTCCTGAGCAGTATGATGATGCTTTTTGGATAGAGAAGAAATCAGATACTTTGTTTAAAGAAGTTTATGAGGAAGTTGAGAAGAAATATGCTGATTTAGGTTCGTTGCCAAGTGATTTAGAGCTTTTCTTTAAGCATGTTAAGTATTTTTATCCAAATGAAAACCCTAAGAAGGTAATTACTTTAATTTCAGAAGTAGATGTGACAGCAAAAGCAATTTATGCGGATTCTATATCATTAATCTCTTTGGATACTTATTTAGGAGAGGATCATCAATTTTATAAAGGGTTTCCTGAATATCTGAGAGGAGCATTTAATGAATCACAAATTTTACCTGATTTAGCGGAAAGCTTTTTGTTGACTAAGTTGAAGCAACCCAAAGACCGTAATTTTTTATCTCAAATGATTTATCAGGGAAAAATACTTTATGCAAAAGAGCAACTATTGCCTAAGGTAAAGGAAGGTGATTTGATTTCTTATACTCCTGATCAGATAGAATGGTGTTTTGCAAATGAATCAGAAATGTGGCGTTATTTTATAGAAAAAAAATTGCTTTTTGATACAGATCCTAAGTTACAAGTGCGGTTTTTGCAGCCTAGTCCATTTTCTAAATTTTATCTAGAAATAGACGCAACTTCTCCTGGAAGAACAGGGTCTTGGTTAGGATGGCAGATTGTTCGTTCGTATATGAAGAATAATAATGTAACTTTGCAGGAGCTTTTTAATATAGAAGCGAAAGAATTATTTGAAAAATCTCGATATAAACCTAAGAAATAATGAGTAAAAAACACGTTTCGGATATTAAGATTCAGGTAGAGTTAGACGAAAATAGAGTACCTGAAAAATTGCGTTGGAGTGCGAAAGATGGAGGAGTTGATATGGCAGATTCCAAGGCAATGCTTTTGTCTGTTTGGGATAGCAACACGCAAGAAACTTTGAGAATTGATTTGTGGACTAAAGATATGCCCGTAGATGAAATGAAGAAATTCTTCCATCAAACTTTGGTTGCTATGGCAGACACTTTTGAACGAGCGACAGAAGAAGATAAAATGGCGGCTACTATGCGCGATTTCTGTGACTACTTTGCTGAGAAGTTAGAGTTAATGAAATAAAGATTTCCTTTGTAATAAAAAAGCCCATTTGATATCAAATGGGCTTTTTTATTATAAATCTATACTACCATAAGGTTACATCCTCTTATGTCGGAATGATCAAATCTTCCCAATATTTCAAATGATTGATTATTGTGTTTTTTACCTAAATCTTGTGTTGCTATGAATGAACAAGAATATATGTTTGCTAAATCAATTACGTTTACTCCACCAGTTTTACCGTTGTCAACAAAAGAGAGAGCATCTTCTGTATCTCTAATGATTATATCCATCCAAGGCGGGCATTCAAACACCCCATCTCCTAGCGAATAAGCTTGTGATAGCAATTCTGTCATTCCATATTCTGAATGAATTTTAGACACTCCAAATCCTTTACAGAGTAATTGATGTAACTCTTCACGTATCATCTCTTTTCTCTTTCCTTTCATTCCACCTGTTTCCATTATAATGGTGTTTTTGAGATTGAAGGGATAATTTTCAATCAAATCTAATAGAGCGTAAGTAACGCCAATAAGCAATACATTTTGACCTTCATTATCTAAGTCAATTAGCTTTTTAGCTAATTCATCGTAATTGTGTAGGTAAAAACCACTGTCAGGATGATTAGAACTTTTTATCAAGTCATCAACCATATAAATCAAAGAAGATCCTTCTCTTTCTAAATAGGAGGGGAGTAATGCTAAAACGGCATAGTCTTCAATGTTTCCATAAAATTGAGAAAAAGTTTTTAAATAACTTGATTCATATATTGATAAATCAACAACGTTATGCTTACTGGTAATCATTCCAGTGGTTCCACTACTAGTAAAGGTAGTTTGTATAGGAGAATTGCTACTTATAATGGTTTTGCTTTTAAAAAACTCTATTGGTAGGAAAGGTATGTCAAGTGTGTTTTTGACAGTCTCAGGTGTACGCTTCAATAAATCGCAAAACTGCTTATAAACAGCGTTGTTTTCATATTGGAAGCGATAGACTTTCATAGTAATTCGTTGAAATTCCTTTTTACTATTTATCTGAAAAATATCTTCTACTTTGAACACGATGAGTTTTTTGTCAAAAATACAAATTTAATTGCTTGTTCGATTAGGTAAAGTTTCTAGAAATAATGGAAGTAGATAAAAAAAAGGCTGTCAAATTTGACAGCCAACAATTTAAAAAAATCTAAAATTGACGAATTTTATTTAATTACAATTTTTCTAGTAGCTGTAGCTTCCTTCTCTTTGATTGAAATTATATATATACCAGGGCTTATATTGTATGGTAAAGTTAACTCTCTTCCAGTTATGGTCGTTGAGAGAATCTTTTTGCCCAACACGTTATATAGTGAGATATCTTTTGTGTTATTGAGTTTGGTGTCAATATATACCCTTCCATCACTTATCGGATTAGGATAAATGTTTAATCCATCTATATTTTCTGAAGCCTTAGTTGAAGGAAGTTGCGTTTGTGCAATGCTCTCCTGAATACTAAAGCAACTGATGAAAATCGATAGAAATAGAATATAGAAGTAGTTTTTGTTCACCGTTTTAATTTTAATAATGATAAATGTATAGTTTTTTTGAGTATAAAAAAAATAAAAAGGTCGTTTACTTGTTTTTGTAAACGACCTTTTAACATATTGTTGTGCTTTTAGACTATAGACCTACCGTCCAACCTTTTGCCCATTCAGGTGTTTGCGCTCCGTTTCCAGCACCACTTGCATCCGCTTTTTCTGTGAAAACACCACTTACATCTACAGTTTCTTTAGCTGTGTTTTTTCCTTTAGATTTTGTTTCAACGTTATCAAATCTAACATTTGTTACTTTCAGAGAACCGTTAGCAACATTTGCAAGTGTTTCATCGTGCTCAACATCGAATCCTGTTTTCCAATTTGATAAAACAACATTGTCAATGATTCCTTTTGTTCCCTCTCTTAGTTTCATCCCTTGAGTTTCTGTTAACTCAGAAGGTGTATTTAACCCTAAACCAACTAATGTTATATTCTTGATTGTTGGGTTAGCGATTGGAGCTGCAGAACGGTCTTTACTGTTGTTATCTGCTTCAATTCCTCTGTTTGCTACACCTGATTCTTTTGAAAACCAGAATTCGTTTGTTCCATTCCAACCTTCAGTCCAGTCAAATTGGTCATCATCATTATGAGTAGACACAAGATATTTTGTGTTTACTGTTCCACCAAACCATTCAAATCCATCGTCAGAACCTTCATAAGTTTGAACGTATTCTATTTTAGTTCCACTACCTACACCAAAGAAAGATACTCCATTAAACTCTTTTTCACTGTTATAAGCTGCTCCTGCGTATTCAATTCTTAAATACTGAATAGAACCTGAACTGTCATTTGCATCTGTTCCACCATACGTTAAGTCTGAAACTTCTGCTGTTGCTGTAGTTCCTTTGTTGATTGGGGCTTTACCGCAGATTACTAGACCTCCCCAGTTACCTCTTTTGGCTTCCACTCCCGTCATCACAACTGGTGCTTCTTTTGTGCCATTAACAAATATCTTTCCTTCTTGTGCTATAGCGATATAGGCAGATGTTCCTCCTTCTCCAATTATTTTTGTTCCAGCAGGAATGATTAATTCACTACCTTTTCCTATTATCACTTTTCCTTTTAATCGGTATATTTTACTTGCGTCTAATTCTATTTTTTGATTCGTAAATTCTCCTCTAAAATCATCAGGATTTACTTCTACTCCTGTTGGAGGATCTATTGGACCATTACCATTATCATCGCTACTACAGCTAATTATTGTTGTTGCTAATAATGCGATTGCTAATCCGTTTCTAAGTTGTTTTTTCATTTTCTTTTTTTCTTTTATGATTTGATACAAATATCCAAATATGTTTTTTTTTGTACGTTACCCCTTTATAAACAAATGGTTATGTGTTTGTGATTGATTTGTTACTCAATTGTTAAGGACAGTTATTAGAAAGAATAGTTGAAGCTTAAACTAAAATCTCTTCCTAACTTATAAGAGTTAACGAGTATGTCTTGATTAAGATTTTCTTGTACTGTTTTGATTCTTGGGTCTAATAAATTTTTAGCACTTAATCCGATTGAGAAGTTTTCTGTAAATTTTGTTTTCAGAATGAAGTCTAGAGTTCCAAATGATTTGTCTACTAGATTTCCACTTCGTTCTGTTCCGATTGAGTTCAGCTTATCTGAGAAATGAGCATATGTTAGTGTTGCCATTAAACTTTTTTCTTTCCACTCTTTAATATAAGTAATGTCGGCATTCATTAAGAAATCTGATGCTCCTGTAAAACTAGAAGTCTCGTTGGTGAATAATGCTCTAATCTTAGTTTCCTTAGTGATTTTCTCATTGTCTAATTTTTGATGTGTTTTCATATAAGCGGCATTCAGTCCAGCAGTTAATTTGTTAGTGTTTATCTCACTGAATTCAAATATGTTTTTTCTTAATTCTAATTCTATACCTGCTGCATATCCAAAATCACCTGTGTTTGCAAATGTGATATCGTTAGAAGAAGAAGCCATTACAATTTCATTAATAGGGTTTTGAATATACTTTCCAAAGGCAGTTACAGATACAATTTCATCGTTTATAGGAAAAAACTCCCATTTTAAATCCAAGTTGTAGTCGTCTGATGGATATAAATCTGGATTACCAACTTTAACTGTGGTAACATCTTCATAAATGAATCTAGCTCTCTCTTTAAATTGAGGTAGTGTATAAGTTTTCGAAGCCGCTAGACGAAGGTTGTTTCTATCGTTTAGTTCGTACTTTAAAGAAAGGTTTGGTAAAAATGCAGTTTTGTCAAATTTATCACTGGTTTCTTCATTGTCTAACTGTGTTTTCCATGTAACTTCTTGAGTTAATTGTTCTAATCTTACTCCTAAGACCGTAGATAGTTTTGGATTTAATTTATATTCTAAAATTGCAAAACCACCATGAATATTCATGTTTCCTTCATATGTTTGTGGTTCTAAAGCACCTACTGTGTTTTTACCTCCTCTAAATGTTTCAATGTCAAAGTATCCTTTTTCGAAATTTTCAGCGTTGAAAAAACTGTCTAGGTTTCTAGGGTCAACAATTGTACTTCTGTAATCTCTATTTATATTAAGATTGAATTGTGTAGCTTCAAAGTTTCTTTGTTTATTACGTCCATTATATCCAATGGTAATTTTCCCATCGAATAATTGATCTTCATTCTTAGCAAATTTGTAATCTAAAGCAATGTTTGCAGCTATTTCTGTTTCTTCCAGATGATCATAGTATCTGTGGTTGTCTGGTGTAGAGTTTGTAACAAATTTATAGTCTTTAAAATCAGTTGTTCTTGTTGTAAATTGCATACGGTCTGGAGTGTCTCCAGTGATTTGATTGTATGAAGCTCCCCAGTTTAAAGAGAACTGTTCACTTAATTTGTTGTTTCCTAATAATTGATGTGTCATCAATGTGTTTTCTTTATATGTCTGGCGCATTAGAAACGCTTTGTTGTCTCCTTCTGCTTTATCTCTCATGAAACCTGTATATTCTTCATTTTTTTCAGAGGTGTCATTTATGAAAAGGAAATTATATTTAATGTTGTGATTAGGGTTAATAATATAGTCTGCATTAAACATTCCAGTTGTAGTAGTATTGTAATTGAAAGACTCAAACGTTAGGTCTTTTTCATATGAACCTTGTGCTTGCGCAGTTCTTGCTATACCTTCTTTGTATTTAAAGTTGTTCTCGAAAGAGGCCGTTCCAAATAGATTTAATTGACTTTCATTTCCTATATTTAAAGTCCCTCCTGTATTTATTCCGAAGTTAAATCCATACGGTGCTTTGTTTTCATTAGCGATGCGATTTGTGAAGGAATATGAGTTTAAAGGGTTGTTAGGTATTTTGTTGTCAGAGAAACCAAAGAAGCTTCTATCTGATAGTAATCTGAATGGGTCTTGCTGAACTGCATTTGAATTTACTGATGATCCAATTGAAAAGTCAATAAATGGTTTTCCGCTATGCTTTTTAGAGATTATGTCTACGTTTCCACCAGCAAAATCACCATAATTTCTACTAGAATACGTTTTGTCAATAGAAATGTATTCTACAATATCGGTGGAGAATATATCTAAAGAGATATTTTTGTTCTCCGGATCATTAGATGGAATTGGTAGTCCATTTAATGAGGTCGTATTATAACGGTCTCCTAAACCTCTTACGAAAATACTACCACTGCTTTCTTGTTTGGAAACTCCTGTTGTTTTAGCTACTGCAGCAGCTACATTGCTTACGCCTTTCCTAGATAATTCTTGAGATCCTATATTTTGTTTTATTTCAAGTGAGCGTTGTTGATCGACAAGTAATGCAGATTCTTTGCTTCTGTTTTGAGTAGCCTGTATTACAACACCTTCTAATTCGTAACTGTCAGATTGTAAGTTTATGTTTAAAACTTTAATCTCTCCATTTTTCGTGTTTACTACAACTTCTTTTGATTGATAACCTAAGAAATCATACACTATAGTTTGGTTTCCAGAAGGTATTTCTAACAGATAATTTCCATCTAAGTCTGAATTAGCACCAATTGCACTATTTTTAATACTAATGGTAGCAAAAGGCAATCCTTCTTGATTGTCATTGTCTACTAGCTTTCCTTTGATTTTGGAACTTTGAGCCCAGATTCCTGAGAATGAAAAAAGAGCGATTACTAATACTTTAAAATTCATGTGTAAGTTGTTAAATTTTATTGCAAAGGAAGCTTCCTATTATGAACTCGCAGTTACTTGCAGTTTATCGTTTTGTATCTAACGTATTATGAAAATGTTACTATATTAAATAATTGTAAACTCCATGTTTCGTTTCGTTTTATAATTATCTTTGGCTTAACAAATAATTAAAAAACAATGAAAAAGAAAGAGATTAAGATTCTATTAGTAGATGATGAGCAAGATATTCTAGAAATTATTGGTTATAATTTATCTCAAGAAGGTTATCAGGTTTTTACTGCCAGTAATGGTAGAGAAGCAGTTGAAAAAGCTCAAAAAGAGCTTCCAAACTTAATCATATTAGATGTAATGATGCCAGAAATGGATGGTATGGAAGCTTGTGAACACATTAGAAAAATCCCTTCTTTACAAAATACAATTATTACATTTCTTACGGCGCGTGGAGAAGATTATTCTCAAGTAGCTGGATTTGATGCAGGAGCAGATGACTATATTACCAAGCCAGTGAAACCTAAAGTGTTAGTTAGTAAGGTTAAAGCTTTGTTGCGCAGAGTTAAGGAAGAATCTCAAGGTGATGTTTTGAATGTGGGTGATATTGAGATCAATCGCGAAGAATACAAGATTGTCAAAGATGGTGTTGAGATAGTTTTACCTAGAAAAGAGTTTGAATTGTTTTATTTGTTAGCATCAAAACCAGGTAAAGTATTTAAGAGAGAAGAAATATTGGACAAAGTTTGGGGGAATGAGGTTGTTGTTGGAGGCAGAACCATAGATGTTCATATTCGCAAGTTGAGAGAGAAAATTGGTGATGAATGGTTTAAAACAATTAAAGGGGTTGGGTATAAATTAGACCTATAATGAGTAATCAGTTTAAAAAGTCGTATAAATTCGCGCTAAAGTCTGCATGGGTTATTACGCTATGTTCTTTATTGGTAACTATTCCAATTTTTGTATTTCTTCCTGAAGTAAAATGGTATGCTTATTTAGGGTACACCGTTTGGATGTTCGGGTGCTCTTTTTTTATCATACAATATCGAGTTGAGCAATTTATATATAAACGAGTTAAAAGTATTTATGATGATGTTGCTTTGATTGATTCAACTGCCCTGAGGAGTAGTCCAATCACAACTGACATGGAAACTCTTACCAAAGAAGTTCAAAAGTTTGCAAAATATAAAAGAACGGAGATTGAGTCTTTAAAAGTGCGTGAAGAGTATAGACGTGAATTTTTGGGAAATATATCTCACGAGTTAAAAACCCCTCTTTTCACTGTACAAAGTTATCTGTCTACACTAATAGATGGTGCCATGGACGATGAAAATGTTAGAATGAAATACCTGGATAGAGCTGAAAAAGGAGTTGAACGTCTTATATATATTGTGAAAGATTTGGATATGATTGCCAAGTTAGAAACAGGAACTCTACATCTTAATTATTCTATATTTAATATAGTTGATGCTATAAAGACTGCTTTTGAGTTGTTGGAATTCAGAGCTGAAAAAAAACAGATTTCTCTTATTTTCGATATGAAGTATGATGCCCCTATTTGGGTTTATGCTGATGAAGATAGAGTATTGCAATTGATTACTAACTTGATAGAGAACTCAATTAAGTATGGTAAGAATAAAGGTACAACAGAAATCAGTATAGAGAATTTTGTTAATAACAAGGTGATTGTTAGAATCACAGATAATGGAGAAGGTATAAAAACAGAATTTATCCCAAGACTTTTTGAAAGATTCTTTAGAATCGATAAAAGTGGATCCCGTTCGGTAGGTGGTTCAGGATTAGGTCTTTCGATCGTTAAGCATATAGTGGAAGCACATAATGAACATATTTACGTTGAAAGTAGATTTGGTTTTGGTTCGGAGTTTTCTTTTACTCTTGAAAAATCAAAACAGTAGTTTAGACACAAATTTTATTGCAACATCTATCTTGTTTAAGGAAACTTGTATCAATAGGTTCGTATTAATTATTATAATTCCTTAATTTTACCGCAAAATTAATTGACGACGTGGGAAGTAAAAATAAACTTAAACGCTTTAGAGAAAACGATACTTTTTCTAATGTATATCAACCTAGTAGAGAAGAGATAGTAGATAATTTTCCTTTAAAGGGGAAGTGGAATGAAGAGGTTTTCAAAAACGATAATCCTATTGTGCTTGAGTTAGGATGTGGGAAAGGGGAGTATACTGTAGAATTAGCTAAACGATTTCCAGATAAAAACTTTATTGGGATTGATATTAAAGGTGCTCGTTTTTGGAGAGGTGCAAAAACAGCAACGGATGATAATCTTACGAATGTAGCTTTTATTAGAACTCAAATTGAATTAATTGAATTTGCTTTTGATTCCAAAGAAGTTAGTGAAATTTGGATTACATTTCCAGATCCACAGATTAAATACAAGCGAACAAAACATCGTTTAACAAATTCAGAATTTCTTCAACGCTATAAGCGTATCTTGAAAGAAGATGGTATTGTTAATTTAAAAACAGATAGTGAATTCATGCATGGATATACTTTAGGATTATTGCATGGAGAGGGACATGAAGTAATATATGCCAATCATCACGTCTATAAGAATGAAGGTTCTCCTGCTGTTGTTACAGAGATACAAACTTTTTATGAGCAACAATATTTGGAACAGAATAAGGCAATCACCTATATTCAGTTTAGAATAAAGTAGCTATGGGAGATGCATTCGGATTATTGATGCTAGGGTTTTTAGCGGCTGTTGTCGGAGTTTCTCTACCAGGGTTGCTCAATATGACTGCAGTTAAAATTTCAAAAAATGAAGGGCAAAGAAGTGCTACTTCATATGTGATGGGAGCATTATCGATTATACTTGTTCAGACATTTATTGCGATTTTTGCTGCCAAAATTATCGATTCAAACCCCTTTATTTCGAATGCACTACATGAAATAGGTTTTGTTATATTTACAATCTTAACGGTTTATTTTATTGTATTTGCAAAAAAAATAGACCAAAAGAAACAGTTGAAAAAAGAAGAGGTAAGCCATAAGAAAAACCGTTTTTTTTATGGTTCTATGTTGGCGCTTCTTAATGTTTTTCCAATACCTTATTATGCGTTTTTAAGCGTTACTCTAGCTAGTTACCATTTGCCAATTTTTGAGAAATCATATAATTTTATTTTTTCTATTGGTGTAGTTCTTGGTTCGGCTTTGATGTTTTATCTTTATATAACCTTTTTCAATAAGTCTTCCAGAACAAATACTTTTGTTTTGAAAAATGTGAATTATTGCATTGGTGTCGTTACTGCTGTTGTGGCAATCATTACTTTATATAAGATTCTTCGATAATTGTTTTATGGTTAAGGAAGATAACTTTTTTGAACGTGTTTATCAGGTAGTTAAAGAGATTCCTTATGGCAGGATAACTACTTATGGTGCAATAGCAAAAGTTTTGGGTAGTCCACAATCTGCTCGTATGGTAGGTTGGGCACTAAATGCTAGTCATGGAAATTCAGATATTCCTGCTCATAGAGTTGTGAATAGAAGTGGTCTTTTGACAGGTAAACACCATTTTCAAGGTAAGAACCTAATGCAGCAATTGCTAGAGAATGAGGGCGTTGTTATAGTTGATAATAAGATAGTAGATATGCAACGCTATTTTTGGGATCCTTCAATCTCTTTGAGCTAATATTATTTTCTTCTAGTTTCCTTTTTCTTTAATTGCTTATTGTTTCTTTCGAGAAGTGTCTATTCTTCCTTTTGTTGTGATTGATAGAAAATAGAAAATTATCTACAATCAAAAAAGCAATCATACAAAACTTTATTGTTTTCAAATTATCAGTTAGTGATCAGTTGAGGAATTTATCTATATCTGATCTATATCGTATCTATACTCCATCTATAAAAACACTTGATTCTATAGATGGAGTATAGATGCACTATAGATGCACCCATCAAAAAACCTTTATGTGATAGGTGTGATTTCGAAGCGAGAAAAGCAGAAAATCGAATCTCTTTCTCTTCGCTTTTAACCAAGCTATCTATTGAGTTAGTCAATTAATTGTAGACTTGTTCTATCTGACTTGAGTATTAAGTAATATTGTGTCTGTTTTAATTATTATTGATGAGCAAGGGCGATGGGGCAACGGCTGTAAAATGATTAAAGAAATTGAGGATATTTAGACATAAGAGAGGTGTCATATTATCCTTTTCAATATGAATTTACAGATAAATGTTTTACAAAGAAATTTTCAAGATTAATACAGAAACGAAATATTTTCTTATTTTTAGGTGGTGCTGTTATCTTTATTGCTTTGTCTGTAATAGTTAGTGGAATTTATTTCAAGTAGAGGTTCATTACTTTGTAAGATAAGGTTATGGGTGGAGACTTAAAATTGTATTATATTTTAAAATTAAAAAATATGAAAAACCTAATGTATGCTTTCCTTTTAGTTAGTGCTTCTGTTTTAGGACAAGTAAAGGAAGAAAGAGTTGTAGCTGATTTTACTTCGATTAGTGTCTCTCAAGGGATTGAATTAGAATTTGTAACAACTAAGAATAGAAAAATAGTAGTTGAAACTGATTCTAAAGAAATGCTTAAATATATTAAAACAGAAGTAAAAGGTAAAGAATTACATGTGTTTATAGAGAATGATGATAAAAAAGGTTTCTTTCAATCTAATGCCTTGAATTTCAAAAAATTGTTGGTGTATGTTGATAACCCTCAATTGAGTAGAGTTAAGGTTTCAAGTGGAGCTAAGATGACATTGAAAAACAACTTGAAGTCGAGAGGTTTTGATTTAAGTGCTTCATCATCAGGTTGTTTTGTTGGTAAGGTGATTGCAGATATAATGAGTGTAAAAGTATCTTCTTCGGGAAGTATAGGGGGGGATTTTAAAGTAGCAAATGACGTTTCTATGGATGTGAGTTCATCGGGTCGTTTTACGGGGGCTATTGTGGCAAATAAACTTTCATTAGAAGTTAGTAGTTCTGGAAAAACAGCTATTAGTGGAGAGGTACATGAGGCGAATGTAAAAGTATCAAGCTCGGGTAAAATAGAAGCATCCAGTTTGAAAGTTGTGGATTTGATTGCGTCGGCAAGTAGTTCGGGTAAAGGAGTATTTACAGTTTCAGGTAGTTTAGATGCTCGTGCTTCGTCTTCGGGTAGTTTGATGTATTATGGAAATGCAAAAGTTATTAAATCCAATACTTCTTCTTCAGGAGTAATAAGTAAAAAGCAGAGCTAATTAGAAAAAATGTTTAACTAGTCAAATAAAATATGAGGTAGGGAAGATAGATGTTTTTGCATCTAATCAAAATAAGAATGCGGTGCTTAATGCTAAGTATGAGTTATCTAAGAACAGCCTAAATGAAGAGTTGTTGGTTTTGAAATTGATATTGAAACAGTAACGGTTATTATAAATGAAATCGATTACACTATTTGTATTTAGTATATATTAACTTTAGTTTATCAAGATTAACCCTTATATTTGCCTTACAGAGAAAGAGGTATTAATCTGTTGAAAACGAAACGTATATAATGAAATTAGATAGAAAAGAAATCTTGAAGGCTTTGGAAACTATTTCAGTAGCTGGAGAAGGAAAAAATATGGTTGAAAGTGGCGCAGTACAAAACGTCATGACTTTTGGAGATGAAGTGGTAGTTGATTTAGTTTTAAGCACTCCTGCTTTACATATTAAAAAAAGAGCTGAGGTTGATGTTATGAAAGCAATTCATGATCAAATCGACGAGAAAGCGAAAGTAAAAGTAAATATAAAAATTGAGGCTTCTGATAAGCCAGAGATTAAAGGGAAATCAATTCCTGGTATTAGTAATATCATAGCTGTTTCTTCTGGAAAGGGAGGTGTTGGAAAGTCTACAGTAACTGCGAACTTAGCAGTTACACTTACTAATATGGGATTCAAAGTAGGGGTTTTAGATGCTGATATCTATGGACCGTCTATGCCTATTATGTTTGATGTAGAAAGTGCAAAACCTATCTCTGTTGAAGTAGAAGGGCGTTCAAAAATGAAACCTATTACGAGTTATGGAGTAGAAATTTTGTCAATTGGATTCTTTACTAAACCTGACCAAGCGGTTATCTGGAGAGGACCAATGGCTTCAAAAGCATTAAATCAAATGATTTTTGATGCTGATTGGGGTAAATTAGATTTCTTGTTGATTGACTTACCTCCAGGAACTGGAGATATTCATTTGTCTATTATGCAATCATTACCTATTACGGGTGCGGTTGTTGTGAGTACACCTCAGGCAGTAGCTTTAGCTGATGCTAAAAAAGGTGTTTCAATGTTTATGTCTGAAAGTATCAATGTTCCAGTTTTGGGAATTGTAGAAAATATGGCTTACTTCACTCCTGAAGAATTGCCAAACAATAAGTATTATATTTTTGGGGAAAATGGAGCCAAGCATTTAGCACAAGATTTAAATGTTCCTTTCTTAGGTGAGGTTCCTATTGTTCAAAGTATTCGTGAAGCGGGCGACTACGGACGTCCTGCTGCTATGCAGGAGGGTACTCCAGTAGCAGACGCATTTGATAAAATCGTGAAAAATGTAGTTCAAGAAGTGGTAAAGCGAAACACGAGTTTGCCTCCTACTGAAGCTATTAAAATCACAACTATGGCAGGATGTTCTGCTGTGGGTAAGAATTAAAAATTCCATTATGACATCAGATATAATTTTAGGGAATGTAGAACGTGCGTTGGATGAGATTCGTCCATTTTTACAATCCGACGGTGGTGATATCACTTTAATAGGCATCGAAGATAATAAACATGTAACAGTACGACTAGAAGGTGCGTGTACTTCATGTAATGTAAATCAAATGACTTTAAAGGCAGGTGTTGAGACTACTATTAAAAAATATGCACCAGAGATAGAAACAGTAACGAATATAGAGGCATAGTTTTCTTTCTTAATTGTTTTAGGATAGATTGATAATTGTCATATAAATTTAAAAGCACAAAGAATATCTTTGTGCTTATAAAAGAGTTAGCGATATGATTGAAACTGATATTTTAATAATCGGTGCTGGACCAACTGGATTGTTTACTGTATTTGAAGCTGGATTGTTAAAGTTAAAATGCCACATAATTGATGGATTGCCTCAGCCTGGAGGTCAATTAACTGAACTATATCCTAAAAAGCCAATTTTTGATATTCCAGGATTTCCTTCTGTTGGAGCGGGAGACCTTGTTGATAACCTTATGGAACAGATAAAACAGTTTCAGCCTGGTTTTACATTGAATGAAGTTGCAGAAACTATAGATAAATTAGACGATGGTACTTTTATAGTGACTACTAATAAAGGAACCAAGCACCATGCTAAAGCTGTAGCTATTGCAGCTGGTTTAGGAAGCTTTGAGCCGAGGAAACCTCAATTGGAAAAATTGAGTTATTACGAGGATAAAGGAATTGAGTATTTTGTAAAAGATCCAGAAGTTTTTCGTGATAAACGTGTTGTAATTGCTGGTGGTGGTGATTCTGCTTTGGATTGGACAATTTATTTGGCGGATATTGCAAAAGAAGTGTCTTTAGTTCATAGAAGAAATGAATTTAGAGGTGCTTTAGATTCTGTTGAAAAGGTTCAGAAATTGAAGGATTCTGGTAAGATACATTTAGTTACACCTGCAGAGGTTGTCGACTTGAAAGGAGATGATACTTTGGATGGGGTGATTATAGAGCGTGAGGGAGAACACGAAATCATAGATTGCGATTATTTTATCCCGCTTTTTGGGCTTACTCCTAAGTTGGGACCTATTGCTAATTGGGGCCTGGAAATAGAGAAAAATGCTATCAAGGTTAACAATGCTTTGGATTATCAAACTAATATTGAGGGGGTTTATGCTATTGGAGATATCAATACATATCCTGGTAAGTTAAAGTTGATTCTTTGTGGTTTTCACGAAGCTACTTTGATGTGTCAGAGTGTTTATAATCGATTGAATCCAGGTAAGAAATATGTTTTAAAATACACTACTGTTTCTGGGATTAATGGGTTTGATGGTTCTCGAAAAGAAGCGGAAAAAGCTGTTGTTAAAAGTATTGATTAAGTTATGGCAGATATTAAAATAACTATTATTGATAGAGAGGGGGAGAAGCATATAGTTGATGCTCCTACAGATATGAATATGAATATAATGGAGTTGGTTCGTGCATACGAGTTAGCTCCAGAAGGTACAATTGGTATTTGTGGTGGTATGGCGATGTGTGCGTCTTGTCAATGCTACGTTTTAAATGCAGAGGTCGTTGATTTACCTGAAATGAACCCAGATGAAGAAGCAATGCTTTGGGAGGCTCGTAATGTGCAGGATAATAGTAGGTTAGGATGTCAAATTCACATTTCAGAAGAACTTGATGGTTTGGAAGTTGAATTGGCTCCGGCTGAATAAATAAGATTCAACCTTATATAAAAAAAAGCAGGTTATACTAAATAATGTATAACCTGCTTTTTTGTTTTAAGGGTTTGTAGACCAAAGAGAGGCTGATTTTAGCAAAGCTCTTCTTGGTAGTTTTAAATTTGCAATTATTAGTTCTGCAAAATCTTCTGGTTGTAAAACGCTATCTGGATTTCCGTCTGTTATTCCTAGTTCTATTGACATGTCTGATGCAATCGTGCTAGGGGTTAATGTGCATACACGGATGTTGTTTTTTCTTACCTCTTTCATCAATGATTCTGACATACCAATTACTGCAAATTTAGATGCTGAATAGGCAGATGTTCCTGGATTTCCATTCAATCCAGCTGTTGATGCAACATTGATGATATCTCCTTCATTTTTTTCAATTAACAAAGGAAGAATTTCACGGGTTACATTGTAGATTCCCATGACATTGGTTAGTAAGATTTCTTCCCATCGATCTGCATTCATTTCGGTAAATTTTCCAAATTCAGCAATTCCGGCATTGTTTACTAAAATATCAATACCTCCTAATGTTTTGATTAGTTGTTCTATTTCAGCTTTTACTTTTGATTTGTCAGTTACGTCAAAGACTGCATATGCTGCATTTACACCTAATTTTTTTAATTCTATAACTGTTTCTTGAAGCGTTTTTTCATTTCTTCCAGTTATACCTACATGTACACCTTCTTTAGCTAGAGCAATTGCTGTAGCTTTTCCTAATCCTCTTCCGCCACCAGTAACGATAGCTATTTTGTTTTGTATGTTCTCCATGGTAATTAATGCTTTATTACAAAGCTAGGGTTAATCTTGGATCTTCTATGTTTAACAATTGTTAAGCTTTGTTTTGAGAGTCTATGTGTTGTTCTATGGCATTCCATAATCCAATACGTTTTATGAGGGCTTCCTTTGAGACTTGAAGTACGTCATTCCATTTCTTGTTGTCTTCTCCGCAAAGCTCCGATATCATTTTCATAGCCATTGGGCCATGTTCATCTCCATCTAGGTCAATATGTCTTTGAAAATAGTATACGAGCTTAGAGAGGTCGCTTTCAGGGAAATTAAGTTGTAAGTTCTTTAATATTTCTGAAAACATGTCGGGAATTAAATCTTCTCGACCAAATGTAAAGGCAGCTGCTATTTTATGTGGTTCTCCTTCTTCTATGATTTTAAAACTAAAGTTTAAAAATTCTTTAATAAGAGGGTGGAGATTTGATTGTTCGATTGCTTCAAATATTGAAACCGTACGTAATACTGTACTTAGAAATATGTTAATGTCTTCTGTGTTTGCATTTGATGTACGCATGGCGTCAATATACATTTCAAAATGACTCAAGCGATTTCCTTCTAAATCAATGTCAGATTCTTCTGCTAGTACAATTTCATTTATTAAATATCGTGTTTCTGGATTTTTAGAGGCAAACCAAGGAGTAGTTGTACAAGTTAATCTTTGTTGTAAGGCTTTTAGTAATGACATGAAGTCCCAAACTGCGTATACGTGTCCTTCCATGAAACTATGGAGGTCTGCTATAGTGCGTACTTTTTGATATAAAGAGTGGTTGAGAAGTTGATTTCTTTCTGGAGCAAGTTGCTCGTTAATGTATTGAATAGTCATAAGTCAGATTCTTTAGGACGAAAATAAAAAAAGCTCTTCAAATTTGGAGAGCTTTTGTGTTTATTTTAGGAGTATATTATTTAAAAGCAGAGAGACCTGTAACGTCCATTCCTGTTATTAATAAGTGGATGTCGTGTGTTCCTTCATAAGTAACTACTGATTCTAAATTCATCATATGACGCATAATGGAATATTCACCAGTAATTCCCATTCCGCCTAACATTTGTCTTGCATCTCTAGCGATTTCCATAGCCATGGCTACATTGTTTCTTTTTGCCATTGATATTTGAGCAGTAGTTGCTTTACCTTCGTTTCTCAAGACTCCTAGTCTCCAAGTTAAAAGTTGTGCCTTAGTAATTTCGGTAATCATTTCGGCTAATTTCTTTTGTTGTAACTGAGTTGCTCCAATCGGTTTGTCGAATTGAATGCGTTCTTTGGAATATCGAAGAGCAGTATCATAACAGTCCATAGCGGCTCCAATGGCTCCCCATGCAATACCATATCGAGCGGAGTCTAGACATCCTAGTGGTGCGCCTAAACCATCTTTATTTGGTAGTATATTTTCTTTGGGTATTTTCACATTGTCGAAAATTAATTCTCCAGTAGAAGAGGCTCTTAATGACCATTTGTTGTGTGTTTCAGGTGTAGTGAAACCTTCCATGCCGCGCTCAACAATTAGACCTTTAATTCTTCCCTCTTCATTTTTTGCCCATACTACTGCTATATCGGCAAAAGGAGCGTTAGAAATCCACATTTTAGCACCGTTTAATAGGTAGTGGTCTCCCATATCTTTGATGTTTGTTACCATTCCGCCTGGATTTGATCCGTAGTCTGGTTCTGTCAATCCAAAACACCCAATAAATTCGCCAGTGGCTAGTTTTGGAAGGTATTTTTTGCGTTGTTCTTCGTTTCCATATTTCCAAATAGGATACATCACTAGTGATGATTGAACTGAAGATGTAGAGCGAACTCCTGAATCTCCTCTTTCAATTTCTTGCATGATAAGTCCATAAGAAATTTGGTCAAGGCCAGCGCCGCCATACTCTTCTGGAATGTAAGGGCCGAATGCACCAATTTCAGCTAATCCTGGTATAAGTTGTTTTGGGAATTCCGCTTTTTGAGCAAACTCTTCAATGATAGGAGAAACCTCGCGTTTCACCCAAGCTCGAGCTGCATCTCTAACTAGCTTATGTTCTTCTGTTAGAAGTTCATCTAAAAGATAATAGTCTGGAGCTTGAAATAAATCTGGTTTCATAATTGTTTAATGTATTTGGTTGATACTAACAAAAATAAGTAATTATGAATGATTTGCAACTTTTAAACGATGTACTTTATGTTTGTGTTCGATTATATTTAGTGTTGCTAATGAGTGTATTTGTAAATGGAATTGGTTGTACTGGGTTGAGTCCAACATTGTGGTTAGTTTGTATTCTTGTCGCTTCTATATTCATGTTCTTATTGATGAATTAGAAAGGTGTGTTGGATGGAATTGCTGGTAATTAAGATATAGCTAGAATTAAATTTATAGCTTTAAATAAAAATCTTGAACTAGTTCTTTGAATTCAGGGGTGTATTGGTGTCTTTCTATTTCAAGAGTAAGTTCGTCTAATGGGATTTGTGGAATCATTTCTCTGGAGAAAGCAATAAGACTTCTTTTTATTTCAGAATTTTGAGTTCCTTTTACTCGGGTTACTTTTAGAGGGTAGAGTGCAAAAGTGGCGGCTAAATGAATAATATTGTCTTCTTCTTTAGATGGGACAATAATAGAAAAAATACCGATGTCTGATAGGAAATGGTCTACTACCTCAATTAATAAGTCGAAGGGTAGGGAATCTTGAAAGCGTGCTTTGTCTCGCTGTGAGTTGTTGGTTTTATAATCTTCGGAATAAAAAGGAGGATTGGAAATAATTAAATCATATTCTTCTTCTATTTCATTGGCGAAGGTTTCCAAATCAGCATGATAGCAAAATAATCTGTCTGCCCATGGGCTATTTTCGAAATTCTCGACTGCTTGTTCATGAGCTAGGTCGTCTATTTCAACTCCGTCAATTTGTTCAGCGTTTGTTCGCTGCGCCATCATCAGGGCTAAGATTCCAGTTCCTGCGCCAATATCAAGAATGGAAAAAGGATTGTTGTGAGTTGGAGTCCAGGCTCCTAGTAAAACAGCATCTGTTCCAATTTTCATAGCGCATTTATCTTGCGAAATTTCGAATTGTTTAAATTTGAACATAGCACGAGTTTTCTAAGTAATTGAAAAGAGTTTTGCTGATATGGTTTTGCTTGACAATGATTTGCGTCTATAAAAGTGATTGTATTTTCTAAAGTAGAGAATAAAGTTTATTATAGATATAGGTCAATCAAGCCTTCAGGGGTGTCTAATATTAATTTTTTGTTTGTTCTGTCTACTTGATGTATGAAATCATCAATCATAGGAACTAAGATTTCTATTCCGTTATAATCAATTATAAAAAGTGCTTGTGCGGCACTGTCATTGATGGCTTTTAGCTGTCCAATAGATCCTTTGTGGAGATCTTCAACTTCAAAACCAATAACTTCATGAAAATAGAATTGGTCACCTTCTAGTTTTGGTAACATTTCAAGAGGTAGGTATAGTTCGCTACCTAATATTCTGTCAGCTTCTTCTTCAGAATCGATGTCTTCAAATTTAATTCTTAGAAAGTCGTTCTTGTGTAGGTAAGCATCTACAATAAAAAAAGGAATCAAGTGTCCGTTGGATTCAACGAACACAGATTCCAAATTTTCGTATAACTCTGGTTCATCGGTATCTAAATAAGCCAATACCTCTCCCTTAAAGCTGAACTTTTTGGCGATTTTACCTAAATAGAAACAATCATCTTTATGCATATCGCGCAATAAATTATTAAGCTTGAGTTTCTTCGTTGTTTTCTTCTGTTGCTTCTGCTTCTTCAGTTGCAGGAGCTTCTGCTTGAGCAAGAGCTTCTTTAGCAGCAGCAGCACGTTTTTCGTTAACTTCTTTTTCAGCAGCTAATTGTTTAGCTCTAGCGTCTGCTTTTGAAGTAGACAAACCATCTTTCTTAGCGTTGATTTTGTTTTCTTTTTCCTCTAACCAAGCTGCAAATTTTGCATCTGCTTGTTCTTGAGTTAAAGCTCCTTTTCTAACTCCACCTTGTAAGTGGTGTTTTAATAAAGCTCCTTTGTAAGAAAGAAGTGTTCTTGCAGTGTCAGTTGGTTGTGCACCATTATCCAACCATTGTACAGCTAAATCAACATTTAATTCTACTGTTGCAGGGTTAGTGTTTGGATTGTAAGTACCAATTTTTTCTAGGTATTTACCATCTCTTTTTGCGCGAGCATCAGCTGCTACTACCCAGTAAAAAGGTTTTCCTTTTTTACCGTGTCTTTGTAATCTAATTTTTACAGACATAATTCTACATTAATTTGAGGTTCCCGACCTCTGTTAAATAATGTGCAAATATAATTGTTTTTTTTGAATCAAGGTTTTAAAAGTATTTTTATTTTAAATGCGCTAGGTGTTTGGTTTTTAGTTTGTTGTAGTTTTTAAGCAGTAGTGTTTAGCTAAGTAGGTGATGTTAATCTCTTAGTTTTACTGTTTTTGAATGTTGGTTAGTATGTGTTGGATAAGTTTTAATTTTTTATTTGACTATGATTTTGATAGTTTCTTAATATTTGTTTTTTTAAGCGTTTTGTGGCATTTTTTGTGCGCTTAAGTACTCGTAGGTAATTTGTCGCTTTATTTATAATTAACATTTAAAAGTTAAAAGTTAATTCTTTATTAAAAAATAGCTTTGAAATTCGGTTTTAAAAACTATTTTTGTGTTTCTATATGGTGATAATCTTTTAAATATGAAGAAAATTCTTGGAATGTTGGCTTTGACGCTAACTTTTATAGCGTGTGATAATGATGTAGTCTTTAATGACCCTTCTTTTGGTGCGCAAAGACTAACGGAATTAAATGATTCCATTTCATTGCCAACGTATGAGTATTGGAAAGCAACTGATTTTTCTGCTAAAGTACTGGATGGTTCTATGATAATCACAGGTACTGATGGGCATACAACAATAGAGCTTAGGACTGTGTCTTATGAATATGGTTCAAAATATGATATGGGTGTTTTAGAAGCAGATAGAGCTACTCTTACTTATAAGAATGAAGATGGAGAAGTAATAGCTCCTGTTTATATAACTAATGGTGAGTATGGTGTTGGAAGTGGTTATATAACGTATTCTCCTAAAGAAAAACAGGTAGAGGGTACTATATCAGGAGAGTTTAATATTACTTTTGTTCATGATATGCTTGAGGTCGAAGGAGCTTTTGTGAGGAGAGATAATACGCAAACATATAATAAGGGTACATTTTATAGAATACCTGTAGAACAGGCGAAATAATAATATATACGTTTTTGTTTTAGTTAAGACCGCTTTAGTAGAGCGGTCTTTTTTATATCTTTGTTTTTCTTAATTGCAATTATTAAACAAGTAATGTCAATCATTTTTTTTTGATTGATGTTGTTATGTGTATTTTCTTTAAATTTTAAAACTCAATAAATCAGTTATGTATTTAATTTTTGACACCGAAACTACGGGATTACCTAAAAGTTGGTCGGCTCCTATATCAGATACTGATAATTGGCCACGTTGTATTCAGATAGCTTGGCAAATTCATGATGAGAAAGGAAGATTAATAGAGCATCAAGATTATTTGGTTAAACCTGAGGGTTTTAATATTCCTTATGATGCCGAAAGGATTCATGGTATTTCTACGGAATTAGCGATGGAGCAAGGTGTGTCCTTGGCTGAAGTGTTGGAGAAGTTTAACAGTGCACTTAGTAGATCTAAATTTGTAGTTGGGCAAAATGTTGGGTTTGACCTCAATATCATGGGGAGTGAATTTTATAGATTAGGAGTGGATTCTAATTTGGGTAATATGCCTGTATTGGACACTTGTACGGAGGTCACAGCTAATTTGTTGAAATTACCTGGAGGAAGAGGGGGGAGATTTAAATTACCGACTCTTACTGAGTTGCATTCGTATTTATTTGGGGTTCCGTTTTCTGAGGCCCATAATGCAACTGCCGATGTAGAGGCTACAACTCGCTGTTTTTTGGAATTGGTTAAACGTGGGGTGTTTTCTGCTGAGGAATTACAACAAGATCAAGCGTATATTGATGATTTTAAAAGAGAAAATTCAGAGCCTTTTCAGTTAATAGGATTAAAGCATATTAATTTAAAAAAGGCTTCGGATGCTATTCGAAGAAGAATTGAGAAGCTTCAAGGGGGTGATGGTGGAGAGGTCTCGAATGAGGAATTAGAAAAATTAGAAGGTGCTTCTTTTTCGCACCTACATACTCATACTCAATTTTCAATTCTTCAATCAACTATTTCAATTCCAAGTTTAGTTAAGGCGGCTGCTAAATATAATATGCCTGCTGTTTCAATGACAGATCATGGTAATATGATGGGCGCTTTCCTTTTTGTTAAAGCGGTTAGCGATCATAATAAAGGGGTCGATGCTCAAAATAAAGATAGAGAGATTTCTGGAGAGCCTTTGATAGAAAAAATAAAACCTATTGTGGGTTGTGAGTTTTTTGTTTGTGAAGATCATACTAATAAGAAGCAAAAGGATAATGGTTATCAGGTTGTGTTGTTAGCTAAAAACAAGAAAGGTTATCACAATTTAGCTAAGATGGCTTCAATCGCATATACAGATGGTTTTTATTATGTTCCTCGAATTGACAGGGAAGTGATTAAGGAATATAAGGAGGATATAATAGTGTTGACTGGAAGTTTGTCTGGAGAGGTTCCTAATAAGATATTGAATATTGGAGAAAAACAAGCAGAAGAGGCATTAATTTGGTGGAAGGAGGAGTTTGGAGATGATTTGTATGTAGAGATTATGCGACATAATCAGGAGGATGAAAATCGGGTTAATGCTACTTTGGTTGGTTTGGCTAGACAACATGATGTGAAATTGATAGCGACTAATAACTCTTATTATATTGATAAGAAAGATGCAAATGCTCATGATATTCTATTATGTGTTAAGGATGGGGAAAAACAATCTACTCCGATAGGACGTGGACGTGGCTATCGTTACGGAATGCCTAATCAAGAGTATTATTTTAAATCTCAAGAGGAAATGAAGTCTCTTTTTGAAGATTTGCCAGATGCTATTTATAATATTCAAGAGGTTATTGACAAAGTGGAACCTTTTGTGCTTCATCGAGATGTTTTGCTTCCTAAGTTTGATATTCCTGAGCGTTTTGTTGATGAGAGAGATGAGGAAGGAGATGGGCAAGGTAAGCGTGGAGAAAATAGTTATTTGAGATATTTGACTTATGAAGGTGCAAAGAAGCGCTACCCTGAGATTACAGATGCTATTAGAGAGCGATTGGATTTTGAGTTAGAAACTATTGAGCGTACTGGGTATCCTGGATATTTCTTAATTGTACAGGATTTTATTGCAGCTGCGAGAGGAATGGGGGTTTCTGTTGGGCCCGGTAGGGGGTCTGCGGCTGGTTCTGCTGTTGCATATTGTTTGTGGATTACTAATCTAGATCCAATTGCATATGATTTGCTTTTTGAGCGTTTCTTAAATCCGGATCGTGTGTCTATGCCCGATATCGATATTGATTTTGATGATGAGGGAAGGAGTAGAGTAATGGATTACGTTATTGATAAGTATGGTTCAAATCAGGTGGCGCAAATTATTACTTATGGTAAGATGGCGACAAAGTCTGCTATTCGAGATACTGCTCGTGTATTGGATTTGCCATTGTTTGAGGCGGATCGTATTGCGAAGTTAATTCCTGGGATGATGCCTTCAAAATGGAATTTAGCGCGTTTCTTATCTGAGGACGAGGCAATGGTAAAGCAAGCGCTACGTTCTGAGGAGTTTGATAAGGTAAAAGAGCTTATTGCATTGGCTAAAGAGGATTCTTTGGCAGGAGAAACTATTCAGCAAGCGACTATATTGGAAGGGTCAATGCGAAATACTGGTATACATGCTTGTGGTGTAATTATTACTCCGGATGATATTACAAAGTTCGTGCCTGTGACGCTTGCTAAGGATTCTAACTTGTATGTGACTCAGTTTGACAACTCAGTTGCAGAAAGTGCGGGTTTGTTGAAGATGGACTTCTTGGGGTTGAAAACTCTTACTTTGATTAAGGATACAGTGAAATTAGTGAAATATAGAACTGGATTGGAAATTAATCCTGACGAAATACCTATTGATGATGTAAAGACCTATGAGCTTTTCCAGAGAGGAGAAACTGTTGGGGTATTTCAATATGAGTCTCCGGGGATGCAGAAGTACATGAGGGAACTGAAACCTACCGTGTTTGCCGATTTAATCGCGATGAATGCTTTGTATCGTCCGGGTCCATTAGAGTATATACCTTCTTTTGTTCGACGTAAGAATGGAGAAGAGCCTATTGTTTATGATTTGGATGCCTGCGAAGAGTATTTACAAGAGACTTATGGGATTACTGTTTATCAAGAGCAGGTGATGCTACTTTCTCAGAAACTAGCTGGTTTTACAAAGGGTGAAGCAGACGTTCTGAGGAAAGCAATGGGTAAGAAGCAGAAGGAAGTATTGGATAAGATGAAGCCACAATTTGTTAATCAGGCTTCAGAGAAAGGACATGATCCGTTTGTTTTGGAGAAAATTTGGAAAGACTGGGAAGCATTTGCTTCATATGCGTTTAATAAATCTCACTCCACTTGTTATGCTTGGATTGCATATCAGACAGCTTATTTGAAGGCGCATTATCCAGCAGAATATATGGCTGCGGTACTTTCTAATAATATGAATGATATTAAGCAGGTGACATTCTTTATGGAGGAGTGTAGACGTATGGGGTTACATGTGTTAGGGCCTGATGTGAATGAATCTTTTTACAAGTTTACTGTAAATGATGAATATGCAGTTCGATTTGGAATGGGGGCAGTAAAAGGAGTTGGTTCAGGAGCTGTTAATACTATAGTTGAGTGTAGAAAGGAGTCGAATTACCGTTCTATATTTGATTTATCAAAACGAATTGATTTGCGTGCAGCAAATAAAAAAGCTTTTGAAAATTTGGCTTTGGCTGGAGGGTTTGATTGCTTTGAAGGTACTCATAGGGCTCAATACTTTTTTACTGATGGGGATGTGAATACTTTTTTAGAAAAGGCTATCCGATATGGTTCGAAGTTTCAGGAAAACGAAAATTCTTCTCAGGTAAGTTTGTTTGGTGAAAGTAGCGAGGTTCAAATTCCTGAGCCAGTAATGCCAGAGTGTGAGGAGTGGAGTATGATGGAGACTCTTGCAAAAGAGAAGGAGGTAGTAGGTATTTATATTTCAGGACATCCATTAGATGACTTTAAATTTGAGATGAAATATTTCTGTAATACTAAAGTGGAGGATTTGGTTGATTTAAACGCTTTGCTTGGAAGGAATATATCTTTTGGGGGTATGATAAACAATGTCCAGTTTAGGACCACTAGCAAAGGTAAGGATTGGGCTATGTTCTCTGTAGAGGGTTATGATGAGAGTTTTGAATTCAGAATGTTTAACGAGGAATTTTTGAAATTCCGTCATTTTCTCTTGAATAATACTTTTGTGTACTTCAAACTAATGGTTAAAGAAGGATGGGTGAAAAAGGATACAGGAGAGCGCAGTGAACCTAGAATTCAATTTTTAGAGATGAAGTTGTTAGAGGATGTGATTCCTATGTATGCTAAAAAGTTGATTATCCAAATGAATATACAGGAACTTAAGGAGCAGCAAATTGATAAAATTCGATTATTGTTTGATGAACATTTGGGGACAAAGGCGGTCACTTTTGAAATAATAGAGGTTGAAAAAGTTCAAAAGAAATTGGAAGATCGTGCTATAATGAGCTTGATGCGTGCAGAGCCTGCTGAGAATGATGTGGATGACGAAGTAGATTTGAATTTTGAAGAGGTTTTAATCCCTCAGGATAAGGAGGAATACAGGGTTGTGACTAAATTAGAGATGCCAAGTAGGAATACTAATATTGAAATCACGGCAGAGTTGTTAGAAGAATTAGAGAAGTTGCAAGTTAATTTTAGATTGAATTAAGTTTTCTTTTTAAATAGTTGAATTTAAATTGTGTGTAAATAAGGTCTGTTGATTAATAGAGGTGATGATTGTATAGAGAAAATTGATTTAGAAGAATTCAAAAAGTCTAATTAATTTGTTAGTTTTGTTGTTTAAGAATATAATTATAATAATAAAAATATGGCATTAGAAATCACAGACGCTACTTTTGACGAAGTAGTATTGAAATCAGATAAACCAGTAGTTGTAGATTTTTGGGCAGCTTGGTGTGGTCCTTGTAAGTTATTAGGACCAGTAATTGAAGAATTAAGTGGAGACTTTGACGGGAAGGCTGTAGTTGGTAAAGTAGATATTGATTCAAATCAGGAATTTGCTGCTAAATATGGTGTGCGTAATATTCCAACAGTACTAATATTCCAAAACGGAGAAGTAGTAGGAAGACAAGTTGGAGTTGCTCCTAAGAAAACTTATGAGGATGCAATCAATGCTTTAATCTAAGATTAGGTAATTAATTAAAAAGAGACTTGAAAAAGTCTCTTTTTTTATGGAATTGATTCTCAGTATGTTGGTTTTTTATTTGAAAAAAAGTGGTTTTTTTTTGCTCTTAAGTTTGGTTGTTATCAAAATGGTTGTATATTTGCACCGCATTACAGCAATGGTTTGGTAGTTCAGTTGGTTAGAATACATGCCTGTCACGCATGGGGTCGCGGGTTCGAGTCCCGTCCAGACCGCTAAAAGCAAAAGAGGTTTTACTCTGTCAGAGTAGCGCTCTAAGAAATCTGAAAAGGTGGTTGCTTTATAAGAATAGCTTAATGCAAAAAAATACATTACTGGTTTGGTAGTTCAGTTGGTTAGAATACATGCCTGTCACGCATGGGGTCGCGGGTTCGAGTCCCGTCCAGACCGCCAGTAAAAAAGAAGCCTCTCGACATCGAGAGGCTTTTTTTGCCCTAAAGGGTTTTAAGATTTAGTTGTGTTGTTACGTGCGAGAGCACGTAGGTTTAGTAGTTAGACCAATGAAAAGCTTTCCATTTCGGAGAGCTTTTTTTATATCTAATTAGCTCGTAAAAAAAAAACGGATTAAACGATATTCGCTTAATCCGTAGTTTTATTAATTCGTTCTAATGTCAGCCTTGACCAGATGCAAGTTTTGAATTCCCATTACTTCTGTGGATATTTCTCCTATTGAACCTACTTCTTGGTTGATTCCTGAGTATATTTTTATAAAATCAACTCCTGGTAGCTTTACTTTATTTCCTTGCTTGTCTACTGCCCAATCGATGTCAATAGTGGATTGGTCGCTGTTGTTGGGTGCGTTGTCGGCATATCCATAATCATAGCTAATCATGCTCCAAAAGCTTCCATCATTATTTACATCTACAGCGTTGCTTGCTAGTAGGGTTCCTTTAAAGGTAATAGAGGTTTTAGAGGTCCATAATGGGAAATAGCTTTCAAAGTGAAAAGCATTCTTGGATTTGTAGCCTGAATTACCTTGATTGTCTTCCCAGTATAGATAGTCCTTAATAAATCCAGTTTGCTGTTCTTTTTCAGCATCAGGTTTGAAATATGTTATCTCGTAGTTCTTAGTAGTAGCATCTTTGTAATATTCGCTTCCTGCTATTTCATACCATTCATTATCGTCTGGTTTTCCATTCTTGTTTGTGTCGTAAGCAACCATTATTATTCCAGGCTCGCTACTGCCTTCCGCGTTTGTAGAGGAGGTAATTGTGCCTTGCAGGGAAAAAGTGTTTCCTAGTACCCTGAAATCCCTTAATCCGGCTTTGTTTTCGATCGTCTCATTCATTCCTAATGTAATATAACCTCCAAATCCACCTAAAGAGATAATCCCGTCCCCAGTCTTTTTTGTTAGAGCTTGTTCGGCTTTTTTAAGCATCGTCAGTTCTGTATCTCCATTCTCGAATTTTGGTAGTGTATTTACAAGTTGTCCAACACTTGGGGTGAATTCAAATACTTTTGCAACATGGTTCTTTCTTTCCCTTTCTGTAGGTGGTTCTTTCTTGTCGTCTGTATTGTTATCAGACGAACAGCTGCTAGCTAAAAATCCACTTATTATTAGCATGCTTACTGAGGCGAGATTTGTTACTTTATTTTTCATGTTCTTTGATATTATTAGTAGATAAATGCAAAATGTGCAGGAATGTTTCCTCCTAATGTTCTCCATTTTAACTGACCATTAGGAGTGAAGCAATATATATATCCGGTTCCTACATAATCTTGAGCGTCTGTTATGAAAATCTCTTTAGTTTCTGGGTTTACAGCTAGACCATAAGGTATTAATATATTTTTCTCGGTTCCGTCTTGAATAAGATGGGTTGAGATGATTTCTTTTGTTTTTGTATTTAAAATTCCATAGTTCACTTTTCCTTGGCCGGCATCATGTGTATAAGGTGTCCCGAAAAAGTAAAGTTTGTCTTCGTTTATAGTCATATTTGAAATTGGAATTTTAAGATGTTGCTTTACTGTGTCTGCTTGTGAATCTATAATGTAGAGACTTGAGGGAGTTTTGCCATAGTCACCTCTAGAGCTTACATAGATATCGCCATCCATATCTTTTCTCATTCGATGTAAATTGATTGCAACTTCAATGTTTTTTAAAAGAGTAAAGTTGTTTAAGTCTACTACAGAGACAGTAGTGTCGTAAGCAGGGACTCTATAGCCTCCAGAATTAGCAACATATAATTTATTGTTATGAATGACCATCTCTTCTGGTTGATGGCCTACTTCAACTTTTCTGATTACTTCTAGTGAGAGTGTATCAATTTCTGCTACAAATCCAATTTCTGCATTTGGGTCAATCGCTACTTTTCCTGAATAAGAACTAACATATGCTTTTCCTTCTTTGAAAGCTAAGTATCTGCAATTTGGAACATGTATAGCTTTTATATGCTTTCCACTGTGTAAATCAAAAACTTCTACTAGATTGGAAACGTTAATTGTTGCGTATACTTTGGAGCCGTATATTTTAATGTCGTTTCCAACATCTCCTAATTCTTTAACTATGTTTGGGTTGTTTTCAGAATATACGTCCCGAGTGTAAACACCCATTTGATAATCGAATTTGTCGATGGTGGCGCTGTTCATTCCCATGTTTCCTTCGTTTAATAGATAGAATCCCTTAATGTTGTTCTCAGGCTGAGGTATTGTTACAGTGCTACTGTCGGAGAGGTATATAAGTTCATCCTTTCTACAACTTTGAAGAAAGAGTGTGGAGAGTAAGATAATAAAAGTGATTATATTTTTCATAATTCAATGCTTAGAATGAAACGAAAATTACGACCTGGCATTGGGAAATTTGTTACCACATCATAATATTGATTGAGTAAGTTGTTGGCTTCAATTGATGCTTTTAATGTGTGCTTTTTCCAATTGATAGTCCTGTTCAAAGATAAGTCATGGGTGTACCATGGTTGTATTTCGTTTCTTTTTATATTGTTTTTGTTTCCGTTGTAGCGTTTTCCTACATAAATAAAACTGTAATTAAGGCTCCATTTTTCATAGTCTAAACTTATAATCGCTGATCCTGAATGCCAAGGAGTGTAGGGAATTTGGTCACCATATGAAGTTGTTTTTCCTGATGAGGTCGTGCTTAGGTCCGAAGCTATTGTGTATTCGTAAGAAAAATTGGTATTTAGAAATAGTTTTCCGAATTTGCTATGAGTTGAAAAATTCGTTTCTAGCCCATAGTTTTCCACTTTTCCTAAGTTGGTCATCATCCATCGAAACATACTGGATGTTGGGGTGGCAATAATTTTATTTTCTACTTTAGCATAATAACTTTCTACTTTTATTTTCCAAGTTTTGAGCCATGCATCTTCGTTTTGGGTTTGGTATTGGAAACCAAGGTTTATTTGGTTAGTGCTTTCCGGTTTCAAATTAGCATCACCAAGGTTGGTATAGTATAAATCGTTAAACGTTGGAAGTCTATAAGTATTCTTGTAAAAACTGTGTATAGTGAAGTTTTTTTGATTAAATGGCTGAAAGCTAATTACTAAAGACGGGGTAAACAGGCTTCTGTCTGGTGCTTTTTGGTTGTTCTTTACGTTTTCTTTTGTGAATGTTCCCAATATATGTGCTTGTGCTTTGAACTTTCCAAAGTTTACTGAACTTGCTATTGATGTGAGGAAGCTTAAGCGTTCTGGGTAGCTAAATGGTGTTTGAATACCTTTTCGACTTGCATTGAGTTTATTGTATTGCAAATCGGTAGCGACTGCAACGTCCCAATTATTGGTAATGTCATAATGATGAGCGATTGATAAATAGTAATCCTGTTGGAAAAAACTATTGTCTGCTTGCAGGTTTTGAGTTACTAGTTCATCGTCGAAAACTACTGTGTTTCTAGCTAAATATCGTGTGTAATCATAAGCGAATTTACCTTTTATCTGAAAACGGTATTTATCAAAAGGGCTATGTGTCCAGCTAGATTGAGCAAGGAAGTTCTTGTCCCAGAGGCGTTCAAGTTTTTGTTCGGTCTCCATAGTTTCTTGACTTTTTTTTATAAAAGCTTCTGGAAGACCACGCTCAGAGTTGTAAAAATATAGATTTGCTTCCCATTTTCCTTTAGGTGTTTCTCCAAACCATCCATTTTCTATTCTCCAGGCTTCTATATCGCTATTTGTTCTGTAAGCTGTAGTGTCATAGGCTACGGTTCCATCTAGATTGTGCTTTTTCTGTCTGAATTTATATCGTCCATTAGATTTAATATATTCTGAGCTTAGGCTTGTGCTAATATTTGGTGTTAGTTGTTGTTCAACTCTAAAAGAGGGATTGAACAATTGAATAGATGCTGTTTTGAAACGAACAATAGCATTGGTTTTTTTTTCTTTATCAAAGTGTGGCTTTTTTGCATTTATGTAGATATTGGATGCAGAAGCGAACTCTTTGGCTGATTGAAATATAGTATTTCGCTCTCCATTGTAAAGTGTTATAGATTCTACGTCGTCTAGGGAGAATTTTCCTAAGTCTACTACTCCATTTTGAGCATTTCCAATTTGCATACCATTATACATTACACCTACATGATGAGTTCCCATATTTCGGACATCTACAGTTTTGAGTCCACCTATCCCACCGTAATCTTTTATTTTTACACCTGAGAAATAACGTAGGGCATCTGCTACAGAGTGTGAATTGAGACGCTCTAAATCTTTTCCACTTAGTTTTTGAACAGGAATCAATTGTTCTCTTTGGTTTGCTTCGATTATAATGGTTTCTAATTCATCGGTTTTTATTTCTTGTGAATGAACACTTAAACAGTGTATTAAGAAGATGATTAGGACTTGTATTTGAGGTTTAGAAAGCATAAGTTATTTGTTATTATGGCTTTCTATAAAATATATGATAGGAACAGTCTGGTTTCTAATAAATCAGAATTGTTCTATGCCTTATTCCCGAAAGCGATAGCTCAGTATTCATTTGGCAGGTATTCTGACTTGTTCATTTATCAACCTCCTTCCCGTTTAAACAGCGGATTTTATATTGGAAATTTTGTATGAACTTTACAGTAGCGGGTCTGTTCAAGAATTTCACTTGATTCCCTATTAAGCTGCAAATGCAACAACCAAATTGAAGTGCAAAGATAGCTAAAATAAAAGAACTCAGATGTGGGTTGGAAACAGTAAACTGTTGGAATAATGATTTTAAGAAAGAGTTTTTGTTTTGTATTATTGCATAGAAAAATTTTGATTATGAACAAGCCAAGATTAGCGCTGTTAATAGGTATTATCTGTATTTCAATATTTCCTATTTTGGTTAAATTAAACTACACACCAGGACTTATTTCTGCTTTTTATCGCATGTTGATTGCGGCTGTTTTGGTGGTTCCTTATGCTTTAATTACAAGGCAGTTAAAATGGTATTCACCTAAAACCATGTTGTTGATGGTTGTATGTGGAATTTTGTTTGGTTCTGATGTAGCGGTTTGGAATATAGCTATTCAGCAATCAACTGCAACTCAAGCTTCCCTATTAACGAATTTAGCACCTGTTTGGGTTGGTGTTGGGAGCTATCTCTTTTTGACGAACAAGCCTACTAGAAATTTTTGGATAGGAACTGTATTTGCTTTGTTGGGGATGGTTATTTTAGTTGGAATTGATGTGTTTATAAACTTTTCTTTTGATAATGCTTTTATATTTGGAGTGTTGTCTGGAATGTTTTATGCTATGTATATTTTGGTTAGTAAGAGAGTATTGAATGAAGTTGAGGTTATGCCTTTTATGTGTTATAGTTTATTAACTTCTTCTCTGTTTTTAGGTATTGTTAATTTTGTAGCAGGATCTTCTTTTGGTGGTTTTTCCGATAGGGGCTGGTTTGTTTTAGTTGTTCAGGGGGTTGTTTGTCAATTGTTAGCATGGACATTGTTGAGTTTTGCTACTAAAAATATGCGTGCTACGCGTGTGTCTCTTAGTTTATTGAGTCAAGCTGTTTTGGCAGCTTTCTTGGCATGGTTATTTTTAGGAGAGGAAATCACGATCCAGATGATTGGAGGAGGGTTTGTAATTTTATTTGGAATTGCTATTACGTTTGTAGACACTCCAATATCAATTGTTAATTTTTTTAAAAAATAGATTATTAAAAGTGTCCTTACTGATATATTTGTGAATAACACTTATTTCTTATATCCATCATGACTCTTTTGCTCGTTTATCTGTTTGTAGCTTTATTGATTTCGTTTCTGTGTTCTATATTAGAGGCAGTTTTGTTAACGACTCCTGTGTCATATTTAAATGTCAAACAAGATGAAGGTGAAAAGTCAGCTACTCTGTTTTTAAAGCATAAAACTGCAATTGACAGACCTTTAGCTGCTATTTTAACGTTGAATACTTTTGCGCATACAATTGGCGCGGCTGGTGTTGGTGCTCAGGCAAATATTGTTTTTGGTGAAGCTTATTTTGGATACGTGTCGGCGGTTTTAACTGTTGTGATATTGATTTTTTCTGAGATAATTCCAAAGAGTATAGGTGCTAATTATTGGAGAAGTATAGCTATGCCAGGCGCTTTGTTGATTCAAGGAATGATTGTTATAACATATCCTTTTGTTGTGGTTTCGGAGTTTATTACTAAGTTGTTTTCTCGTAAGACAAAAGAGAATACAGTGAGTAGAGAGGAGATTTCTGCTATGGCTACTATAGGGGTGAATGAAGGTGTTTTTCAAGAAAATGAAAATCGTATTATACAAAATTTAATTACTTTAAAATTACTTAAAACGCAGGATATAATGACTCCAAGGGTTGTTGTAGTTGTGGCGGATGAAAACATGCAATTAAAGGATTTTATGGCTAATAAGGAGTTTTTGCATTTTTCAAGGATTCCAGTATATGCTGGTCATAAAGATCACGTCACAGGTTATGTGTTGCGTTCTGCTGTTTTTGAGGCTTTAGCCGCAGATGACAGCAATCAGATTGTCTTATTAAAAAACATAAAGCGAGATATTATATCAGTTCACGCTATGCAACCTGCTTTTGAAGTTTGGGATTTTTTATTAGATAAGAAAGAACATCTTGCTTTGGTTGTTGATGAATATGGAGGAATGGATGGAATTATTACTTTGGAGGATATTATTGAAACTTTAATAGGAATAGAGATTGTTGATGAAAAGGATCATGTTGTTGACATGCAGCAATTAGCCAAAGAACGTTGGGAGAAACGAAAAATAAAGCATCAATCAATTAGTGATGAGGATTTTAAAAGAGAACTCTAATTGCTTTTTGTGTTATAGGTTGTATTAAAACCAAATATGCCAATAACTAATTATTTGTTGAACTAGTAGACCTAGAAAGCAGATAGTAACTACAAATTTCATGAATGTAGATACTAGAAAACCAATTATTGAGCCCGTAGCAGCTTTTAAAGCACGTGTTAAGTTTCCTCTATCAAAAAGTAGCTCTCCAATCAATGCGCCTACAAATGGACCTATTAGAAAACCTAGTGGAATTGGAGCAATGAGCCCGACGATTAATCCAATGTTGGTTCCCCAAATACCATATTTGCTACCTCCAAACTTCTTAGTTCCTTGTGCAGGAATTAAATAGTCGAGAACGCTAATTGTAATTGTAATGACTAGTGTGATACCTAAAAGCCAATAGTTGTAGGGTATGTCTTTAATTAAGAAGATACACAACAGTCCAACCCAGCTAATTGGCGGTCCTGGAAGTACGGGTAGAAAGCTGCCTAGAATACCTGTTATCATTAAAATGAGACTCAAAATCAAGAGAATATATTCCATCTTTTATTTTTTCGTATTTTTGAAGAATAAAAGTACGATTTTTATCAGATATGCGATATTTATGTTTAACCATCTTTCTTGTTTCTCTACTAACTTCTTGTCAATGGCGAGATAAAGTAAAGGTGAATGAAGAATTACTTCTTCAAGAGGAATTGAATAAAATCGATTGGACTCAAGTAGATGCATATCCCAGTGTAGATCAGTGTGATAGTCTTTTGGATGAAACGGAACGCAGAGCTTGTTTTTTTGACTTTATTAGCACATATATTCAAAGTAAATTAGAAACCGATACGTTGGTTAGTGTTTTTCCTACCATTGATACTCTTGAGGTTATGGTTACGGTATTCCCAGATTCTAGAATCACTATTGAGCCAACTAAAACTTCTGATAGCTTGCGTTTTAATGCGGAAAAGCTAGATAGTATTTTGAAAATTAGACTTCAGGATTTTCCTGCTATTAATCCTGCTCTAAAACGAGGTGTTCCTGTGAAAACACAATTTATATTGCCAGTGATTCTAAAGGTTGATTAATCATCTTTGTTTTTGGCTTTGTATGCTAGTACATAAAAACTACCAATAGTCACAGGTAATACAATATTAAGTAACCAGATTAGTGTTGCAACTAAGGCAACTACCCATTGATTTACTCCTAGTATATTAAAGATATAAATAGCAATACTGCCTTTTACTGCAAATTCTAAGAACTGGAAATTTGGTAATGATGATGCTAGTAAATACACGCATGATACCGCGCAGAGTAATTGAAAATATGGGTTCTCTACTCCAAATAAACGATATAATAAGATGTATTGGTGTGTAAACGAAGCATAGCGAAGCAAAGCTAAGAAGAAGTTCTTGTGATGTGTTTTTTTAGGGATTTCTTTAAGTTGTTCTATGATCCATTGTATTGAATAGCCTTTAATGGTAATTCGTCGTATGGAAAGCAATATGACGATGATTAGAGAAATAATACCTAAACCAATATATAAAACTTTTGGGCTGACTATTGTGTAGTACTGGTTTAATATACATAGTCCTAGGAGTCCAAAAAGTATAGCAAAAATGACTTGAATCCCGTTGCAGACCATGTTTAGAAAGATAACTCGTCCAGTGTATCTTTTATCATAATACAATGCCTTACCTGCATACTCTCCAATTCCATTGGGGGTAAATATCCCTAAGGTTAATGCGCTTAATACTTGTTTAGTTGATTCCTTTAGGCTTATTTTATGTATTAATGAAGCAAGATTTTGCCATTTTAATATTTCAATAAACCGATTAGAAAAAGTTAGGATTGCTATTCCGACTAAGTATGGGATATTTTCTTTCTGAGAAATAATATTAAGCAATAGGTCTTTATCGAGTGTTTTGTTGCTGGATAGTTGTTGATATATGAAATAAAATGCACCACTTACTACAGCTATTTTAATAAGAAGTACGAGGAATTGCTTAGCTTTGTTTGATAAAATATTCATTGTCGCAAAGTAAATCATTTTTTATTTGACGACGTGAGAACTTACTTAAAAAATACACATTGGCACAAGAGCGCATTATATTGGGGATTGATCCAGGAACTACAATTATGGGGTTTGGATTAATACGGGTGGTTAATAAAAAAATGGAGTTTATGCAGTTAAATGAATTGCAACTTTCTAAATACGATGACCACTATACCAAGTTGCGACGTATTTTTGAAAGGACAATAGAATTAATTGAAACTCATCATCCAGATGAAATTGCTATTGAAGCTCCTTTTTTTGGTAAAAATGTTCAATCTATGTTGAAGTTGGGAAGAGCACAAGGAGTTGCTATGGCGGCAGGATTGTCTAGAGATATTCCCATTACTGAATATGAGCCTAAAAAAATTAAAATGGCTATTACTGGAAATGGTAATGCTAGTAAAGAGCAGGTCGCTAAAATGCTACAGCAATTGTTAGGATTTAAAGAGTTACCTAAGAATTTAGATAGCACTGATGGATTAGCTGCGGCTGTATGTCACTTTTTTAATTCTGGAAAGACTGTGGTGGGTAAGAGTTATTCGGGATGGGATGCTTTTGTAAAACAAAATCAAGAACGAGTTAAAAAGTAATGGCAGGTATTTATATTCATATTCCCTTTTGTAAACAAGCGTGTCACTATTGTGATTTTCATTTCTCTACTTCTTTGAAAAAGAAAGAAGAGTTGTTAAACATGTTGAAAAAGGAATTAATTCTGAGAAAAGAAGAATTATCTGGAGAGTCTGTTGAAACTATTTATTTCGGTGGGGGTACTCCCAGTGTTTTAAAGCAGGAAGAAATAGATTCGATAATACAGACTGTTTTTGATAATTATTTAGTGATTTCTGATCCTGAAATTACATTGGAAGCTAATCCGGATGATTTAAGTGTTGGAGTTATCGATGCTTTAAAAAGTAGTCGTGTGAATAGGTTGAGCATTGGTGTACAATCATTTCATCAAGAGGATTTAGAAATGATGAATCGTGCACATACAGCAGAGGAGGCATGGAATAGCCTTCTGTATGCTAGTGAACATTTTGATAATATTTCAGTTGATTTGATTTATGGGATTCCTGGATTAGCTGAAGAGCGTTGGCTGTATAATATAGAGAAAGTGTTACAGTTGGGTATTTCACATATCTCTAGCTATGCTTTAACGGTGGAGAGACAGACGGCTTTATATAAATTAATAGAAAAAGGAAAAATACCACAGCCTGATGACGGTATTGCTCATACCCATTTCATGATGTTGATTGAAAGATTACAACAAGAAGGGTTTATTCATTATGAACTGTCTAACTTTTCTAAACCAGGTTTTTTTTCAAAGAATAATTCAGCCTATTGGTTGGGAAAAAGTTATCTAGGGATTGGGCCTTCTGCACATAGTTTTAATGGAGTTAGCCGCAGTTGGAATATTTCTAATAACGCGTTGTATATAAAGTCTCTTGAAGAAGGTGTTTTGCCTTCTGAGTCAGAAAAACTTACTGTCGGTGATCGATATAATGAATATGTTATGACAGGATTGCGCACGATTTGGGGGGTAGATGTAGAACGAATTTCAAAGGAGTTTGGTGTGGAGTTTAAAGAACATATTTTAAAAATGTCTCATCGCTTTATAGAAAAGAAATTAATGCTTTTTTCTAATGGGGTATTGACTATAACAAACGATGGAAAATTTTTAAGCGATGGAATTGCTTCTGACTTATTTTGGTTAGATTTGAAATAAAAAAAGTGAAAGCAGTTTTAACGATCGGACAAAAGGAGTATCAAATTGATTTTTCAAAACCCTTAGATATTTCAATGTCTTTGCGAGATTCTTTGGATAATCCAATTGCATGGTATTTAGATAAGCCTGAAATACAGCCAGTTCGTATAGATGGATGGGTAGGGAAGGTAAGTGAAGGACAATCGTCAACGAACTTCAATACGATTGTTTTTAATCCTCATGCTCATGGTACTCATACGGAGTGTTTAGGACATATTACACATGATTTTTACAGTATAAATAAGCAGTTAAAAACATTTGTCTTTTTAAGTCAATTGATTACAGTTGTGCCTATTAAAAGTGGAGATGATTTTGTTATTACAAAGGAGCTTATTCAATCAGAGTTTAAAAGTAATGGACAGGAAGCTTTAGTGATTCGAACTTTGCCGAATGGCGGTGATAAGCTTTCTAAAAACTATTCTCATACAAATCCCCCTTATTTAGATGTTGAAGCCACTTTGTATATAAAGGAACAAGGTGTGAAACATTTGTTGATTGATTTGCCGAGTGTAGATAAGGAAAAAGATGAGGGGATGTTGGTTTCCCATAAGGCTTTTTGGGGTATTAATGATGTGGTTAAAATAGGGGAAGAGGCCAGAATGGACTGTACTATTACGGAGATGGTCTATGTGGAAAACAAGATTAATGATGGATTCTATATTTTAAACTTGCAGATTGCTCCATTTGAGAATGATGCTAGTCCTAGTAAACCAGTGCTTTATAATATTGAGAATGTATGAAAGAATTAGTCCGACTCGAAGAGATTGCTTTATTTGGATTAGGAGTATTTTTATTTTCGATCTTAGGTTATAGTTGGTGGTGGTTTTTTGGACTTCTGTTAGCTCCTGATTTATCCATGTTTGGCTATCTAATTAATGAAAAGATGGGTGCTTGGATATATAATTTATTTCATCACAGGGCTTTAGCTATTATAGTTTTGCTTGTTGGGTGGTTTATGGATTATGAAATAGCTTTAGTAGCAGGATTAATCCTCTTTAGTCATGCATCTTTAGATAGGATCTTTGGATATGGATTAAAGTATGAAAGAGGATTTAAATACACCCACTTGGGAAAAATAGGAAAACGATGATACCAATTTCTTCAATTTACGATTATTGCTATGGTTTAAAAGGAGTGACAGAGCACTTTCCTTTTGATGAGGATACTTTGGTTTTTAAAGTTGGTGGTAAGATGTTTGCTTTATTATCATTAAAGAAGTGGGAAGAAGGAGTTGGCACTATTAATTTGAAATGTGATCCTGAAAAGGCGGAGGAATTGCGTGCGAATTATGACGAAATTACTCCGGGTTATCACATGAGTAAAAAGCATTGGAATACTGTTTATTGCCAAGGTTGTCTCGATTTGAAATTAATAAGTGAACTAATTCTACACTCTTATGAATTGGTGTATGGGAGTTTGACTAAGAAAGTGAGAGATTCTATTGACTGCTAGGTTTCGTGATATTTAAATCAATTTGCTAAGTATTAAAAAACAAAAAGGGTTGTTTCTATTAATGATACAGCCCCTATAATAGTTTGAAAATACTAGTTTAGTCGCATAATTCTAATAACCCAGCTTTAGCCTCTGACCATTTAATCCATCAAGAGGAACTTTAGTGTTTGTTCCTGCTCTTCTTATGGGGTAGAAATCATCGCCTTCTGTGTGGCAATATTTTATACTTGTTCCCATAAATTTACAATCCACACAGTCTTGATTCGATCCTTTGTTATCGTCACTAGAACAATTCATAAAAGCTAATGAACCAATAAATGTTAATATAATTAGTGTTTTACTTTCATAATTATTTGTTTCTAATTAGTAAATAGGGAGAAGTTATTGGTGATAATTAAGTATTGGTTTATTATTTCGATTCTTATTGAAGACTTAGTAGTGTTCTTTAGAGTAATAAGAATGTTGTTTATTTTAAATTAGATTGGACAAGCTATAAACAAAACGAGGCTGTCTTTTTGGGACAGCCTCGTTTTAATAAATATGGTAAAAACTCTTTATGATTCTCTTTTATAGATTGCGTCTGCTTCTTGGAATCGCTCTACTATGGCATCGTTCGGTTTTTTTGTTGTTAATGAAACAAGAACAATAACTAGAGTGGAGCCTATAAAGCCAGGAATAATTTCATATAGTTCATTGCCGAATAAAATTGGCCAAAATATTACAATTAGAGCACCTGTTAGCATTCCTGCAATAGCTGCTGTTCCATTAATTCGTTTCCAGAAAATAGAGAAAAGAACCAAAGGACCAAATGCAGCTCCGAAACCTGCCCAAGCATGAGATACAAGTTCTAATACTTTACTTTCAGGATTTAGGGCGATAATGATTGATATAATTGCAACTAGAAGAACTGTTAATCTTCCTACCCATACTAACTCTTTTTGTTGTGCATTTTTGCGTATAAAACCTTTGTAAAAGTCTTCTGTCAATGCACTAGAGCAAACTAATAGCTGACAACTAAGTGTACTCATAACAGCCGCTAGAATTGCAGATAGGAGAATTCCAACAATCCATGGATTGAATAAGTGTTGAACTAATTCAATGAAAATACGTTCATTATCGTGGTTAACACCTGATGCGTGCTCAGGAAAAGCATTAAAATATGCGATGCCTAAATATCCGATTGCTACTGCTCCTCCCATGCAAAGTATCATCCAAGTGATTCCAATTCTTCTAGCGTTTTTTAAAGACTTTACTGTTCCTGCTGCCATGAAACGAGCAAGTATATGTGGTTGTCCAAAATATCCAAGTCCCCAAGCCGCTGCGCTTACAATTGCTATGGTGCTTACCCCAGAGGTTAAGCTAGAATATGAAATATTGTTTTCTATAGAGGCTGTTTGAATTAGCGCATTGACTTCATCCCATCCACCAGTTCCTATTATAATCATAATAGGTGTTAGAATTAATGCAAAAAGCATTAGAGTAGCTTGAATAGTGTCTGTCCAACTAACAGCTAAAAAACCGCCTATGAAAGTATATGCTATTGTAGCAGTAGCTCCTAATATCATGGCGTTTAAATAAGACATTTCGAAAAGACTTTCGAATAGACGAGCTCCAGCAACGACACCAGAGGCACAGTAAATTGTAAAAAAGAAAAGTATAACTAGTGCTGAAAGTATTTTTAAGATTTTTCCTTGGTTGCCGAAACGCTCATGAAAAAAGTTTGGAAGAGTTAAGGCATTATTATTTATTTCTGTATGCACTCTTAATCGTCCTGCCACTAGTAGCCAGTTTAAATATGAACCTATTATTAATCCAATAGCAATCCAGCTTTTTGATAGTCCGAAAACCCAAATAGCGCCCGGTAGCCCCATAAGTAACCAGCCAGACATATCTGAAGCACCTGCAGACATTGCGGTTACGAAACTTCCTAAGCTTCTTCCTCCTAGTATGTAATCAGAGAAATTTTTAGTTCTTATATAGGCTATAATTCCGATGGCTAGAACACCTATCAGATAAATCGCGAATGTGATTAATGTTGGGGTAGTATTATCCAATTTAAATAATTTAGAAATGAAAACCCAAAAATAATAATTTTAAAACGGCTTGATTGTTAATTAAGAAGAATATAGCATTTAAAAAGTGACTTGAGTAATGGTTTGAGTTTCTTTTAAATCAAGTTTTAATCTTTAGGGTAATAGCTTGCTTATATTTAGAAGATGTTGTGTTTTTCGTAAAATGAAATGATATAAATGACTGGGAGATTTGTTAAATGGAACAGTCATTTCTTTCATAAATCGATTTATAAGAGGAATGACTGTTCTTAAAACTGTAGAAAGTTATTTAAGAAGTAGTTTTATTATCATCTATTTGTATGGTAATAGGTAATGTAAATTGACTTTTAATGGTCTTTCCGTCCATTTTAGCTGGTTTCCATTTTTTAGAGTTTTTCAGAACTTCTAGCATCATTTCATTCCCTTCTTCATTTGCATTGCTTCGTAAAATCTGTGCATCTACAATACTGCCATCTGTTTCAATATTAAATTGTAGTATTATCAAAATTCTCTCTTGAGTTTCTTCCTTTTTGATGAGGTCAGTATTTACAGAACTTATAAAGTATTGTTGAAAAGCCTCCATACCTCCAGGGTATTCTGCATTTTCCTGTGCTTTAATAGCAACTTTAGTTTGTTCATTTTTTGTTTTCTTTTCTTGTGCTTGAGTAGATGTTATCCCTGTTAGGGTGATTGCAGCACATGCTAATGTAATGCTTAAAGCATTTTTAAGCGGATTGTTTTTTCTTGTAATCATAATGAAACGTTTTTTAGTTAAGTTGAAATTAAACGAACTACTTAATGGTAATTCATTGTTATCATAGGTTTGGTTTAATAGTAATTTTAAATAATCAGCGGTATTTGTACGGTTACTTGTGACTTCCTCATCAGCAAGAAACTCGTGATTTAAAGCAATAGATTTTTTAAAGAAAGAGAATATAGGATGAAACCAAAAGAAACAGTGTAGTAGTTCAATAAAGAGTATGTCTAAACTGTGCTTTTGTTTAACATGTGCTATTTCATGTAGGATGATGTCATCAGACATGTCTATTGGAGTAATATCGGGTAAATAAATCGTGCTAGCAAAAGTGAATGGGGTTTTGACACTTGTTAATAACACGAAATGTTGTTGGTTTTTCTTGACTTGTCTTCCATGCTTTTTTAGATTTAATAATCTGATAATACTGTTACTAAATTTGAATATAGAAATCCCCAAACCAATAAAATATATTAAAGATAAAAGTGTAGTCCAATTGAAAATAGTTTGTGTTTTTTGAATTTCGTTTGGGTTTATTATTATTTCACTGATTTCAGTTATACTAGACTGTAATTCTGGTAAACTAGTATTGGAGTTAATTGAAATTAAAGGTAACAGCAGTGATAAAATTACAGAAGTCAAGAGGTAAAAACGATTAAATCTATGTGTTTTTAAATTCTCCAGTGTCCATTTGTAAATAATATAGGTCAGAGCTAGGTTTAGGGTTATTTGAATAAGATATACTAGCATATTTTAATGTTTTTTAAGTTGATCTTCTACTATTTTTTTTAGCTCTTCTAATTCATCTTTTGTCATCTTGCTTTTTCGTGTGAAGAAGGAAGCAAACTTTAAAGCCGAATTGTCAAAAAAACTTTCTACCATTTTATTTACATGTGTGGAGAAGTAATCGTCTTTTTTAATGATGGGAAAATAGGCACGTGAATTACCAAAGGTTTTATAATCGATGAATCCTTTTTCTGCTAATCTTTTTAATAGGGTTGCTAGAGTAGTTTGAGCTGGTTTAGGGTCTTGGTATTTTTCTAATAAGTCTTTAGCAAAAGCTTCTTCTAGCTCCCATATATATTCCATTAATTGTTCTTCTGTTTGTGGTAGTTTAATCATAATCAGTTTTATTGATAGTGCAGACTACTTTTGTAGTTCTTGTTCTACAAATATAGAATATAAGATTAATTATACAATAGTTGAATGTGTTTTTTTTTAGCTCTTGTGTAGTTTTGATAGGACTGTGTTTAATATTAGCATTCTGTGTTTCAGAGGTTGATTTTTTAAATAGTGAATATTTCTTTGTGATGAACTTTTGGTATAAAAGAGTTTTTTATATTAAAAGTTCTTAGCTTTGGATGAAATTTAAAAAACAAAACTTTAATGAAATTGTTAAAGAGGACCTTTTCGGTGCAATTGCAATGTTGTCTTTGGATAGTACTTACTGTATTTGCTTCAATCGGGTGTTCTGCAAAACAGAATTTATTTGGAGCTTTTGATTTTGAGGTAGAGAAACCACTATCTGTTAGTAAGGCTCTTTTGGGTACTGGAAGTTTAAGTTGCTCTATGCTTAATTCTTCTAGTCAATCGGAGCAATCTGTTTTAGTAAAAAACATCTTTTTTAAAAATACAATTTCATTTGCTACGTCATTAGATGCAAATCTTTTTTTTAATAGGAAGGAGAATATTAGTGAAGACTATATTTTGCAATTGGCAGGAACAGATCCTCCATTATACCTTATGTTTCAAAAGATAAAGTTGGCTCTATTATAATATATCGCTAAGAAATTAATGTTATAATACAATTTTATCAAATAATACTATGCAAACTTTTAATAAACAGTCGTTTACAACGGCTGGTTTTTTTACTCTTGGCCTTCGAATGGTTGTAGGGTGGACTTATTTTTCTGCTTTTTGGAGAAGGTTAATACTAGAGAATAAATTAATAGAAACTGAAGCTGGGTACATCGGTGTTAAGTTTAATCATTTTTTACCCAATGCTTTGGGTATTAAACCTATCATTGAGTATTTGGTGACTCATCCTGATGCTTTGTGGTGGGCTATGGTTGTATTTACGGTAGTAGAGGCTATAGTAGGTCTGTTCATTATGCTTGGACTTTTTACGAGATTAATGGCTGTTGGAGTTTTTTCTTTGGCCATGGGAATTTTGTTGGGGTCTGGATGGATTGGAACAACTTGTTTGGATGAATGGCAAATAGGTGTTTTAGGTGTGTCTACGGGCTTTATGCTATTTCTTACAGGAGGTGGGATTGGTTCTTTAGATTATTATTTTAGTAAGAATAATTTAAGCTTTACTACTAAAAAGTGGTTTGGTCTCTTAGGTTCTGGAGAATTGCCAATCAAAAATTTAAAACCTATAGTTTTTGTTGGATCTTTTGCTGTTCTTGGGCTAACATTGTATACTAATCAGGTATTTCATGGTGGTGTTTTTGGAACACTCCATAATAAGTCTGTAAAGCCGAAATTAGAATTGACGGATGTAAGATTGCAAAATAATGAATTGAAATTTCAAGTGTATAGGGTAGAAGGAGCTGATGTATATGGTTCTTTCCTGATAGGTATTCAATTGGAAACACAATCGGGAGAAATACTACATAAATGGGATGGTGAGGCACTTTCAAAACTTTCGCCTTCTAATATTGAGAATATATACGTGGCTCACATTAAACCTGGAAAACATAGCTTGGTGATTCCTTTAGGTGCAAAGGCTAACTTGAGTTTGCCTGTTTCTTTAGATACACGAGAATCATTGGTGCTGAGGATGATTGATGTTAGTGGAATTGAATGGACGGCTACTGTAGGAAAGTAAGAATAAATAAAAAGCTTCAGAAAATTTTCTGAAGCTTTTTTGTTTTAACCATGTATGTGTTCTTTGGTACCGTAGCTTTGGATGAGATTACCTTCGAACTCTAACCATTCACTCCAACGCTTATCTACATCTACTTTTTCGGTGTATTTACGCGCGTATTTTAGAAATATAGTATAATGATTAGCTTCAGAAACCATTAAGTCGTAATAGAATTTCTTTAATTCTTCATCATCTATATTTTGTGATAATACTCTAAATCGTTCACAACTTCTAGCCTCAATCATGGCTGCAAAAAGTAGTCTGTCTATAAAAGCATCGTTTCTGCTACCATCTTTTTTCATGAATTTATATAATTGATTCACATAATCGTCTTTGCGTTCTCTACCTAATGCGTATCCCCTTTTTTTTATGATCTCGTGTACCATTTTAAAATGTTCCATTTCTTCTATGGCGATATCAGTTAATTCAGTAACCAAATCTTCGTGTTCTGAATTGTAGGCGATAATAGTAATAGCGTTAGTTGCTGCTTTTTGTTCACACCAGCAGTGGTCGGTTAAGATTTCCTCTAAATTTGATTCAGCAATATTAGCCCATCTTGGGTCTGTCAAAAGTTTTAAACCTAACATAATTCCTTTTCGTTTTGTACAAAAATAAGAAATATAAGACAGATTAAAAATGAGAATGGATTTCTACGATTCAAAGACTTATTTTTGTAGGATGGGAACAGTACTTAAGAACAAGTGTTTGCTTGTTATTGGTCAGGTGTGGCCTGAATCTAAATCGTCAGCAGCAGGTAAGAGAATGTTGCAATTGTTGAATTTTTTCAAAAATTGCGGAATGGAGATTTATTTTGGTTCTACGGCTAATAAATCTGAATATAGTGATGATTTAAGCATTTTTGAAATTCATGAAATAGAAATTAGATTAAATGATTCCAAAAGTGATGAGGTGTTGAAAAATCTAAATCCTGATATTGTTTTATATGATCGCTTTATGATGGAAGAACAGTTTGGATGGAAAATTGGAGAGCAATGTCCTCGAGCTATGACGATATTGGATACAGAAGATTTGCATTTTTTGAGATTTGCACGTCAGGGAATGATAAAGAGAGAGGAAAAAGATTTAAACCCTTTTTTGTATTCAGATAGAACTAAGCGCGAGTTAGCTAGTATTATGCGTTGTGATTTATCACTTCTGATATCAAAATATGAACGTGATTTATTAGTAGATCAGTTTAAAGTACCTGATGAAATATTGTATTTTTTACCTTTTCTAGAAGAAAAATTGACAAAAGAAGTTCAACGAAATTTCAAAAGTTTCGAGGAAAGAGAGGGGTTCGTTTTTATTGGAAATTTTATACACGAACCAAATTGGCAGACTGTCTTGAGTATTAAGAATGAAGTCTGGCCATTGATTCGAACTAAATTGCCAAAAGTGAAAATGCATGTTTATGGTGCGTATCCGTCAGAGAAAGTATTTCAATTACATAATGAAAAGCAAGGATTCTTAATACATGGAAGAGCGGAAGATGCTTTGGATGTGATTGGTGATGCCCGTGTGATGTTAGCGCCTATCTCTTTTGGAGCTGGACTGAAAGGGAAGTTTATTGATGCTATGCGGGCGGGAACTCCAAGTGTTACAACATCTGTTGGATCTGAGGCTATGACAATGGGTTTTGATTGGGGAGGATTTATTGAAGATGAATTAAACGCAATTGTAGATAAGGCAATATTACTTTATACAAATGAAGAAGTTTGGAATGAGAAACTACAATTAGGTGTAGAGTTGTTAAATGAGGTATATGCCAATACTTCTCATTGTGTTCAATTTCAGGATCAGCTAGAAAGCGTTTTTTCAAATCTTGAATCACATCGTCAGAATTGTTTTTTAGGACAAGTGATGAAGCATAGTTTTTTACAGAATACTAAATATATGGGATTGTGGATAGAGGAAAAGAATAAAGGGAAAGATATTAATTCTTGACTAATGGACTAGTGAGAATGCAATCTCGATTGTTTTTAGATTAGGAAAATAAAAAAAGAGGAAGCTTAGCTTCCTCTTTTTTTATTAAAAGATTCTTATTTACTTAATTCAGTAAAATACTTATAAAACAATGGAATTGTCTCAATACCTTTTAAGTAATTGAATACTCCAAAATGTTCATTTGGAGAGTGGATAGCATCTGAGTCAAGTCCAAAGCCCATCATAATAGATTTAGATCCTAATTCTTCTTCAAACAAGGCTACAATTGGTATGCTTCCTCCTGAACGAACTGGAATAGGTGTAACGCCAAAAGTATCTGTGTAAGCTTTAGATGCAGCTTGATATCCAATAGAGTCTATAGGTGTAACATATCCTTGACCTCCATGATGTGGTTTTACTACAACTTTAGCTCCTTTAGGAACTATGCTTTCAAAGTGTTTTTTAAACAATTCGGTAATTTCTTCCCAATCTTGGTTTGGGACTAAGCGCATAGAGATTTTAGCAAAAGCTTTACTAGCAATTACTGTTTTAGCTCCTTCACCAGTATAGCCTCCCCAGATTCCATTAACGTCTAAAGTTGGACGAATAGAGTTTCTTTCATTGGTTGTGTACCCACTTTCTCCATAAACTTCGTCTATGTCTAGCGCTTTTTTATAGTCTTCTAATGAGAATGGACGTTTTGCCATTTCATCGCGTTCTTCTCTAGAGAGTTCTTCTACTTTATCGTAGAAGCCTGGAATAGTAATATGATTGTTTTCATCATGAAGAGAAGCAATCATTTTAGTTAATATGTTGATAGGATTTGCTACAGCTCCTCCATATAAACCTGAGTGAAGATCTCTGTTTGGTCCAGTAACTTCTACTTCTACATAGCTAAGGCCTCTTAGACCTGTTGTGATAGAAGGTTGAGTATTTGAAATCATTCCAGTGTCTGAAATCAGAATAACATCGTTTTTTAATTTTTCTTGGTTTCTTTTTACAAACCATGCTAAACTTTCAGAACCAACTTCTTCTTCACCTTCAATCATGAATTTCACATTACATGGAAGTGTATTGTTTGAAATCATGTATTCGAATGCCTTTACGTGCATGAACATCTGACCTTTGTCGTCACAAGCGCCACGCGCGAAAATAGCTCCTTCTGGGTGAATATCAGTTTTTTTAATAACAGGTTCGAAAGGAGGAGATGTCCATAATTCAATCGGATCTGCTGGTTGAACGTCATAATGCCCGTAAACCAAAACGGTTGGTAAACTTGGGTCAATCATTTTCTCACCATATACGATTGGGTAACCTGGAGTTTCACACATTTCTACAGTGTCACAGCCTGCTTTTTCAAGGCTTTCTTTTACTGCTTCAGCCGTGTTGATTACGTCTTGTGAATAAGCGCTGTCAGCACTAATAGATGGCATTTTTAAAAGTTCAATAAGTTCGTCAATTAGACGGTCTTTATTTTCTTGAACGAATTGTTTTGAATTCATCATTTTATCAATAGATATTTTAATTACTTAAAGCTCTACAAACGTAAGAATAAAAAAAAATAATATTTTTCTTGCGTATTAAAAAACAGTTCGTATATTTGCAACCGATTAATGAAACAAAAGCGGGTGTGGTGGAATTGGTAGACACGCTAGACTTAGGATCTAGTGCCGCAAGGTGTGAAGGTTCGAGCCCTTTCACCCGCACATTAAGAAAAGTCCTTTCGGAAACGAAAGGACTTTTTTATTTGTCCTATTTTGATGGGTATACAGGTTTTAAATTATGTTGAAAAACAACAAACCACCGATATTGTTCGGTGGTTTGTTGTTTTAGGCTGTTAGTCAAAAGTGTAGTTTAGACCTAGTAGAAATGATTTGTTTAAGTTTGAATCACCGTAATAATTAGCAGAGTTGGTGTATATCTGCTCTATAATACCTTGTCTTAGTCTTCCTTCAATAGAAAAATTGTTATTTATTTTAAAGGCAACTCCAATATTGATAGTTAAATCTACATCACTATTGTTTTCATAGGGTAGTGAATAGTAATCCTGTGATTCTCTGTAATTGCGTAAACTATTGCTGTTGTCTGAAATTTTAATATCTAATCCAGGTCCAACAAACATAGAAATTTTGTTGAAAGAGAATTTGTTGAGTAAGTTGAGGGATAAATAATTTCTATTTACATCCAGGATTTGTGGTGCAAGATTGTTTCCTTGGTATACATGTAAATCACTAACTCCTTGTTGTAAGTATAGCATTTCGAATTGCATACTGTAAATTCTGGATAAGTTTAAATCTCCATACACACCTGCGTATAACCCGTTTCTATAATCTGCATCTAAATTATTTATTGTTGATGCAGCATACCCTGCTTTTACTCCTCCTCTAAATTTAACTTGAGCTTCGGACTGGCTGTAGCCTAAAATGACAAGAGCAAGTAATAGTTTTTTCATAGATTTATTTTTTAGTAATTAATGAGCTAATATACAAAGATCAATAATTGAATTTGGCTATCTCTTTGTTATTTGTGAATTGTAAAAAGAATGGGATGTGTAATTTTAGTATGATTTTGGATAAATGTTTTATTTGGTGGTATCTTTAAATAAAAACAATTGTTTTTGGAAATACTCGTTTCTGAGGACGGCTGTAATAAGTCTGTGTGACTTAAGAAATAGTTTTTTATCTGTTTTTACAAGTTTAATGGGTGGTAGGGTGTGTTTGGAGAAATAATTTTGATGTTAAATTAATTTGGAATAAGAATGAAAATTGGAAAATGGCTACAATGGCTTTTAGAGTATGAAATTTATGCTAGTAAGTCGATAAGTGTAACTATAGGGACGGTTATATTTATTGTCTTTACTTTGTTATTGACTCGGTTTGGGTTGCGCTTTTTGAAGAAGACGATTGTTAAAGTCACCAATATGGAGGATGTTGGTCGATTAAATAGTGTTTTTAATTTCGTAAGTTATTTCGTTTATATTATCATGTTCTTTTTTATACTGAATGCTGTAGGTATAAATATTAATATGTTTTTAACGGCTTCTGCAGCTTTGTTTGTAGGTTTGGGGTTTGCTCTGCAAAAAATATTTCAAGATTTAATTGCGGGGATCTATATACTTTTAGATAAGACACTAACTGTAGGTGATGTTATAGAAATTGAAGGAGAGGTAGCTCGTGTAGAGATGATTCATCTGCGTTCAACAACAGCAATTACAAGAAATCACCGAGTTTTCATTATTCCTAACAGGAAGTTTATGGATGATACTATTCGGAATTGGACTCAGAATAATGAAGTTGTTCGTGTTAAGATTGATGTAGGGGTTTATATAGGAACGGATTCGCAAAAAGTAAAAGAGCTGTTATTGGGGTCAGTTAGAGGTAATCCTGAGGTTTTAAAAGAACCTGCGCCTCTTGTTTTTTTGAATGAATTTGGAGAGTCTTCTGTTAGATTCGTATTGCATTATTTTATAAATAAGGCTTTTGATAATGATAGAATTTCCAGTGATATTAGATTTGAAATAGATAGGCAGTTTAAGGAAAGTGGAATAAAACTCCCAGTACCTGTTTTGCGGTTAGAACAATAAAATGATACCCCAAGAAGCGGTAAAACTTTTGGGGTACAAGGTTTTGTGTTATTGGAAGGTAGAGACTGATACTAGCAGAATAGGGCCTTCTGAATTACTAGTTTTGATTACTTTACCATCTTTAATTATTTGTGCTTCTAATTTTCCAGATTTGCCATCAGTCACACGTGCGTTTGCTTCTGCTGAAAATCCATTTTTTGTAGTGATTTCTCTTTCCCATGAATTTCCGTAATCTTCCATGAAAGTTTCTGTAGTACCATCACCTTTAGTAATAGCAATTTGTTGTATGTCTACATTTGAGCTTCCAATTAATTTCACAGTGTAAGTACCATCTTGTGAATTTCCGCCATTGTCATCGCTTTTGCTGCATGATGATAAACTTACGAATGATTAAGCCTAAAGCTAATTTTTTCGTAATTAAATTTTGTTAGTGTTATAATAATTTAATCACAAATATATTACAAAATTTAATATTATTTAGAAGTTTTAATTTTACATGTAAAGGTATTTTGTATACAAAATAATAATGATGTTTTGTTGGATATTCTCGAGTTGTTGTAAGCACTTTTTTGATTTCTTGAATGTATAAAATGGAGTATAAGTATTGATTCTTTTATACTATATATTGTATTTTAGCGCTCAAATTTTTGTTATGACTTCCTCGACTAAAAATATAAGAAAGCAACCAGTACGCAAAAGAAAAAAAAAGCAGCCTAAGGGAGTTTTGATATGGAGTCGTGTCAAATGGATTAGTGTTGCGATTATTTTTGTGGGGTTTGGTATTTGGTTTGGTATTTCTTTTAAGGATGGTATAAATTATTTATTTAATTCTGATAAGGATCTGAAAGCTGAGAAAACGGTATATGACATCAGAAATGTTGAAGTGTTAAGTAGGCATTCAGAAAAAATGATAGGTTTTGATGTGTCTCAATATCAAGGAATTATTTCTTGGGAAGAAATTGATTCCATTGCTCAACATAGTTTGTTGGAATTTGTTTTTATTCGTTCTACTATGGGAACAGATGGAAAAGACAAAGCATTTGAATTGAATTGGAGAGGTGCTCGTGCAAATCATTTTATCAGAGGTGCGTATCATTATTATAGACCTGATGAAAACTCAGTTGAGCAAGCGCATAACTTTATAAAAAATGTTCGTTTAAGTGAAGGGGATTTGCCTCCTGTTTTGGATATTGAAGAATTACCTAAAAGACAGTCTATGGATAGTTTGGTGGTAGGGTTGAAAAAATGGATGGATATTGTTGAGAAAGAATATAAGATTAAACCTATACTTTATTCGGGAGAGCATTATTACTCTAAGAATCTACAGAAATGGTTTCCAGACCATGTTGTATGGATTGCGAACTACAATTTCTTTGTAGAGGAAATTAAACCGGAATGGCATTTCTGGCAATTTACTGAGAAAGGTGTGATAAATGGGATAGATGGTAAGGTAGATGTGAATGTGTTTAATGGTAATCGGTCAGAAATTCGAAAACTATTGGTGAGATAGTTAGTTTTTGGTGTCTAAAGCATCTCTAAGGCTATTTCCAATAAGCATGAAACTCATTACTAATAAGAACATTGCAATACCGGGAATAAGGGCTAAATATGGTTTTCCTAGTATTATGTAATTATAGTTCTCTTTAATCATAGCACCCCAACTAGGAACTGGAACCTGAGCTCCCAGACCTAAGAAACTCAATCCGCTTTCAACGAGTATTGCAGAAGCAAAGTTTGCAGCAGAGATAACTATTATAGGAGCCATACAATTCGGTAAAATATGTTTTCGTATGATTCTTAAATTCGAATATCCTAACGCTTTGGCGGCAGTTATATACTGTTGTTCTTTTATACTTATTACTTGACCTCTGACTACTCTTGCGACTTCTACCCACATAGTGAGGCCTACAGCAATAAATACTTGCCAAAATCCTTTTCCTATGGCTAATGTTATAGCTATAACTAATAAAAGAGTGGGTATAGACCATACAATGTTAATGAGCCAAAGAATGAAACTATCTATCCATCCTCCAAAATAACCTGCTACAGAACCTAGTGTAATTCCGATTATTAATGATATAAAAACAGCTATAAAACCAATGGCTAAGGAGACCCTTGAGCCTAAGATAAGCCGACTTAAAAAATCTCTTCCTTGGTTGTCTGTGCCTAAATAATATGTTTTTTCTTTGATTAGATTACCTAATTGTTCTTGTGAATATTCTCCAATGAATAGATTGTGCTCTTCTTCAAGTGCCGGATTGTTTGAATATGCTTTATAAAAAAGTGTGTCTTTTTCAATATGATATTCTGAAAGGGGTATGCTTGAAGATGGATTGGTTCTACCATTCCAATATTCATTCCATGTTTTAATAGGTTGGGGGTGCTGGTTTAAAACATTAATTTTAAAACCAGGAGACTGAGATCTTAAACTAATGTCTCCAGAATTTGCATGCTGTGAATCGTCAGGAATGATGAAATAGGCAAAAATAGATAGAAAGGAAAGTGCTATGATAAACCAAAAACACAAAACGCCCCAAAAATTCTTTTTAAATTTTTGGAGCGCAATAGATGTGTTAGATTTATTTTTAGTGTGCATGAATTATAGTTTCTCGAAATCCTTTTGTTTGTTCTTAATAGATAAAGAGGTTTGAGAAAGGTCTTTTAGAATATTGACAGCTTCTTCAATGTATACATCGCGTTCTAACGAATTGTGCCAGCTGTCTCTTTTCTTTTCTAGAATTGAGTCTGCCTTGATACGTTCATTTTCATACGGTAGTGACTTGAATGATAGATGATTGTTATATTTTGAAATTGGCTTAAACTTTTTAGCCATTTCTTCAATTTCCTTTTGTTTAGCTTCGTATTTATCAAAGTTTAAATCAAAAGATTTTTCATCTTTGCGTTGGTTTATCCATTGAGCATTTTCGTCAATTAATTTAAATTGTGCATTGTTTGCAATACGAACTTTACTTTGTGCAATTGCTTTTTGGAAATTATTTTTGAATGGTATATAATTTGCTTTGTCAATTTTATCCCATGGCATCGCATTTTCAATGTCTCGCTCACCCATATCAATATATGAATAACGATCTGGAAGTATGATATCGCTTAAAACTCCTTCTTTTTGTGTAGAGCCCCCATTAATTCTATAGAACTTTTGAAGTGTTACTTTTAATGCTCCTAAATCACCATAAGGTTGGTTTTTCAATAGTTCATTTAAGTCTACAACATTTTGAACGGTACCCTTTCCGTAGGTATGTTTACTTCCAATAACGATTCCACGGTTATAGTCTTGAATAGCAGCAGCGAAAATTTCTGAAGCAGATGCTGAGAAGTTGTTTACTAAAACTACTAATGGACCATCCCATTGAACTTTTGTGTCTTTGTCGTAAAGAACATCTTTCTTGCCTTGAGACGATTTAACTTGTACAACTGGACCCTGTGGAATAAATAAACCTGCCATATCAACAACGGTTTGTAGAGATCCTCCTCCGTTGTTTCTTAAGTCCATGACAATCCCATCTATATTCTGTGCTTTAAGATGTTCAATTTCTTTTGCTACGTCTGTATAGGCATTACGTGTTTTTTTGTCCTTAAAGTCTATATAGAATTTAGGCAGTTGAATGAAACCGTATTTTTTGTCTCCATCAATTACAATGCTAGATTTGGCATAAGTATCTTCTAATTCTACTACTTCTCTAGTAATAGAGATTACTTTTATAGTGCCGTCTATCTTCTTAACAGTCAGGTTAACAACTGTTCCTTTTTTACCTTTTATTTGTTTTACAACATTTTCAAGTCGCATTCCAACAACATCTACAGGTTCTTCGTCTCCTTGAGCTACTTTAAGAATTAAATCACCTTGTTCTAATTCTTTTCCTCTCCATGCAGGACCTCCTGGGATAAGTTCTGTAATTTCTGTGATGTCATTCTTTTTTCTCAATTGAGCCCCAATTCCTTCAACACTACCGCTCATACTTTCGTCGAACTTTTCTTTGTCTTCCGGAGCGAAATAGAATGTATGAGGGTCAAAGCGTTCAACAATGGTGTTGATGTATACTGAGAACCAGTCTTTTCTTTCTAAATCATCGACAAATTCAAAATATTCATTTAATGATTTTAAGGTGCTTTCTCTTGATTCTATTTCTAATTCTTCAAAGCTTTTTATCTCAACTTTTTCAGCTGGAGTCTTTTTTGTAGTTGTTTCAACATCTATTTCTCCTGTAATTTCACTGAGTTCTTCATCACTCAAGTCTTCCTCTTTTGAGTTCCCAGCTTCTTGAATTTTCATCTTATCGTGAATAGTAGATAAAACATTTAGCTTTAATTGCTTTTTCCAACGCAGCTTTAAAGCGTCTTCATTAGCAGCAAAAGCTTGTTTGTCATAATCCGCATCAAAAACTTCATCTACATTATAGTCAAATGGTGTAGCTAGAATCTCTTTATAGATGTCTTTTGCGTTGTGCATGCGTTGAACAATTCGCTCTTCAGTAAGGTCAAAAAATGAAAAGTCCTTTAACTGAATCATATCATCAATTAAGTATTCATATTTAGCAAACTCATCTATATCCGCTTGAATGAAAAAGCGCTTCGTAGGATCTAGTGCTTTGATGTATTCTTTATATACTTCTTTAGAGAAATTATCGTCTATCTTAACTGGGTCATAATGCCCTTTTTCCAATAGATAGGTTATCAATTCTAAAAGGAGTTGGTCTTTTTCTGGATTATCTTTATCTTTTTTAGGTATAAAGCCCCAAAGTAGGGCAGCTATACCCAGTACGAGAAATATAACTTTATAGTTCTTTTTCATAAATGCCCAAATAGTATTCATTAAAATATTTTAATCTAAAGTAACCAAAATTGATGTCGAAAAATTGTCTTTCCCGATAATTCTTTGTTAAAAAACGCAGAATTTAATAAATGGGCTGTTGTTTTTGAAAAGTAAACAGTCATTGGGTTGAACTAGGATTTACGATATATTTATTACTTTAGCGAATGTAAATAAAAAAACGAAATGAAACAAAAACCATTGATATTAGTTACCAATGATGACGGTATAGTAGCTCCGGGAATCCGTGCTTTGATAGATGTAATGAAAGAGTTAGGAGAAGTGGTTGTTGTAGCTCCTGATAGCCCTCAGTCGGCTATGGGGCATGCGGTAACAATTAATAGCACTCTGACACTGCAAAAGGTGAATATTGATTCTGATATAAATAAGGAATATAGTTGTTCAGGAACACCTGTAGATTGTGTAAAGATTGCACTTTCGCAAGTATTGGATAGAAAACCAGATTTGTGTGTTTCTGGTGTAAATCACGGTGCAAATTCATCCATAAATGTAATATATTCTGGTACAATGAGTGCTGCAATGGAAGCTGGTATGAGTGGAATTCCTGCTATTGGATTCTCTTTGATGGATTTTGATTGGGGTGCCGATTTTGAACAGGTAAAACCATTTATAAAAAAAATCACTCAAGAAGCTTTAAAAAACACTATTTCAAGAGGGGTTGTGTTAAATGTGAACTTTCCAAAACTCAAGACAGAGGATATAAAGGGAATTCGCGTGTGTAGACAAGCTAAAGCTACATGGGTTGAAAATTTTGATAAGAGAGTCAATCCTCATGGTAAAGAATATTATTGGCTAACAGGAGAATTTGTTAATCAAGACAAAGGAGAAGATACAGATGAATGGGCCTTAGAACACGGATTTATTTCTATAGTTCCAGTGCAATTCGATTTGACCGCTTATCATGCTATACCAGAACTTAATTCATGGGAGATTTAATGAAAAAAAATATGTTTGTCCAAATGCTTATTGGATTTTTAATTGGAGTTATTGCTACAATATTGGGCAGTATAATTTATTTAGAACTGTTTACACATTATAATTTATTCTCAAATTTTGAAATTATTCTTAAAAGTAAAAATTTAGGCAGGATTATTGCGATAGGGAGTTTGTTGAATTTAGCGGTATTTACAGTACTGATTAAAAAACGACAAGATTTAAAAGCTAGAGGGAGCGTTTTAGCAATTATTGTATTGACGATAATAACCTTGTTCTTATAGATGAAGTATTATATTATAGCTGGAGAAGCATCAGGAGACCTACATGGTTCTAATTTAATGAAGGCATTGTATGAGAATGATCCTAAGGCGGAAATACGTTTTTGGGGTGGTGATCTTATGCAGGCTGTAGGGGGGACTTTGGTAAAGCATTATAAAGATTTGGCTTTTATGGGCTTTATAGAAGTTTTGCAAAACTTAAAGACCATATTAAGGAATATCTCTTTTTGTAAAAAGGATATCGAAAAATTCAATCCTGACGCTATTATCTTTATTGATTACCCAGGCTTTAATATGCGTATTGCTAAATGGGCAAAGGAAAGGCAAATACCTACTCATTATTATATTTCACCACAAATATGGGCTTGGAAAGAAAGTAGGATTAAGGCAATCAAGAGAGATGTTGATTATATGTATGTGATATTGCCTTTCGAAAAAGAGTTTTATGAAGTTAAGCACAGTTATGCTGTTCAGTTTGTAGGACATCCGTTGATTGATGAGATTGAGGATTTTCGTTCTAAAGAGATTGAAGATTTTAGAATGAAACACGGATTGGATGAAAGACCTATTATAGCTCTTTTACCAGGTAGTCGTAAACAAGAAATTAGCAAATTGTTGACCGAAATGTTAAGTGTGACAAGTAAATACACAGATTATCAATTTGTGATTGCAGGTGCACCAGGACAAGAACGTGAATTCTATGAGAAGTTTATTAAAAGCACCAATTGCTCTTTAGTGTTTAAAGAAACATATGCTTTGCTTAATGTAGCTCATGCAGCTTTGGTAACTTCTGGAACAGCTACGTTAGAAACTGCGCTATTTAGAGTGCCTCAAGTAGTTTTGTATAAGGGCAGTCCTATTTCTTATGCTATTGCTAAACGAATTATTAAGTTGCGCTATATCTCGCTAGTGAATTTAATTATGGACGATGATATTGTAGTGGAGTTAATTCAAGATGACTGCAATACCAAAAGAATAGAAGAAGAGTTTTTAAAAATAATTAGCGGAGAGACCCGTTTGAAAATGTTGAATAATTACGATTTATTAATTGAAAAATTAGGTGGAAAAGGTGCTAGTATGCAGACTGCTAAGGCAATAATTGAAAATTTAGCTTTGACATTTAAAAAATAAATTTATATTTGTAAGATAACCCATTGCAGAATCCTATGAAAAAATACGTTTTAGCTTTAGTATTGTTAAGTTTTTTAGCCACTGAACAGATATGGTCAAATGAAAATGCTAGTAATATGCAACTTGAAAATGGACCAAAGAAAAAGAAGCCCGCTAAGAAAGCTGAAGCTCAAAACGCTGAATACGCTTATGTAGATAAAGAGAAGGTTAGTGTCGAAGAATTAGGAGCTCTATTAGAAGAGATAGATGCAAATGAAGAGTTAGATGAAATCAACTATTTGACAGAGCAACTTCTTAATGTTGCAAATGATAATATAGGAGTGCGTTATCGATTTGGAGGAACAACCAAAAATGGGATGGATTGTTCGGGGTTAGTTACTACAGCATTTAATACTTTTAATATTTCCTTGCCAAGAAGTTCTCGAGATATGGCAACAATAGGAGATAAGGTTACTAAGAATGAAGCTCAAAAAGGTGATTTGATTTTCTTTAAAACAAGAGGATCTAGAATTAGTCATGTAGGAATTGTTACAGAAGTATTAGATGATGAAATTAAATTTATTCATTCTTCTACATCAAAGGGGGTTATTATCTCTTCTACTAAAGAAGCTTATTATCATAAAACATTTGCTCAGATTAACAGAGTTTACGACAAAACGATGTTGTAAGACAGTTACTTACTGAAAAACATATTTAAAATTTCAATATCTTTATATAATGAGGGTATTGAAATTTTCTTTTTTAGGGATACTTACAACCTTTATCATAGGGTTGGTTTCCAATGAATTTATTGGTTTTGGTCGGGCTGTATTGTTATTAATAATAGCAATTGTTGGCTTGATTCTTATTTCTTTTTTGAAACCATTTCAATACTTTAAATATTCCTGGTTGTCTTTGCTATTTTATGCAATGACTTGTTTTACATTCTTTTCATTGGGATTGGTTACCTATCACATACATGATGCTAATTCATATCAGTTAAATCATATTGAACCTTTTATGGATAATGAAAATCATTCCATATCTATTGTATTCGGAGAAGAGCTAAAAAGCAATTCTTATAATCAGCGATTCTATGCGTCTTTGGAAGGAATAGATAATAAGGAAGTAAAAGGAAAGCTACTAGTGTCTTTACCATTAGATAGTAGAACACCTAAAATTGGAGAACAATGGTTTTGTTACACTAGAGTTAGTAAGTTGACTCCATTGCGTTTCTTAGGGGGTTTTGATTATTCTAAATATTTGCATAATCAAGAGGTTTACGGGCAGTTGAGGCTCTCAGAGAATAATTCCTATAAGATTGGTGAAAAATCTAACTGGGGGCTTGATGTGGCTCGTGGTAGGCTAAATATGATGGAGCGGTTTCAAAGTGCTTTTAGTTTGAATCAAGCTTCGCAACTGGGAATCTCCTTGTTATTTGGAGAAAGAAACTCATTGGATTCAGATTTGATTCGAGATTTTAAAAATACAGGTGTCATGCATGTACTTGCTATTTCAGGTTTACATGTAGGGATATTGTTTATGATGCTTCAATTTCTTTTTAAATGGATACCTAGAATTCCTAGAGAGTTGTTGATTTTACTCTGTTTATGGGGTTTTGCTTTATTGTCTGGTTTATCTGCTTCAGTTTTTAGAGCGGTTTTAATGTTTACAATAGTGTCTGTAGCTCGTTTATATAGGCGTCAACCATATTCTATGAATACCGTTGGGTTTGCGATGTTATTCTCTTTATGTTTAAACCCTAAGTGGATCTATGATATAGGGTTTCAATTGAGTTATGCCGCCGTTTTTTCCATATTATTCTTTTATCCTATTTTTAAAAAGTACACTTATTCAAAGTGGTGGGCTTTTCGTTATTTTAAAGATTTGGTGGCAGTATCCATTGCAGCACAGGTTGGAATATTTCCACTATTGTTATTTTATTTCCACCAATTTCCATGGTATTTTTTATTGGGAAATATAGTTGCTATTCCATTAGTGACTCTATTGTTGTTTTCTGGTTTTATTATATTGTTTTTTTCATTTGTATGGTTAGATCTAGCAAAGCTCGTGGCTTATGTGTTTGAATGGTTAAGTCAATTGTTGGTTTATGGTATTAAAGTGGTAAATGGTCTTCCATTTGGAACTTCAGATAATGTTGTTTTTCACTATACATTATTGTTTAGTCTAGGGCTGTTTTTGTTTAGTTTAGGAGTTTGTCTTAAACGTTTTAATAGCAAAAAGATATTGATTGTGTTGGTTGCAATTTTTATAGTTCAGTTAAATGTGTTTTTTATTGATTATAATTTGAGAAGAGAAAGCGGTTTGATTGTGTCAAGCGATTCGAAAGGTATATTAGTATTTGTAAAGGAAAAAGATGAGTCAGTGGTTTACTCAGATCATTTTGAAGAGAAAAGGTATCATAAAATCATTACAGATTATCAAAGAGTGAATTGGATAGATAATATATCATTTAGTAAAATGCCTATAGGTTTTGAATATAATGATAGTAGATATTTAGTTGTAAGCAAACCGGAAGTATTGTATATAAATGATAAACAAGATGTACTATTAATAACGAATGCTGTTAAACTGAATTATGATCGTTTATTTGAACAAACAGATCCTAAGTTGGTGGTTCTAGCGAGCAATATGCCGCAATGGATTAAAGGATATATCAAGGAGAGTTGTAATAAAAAAAGAATCCCTTTTCACGATATATCGGAAAAGGGATTCTATAAATTGTAATAAGTATTTAAAGCTTTTGTAGCATATTAAATATCTGCTCTCAATTGCTCTGGTGTTTTGTACCCAACCATAGTTTTCTTAACAGAACCTTTTTCATCAATAACAATCATTGAAGGATAACCTGGTACTCTTAAAAATCCAGTGAATTCATGCATTGCATTTCTTCCTTTTCTATTAGGGTCGAAATTTGGATTAGTAAATTTTTTACCGTTGAAATTGATTTCTTCTGTTCCTTCAGCATTGAATTTTACTGCATAGTAGTTTTGGTTGATGTGCGATACAACACCAGGATCACTAAATGTGTTTCTGTCTAACATTTTACAAGGACCACACCAATCCGTGTAGACATCCATGAAAATAGGTTTAGCAACTTTTTTCTGTGCTGCAATAGCTTCGCTGAAGCTCATCCATTTAATTTCTTGTGCTTGAGCTGAAAAACTAAGTAAAGCTAAGCTAAATAGTACTATTATTTTTTTCATTGTATTGTATTTTAAATATCTCGTTGATTATATAAGCAAAAAGGTTGCCAATTATTTTACTCCATGCATTAATTTTTTAAGCATAGGATTTAAAATCATTACAAGAACACCTGCTAGGGCTGGAATTAAAGTGAATAAGAAAAAGAAATGACTCAAAGAGTAACTCTCTTTGATAACTTCGATTTGTCCACCTAAAATAGCAGCGAATTTTTGAGCGATTGCTAACGCTAAATACCACATACCAAACATAAAGGCAAGCATTTTTCCAGGTACTAGTTTTGATACATACGAAAGACCTACTGGAGAAATAAATAGCTCTCCAAGAGTGTGGAATAGATATGTTAAAACTAAGAATATCATAGACATTTTAACTCCTTCCATAGATCCCATAGCTCCTAAACCTAAAATTAAGAATCCAATAGCAACTAAAATTAGACCGATACCGTATTTAAATGCGGCAGGTGGGTTGTATTTAGAATCCCAAAGTTTAGAGACAGAAGAAGCAAAAGCAATAATAAAAAACGAATTCAGAATTGAGAACCATGAAACAGTAATTTCAGAAACTTCTTTAGAGAATTCATTGTTTAACATCCAAATAGCAGCTACCCAAATAGCTCCAAAACAAACAAAAAGAATAATGTTTGATAAAGCGATTTTCTTCCAAGTTGCTTTAGCCAATAAGATTAGAACCCATGAGATAATAGCTAGGGGGATAATTGTTAAACACGTGTTTATAACGTTGAACACCATTAAGGAAGTTCCAGTTAGTGAACGGTCAACATAATCTCTTGCAACAAGAACCAATGAAGTAGCTCCTTGTTCAAAACTCATGAAGAAAAACATCAAGAAGAACGCAAGTAATATTACCGCAAACATACGGTCTCTAATGATTTTTCCATATCTCTTAATACGTGATACTACTAAGTAAATAAAGACAATTAAAGCTACTAGAGCAACAATGTTTTGACCTCTAAGGATAGGCGTGTCTAAAGATGAGAAAATATCGATTACTCCATTTTTAGATAATGGGTCGTTGAAAGCATATAGCAAACCAACAATAGAAACAAAACCAATTAATATATAGTCTTTAAGACTAAAAGGGTTCTTAGTTTCTTTGTCTTCTTCTTCTTCAGCAGCAGTTTTAACTGCGTTGATGTCAACTTTAACAACTTCTCCAATTGTTCCAAAAAGAGGTTTTGATAACCAGAATTGAATGGTTCCTAGTAACATGAAAATTCCTGCAAGACCAAAACCATAGTGCCATCCTTGTGTTTCAGCAATATATCCACAAAGCATCATTCCGAAGAATGCACCTGCATTAACTCCCATGTAGAAAATAGTGTATGCACCGTCTTTCTTTTCTGGTAAACTTTTGTACATTTCTCCTAACATAGAAGGCATATTTGGTTTGAAAAAACCAGTACCTATAACCAAACAAGCTAATCCGGTAAAGAACATTATTTTAGCGTCAAATGCCATTGCAGCGTGACCTATGGTCATGATGATAGCTCCAACAATAACAGCCCAACGAGAACCAATATACTTGTCTGCTATAACCCCTCCTAAAATCGGTGTTAGATAAAGTAACATAGCGTAAGTACCGTATAATGCACCAGCTTGTTCAGCACTCCAACCCCAACCAGAGAAAGGATCGTCGAAAAGAACTTTAGCTGTTAAAAATTGAATTAATAATACTCTCATTCCGTAGAAAGAGAAGCGTTCCCACATTTCGGTAAAGAAAAGAACAAATAGTCCTGCTGGGTGACCTAAAACCCTGGATTTGAAAAACTCAGGGTGAGTAGCTTCTGATGCCATTAATTTGTAGTGTTTATGTTTAAAATCAATTGTGAAAGATAATAAAATTATTTATTTTAATCGGTTGTTTTTTTATATCGCTTTTCGCTCTCTTTCTTTTCGTTCTAATGGTTTAATAACTAGTTTGTCATAAATCATTAAGGATACGATAGAGAACAATCCAATACCAACAATCACAAACCATATTTTATTTGGATTATAAGTGTTCCAAAGCATATCAACCATTTCCCAATGTCCCATTCCTAATTTTTGTTCTGCGAGAGCAAAGTATTCGTTTTTAGAAAAAGGAAGGTGTATTTGACTTACATCGATGGCCTTGTTTGTAGCGTAATCTTTAAAGGATTGTCCGACAACAGCCCAATCTACTGATTCAGCTTTTAGATTAAATTGTTTTTCAAAACTCGATATTGACATATTTAGAGCTTTTGAACCTTGTTCTATAAATTGTTCGTTGGTTACCACTTGAGGCATTTCAATGTTTCTAGTAGTCATTTCTTTTTGCAACAATGATAATTTATCTGACCACGATTGGTATAGGCTTCCCGAAATGTAACTAGTAACAAAATAACTTGCTGCTACAGGTAAAAAATAAGTTCCTTGATACAGACCTTCTTTTCCTTTAGGAGTAATTAAAGCAATAAACGATGAAACCGTTGGGCTAGACATCATTTCTCCCATTGCAAAAATCATAGTTCCAAGTATCGTAAATATCGGGTTATTCGTGTAAAAAGTCAATCCAACACCAATAGTAGCAATGATAGCACCACGGATAACAGCATTGATATGACGCATTTTAGTAACAAAGAAAGAAATAGTTACTTGGCAACAAATAATCATGAATGAATCGATATTGGTAAACCATTCTGGTTTAACAAGTCCGTCTTGTGTCATTAATGATCCTAGAACAGGAATGTTTTGATTTAACCAATAACTAATGGCAGATGAGTTTACCCAGTCTTCAATAAAGTTAGGCAGAGTATTAAACAACTGGTTGAACATGGTCCAGAAACCAATCATTAACAATAATAAGATACCTAAGCGAACATCTTTTAATGCTTCGAAAATTCCAATAATAGAATCTTTGATGGCTTTGCCAATCGAATCTTTAGGTTTTTCTATTTTAGGTTCTTTATAAAATATCAATAAAACGACTAGATTGATTGCAATTACAACCGCTGCCTGAATAAATATGATTTTCCAACCATAGGTCGTACGCAAACCTGAGGACATAGCAGGACCTATAAATCCACCGATATTTACCATCATATAGAAAATCCCAAAGCCAAGTGTTCCTGTAGTTTCATCGGTATTTCGAGCGACAAGTGCGGAGGCAACAGGTTTAAAGAATGCTGCACCTACTGCAACGAGTAAAAAAACCATATAAACACTCCAATAACTTTGTACTTCTCCCATTAGATAGTAACCAACTATCATAATAATATAGGCAATAGTAAGCGAAAGTTTGTAACCAATTCGGTCGGCAATAACACCGAAAAACAAGGGTAAGAAATAAAGAATTCCTACAATGTTACCCATTATGTTTCCTTTTTGTATATGGTCAAAACCCAGTCCGCCAGTATCTGTTGAACCTACCAAATACAAACCAACTAAAGCGTAAATACCGTACCATGCCCAACGCTCCATAAGTTCCATGAAGCTGGCAAGCCAAAAAGTCTTGTTAAATGATTGAATCGTCTGAAAGAACGATCTTTTATTATCTGACATATTCAGTTTTTTTTAAAAGTTGTGATATAGTTAGTTGTAGTTATTAAAATCCAAAAAAGCGACTTTTTCAAGTCGCTTTTGATATTTTTCAGAAGTTTATTTAACCTCTTGCATTAGTTTACGAATGAATGGAGAGATAACTATAAGAAGAACTCCTGCAATTAAAGCATAAATAGCTAATTGGTAGTATCCATCTGTATATAATGTAAGTTTCTCCAAGTTTGTTGCATTCTCGTTTGGAGAAGCCATGTTTGCACCTAATAGCCCTGCAACATACTGTCCATAAGCAGAAGCTAAAAACCACAATCCCATCATCATACCAACTAGTCGATTTGGTGAAAGTTTCGTCATGATTGATAAACCAATAGGAGATAAGCAAAGCTCACCTAAAGTCATAACTAAATATGCTGATGTGAAAATATTTAAAGAAGTAATTCCATCTGGACCAGCAAAGTATTTTGTTGAGTATAAGATGAAGAATGAACCTGCAAGGAATAAGAATCCCATTCCGAATTTAACTACAGTATTAGGTTCTAATTTCTTTTTACTTAACGCAACCCAAATTAGTCCAGCAATTGGAGCAAAAAGAATTACGAAAAAGGCATTCGATACGTTATTTACGATATTTGGGTCAATCGAGAAAAATAATAAATCACTATTAAGATTGTCCTTAGCAAACAAAGATAATGAACCACCACTTTGTTCAAAGAAAGCAAAGAATATTATCGAGAATGCTATGAAAAGCAATGCAGCGAACATTTTCTTTTTAGCAGCTGAAGATTCCATTCTTGAAACTTCGTAAAAGAAATATATCAAAGCAACTGGACCAATAGCGTACATGAAGTAATCCGTGTAGTCTGTATCAACAATCATTGCATGAATTAATGGAATACTCAAAGCAGCACCTACGTAAACAGCAATTTCTCTAATACCTCTTTTCTTTGTAGGTAAGTGTTCAAGTGGAGAGTTTCCAATAGGACCTAAAGCTTTTTTAGTCGCTAAGAATAAAAGAACACCAACAATCATTGCAATTGCAGCTGCAAAGAATGCATAGTTCCAACCAATTGTTTTACCTAAATATACACATAGAGCTCCACCTAAAAGTGCTCCAATGTTGATACCTGAATAGAATAAACTGAAACCAGCATCACGTCTAGGGTCTCCTTCACGGTATAATTCTCCAACCATCGAAGAAATATTTGGTTTAAAAAAACCAGTTCCGATGATACTTAAGGTAATTCCATAATAAAAGAAGTCGTGAGGATTTAAACCAATTAGTATGTTTCCGGTAATCATTACGATACCTCCAAATAACAATGACTTTTTAAATCCTAATATTTTATCTGCAAAGATTCCTCCAATAAAAGTAAAAGCGTAAACAAATGCTTGGATTGCGCCGTATTTAAGGTTAGCGTCCTTTCCTGAAAGAAGTAAAACATCTACCATAAAAATGGCTAATACTCCACGCATTCCATAGAAACAGAAACGTTCCCACATTTCTACTAAAAATAAATACCAAAGTTGTTTGGGATATTTTCCTTCGAAATTATGAATCGCTTCTAATTGTTGTTGTTCTGTTGTCATTTTTTAGGTATGTTTAATTCTTTTTTAAGTTTGAGTTAACAATGCGTGCCGCCAAAAATATAAAATTAATTTAGTGTATTGCTGAAAATCGCTTTACAAATTCTCTAAAATATACTTTGTCATTTTGGTATATAGATGAAGTCTTGTTTGTCCTCCATAGATTCCATGATTCTTGTCTGGGTAAATTAACCAGTCAAATGTTTTGTTTTCTTGGACTAGAGATTCAATCATAGCCATACTATTTTGTACATGCACATTGTCATCCGCAGAGCCGTGTATCAATAAAAAGTTTCCTTTTAATTGATTGGCAAAGAAAATAGGAGAGTTATCGTCATACCCTGATGGGTTTTCTTGGGGTGTTTTTAAATAACGCTCCGTATAAACAGTGTCATAATATCTCCAATTTGTAACAGGAGCTACTGCGATGGCTGTCTTGAAAATATCGTTTGCTTTTAGTAAACAATTACTAGACATAAAGCCTCCAAAACTCCATCCCCAAATCCCAATTCTTGCGGCGTCAATATAGTTAATATTTTTCAAATATTTAGCTGCAATTATTTGGTCTTCAACTTCGAGCTTACCTAATTGATTTTGAGTTGTTTTTTTGAACTCAGCTCCTTTAAATCCAGTTCCGCGTCCGTCAACTGCAACTACAATATATCCTTTTTGAGTCAACATTGCGTGCCAAAAGTCATTAGAGTCCCACCATTTGTTTGCTACTTGTTGAGAACCTGGTCCACTGTATTGATACATTAAAATTGGATATTTTTTAGAAGGATCAAAATCTTTTGGCTTCATTATCCAAGCATTCATTTCCCAATTGTTCTCAGTTGGAATAGTGAAAAACTCTTTTTTAGGTAGTTGATATAATTCTAACTTATCTATTAGTTTTTTATTGTCTAAAATGTTTTTAATCAGCTTTCCGTCTTTAGATCTATTTAATGTGTAGCTAATAGGATTCGTATGAGAAGAATGTGATAGTATGAAATAGTTGAAGTCAGGGCTGAATACAGCACTGTTTGTTCCTGTTTCTTTACTTAAGATTCTCTTAGCCGTTCCATTAATTTGAATAGCATAAATGTCGCGTGTAGTAGAACCGCGTTCTACAGATTGATAATACAGCGTTTTTGATTTTTCATCAATGCCATAATAGCTCGTAAGATCCCAATTCCCTTTTGTAATTTGATTGAGTTGTTTTCCGTTTTTATCAAAGTGATATAGGTGGTTGTAACCGTCTTTTTCGCTAGTCCAAACAAAACTATTGTCTTTTAAAAAAGTCAAGTGGTCAGTAATATCTACGTAAGCAGGGTCTTTTTCGTTGAGTATTAGTTTCTTTTGAATACTTTTTGCATCGACGAAATAAAGTTTTAAATCATTTTGATGTCTATTGATCACTTGAAAGCTCAAGAAATTATTATCATTTGTCCATTTGATTCTAGGAATGTAGAAATCGTGAAATTCAGATAAATCTATAGTGTTGCTCTTTTGAGACTGTAAGTCGTATAGATGTAGGCTTACTTTAGCGTTTTCTTCACCTGCTTTTGGGTATTTGAAAACCTGTTGTGTTGGATATAATCCATTGCCATAAATATCCATTGAATATTCAGGAACATTAGTTTCATCAAAGCGAACATAAGCCAACTTATCACCTTCTAAACTCCACTCAAACATACGTACAACTGCGAATTCTTCTTCATATACCCAATCCGAAATACCATTGATGATATGGTTTTTCTTTCCGTCTGTAGTTACAGTAATTGTTTTTTCAGACTGTAAATCGTAGATGTAAAGATTGTTTTCGAAAGCATAAGCTATTTTAGTACCATCTTTAGAAAAGGTAGGTTCAGATATTTTTCTATCTGTAAATGACTTTATTTTTTTTGATTGTAAATCGTAAATCATATAAGTTGCAACAGAAGAATGTCTGTAAATGGGCTCTGAATGAGTCGCAATTAGCATTTTTTCTTCTCTGTCATCAAATACATATGCATCTATATTCTCTATAGATGGGTGGTTTTGAGTACTGAAAATAGTCTTTGATTTTTCAAGAGTTTTAAAATCATATAGATTTATCTCTTGCGACTTGTTTTGAGTGTTTAATTCAATTCTGGCGTATTGATTGCTGTTTTTCAGAGCATTGACCGCTTGCATCGATGTGCTTTGATAAGCTCCACTCCAGAGTTCTTCTAATGTTAGTTGCTTTTGCGCAAAACTTAAAGTTGTACTAAGAATACAGAGTATTAAGGTAGTAAAGTGATATTTCATTATATTTTAAAGTCAAAAAAACTTCCAATTTTAGTGAAAATATCTGATTCTGCCCAATTTTTTTCCCCAATTAACCTTTTTCGGGTTGAGAGATAATTAGATGGTTTGATTGTATTGGATTCGGAAAGTTAGTAGTGGAAGGTGATAAAAGAATCGAATTTCTTGGAGGGAAAAGAAAAAGGGACAGAAATACTGTTTTAGTTTTTCTGTCCCTTAATAAGATGTTTTATTAAAAAGTATCTATTCCTGAGCGTAACCATGCTTCGTATTCCGAAACATCAGGCATATATCCTGCCGCTTCATTCAAGCTATTTCCTTCTGTGTCTAAGACAAGGTAATAAGGTTGTGCGTTGGCTTTATAGCGAGTGATTTGGAAATCACTCCATTTGTTTCCAATTGATTTTATTTTTTTGCCTGTTTCTGGTGAAACATATTGTTCTTCTAATGGTAATTCTCTTTTGTCATCTACGTAAAGAGAAATTAAAACCACTTCTTTATCAATGATAGTGTGAATGCGTGGATCAGACCAAACGTAATCTTCCATTTTTCTACAGTTAACACATGCGAACCCTGTGAAATCAAGTAAGACCGGTTTGTTTACAGATTTTGCATAAGCCATTCCTTTATCGTAATCTGTAAATGCAATTAGTCCGTGTGGGCCGTTATGTGCTCCATCAGGTAAAGAAATAGATTCTGAGTTGTTAGAGGTTTTTCCGCTACCACCAACTCCATAAGGAGATTCGCTATAGGTCATAGGAGGAGGGAAACCACTGATTAATTTTAATGGAGCTCCCCATAACCCTGGGATAAGGTAAATGGTAAAACTTAGAACCACTAAACCAGTTGCTAAACGACCTACTGAAATACTATCGGTGGGTGAATCATGTGGTAGTCTAATTTTTCCAAAAAGATAAAGAGCCATAGTTCCAAAAATAGCAATCCATATAGCTAAAAATGTTTCGCGTTCAAACCAATGTAATTGTAATACTAAATCAGCATTCGACAAGAATTTGAAAGCAAGTGCTAATTCTAAGAATCCTAAAGTTACTTTTACTGTGTTTAACCAACCACCTGATTTTGGTAAGCTATTTAACCAACCTGGGAACATAGCAAACAACATAAAAGGTAGCGCTAATGCAGAGGAGAAACCTAACATACCAACAATTGGTGCAATACCTCCTTTAGAAGCAGCTTCAACTAGTAGAGTCCCAATGATAGGTCCCGTACAAGAAAAAGACACAATTGCTAAGGCTAATGCCATGAAAAGTATTCCAATATAACCACCTCTGTCTGCTTGTTTATCCACTTTGTTAGCCCAAGATTGGGGTAACATAATTTCAAAAGCCCCTAAAAAGGAAGTTGCAAATACGACTAATAATACAAAGAAAAGAACGTTGAACCATACATTAGTCGATAAGGCGTTTAAAGCATCTGCTCCAAAAATCAATGTAATAACGGAGCCTAAGAAAACATAGATTAAAATAATCGACAATCCATACAACAAGGCATTTTTAACTCCTTTGGCTTTGGTTTTACTTTGTTTAGTAAAAAAACTAACCGTCATTGGAATCATTGGAAATACACAAGGAGTAAGTAGAGCTGCAAATCCAGACAAGAAGGCGATGAAAAATATTGTTGCTAAATTAGTGTCTGATTTTTTTTCAGTTGATGTAGCTGTTTTTTCAATATCGTTTTTAGCTGGTGTAGCTATTGTATTTTCCTCTTTAATGTCAGAAGCTGTAATTTCTTTAGCGGTTAAAGTTTTTAAATCAAATTCGAAAAACTTGACTTCACTAATGCAGCTCTCTTTACAAACTTGGTAGAATAATTCCAATTGAACTTTTTGGTGTTCTGGATTTGTTTGTTTGATTTGTTGTGTAAAAACGGCTTGGTCCACAAAGAAAACCTCGTCCACCTCAAAAACAGTATTGAATTGTCTTTGAGTTTCGCTTTCGGTGGCTTCTCCGATAATTTCGTAATTATCAGTAGCTTGATGAAAGATGAATTCTGTTGGTAGAGGACCATCTTCAGGTGTAAACTGTGAGTAAACATGCCAATCTTTTTCGATGTTTCCTTTTAGGGTAATTAGGAAATTTCCATCTGTTTGTTTCTCAATTTTAGGTTCCCATTTAACCGGGTTGAGTATTTGAGCTTGAGCAGTGGTAAATACCAGAGCCAAAGCGAATAGATAAAATAGTTTCTTCATTTTTGAGTTTTTTTCGAGTTCAGTTGTAGTCTGAATTCGATTTGAGTTTAGACAATAGCAGTTGCCTCGATGATATAAATCATCGAAAAGCAAATGCATTATTTGTAATTGTTGTTTGAGTTTTAAAAACGAGTCGGGATTATTTTTAAATAAAGAAAAACAATCCCGTTTCGTTTATTTAGTAACGTTGAAGAAAGTGTATTCTAGTTTCAAATAAACACCGTCTGTATTAATACGGTGAAGTGAACTGTAAAGCTCTTTCTTGTATGCAATATCAACTCTAGCCTGACTGTTGATGATAAACTGAACAGAAGGAACAATATCTAAATAAGACTTTCCATTTTCTGTATTGGTTTGCCCTACAAATTCAAGCATTGTGTTTATGTTTGTTTCTTTGAAACTGGTATACTTTTTTGGATGCATTAAACGACCTACTGAAAGGCTGTAATTCACAGCGCTTTTACCAAAATCACTTGGGAAATCGTAAGAAGAATTGTCAAATGCTTGTACGAAACCAGCTGTTGCGCTAATAGCCACTTTTTTAATAAGTTGAGTCGCAACAATCCCCGCTTCAAATCCTGAATTCATACCTGCTAAATCAATAGCTTCTTGATGAATAAATCCTTTGCTGTGACTGTATCTTCCAAAAGCCGCCATACGAAAATGACTTTGCATGTCATCTACAGATAAAAAACGGTATTTAGCATAGGCACTCGCCCCTGAAAATCCAAGACCATTGTTCATGTCGTCTAAAAATGCAGACCCTCTAACCATGAAGTTTTTATTGATTCCCCACGTTACTTCTGGAGCAATTGAATAAATGTTTCCACCGGTCATTTCATTTTTAAGTAAAGACTGTCCAACGCGAGCGCTAATAGAACCTGCAGGTGCGTTACTAGCAGGTTCTGCCATTACGAATAGTTCTTGTGCTTGACTGCTAAAACCAAGCAAAGAGATGAAAAGTATTGATAATTTCCTCATGTCTTAGATAGCTTGTACGTGATAGTTGTTTTTAGAACCTTCCTTGAAACTAGCTGTCTTAGAATGAGTTTTAGAAAGTTTTTTGAATTCTTTTTGAGTAACAAAACCTTTATCTAGAACACGGTATTTTGCTTCTCCTGTTTCAGTACCTTTTTTATCTAAAACGATGTATGAATTGTTGTCAAGGTTAAATCCTGTTTCAGAAATTTTGTCTGAATCAACTTGAACAGTCAAAACCATAGATCCAACAAAGAACCCTGCTTTTTCAACTGCATCTTTTAACGTGTTTGGTTGTACGGCAACCTCTGGTTTAAAGAAAACTGAAAATGTATTAGTATTCAAGTCTGTTGTTATATGATCAACAATAGGCATTGCTTCTAATTGTTTGTTGATAGCATTTGAACACATAGAGCAAGTTAGTCCGGTAGCAATGATTTCCGCTTTAGAAATTTGAGCAGAGGCTGTTAGACCAGCAAATAATGTAGTTAATGTAAGTACGAATAATTTTATATTGAAAGTTTTCATATTAGTTCTTTTTTTGAATTTGAGTGATAATTTGTTTTTCAGTAGGGTTAATGCTTATTAATTTACCTGAAGCATCGAAAAGATATACTGCCGGTAGCGCTTCAACTCCAAAAGAAATTGCAGATGGAGCTTTAAAACCTTTAGGGTCGATTAGCTGTGTGTGTTTCATCTTGTCTTTTTCAATAGCTCTTAACCATTTAGCTTCGTCTGTATCTATTGAGATACTTACGATTTCAAAATTTTGTCCTTTGTATTTTTCATACAACTTAACTAAGCTTTTGTTTCCTACACGACAAGGTGCACACCACGATGCCCAAAAATCCACTAGTACTGTCTTTCCTCTGAAAGAATCTAGTTTAACTGTTTTGTTGTTATTGCTTTTTAAAGTAATGCTAGGTAGTTTATCTCCTACTTTAATCTGTGCTTGGGTAAGAGTGATACTAAATAGTATTAAACCCAATGATAGTATGTTTTTTATCTTTAACATGTCCTTTTTGTTTTGTATGAAGTGTATTATTTTTTAACTAATATCTCACGTTCATATTGACAACATCCATGAAGATTATTGTAAACAGTATCATCTGCTTTAAATTTTTCATTGTCATACCCAGCTTCTGCGACGCGTTTCAAAACTTCTTCCACGTTTGTTTTCTTGGGGTTGTAAGTTAGTGAAGCAGTTTTTGTAGCGCTATCCCATTCTAACTTTGCAGATTTTTGGTTTGCTGCAGTTTCTATTACTTTTTTACACATACCACAATTTCCATTGATTTGGACAGTAGCAGTTTCTTTGTTTTTCGATTGTGCTTGTGAGTTGCTTACAACAAATAATGAAGCAACAGCTATAAATAAGGTTTGAATAGTTTTCATATTTTTTAAATTTTGACGGTAAAATACTAAATGTTTAATTTCTAGTCAGTTCTTGTTTATTAGAGACTGATGAATGAAATGGATGTAGTACCTATAGTGTGTAGATTGTATTGATTTACAATAAACAGACTGTTGTTTTTTAATAACTAGAAAAGCAAAATGTTGAAGTCGTTTGCAGGGAGTGTTATTATAGCGAATCACGAGAAACAATTGTTGAAACGCTTTTTAAGCATAACTATAATTGATAGACCTCGTCTAGCATTAATAAAATTAAAGAGATTTGAGAATCAGGATAAATGATATGGTAATACCAATAAGGTGATTCTAATTCACTTTACTCCACAAGATAACGGCAAAACCATTGTACTGTGACTAATCGAATAATTTTAAATTAATTGTAACCTAAAAAGGTTGAGAATGATGTTGTGAAACATCATTGAATAGGGTGGGTTATCCTAATTTAGGAGGTAACCAAATAGAGCGGAAATCAGAAGAAATTAAGATTTCAGCATTAGGGTAGTTTTGCTTCTTATCAGAGAACGTAAACAATGCTTCATTTTCATTTTCAGAAAACAATACGTTAGGTGATATCGTTACTACCGGACAAACACAACTAGCACTTTTACAACTACTACCGCAGTCCATTTCTGAATCAGAAGCTTTTTTGTCGTCTTTACAACAAGACATTTCTGTAGATGAATCTTTACAACATGCCATGTCTGTTTGCATCGGAGATGCAAACGTCTGTGTAGGTCCCAAAAGGAAACTAAACACTAAAAGCAATAATATGTATATTTTTCTATTCATTACAATGCAAACATACATCTTTATTAAATATTATGTTGTTAATGTTTTTAAAAAAATGAAATTTTAGTTATTCTCTTTCTTTATAAATGTATTTGCTAGCCATGATATTATTTAAGTAATGATAGGACTGGCAATTTTAGTTCATCGGTCTCTCATTGGTAAAGATGTCAATTACTATTATCTAAAAGATAAACCCCGATTAACTAAGCTCTAACATCTATCAAAAACTGCTATCTTTGTCTTTTAAAACAGTAAGTAAAATGGCAAAATTAGTAAGTGGATTCTCGAAATTAACAAAGATTGAAAAAATCAATTGGTTAACGAAAACCTATTTTTCTGATGACAAAGAGGTTTTGGAGTTGATTAAACTATATTGGAATTCGGACGAAGACCTTCAAAAACTTCATGATGAGTTTATAGAAAACACCATTACTAATTTTTATTTGCCATTTGGTGTTGCACCTAATTTCTTAATCAATGACCGTTTTTATACGATTCCGATGGTTATTGAAGAAAGTTCAGTGGTTGCTGCGGCTTCTAAAGCAGCTAAGTTTTGGTCTAAAAGAGGAGGTTTTAAAGCTACGGTTTTAGGTACTGAGAAAATTGGTCAAATACACTTCATGTATCATGGCGATTGTAAGAAACTAGAAAAATTTATTGAGGAAACTCAGGTGAAGTTTTATGAAGCTACCGCTCCGATTACCCAAAACATGGATAAAAGAGGTGGGGGAATTCATAAAATTGAATTAAGAGACAAAACAGAGGCGTTAAAGAATTACTATCAACTGCATGTTACGTTTGAAACAAAGGATAGTATGGGAGCTAATTTTATCAATTCATGTTTGGAGCAAATAGCAGCAACGTTGAAAGCAGCAGCAGCTCAGTATAGTGCTTTTACAGATGAAGAAAGAAAGATAGATGTAGTGATGAGTATTTTATCTAATTACGTACCGCATTGTTTGGTTCGTGCTGAGGTAAGTTGTGCTATTGAAGATTTAAAATCTTCGGACATTCCAAATCCACAGCAGTTTGTCGATAAGTTTATTCAGGCAGTCCGCATAGCAGAAGTAGAGCCGTATAGAGCGGTTACTCACAATAAAGGAATCATGAATGGAGTAGATGCAGTGGTGTTAGCTACAGGGAATGACTTTAGAGCTGTTGAGGCTGGTGTGCATGCTTATGCCTCTAGATGTGGTGAATATACTAGTTTGTCTCATGCGAAAGTAGAAGACGGTATTTTTACTTTCTGGATTGATTTGCCTTTGGCATTGGGTACTGTAGGTGGTTTAACATCTCTTCATCCTATGGTTAAAATAGCCTTGAAAATGTTGCAAAATCCAAATGCTCAAGAACTAATGGAAATAGTGGCTGTTGCTGGATTGGCACAGAACTTTGGCGCTTTAAAATCATTGACAACTACGGGAATTCAACAAGGACATATGAAAATGCACTTGATGAATATCCTAAATCAATTTAAAGCTACAGATGATGAACGCAAAAAAGTAGTTGCTCATTTTGAAAAAAATATAGTCTCTCATAGTGCAGTTGTTGAACTATTAGAGAGTTTAAGAAAATAAGGGCATGGAAAAAAGGTTTTACAGTAACGGTAAGCTTCTAATTTCTGCTGAATATGTAGTTTTGGATGGGGTTAAAGCACTGGCATTGCCAACAGTTGGTGGGCAGGATTTATGTGTAATACCTTTGGAAGAACCTATTGTTCATTGGACGAGCTATGATGTGGATGGAACTGTTTGGCTTGATGAAACTATATTGTTAGATGAGGTTACTGCTCTTGAAGGAGAAGTAAATCCAATGATGTCTGAAAGTAAAAATCCTTTTTATGCTACTTTATTGTCTGTGTTGCAAACAGCTCATCTGATGAATCCAGAACTTTTAAGTTCGGGATCAGGGTTTAGGGTTGAAACTCATCTTAGTTTTCCTCGTTTATGGGGCTTGGGAACTTCTTCTACTTGGATTAATAATGTAGCGCAATGGTTTGAAGTAGATGCTTTTGAGCTGCTAGAACGCTCTTTTGGCGGAAGCGGTTATGATATTGCTTGTGCGCAACACAATACCCCTATTACTTACAGGAGAACAGAAAACAAACCTGAAATAGTTTCTGTTGACTTTAATCCACCTTTTGCAGATAATCTATTCTTTGTATATCTCAATCAAAAGCAGAGTAGTAAAGAGGCTATTCAAAAATACCGTGAGAAAAAGAATCATCTCTCTGATGTTTTTAGTTCAATTGAAAAGCTGACAGATGAATTACTGCTGTGTTCTGATCTAATGAACTTTCAAGAATTATTATTGAAACACGAAGCGTATTTGAAAGTAATCTTGGAACAAGATACAGTTCAAGAACTTCTTTTTTCTGATTTTTCAGGAACAATTAAAAGTCTTGGAGCATGGGGAGGGGATTTTGTATTAGTGGCTTCAGAAAGCAATCCTACTCCTTATTTTGTAGCTAAAGGCTATACTACGGTTATCCCGTATTCTAAAATGATACTTTCTTGTTAATTAGTAGTTTAGGTAAAACTTTGTGTTTTTACTTAATCATTGCGACCTCCGACTCGTAATCTCGTCAACTTCATCATTTCGTATTATAACTCGCTTAGTGCGTAACTATATCTAGTCATTGCGGGCTCCGACACGCAGTCTCATAAACAAATTCATAAAACGAGATTACGGACCAAGGCGTAATGACGTGTAGCTCAAAAACACATAAACGTATAAAGATCTCTGTAGAATAAGCTGGGATTCTTCATTAAAAGTCTAGTAAAGGTCCACTTAAAGTCCATTCAAAGTCCATTATTTTCGTAGACTTTGTCTCGTCCTAGTATAGCTGTACAGTTATTGTTATTAATCCTGCTTATAACTGTACATGTAATTTAGTAGTCCTAAGATTGCTGTACATCTT
>NZ_FORU01000009.1 GCF_900114085.1 Myroides guanonis | reverse complement strand
AGGGTCAATGGAATCATAAAAGGTGAATTTGATTTAAATTATTCAAATCTGGGATATCAAAAAACAAAACAGATACTAAAGGATAACATAGAGGCATATAATAGTCTTAGACCACATAATAGTTGTGACAATTTAACCCCGAACCAAGCTCATTTAGAAAAGGGTTTTTTAACCAAGAGATGGAAGAACTATTACAAGATAAAACAACTAAAAAAAGAAGATGTACAGCAATCTTAGGACTACTAAATTACATGTACAGTTATAAGCAGGATTAATAACAATAACTGTACAGCTATACTAGGACGAGACATTCGTAGACTTTGAGTAGACTTTAAGTGGACTTTAAGTGGACTTTGAGTGGACCTTGACTAGACATTACGTATTTTATCAAAATCTAATCCTTGGTTTTGATAAGAACTAAAAAAGGGTTGAAGTCTAAATAAATAGACTTCAACCCTTTCTTACAAAACGATGTTTTTTACTAGATAATCTTACGATTGATCTTTAGACCAATTTTGAAACTTTTTTACTGGTATTATAATAAGCTGTTTAATCAAAAATCAATCGATTTCTGCTTCTGATTTCTCTAAAGGTAACGGTGGATTAGTCAAGTGATTATCCCTTCTGAAGTAACTCTACTTCTAAACTTGAAAGAAACATTTAAAACAATACGGTTTTACTGCCATTAAAAGTACATTATTACTACTTCCTCTAAAATATGTTCTTTTTTAATTTAATCTTTTCTTTGATATGTTGTAACCTTTTCAATTTTCATTTACTCTATTAAGATATAAACACTAAATTAAAAAAAATGGAAAGTACAATCAAACGTCATACACTGACACAAACATTCAATCTATTAAGATACACATTTACAATTGTTCCCATCGTTGCTGGTGCAGACAAATTCACAAACTTACTTACCAATTGGGATCAGTATGTTAATCCATCAATCGAAAATCTCTTGCCGTTTTCTACCTCAGTTTTTATGATGATAGTAGGTGTAATTGAAATTGCAGCAGGTATCCTTGTTTTTAGGAAAACCGAGATTGGTGGGTATATCGTTGCAAGTTGGTTAACTCTAATTGCATTAAGCCTATTAATTGGTTTTAAATATGTAGACGTTGCAGTACGTGATATAGTAATGGCAATTGCTGCATTTTCAATGGCTAAGATCGCGAAAATTGTAAAAAACAAGAATTAAACAACTTTATTAAATGAAAAAATTTGGCATTATGAACCATTTATTAAAAAGAAAACACCGCTTTTATGAGTAGAACAAAAATATATCATAATCCAGAATGTAGCAAAAGTAGTTGTGCATTGGAATTTATAACTCAGCAGGGAATGGAATTTGAAATTATAAATTATTTAGAAAATACACCTAAAAAGGAAGAGTTGCTTGATTTGCTCAATATGTTAAACATGTCTCCTTTTGAACTTATACGAAAAACTGAGTTAATTTATAAAGAGAAATTCGAGGGTCAATCATTTACAAATGAGCAATGGATTGATATCATGTTACAATACCCCATACTAATTGAAAGACCTATCGTTACTCACAATGGTAAAGCAATAATTGCACGTCCTACTAAAAAAGTACTCGATCTTTTCGAATAATATACAACCAAATCAAAAGAATAATAAAGTTAGGTTTTATGGCGCTTTAATAAAGCTTTTACTAAAAATCACATAGGGTTGAAATCTAAATAAATAGACTTCAACCCTTTCTTACAAAACTTCGTTGCTATTCGCTTTGCCTTTTTCAGTCCTCTGTCACCTAATTTCTGTTTCCTTTGGGTCTCCGTCCCCTTCTAGCCAACACTCCTCCTGGCTTCTTCACTAAAAATGTCTACTAGACATTTTCTTAACGCTCGACCCTAAAAACGGGCCACTTCCAAGTAAACACTGGAAATCCCCGAAGAACAAATGATATCAAAAGAGATCATTATAATCATATTTTGAAATTTAGTCTTACATTTTTTTAGTATTGCTAGAACCTATCTGATATTTAAAATTGATTTTGAGGTTAAAATTCAATAACTAATACCCCTCAAGAGCAAAACCTTGACCAAGCAAATAATATCTCCCTCCCCCAACCCAACATAACCCATAATTTGATAACTTTGTAACTAAAGAGATAATAACCGAACGCAACGAATAAAAAGAGGAATTCAATGGAACACAAAATACATCAAGGAAGAAACGTAAAGCGTTTTCGCGAAATGCTAGGCATTAAGCAAGAAATGTTGGCTTTTGATTTGGGTTCAGATTGGAACCAAAAGAAAATTTCTATGTTAGAACAAAAAGAAGTCATTGAAAAAGACCTACTGATAGAAATATCTAACATTTTAAAAGTGCCTGTAGAAGCATTTGAAAACTTTAATGAAGAACAAGCGGTTAATATTATTTCTAATACTTTTAATGACAATGCCTTTGGTATAGGTGTAGGATATGAAGTAACTGTTAATAATAACAATCAAATTGACCAAATACTAAAACTACACGAAGAAAAGATTGCTTTATATGAGCGTATGCTCAAAGAAAAAGAAGAAATGATTGCGAGGTTAGAACGTTTGTTTCAAGATAAATAAATTCTCTAATACTTCTCTTTCAATCGTTCATTGATGAGCCAGCAGGCTTCAAGAATTTTATGTGAAAACATAGCAGGAATTGAATGATTTGAATAATCTGTCATTCGCTTATAACTTATGACTTCAATTAAATCATAAACCAAATCATCAACTTGCATAAGAGTCGTTCTTTTAAAGACATTCTGAAATACTATGTAAGGATTTTGATATTCTTCAAAATTAAGTGCACCTAAGCCATCTTTAATACTTTCATTATCTTTCTTCACTAATTCCTTTTGCCCATTCTCTTTACTGTCTAATAAAATATTATAACTTGCTTTCATCAACGACCTCATAATAAATAAATCTCTTTTTAAATCAGAGATTTTAATTCTATGAGATAGCTTTAATTTCAATGCATAATAAAAGCAATTAGTAATCTCTCCTTTCAGATGCTCTATATTAGTAATTAAAAACACCTCACGAATTAATTCATAAGGACATTCTATATTTCTATTTGTCCAAAGATTCGCATCTAAAGACACTTTTTTTGACTTCATAACTATTAATTTTAAAATTTCATATAAAACTACACAGCAGAAACGGGATAAAATATTCCAAAAAAGGGATAAATTATCCTCTCTCTCTCTTTGAATTATAGTTAATAATATAATACACAATCTCAAGGAGAATAATAATATGTCCAAACCACAATAATATATTTTTACTGTCCCTTAATTTAGGATCATGTTCAAACATCGAATACAAGACAGATACTTCAAAACTTTCATCAGAAAAAGCAGATGTTATAATAGTATAATCAACTTCATCAATTACTATAAATTTTATATCTCTCAATCTATCGGTAAATTCTTCTAAACTTATAAGACATGTAATCTGTTCAATTAACTTCATTTCTAAGGCATCTTCTTCTTCTTCTATTTCTATTCTACCATCTCGAATTAAAATTCCTTTCTCAAATTGAGAAAAAACTACTATCATCAAGTCTCTCAACACAGATAAAGTATTTGCTAATTTAAATTCTTCTTTAGTTGCTCCTTCAAAATCTACTTTGTTTAAATGTAAATCCTCAATTCCATGTTCTTCAACTAAATCAGGGTAAGCCATGAAAATATCAACTAAAATAGGTTTATCAATTCCTCCTAAAACATTGAGAATTCCAAGCAAAAACCAATCTCTTGATTCATTTAATATCTCCATCCCTTCTTTTGCTTTTTTTAGTGATGTGATAAGTCTTTTACGTCCTTTCTTTTTTGTATTTCCCATAATTAAAAATTTTTTATTTACACAAAATTGAATAGATTTAACGGGATAAAATATTCCAAAAAAGGAATAAATTATCCCCTCTTATTTTTCATAAAATCACTTCATGAAAACAACAAATCCTTATAACAAAAGGCTTGAAAGTCTTTTTAAAGGCACTTTATAAAGGTGGATAAATTATCCCTCTCAGGAATATTTTACCGATAAAATACTTTTGAACTTGCAATCATAAACCATAAAAAAAATATTATGAAAGCAAATGAAAACAGAATTTCAAAAGTAAGAGGATCGCTAGCCTTTCGAGAAATACTCCAAAACTTAGTGAACGAAGGAAAAATCATTCATATTTTTCAATCCAACAAAAACCTCCTCTCCCACAACACTTTAACTCTTTTTGTCAAGAATCCCCAAGTTCTCCATGAAATAAAATATGCTTCATGGGTCTTAAATAGCATTTCCGAGAATAGTCTGCATATACACCTATTTGAATTTAATGAGTTTATACACAAAAACTCATTTCAAAATAAAGTGTATAGCAGTATAAACTGTCAATCTTTACATCATATTTATGGCAATAAAGAGGAATGTAGTACTATGTTCATTACCGATTTCTCTAAAGGAAATTTGAGAAAACACTGTAAAGGCACTTCAAGTTGGTTTACTACTGAGCACCTACGTCACTATAGGTTTTTAAACCACATTAAAAAAGAATTTGAAGAGCAACTTATAGACTTTGATTCTGTGATGTTGAGTTTGAAACAATTATTGCACGAAGCCAAGACACGCATACAACCCTTTTTTATGCCCAATAAAGAAATGAGTACCCAAGAGTTCATTTCTTTTACGTTCGCTTATTGTACACCTATTAAAGAAGTTTATAGTGGAGAAGATGAAAGCGCCCTGCTAAATAGTATTGTGAATTTTGATAAATTCATAGACATCTTAGTAGATGAAAATGGTGTTCCCATAGACACCTATCACTTAATTGCTATCACTAGAAAATATGTAAAAGCATTATATTTATTCATCAATCAAGAATACATTAAAAGGTTTAGAGAAACCATGCTCAATTCGGAACTTGAAATCCTTAGAGCATCATCTAGCGTAGAATTTATAAATGATGAATTAGAACGAACTACTAAAAGTCTTCTAGAAAAACGCCCCGAACTTAATCAGCTATTCTTTGTGGCTCGAAAAGACATTAGTTTTACAGATCCACATAACAATAGAATAGAAACCCATCTGCATTTACTACTTATCGGAATCGTAGACACACTATCGATTACTACAGAGGCAAGCATACGCACGCAAATTAAAGTAGCTACACAGGGCAAAGTAAACATAACACTAATCCTTTTAAAATCGACATGGCAAAAACATGATTCAACCTATCATTCTTTTTTCAAATCACATCTAAGGCTAGAGAAACAGTGGCTAGGAAAACCCCATGATTTCAAATTTGACAACATCGAAACAGTACCATTGCAAGAACTGAAATCGAGATATTGGCAAGAGTGCGATTCTATTATAAAACCAATTTTCAATAGAAACAATCACCTATCAGAACTCAATAGAAGCGAAGCAGATATAATATTGTTTAAATACATCGTACAACAACTCACACTCGCCATATTATTCTTTAAAATGGATTTCATTCCACAAGTGTATAGCTCGAAATACACATGGCGCTTATTGGAATGGTATGCCCCAGAAATACATCAGAAATTAGAAAACAGTTCCAATAAACTTTCTATTCTATTTGAAGCAAACAATTTCACACGAAATTTCCCCAAACTAAACTATCCAACAGAAAAAACAAACAAAGCAAATTGGAAAGAAATATATCTTTTCAGTAAAGCACTCTACGATTACACAAACACCTTACATCAAACCATTCCTTCTCCCACTCCCACCATCATCACTCCAACCATCATCACTCCCACTTTCATCGAATCCGAAAACACCAACCATGTTCAACCAATTCTAGAAAACCATGAGAAATCCAATCAATAAAATAGACCAACTACCCATCTCAGCAATTTATAAAAAGGAATTAGAGAGCCTATCTAAAGAAAATCGAATACTCAATTGTTGGCTTAGCTCCATCCCTTTAAACCCTATTCCTTTGCTTATTGTTCAACTCTCAGATATAGAGGAATCATATCTCTACAGAAACGAACAATGGACAGTAGATTGCCTTAAAAAGGACAACATCCACATTAGTTTTTTCAACACAGAAGAACTTCTAGAACACGAAATTCTAGGCACTCTCTTTTTAGACATTCATTGCCAAGAATCTAAACTCTATTATTCAACAACTCCCTTTGAATTCTCTCAATACAAAAGCCGAGAAAACCATAAACTCTTTGTTGAAAAATACAAAGCTCTAGATTTCCATGTTAGGGATTACCTAGAAAACCCTTCAATCAATTATTTTAATGGTGCGGGTTATTATACCTATAGGTCTTTAGAGTTTTATGTAAACTACATGGAACTTCTGCTCTTAGGCTTTAAATACAGTAACGATGATTTACACCTAACGGAAAGGTGGGACAATTTAGAAATGATAGTTCCTTATTTAAAAACTTTTTTTCTAGTAGATGAACGAAATGATAAGTTCTTAATTAGCCAAATGGAAGAAGATTTTTTAGAAGATAATTATTACTTTGGGGAATGGAAAGATGAATCAATTTCTATATTGAATAGATGCAATGAGCTAGTTCAAACAATAATTAGCAATATAGTATTAGTTAAGAATGAGAAGCTTATAACAGAATTACACCTGCCACAACCTCATACCGAAATACCTGAATTAATCCAACTAGCAACAATACTCTCAACCAATGAAAATGTGATGGAGTTATATCATTTTCATACTAAAACGTTTATTGAAAAAGGACAAACAAAAAAGCAGTATTTTATTCTTCTTATAGCCTCAAAATTTGATGGTATAACTAACTCTCAACTAAATAAGATACTATTAGATTATAACAATGACCTAGTTGAATATCATTTTGTAATAGAAACACTAATTAGACTTCTAAACTCCTTTTACTATGTACATAACTTCATTAAAGATAAGCTAGTTCCTGAAAAGTGTTTCTACAAGAAAGACACCCTCTCTCCTAACATTCATTGGTCCAACTCCTACGATAATTCACAACCAGATCTAGGTTTATTCATCAAGGGGTTGGAAATAGTCTTACATTCATCCATTCTAACACAAATCTTAAATCAAGAAGAAGTACCACGAAGAATATTACTAATAAACTCTGATATTAATTATTTAATACTTGAAATTACTAAAGTACTTGTTTATGTAAATACATGGTATTTAGATGAAGATAATGAGGACTTAGATACCTTTTTAAGTTTAGCTTTCTACTGCGATGACAACTTTACCAACAAATGGCACCGCATTCACGAAACCATAGATTTATATAAAATCTGCACAACCGATGAAGAAGTCTATGTAGACCCAGAAACCGCAATTAAAATTCTAAACTTTTTTCAAGAACTCTATGATGAATTGTTAGTGTAACAATTCACAAATTAAAAAGCAACTAATATATATTATAAAGGCATTTTACTAAATACCTCATTGTTCCAAATTTATTTTATAAGTTTGAAAGAATAGTTTTTTAGTAAACTATAACATATCCTAGTTCAAACACTTTAAAACCTTGCCTAAATCTTAAAATTTATAAATTTAAAGGTTAGATAATTGATAAATCTGATTAAAACCTAAATACTCTTATTTGATGAAAATAGTCCCAAATATATTTAAACTTTCTTGCATATTGAGTCTTGCATTCATGTGGCAAAATGTATCTGCACAAACTCCAAAGGAAATTGAAATAGCACTAAAGTTTGCACCTATTTTTGATATCAAAATCTGCGATTCTTATACATTGAGCTATTTTATTAACGAAACTGATGAAAACGGAGTAACCGTTTACAACAACGGTTTGTTGACACAAAAAACTACAAACAATCAAGTAAAAAGAAAGTCACTCTATAATCAAAGAACAACTCCCTTATTAAATGTTACACTGAAAAAAGACAGCTTAATTACGGAAACAATACAAATAGTGGATTCCATACGTTCATACACTAAAAACAAACATCAAATTGAAGTTATTAATACCGAGAGACTCTATGGAAATACCTTCAGGGGTACACTAAATATAAGTCGATTGAAAACAGTAATGCAAGATAGTATAACAAAAAGTATTATAAACCTTACAAAAAACAAGGATAGTAGTTTATTATTGAATTGGGATCAGAGTAATCAAAAACATCAAGTTATAAATTCTTCTAAACTTGAAAAAGTTCTATTTCCCGAAGAAAACATACATTTTTATAATTACAATTCAGATGATATGCTACCATCAATTGAGAATACAAAAACTGGAATAAATCCACGTATTACTTCGAAAATAAAAGAGAGCAAAATAAGATATAAAGACTTTCCTTATAATACTGGAAATATACGTTTGCTAAATGCAAGTGTGTTTAAGAACAATACGTATCAATTAGAATTTAGTATTGATAAAATATATTATCGAATTATTTATACTGTTAACGAACAAAATCGCCTGCTCTCCTTTTCCTATTATTATTTTGACGTTCATAATTACTTACTTGAAGAAAATATAAAAGCATATGATGTTACTTATAAATTAATTGCTAACGCAATTATGATGTGTAATTAAATAAATAAAAATGACTGTCTATTTAACTACCACAGATATCCATTTAATAATAGATTCCTCTATTCAAAATAGAAAGGCGATTCATCGTAAACTTCAAATTAAGAGATAATGAAAATGAACTGCCTTCAAACTCAGTCGTTCAAAAGCCTAACACATATAAAGTAAAAAGATTTTTTGTAGATATTTAACACTAAGAAGGATTTAATTACATTAAAAAACATACCCGAAACCAACATTTAAATAGATAGGTTTCATTGCAAAAGTAATGGTTTTAAAATCAGACTTAAAAACATCATTTAAGCCCCAACTTAAATTTGAAAACACATTTAAATGCCTTGAAGCATTCCAATTGCTTCCAATCTCTATACCATAGGTAAACTTTCTTAATTCATTTGAAAAGTCATAAGTTGCAATATTATCTTCTCTAAACTCAACCTTATTACCTGTTGGGCCTCCTTCTCTAAGATAACCATCATACACATATCCTGAAAAATCCTTTTCTAAAATCAGAGAGCAAAAGGTTCCTAAAGAAAATCCCCAATTCTCATTCATAGCGTAAGTTACAGCTATGGGAATTGTTATATAAGAATTGACAACCTGAGTAGACACACCTCCTGTCCAATTTCCTGCTACGCGCTCTCCGTTATCACCTAATATCTCCATACTATAGTTTTTGACTTTTGAATCGGTTTTCATACCCTTATTTTCAAGTTTAATACCAGCCTTTACTCCCCATAATCTCTTCTCTCCTCCAATCCAATAGGTAGCACTTCCTTCTACACTAAAATTTAATCTAGGGTTGAATCCTTTAATTTCTCTAATTTCGGCAGGAAAAGGTAATGGAGAAAATCCCCCTATATTAATTCCTGTTCGTATTTGATAAACGATACTATCCTGATGTAATTTATAATCGTCTATAACACTTCCTTGAGCCATAGAATTTCCAATGTTTCCTAGGAGTAGAAACAGGATAGCAAAAAGGTTTAATTTGACCATTTTATCTGTTTTATTCATGGATTATTTCTATTTCATCTATAAGAAGGGTACTCCCCTCTGCTCCAGCAAAAGTATCTCCATCTATACTAGAAGTAAATACTAAAGTTAAACTGTATTTTCCGTCTTTCAATTTTTTCTCATCAATAATGGCATTGTCTTTAAAAACAAAAGGGATATGAAAAGAAGACCACTCTCCACTTTCAATTCGATCTTCTGGTAAAATACGCGCTATTGCTAAAATATTATCATGTGTAAATCTATTAGTTCCATCTAAATGTTTAAGAGTGCTGTCTGTTTCAAAAAATATTGCATAGCAATCCCAAGAATCTTTTCTATCAGGTTTTTCAACATTACCTTCTTTAAATAACTCACCTGCTTTATACTTGAAAAAACCTCTAAAAGCGTATGGAACAAAATCAACCGGCATTCCTAATCGCAAACTTTTTAAAGGAGCTGTAATAGAGGTTCCTAAGTCGAATTCACCCATAAATATATTTCCAGCAGCTAAAGGTTTCCCCATAGTTGCTCCTAAAGCACCCGTTAACCGAGTTACTAATCTTACTCCTTGGCCCTCCTTACCATTTAGCAATCTAGCTGTTGGATAATCATCTGGTTTTGATGCAATTCCAGTTAAACTAAAACCAGCATTTCCACTCGCCCAATCCATAATATTTTGATTATCATCATCTATTTCATAGAAAATATCATATTTCGAATTTTCAGTTCTTACGTGCTCAAAACTATATTTTGATCCGACTGCCGAACTTATATAGGAAACCTCATAAGTCTTTTGCGATTGACCATCTTCTGATGTTACTATGTACAACTGGGGTTTAGTAAAATTTAAAGGGGTGCCACTTTGAGGATAAATCGTAGCACCTGGAGATAATGTAAAAACAGGAGCTTGTGATGTTAAATCAACAAAAGACTTAACAAATATCTGAACACGCTCATTTTGAATAATAGGGTCTTTTTTAAGAATCATACTATCGACAGAACAAGATAAAATATCAGCTTCGGCATTGGGTAGTTCATCTTTTATACATGACATAAACGGTAGACAAAAAAGAACTGTGAAAAAAAGTAAGATATATTTCATATAATTCTATTTAGAGTATAAAAGACATTTTTTAGTTTGCATGTATAATTATTTAAATTTAGCTATATAATCGCATATTATGTTGAAAAACCCAAAAAATATCCATAGGGTTTGTATCTATCTAAAAGCATTAGATTATTTTAAAAACATAAAACCACAAAAAAGCAGCAATGCATTTTGAAGCAGCCGCAAAAAGTCATCTCGAAGCAACGATGTATCATGAAGCGGGTAACCACGAAAAAGCAGCAAAATGTACTGTAGAAGTACATGGACACTCTTGTCTAGGTAATGAGGCGCAGAAAGAAGATGTTAAGCATCATACTTCAAAAGTATAAATTCACAACTTAACTAAAAACACTTTTATTAAAAGTATTTTTAGTTTTGTATCTCTAATACAAAAACAAGGAATAAAATATATAAAGTAACTACCATAAAAAAGTGGAGACTTTTCCTATTTAAAAATCTCCACTTTTAACTTATAAGTTCTGAAATTATAATAAACTCTTTTTTTATTTCTTCAAGGAGTTCATATCAATTACAAATCTGTATTTCACATCGCTTTTCAACATTCTTTCATAAGCAACGTTTATATCCTGCATCTCAATAAGTTCAATATCAGATACGATATTGTGTTTACCACAAAAATCTAACATTTCTTGAGTTTCTTCAATCCCTCCTATCAAAGAACCAGCAATCGATTTTCTCCCCAGAACTAAAGGTGCTGTATTTAATGGAGGATTTAATTCACCCAAAAAACCAACAAGTACTAATGTACTATTCGTTTTTAATGTAGTTATATAAGGATTCACGTCGTGGGCATAAGGAACAGTATCGATAATTAAATCAAAAGTATTAGCAACCGCTTTCATCTGTTCTTTATCAGTTGAAATTACAACGTTACTTGCTCCTAGTTTATTAGCATCCTCAGTTTTCCCTGGTGTTCTAGAGAACAATGTAACATCTGCTCCCAATCCTTTTGCTAGCTTTATAGCCATATGCCCTAAGCCACCTAATCCTACAACAGCTACCTTGCTCCCCTTTTTTACATTCCAATGACGCAATGGTGACCATGTAGTTACACCTGCACATAACAAAGGAGCTACAGCTGCCAAATCAAGATTAGCAGGAACTTTTAAAACAAAACTCTCTTTTGCAACAATTTTCTCAGAATACCCTCCAAAAGTTTGTTGATTTAAATAAGCATCATGACTATTATAGGTAGCTGTAAAACCACTCTCGCAATATTGTTCTTCTTTACAATTTGGACAAGCACATTCAACCATACATCCAATAGCTGCTAAATCACCTATTTCAAATTTGGTTACTTCAGCACCAATTGCAGTCACTCTTCCAACAATTTCATGTCCGGGAACAGCAGGATACTTTGTTCCTCCCCAATCATTTCGAGCGGTATGCAAATCGGAATGGCATACTCCACAATACAAAATATCAATTTCTACATCATGAGCTGTTATCTCTCTACGCTCAATATCCATTTGCATTAAATCTGCATCTGGCGCTATCGTACCGAATGCTTTTGTGTTTGTTGTTTTCATATTTTATATTTTGATGTCATTATAATACTCGTGTGTTTTTCACCTAACATGATATTCATTCTATCATACTGTACTAATCTTGTCTTTAGTAATCTATAATTTGTAAATATAATTATAACTAATAAGGTTAGTCATGCACATACGTTACTTTGTGTTTAATTTAGGTTCTTGTGCTTTTAGACAAATTACAACAACTGCTCTTTATCGATCAATTGCATACACTTTGAAAACCTTTACTTTAAACATATTTTTCATCAAAAACACTAAGAACTAGAACGTAAACACCTTATTATTGAATTTTCAATCATACCTACAAAAACTATTTTTTTGTAAATTTGATTAGACTAATTGCTTTAATTCTAAAAACTAATAATGATCACTATGAAAAAACTCATTATGCTCTCATCTCTGTGTTTACTCTTCTTTTCATGCAATAAGAAACAAGTAAAAGTAGAGGAAACCATCTCTACAGAAACTCAAGAAATAATGATTCCAAAAAGCAACTGTTTTGCTTCACTATCAGACAAAGACAGTATTTGGCTTAAAATTGAAGTGTTTCCAAATGTAGCAACAGGTATACTAAAATATCAACTTTCTGGAAAAGATAAAAACACAGGTACCCTCGAAGGTACTTTTGAAGGGAACAAATTGTTTGCTAATTATACTTTTAATTCTGAAGGAGTAGAATCAGTTAGAGAAGTCGCATTTATAATCAATGATGACAGCGCTATAGAAGGTTTTGGTGAAATGGAAGAAGTAAATGGAAAAATGGTTTTCAAAGATAAAACCAAAATTGATTTTTCAAAAGGTATAAAATATCATCAAATCAGTTGCATTGATAATGATATTCAATTTCAGATAAATTAATTGTGTCTTTTTTCTAGATATCTCTGTGAACGATCTTTTGCATCTAAGCTATTGACGAGACTAAACTAAAGAAGTCTTACTCCCTTTAATTCTAAAGCATATTTCTAAGTCCTCGCAGCTAGGTAACCTCAAAATTTAATAGTAGAATCAATTATGAAAATCAATTTAAACCCTCTTGTAGATAAATATCTCATCGATGGCTGTATGCGTTGCAAATTTGGAGGAACTTCACGGTGCAAAGTAAAAAAATGGACCGAAGAGCTAGAGATATTAAGACAAATCGCATTAGAGACTGGTTTAACTGAAGAAATTAAGTGGGGAGTACCCGTTTACACAAAAAATGGGAAAAATATAGTTATAATAGGAGCTTTAAAAGATTGTGCTACTATTGGATTCTTTAAAGGAGTACTACTATCGGATACAAGTAAAATATTAATACAACAAGGTACTCTTCAATCTGATAGAATAATTAAATTCACCAATACAGATGATATAAATAATATAAAAGATGTATTAAAGGAATATATATTAGAAGCAATACATATAGAGAATCAAGGTCTTAAAGTGGAATTTAAGAAAAACCTAGAACCTCTACCTGATGAACTATTACAAGTTTTTGAAAATAACCCTTCATTTAAGAAAGCTTTTTATGATCTAAACCCAAGCCGCCAAAGAGGTTACATTATTCATTTTTCACAACCAAAACAATCTCAAACGAGATTTGGGAGGATAGAAAAAAGCATGCAAAACATTCTTATGGGGATTGGGTTAAATGATAAATACACTAAATAAAGTAAAATATTATTTACTGTTTACTTTTAATAAGTGTTTAATAGAGGACGAAAGTTTACTATATAAGATTTAGTAAACTCTCAATATCCAACCTTTTTGTGTACATATCAAGGGAACCATCTTCTTTTGTAGGCCAAAGTTCCTTTGGTCTGTCCCAATACAACTCAACTCCATTCCCATCAGGATCATTAAGATATAAAGCTTCTGATACTCCATGATCACTTGCTCCTGAAAGTGGATAATTAGCCTTAAACAATCTCTCTAAAATTAAAGCTAAATCCTTTCTTGTAGGATAGAGAATAGCTGTATGATACAGTCCAACAGAGTCAGTATTTGCAGCAGGTGCATTTTTACTGTGCCAAGTGTTTAGACCTATATGATGATGATAACCACCCGCAGAAAGAAAAGCCGCTTGGTCACCGTATAGCATAGTTACTTCAAATCCCAACAAATCTCTATAAAATTCTAGAGCGCGATCAAGATTTGAAACTTTTAAATGAATATGCCCAATTCGAGTTTGTGATGGAATAGTATATTGGTCACTCATAATAGAGAATAATTATTTTTTTAATGAATTCTAATTTATAAAAGAAATCAATGTTATAGGTTAAGTAAAATTAATAAAAACTAACATTCTATTTTTTATCAATCTTATAAAGTCTCCCTGCTTGTGTTATAGCGTATAAAGCCCCGTCCTTCCCCTGGGTAATGTCCCTGAAACGCTGTCCTTCTCTTTCTAATAATCGCTCTTCTCCTACTACTTTATTATCCTTTATGACAATTCTAGCAATGTGTGTACTACTAAGTCCTCCAATAAACAAGTTATTTTCCCATTCAGGCATTTTACTTCCCGTATAGAAAGTCATACCGCTTGGTGAAAGAACAGGATCCCAATAGTAAATAGGTTGTTCCATTCCCTCTTTTTGCTGTATTGGTGGATTGCCTATTGGATCCTCACTATATTCCAATCCATAAGTGATAACGGGCCATCCATAATTAGCACCAGCTTTAATACGGTTTATTTCATCGCCGCCCATCGGGCCAAACTCACTGTTCCATAATTCTCCTGTTTTAGGGTGAATAGCAAGTCCTTGTGGATTTCGATGTCCATAAGAATAAATTTCGGGCAATTTGCCTGCTTGTCCTTCGAACGGATTACCTGCTACAGCTTGTCCATTTGGGGTAATATGAAGTATTTTTCCAAGTGCTGATTTTAAATCTTGTGCTTGTGGACGTGTTTCTTTATCTGAACGTTCTCCAGTACTTACAAATAGATTTCCATTACTATCAAAGACAATACGCCCACCATAGTGTAATATCCCATCATAAGTAGGTAGTGCACGATAAATTACTTGTGCATTCTCAATCATTTTTTCATCATTAGCTAATCTACCTTTACCTACTGCAGTATGAGTTCCATTGGAAGCTTTTTCAGAGAATACCCAATACACCATCCTACTTGTTGAGAAATCAGGAGCTATTGCCAAACCTAATAAACCTCCTTGTCCTCTATCATCAACAGAAGGAATTCCAGTAATCGCTTCGCTCAATGTACCACTCACCGGATTCACTATACGCATAGTTCCACTTGTTTCAGTGATTAACAGTCTACCATCAGGAAGCGATACAATCCCCCATGGAGCCTTTAAATCTTTGGCGATGATATCAAATCCATAAGAAGTCATTGTTTTTACTCCACCTATTCTAGTTTGTCCTTTAAAAGCAGGTTTATAATTTGTGTTTGCAGGATCAGTTTCTACTGGTGGTAATGTATTAGTATCTGGTGGTACGTTATCGTCTTTAGAAGAATCCGCCTTATTACATGAAAAAAATACGGTAACTATAAAGACTAAAGAAAGAATACATTTCATAATATCTATATTTAAAATTCACTAATATTTTATTTGTTCATATATTCTTTAGCATCCCAACCAAAAAACTACAATAAAATCTTTAATTCGCTAGTATTCAAATTATTTCAAAACTTCTTTTAAAAACATTAAAGTATGATTCCAAGCTCTATTAGCCATTGTTGGATTAAAATCATTTGATTCAGGATTTGTAAAAGTATGTGCGCTATTAGCATAAGTAATGATTTGCCAATCTGCCTCACCTTCGTTCAATTCAACAACAAGATTGTCATAATCAGTTTTACTGATAGATGTATCATTAGCAGCATGCTCCACAAGGACTTTACTACTTATTGATTTATTCTGTCTATCTGTTGATTTTGCATAACTACCGTGAATGCATACTACTCCGCTAACATCCATATCAGAACGAGCTACTTCTAAAGCTCCCGCTCCACCAAAACAATAACCTATAACTGCAGTTTTGCTTGGTATAGCTCCTGCTTTTATAAGTTCATCCAAAGCTAAACCAATTCGATGTTGATAGGCTTTATAATCATTTTTATACTTAGAGGAAATATTTGCTGCCTCTGTATTGTCTTTCGGAATATTTCCATCTCCATAAATATCAGCTATAAACGCAATATACCCTTGTTTTTCAAGCTCAAGGGCAGCAGTTTTTGATTCATTATCGATACCTTTCCAAGCAGGTAGAATTAATACTCCTGGAAGATTTTGTCCCACATTAGAAGTGATTAAGCCAGATAACTTTTGATTTCCATCTTGATAGTAAACCTTTTTTAGTTCTTGAGCATGAAGCGAATTTTGCAATACAGTAATTATTAAAATTAGAATGTGTTTTTTCATAATAGCTTAATTTGAATTTTAAGTGTAAAATATCCTGTTTTAATCTATTAATTGTTTTTTCTACATTCTAAAGTTAAAGATTTTTTTAAACTATTGTTTCTGTAAAAATTTATTTAACCAATTTAAACGAATATAACTTTTCAAAATAAATCTAAATTATGAAAACTACGAAAGTAATATTAAACAAGAAAGCCAACAGTTACGTTAGCTTTAGAATTTCACTTTCAATCGTCAAGAAAACACATTAAGAAGATTACGCAAGAAATCTAACAAATCACCCTTAATGCTCCTTTTAAAACACCTATCTTGAAAATTGTTGTTGAAAATGGATAATACTCTCCATCCAGTTGCAAAGTATTGATACCTTCTTCTAAAATGCGTACTTCCATCTCTGGAATCTGTACATATATAGCATTTTTAAACAGATGAGTTTTCCTTAAAACAACTAGAAGACCATAATACATTTGTTTAAAAATAGAAATTTTAGGAATTAATAAGAAATCTAATAATCCATCTCTTACACTCGCCTGAGGAGTCAAACTCATCTTGTATCCCATTTCATTAGAGTTAGAAACGAATAACAAAAGTGGATTCACCATCTTAACTTCATCCTCATAACAAACCTCCATTGGCTTGGTACGATATTCTTTAGCCGCATTTAAAGCTGCTTGTACATAAGCACTCAACTTTCTCTTCCCAGACTTTTCATAATTCCTTATAATTGTCGCGTCAATTCCAAATCCCATATTGCTAAAGAAATAATGATCATTTACATAACCAACATCCATTGGCTGTATAGTTCCATTTATAATTAATTCAATAGCTTGAATAATATTTTTAGGGATTTCTAAGTTAGAAGCTAATCCATTCCCAGAACCCACAGGTATTATACCGAAACCAATATTCTTTCCAACTAATTCAGTTGCAACTTCATGAATCGTTCCATCGCCACCACATGCTACAATAATGTCAGGATTATCTAAAATTGCATTTTGTGTTAACTGAATTGCTTCTTTCTTATACGTTGAATAAGATACTTTTATATCATATATCGAACTAGAAAAATAGTTATCTAGCAAAGTCTTTTCAATTTTGTGTTGTCCTTTCCCAGATATTGGATTTACTATAAAGTGGATTTTAATCATCCTTGATTTTTATTTTTAAAATTCTTAATAATCTATATTGAATTCTTTAATATTCTATGCTTTAAAAGCAAAAAGCATCTGCGAATCTTAGCAGATAACACAGATACTTTTTAATTGTTGTTTTGCACTCTTAAAAGTACAAAACTATTATCTTCAATTAAAGACTATTCATTGATTGGTCCTGTCCATTCGGTGATACCACCTAATAGATTATATGTATTTTCAAAACCGAGTTGTTCCATCAATAAACAAGCTTGATTACTTCTACCTCCTGACTTGCAGTAAATATAATAATTCTTGTTTTTATCTAAATTACTTACTTCATCAAGAAAGCCTTGTCCCTTGTAAATATCAATATTAATACTATTTGGAATACTTGATTCTTCAACTTCCTCTTCTGTTCTCACATCTAATATAATAGCATTTGAATCATCTTGATACTGTTGCCACCATTGTTCTTGAGCTAAATTCATAATAATTATCTGGTTTGTTTTTTAATGCTTCAAAGATAAAGTTTTCTTTATAACTAGTAAAAAAATTAATCCCTTATAGATAAATGAATTCGTAAAGCTTATTTTTGTTCTTTTACTAAAACAATATCTTATGTCATCCCACCATATCGTTCGTGACGACCAAGAACCCGCATTAATAATCGCTAATGGAGAAAGCTGTTCATCTGAGCTGTTAGGACAACTATTAGAATGGTCTCCTTTAGTAGTAGTCTTAGATTCGGCAATGCATCGAGTAGTCGAATTAGGTATTAAAGTAGATGTTTTAATAGGAGACTTTGATCATGGCTTTGAACCCGAAAGTTTTAAAGACACACAATATCCATTAGAAATCATACATGTTGAAGAACAAGATTCCACTGATTTAGAAAAAGCTTTTAAATATTTAGTCGACAGGGGTATACCAAGTGCTAATGTTGTATGGGCTACTGGTAAACGAATGGATCATACTATTACCAACCTAACAAGTCTTGTTAAGTTTCGAGAAAATCTAAAAGTAGTCATATTAGATGATCACTCTAAAGTTTATCTATTATCAAAGCAATTTAAAAAATGGTATCCATCTAAAACAATCATATCTTTAATTCCTATAGGCAAAGTAAGCGGTATTCATTCTTCAAATCTTCTGTACTCTCTTAAAGATGATTCACTAGAATTAGGATATCGCACTGGTAGTAGCAATAGTGTTTTAAACGATGGTATTGTATCTATCACCCATGAGGAAGGAGATCTATTGATGATGGAATGTAACGATTAAACTCAAAAAAAAAGAGAGACTATAAAGCCTCTCTTTTTTTTAATTATTCTTATTAGTTCATTAGTTTCCTAAGAAAATTTGGAAACCAACAGCTAAACCTAAACCATTCTGAGCAACCGCGCTAGAAGCATTAGATTTACTGTAGTTATATCCAACTTGAGCTTCTAAAGCAACATTTCTAGAAACAAAATGAGAATAACCTAGACCTAATCCAAAAGCAAAAGATGTTTGATTAGTGTTATTAGCAGTAGCAGAAGCTCCACTTATTCCAACTTCACCTTGTCCAAAGAATCTACCGGTTTCGCTAGAACCTTCAGGGAAGTAATATCTCACAAATGGCGACACATTATAGTGCCAAACATTATCACCACCTTTTACAGTTTGAAAACCAACTCCAGTACCTAAACCAATAGCTATTCCATCAGTAATGAAATATCCAGCCTTTGGCATAATATTAATATTGAAGTTTTCTCCTTCAAAACTATAACCTAATGATCCGATAGCTCCACCTACCATCCAATTACCTTCTTTGATGGGAGTTGTTCCTACCTTATCAGATAGATTAGGGGTTTGAACAGATTGTGCATTTACAGTCATTAATCCTCCTAGAACTAATGCAATACTTAAAAATAGCTTTTTCATAGTAGTTTTTTTAAATAATTAAACGTTATTATTCACTTTCTTTTCTACCTCTAATTTACAAAAAAAATATTAAATAACTAAAAAACTATATTTATTTGTCATTTTTTAATAATATCATAACATTTAATCCTAAGTTAAATAATATTAAACCTAGAGTAAGGTTCATTTTTAGGTTTATTCCTTTCCTAAAAATCCTTTTTGAATGAGCTTTAATTTTTCTGCCCGTTTTGTAGTAGCATCACTTTTAGCCCTTTTCTTTTGATCTAATTTTTTCTTATGTGCCTTTCTGTTTTCTTCATTTTTTCTGCCCATCAGTCCAAGCTCTTTTAATTTGAATCATACTATCGTTAGAATGTATTAATCTCTCTACCACAAAACATGTGATTTCTCCTAAATCTTCATAATCTAAATACTTTGCCCACGAATCATCTTCAAACACAGTACTGATTAATTGTATTCTCTTAACAGTAGATATAGCAGACCTATATAAATGATTACCATTAGTATCTATAAACTTATGCTGGTATTTCGCTGTCCTATTTCCCCAATCTACTTCTATAAAGTAGAGTAAATCAGTATCATTATTTGGATAAAAATCCGTCCAATTAGCATATCCAATCTGATTTATCTGAGATACTTTTTGACTAGACAATAAACGCCATCTACAATTAGCAGCTCTTCCCCAGTGATTGGCGATTCTATACACTCCATCAGAAGTAAAGTAATAGCTACTCCCAGATTTACTTATATAATCTATCTTTTGTTCTGGAACTCCATCCACCGATCTCCAATCACAAAATGTATGTTTGAAAAAATTATATTTGTTATACTTCTTAGTCATCTAAACCTTTAAATCTTCTTTATTTAATAATAATTGTACACCCATATCTCTCATTATCGATTTTGCTTCTTCATAACCGCTTTCACTAATTGCTTTGGTCGCAAACTCTAGATAATAAGTTTTAAATCCTTCTTTGAATGAATCACGAGCTGTATAGAACACACAAAAATCCGCGGCCAATCCACATACATATACCTCTTCAACCTTCTTTTCTCTTAGATATCCCGTCAATCCAGTCTCGTTCCCCACACCATTATCATAAAATCCACTATATGAATCGATATGAACATCAGTACCTTTTCTAAAAATAGCCTTTACACAGTTTGAATTCCAATCTTTAGCAAAGTCTGCCCCCTTAGTTCCTTGTACGCAGTGATTAGGCCATAATACTTGCTGTATCCCATTCAAATCAATTACATCGAATACAGCTTTCATCGAGTGTTGAGAAGCAAAACTCTGGTGATTTATAGGATGCCAATCTTGAGTAGCTATAACAATGTCAAATCGATCCTGAATTTCATTTATCACTTGAATAATATCATCTCCATTAGTAACTGCCAAAGCTCCATTCGGTAAAAAGTCATTTTGCAAATCAACTACTATTAATGCTTTCATACGTATAAAATTAAAAAACTCGCTACTTTAAAAGTGCGAGTTTTATGTTTTTACTTCTCAAATTGTTTTAAAGTCTCAATGATGATTCTTACACAATCAAGTAACTGTTCTTCGTTCATAACTAAGGGTGGCGCAAATCGAATAATATTACCATGTGTTGGTTTTGCCAATAAACCATTGTCTCTAAGCGCTAAACAAATGTTCCAAGCTGTCTCACTTTCTTCTGAATCATTAATTAAAATAGCATTCAACAACCCTTTACCTCTCACTAGATTACATATTGAACTATTCTCTATATATTCGTTTAATTTAGATCTAAATAATTGACCTAATCTCTCTGCATTTTCTGCTAATTTCTCGTCTTCCACTACTTCAAGTGCAGCGATAGCTACTGCTGCTGCTATTGGATTTCCTCCAAATGTAGAACCATGTTGACCAGGTTTAATCACTTCCATAATGGCATCATTTGCTAAAACCGCTGAAACTGGGTAAGCTCCTCCAGAAAGTGCCTTTCCTAAAACCAATATATCTGGTTTCACATTCTCATGATCAACTGCCAACATTTTTCCTGTTCTAGCAATTCCCGTTTGAACTTCGTCTGCTATAAACAAAACATTATGTTGCTCACAAAGCAATTTAGCTTCTGCCAAATATCCTGTAGATGGAACGTAAACTCCCGCTTCTCCTTGTATAGGTTCTACTAAAAAGCCTGCTATATTTTTGTTGGATTCTAATATCGCTCTTAAAGCATCTATATTATCATATTCAATTTGAATAAACCCATCTGTATAAGGACCGTAGTTTTTTCTCGCCTCTGCATCATTTGAGAAAGAAATAATAGTTGTAGTTCTTCCGTGAAAATTATTTTCACACACGATTATTTGTGCTTGATTTTCTGTGATCCCTTTCTTCTCATAAGCCCACTTTCTACATAACTTTAATGCAGTTTCAACAGCTTCTGCACCAGAATTCATTGGTAATACTTTGTCAAAACCAAATAAAGTCGTTATTTTCTCTTCATACAAACCTAATTTATCATTGTAAAAAGCTCTAGAAGTCAACGTTAAAGTTTCTGCCTGCTGCGTCATTGCTTTTACAATTTTCGGATGACAATGTCCTTGGTTCACCGCTGAATAGGCTGATAAGAAATCATAATATCTTTTTCCTTCAACATCCCAAACATACACTCCCTCTCCTTTTGTTAAGACTACTGGCAATGGATGATAATTGTGAGCACCGTGTTTCTCCTCTAAATCAATTGCTTGCTGTGAAGTTATTTTCTGTGACATAGTATCTATATTTTTTTCCTAGTTAATACAAAATTGTTCATGTTTTGCAAAGTACTTAAAAAAAAAGAAAAGATATTGAATCTGTTACAACAAAACCGTCCAATTCATCAAACAATTTTTCGATAAACTGAATAATAAATCAAACAAAGAGCTATTTTTGCTGCATGAGAAAAAAGAGAACAGAAAAAATCGTATTCGAAAACGTAGAAGTCCTTGATGCAGGTGCAAAAGGTGTTTCGGTAGCTAAAGCTCCAGATGGAAAAATTATACTTATTCCAAATGTAGTTCCGGGAGATGTTATCGATGTGCAAACTTTAAAAAAGCGCAAAGCTTATTATGAGGGTAAAGCCACCGTATTTCATAAATTTTCTGAACACAGAACACAGCCAATTTGCGAGCATTTTGGAGCATGTGGTGGTTGTAAGTGGCAAAATATGAAATATAGCCAACAACTTTTTTACAAGAATCAAGAGGTTTACAACAACCTTAAACGAATCGGTAAGATAGAATTACCTGAGTTTGAGCCAATTTTAGGTTCAGAAAAAACCTTGTTTTATAGAAACAAAATGGAGTTTTCTTTTTCAAATGCTCGTTGGCTAACTGAAGAGGAAATTAGAAATAGTGACGAAATTATCAAAGAAAATGCTCTTGGGTTTCATATTCCAAGAATGTGGGATAAGATATTAGACATTAAAAAGTGTCACTTACAGCAAGATCCTTCTAACGACATTAGAAATGAAATACGTCGTTTTGCTAACCAAAACAACTTAAGTTTCTTCAATCCTAGAGATAATGAAGGATTATTGAGAACCTTAATGATTCGTACCGCTTCAACTGGAGAAATTATGGTATTGATTCAGTTTTATTATGACGATAAAACTGAACGTGAATTGTTAATGAACTTTTTAGTTGAACGATTCCCAGAAATAACATCATTACAATACGTTATTAATGGTAAACCTAACGATACTATTTATGACCAAGAAGTTGTGTTGTTCAAAGGAAGGGAATATATTTTAGAAGAAATGGAAGGTTTGAAATTTAGTATCAATGCTAAATCATTTTATCAAACCAATTCAGATCAAGCATATGAATTATACAAAATCACTAGAGATTTTGCTGGATTAACTGGTAATGAACTAGTATATGACTTATATACTGGAACAGGAACAATCGCTCAATTTGTTTCTAAAAATGCTAAAAAAGTAATTGGTGTAGAAGCAGTACCTGAAGCTATTGCAGATGCTAAACTAAATGCTGAACGCAACGAAATAACTAACTGTGAGTTCTATGTTGGAGATATGAAAAATGTTTTCAACGATGATTTTATTGCTACACATGGACATCCAGATGTAATTATTACAGACCCTCCTCGTGATGGAATGCATAAAGACGTAGTCGCTCAAATCTTAAAAATAGCTCCTAAGAGAGTTGTTTATGTAAGTTGTAATTCAGCAACACAAGCTAGAGACTTAGCTTTGATGGATGAAGACTATAAAGTAATAAAAGTTAGACCTGTTGATATGTTCCCTCAAACACACCATGTTGAAAATGTGGTATTGCTTGAAAGAAAATAAAATAAGAAACTAATCTTCAACGATTAGAATTGAAAAGCGTTGTCATTTACAACGCTTTTCGATTTCAATTACTAATAGATTCACTATTTTTGAACAATCAAATTATTCAATTGCAGCTCATTTTATGAAAAACTTCTTATTATACAGCAGTATTCTTCTAAGTCTATTAGCTTTAACGGCTTGTGAAAAAGATGATATTTGCCCAGAAGACACGGACACTACACCTTTGATTTATGTGAAATTTTATCGAGTTGATGACCAAAATCAAAACAACACTACTGGAAATGTGTATGCAAAAGCATTAGGTTTTAATGACACCATTTTCAGAAAGGGTAATGAAATCAAACTACCGCTTCAAATAAGTAAAGAAGAAACAACATGGGTTTTAACATTAGAATCCTTGAATGACGAGAATCAAATGATAGTTAGACATGATACTTTAAAGTTTCTCTACAGACCAAGAACAGAATACCTAAATAAAGCATGTGGATATCGCACTACATTCGTGCTTAATGAAGAAACAAAGATGCCTATTTTGAATAATAACAAACAAGGCAACTGGATTTCTATTTACGAATTACAAACTAGTTTTATTGAAAATGAGAAAGAAGAGCATCTTAAAATATTCTATTAGTCTTCTATTACTTTGTGCCCCAATCTACATAAAGGCCCAAACGAATCAGACCGAAGAAAATATTCATTATTACCCACAGCGATATGGATTGCGAGTAGGAGCTGATTTATTTAGTCTTAGTCGTAACCTCTATGATAAGGACTTTAGCGGCTTTGAAATCAATGCCGACTACAGACTAAAGAAAAAAATATTTGCAGCGGTTGAACTTGGAACCACAGAAATCACTAAAGATGAAGAGAACCTTTATAATTTTACTACTAAAGGACACTATATAAAATTAGGATTCGATTACAATCTTCACGAAAACTGGATGAACAGAGAGGATATGATTTATGTAGGTTTCAGATATGGGTTTTCGACATTTTCGCAAACTCTAAATTCCTATAATATTTATACCACTAATCCTTATTTTGAAGAAGGAACTGTTACATTAAACAAAGCCTATGATGGGCTTACTGCACATTGGGCTGAAATGATTTTAGGTATTAAAACAAGAGTGTTTAACAATGTTTTCATGGGGTTTAATTTTCAATTGAAGGCACTACTTGCACAAAAGCAACCAGAAGATTTTGAGAATCTCTACATACCTGGATACAATAAAAAATACAGTGGAGGAATTGGTGTTGGATTTAATTATAATGTCACTTATTTAATACCACTTTACAAATCTAAAAATGATGCATTCTCAATTCCAACGGATAAAAAATCAAAAGAAGAAATCGAGTTCGACTCTTTAGAAAAGTAAAATTAGATTTTTAATAATTCTTTTTTAGATGGTACTATTTAACGCTACGCTTAGAATAGTTTACCACCCTAATATTAATAATTACGGCTAATTTTCATTAATTTTAGCCCATTCATAGCCCAACAAGTTCTGGGAGTGAAATACGACAAACTATGGAAGATATAAAGCAAGAAGTACATAATGCTTATGAAGTCATTAAAGATGGCGGAATCATTCTTTATCCAACAGATACTGTTTGGGGAATAGGCTGTGATGCAACCAATTCAGAAGCAGTAAAAAAAATATATGCTTTAAAAAGACGTGCAGAATCAAAAAGCATGATTGTATTGGTGAATGGAGAACGATTAATGCATCAAGTTTTTAAAGAAATACCTGAAGTTGCTTGGCAAATTCTTGACTTAGCAGATAAACCAACAACCTTAATTCTAGATAATCCAAGAAATGTGGCTAAGGAAATTATATCTGAAGACCAATCGTTAGGTGTTAGAGTTGTAAGTGACCCTTTTTGTTTTAGATTAATTGAGAGATTGAAAGCTCCTTTAGTTTCTACATCAGCAAATATCAGTGGAGCACCTTCTGCATTATCTTTTAAAGATATAGACCCAATCATTTTAGCAGGTGTTGACTATATTGTCGACTTAAACAAAGATGTTAAAAGCACCAAACCTTCTACTATAATAAAACTTACGCTAGACAGTAAGGTTACAATTTTGAGAAAATAATTGATTTTTCTCAACAAAACATTACCATGAATACACTTTTATCATATAAATCAGCGCTTACTCACCCCGTTTTTAATATCATTCAAGAAGCGGCAGCGGAACTCAATTTAGAATGTTACGTAATTGGGGGGTTCGTACGAGACCATCTCTTGCAACGTGATAGTAAAAAAGATATTGACATTGTTGCTATTGGCAGTGGAATAGACTTAGCTCTAGCTGTTTCAAAACGAATAAAAAATCAACCTAAAGTTCAAGTTTTTAAAAACTATGGTACTGCTATGTTGCGGTATGATGATATAGATGTTGAATTCGTTGGTGCACGTAAAGAATCTTATCACTTTGAAAGCAGAAATCCAGTAGTAGAAGATGGAACCTTAGAAGATGATCAAAAACGCAGAGACTTTACTATAAATGCACTAGCTCTTTCTTTAAATAAAGAAAATTTTGGTGATTTAATAGATCCTTTTGATGGAGTCAAAGATCTAAATAATAAAATCATACGTACACCACTAGATCCAGACATCACTTATTCAGACGATCCACTACGAATGATGAGAGCCATTCGATTTGCTTCACAACTGGATTTCGAAATTGAAAAAGATTCTTTAGAAGCTATAACTAGAAATCATGAGCGTATTTCTATTATTTCTGGAGAGCGAATCGTTGATGAACTAAACAAGATTATATTGTCTAAAACACCCTCTTTAGGCTTTATTCATCTATACAAAACTGGATTATTAGATATTTTACTTCCAGAATTAACAGCTTTAAACCAAGTTGAAGAGATAGAAGGTCATTCTCATAAAAACAACTTTTATCACTCTTTGGAAGTGTTGGATAATATTTCTAAAAACACAGAGAACTTATGGTTGCGATGGGCTGCATTATTACATGATATTGGTAAAGCACCGACAAAACGCTTTCAAAAGAAACAAGGTTGGACCTTTCACGGGCACGAATTTGTTGGAGGAAAAATGGTTAAGAAGATATTTACACGCTTACACATGCCTTTGAACCAGAAGATGAAATATGTTCAAAAAATAGTTACGCTAAGTTCTAGACCCATCGTACTTTCACAAGAAGAAGCTACGGATTCTGCGGTTAGACGCTTGGTGTTTGATGCAGGAGAAGATGTAGAAGATCTAATGACATTATGTGAAGCAGATATTACTACAAAAAATCCTAACAAATTTAAAAAGTACCATAACAATTTCAAGAATGTCAGAAAGAAGATTGTTGAAGTTGAGGCTAGAGATCACGTTCGAAAATTTCAACCTCCTGTTACAGGTGAGGAGATAATGGAACTATTTCAACTTCCTCCTTCACGTGAAATTGGAACTTTAAAAGAAGCCATCAAAGAAGCTATACTTGAAGGAGTTATACCAAATGAATATCAAGCTGCTTATGACTTCATGTTAGAAAAAGCAAAAAAAATGGGGCTTACTCCCCCGCTAAAATAACCTAAGAAATGAAAAAATATTTTTTACCCTTAGCAAAAACATCTCTTATCCTAGTCTACCTAGTAATACTTGCAGGAGCATTAGTACGGATGACTGGTTCTGGAATGGGTTGTCCAGATTGGCCAAAATGCTTTGGTTATTACATTCCACCTACTGATGTTGAAGAGATACTTTGGAAACCGGATAGAGAATTCAAAAAAGGACAAATCATTATACATGATGAGAGTTTGTGGGTAGCTAAATCTGATTTCAAAACTGCTACTACCTATGATGAAAATAACTGGGAACGTTATACCAAGCATGACTATGCGACTTTTAATCCTCAACATACTTGGATTGAATATTTAAACAGACTTTCCGGGGCCCTTGCTGGTTTTGCATGCTTTGGTATGGCAATAGCCTCTATTGGATATTGGAAGGAACGAAAATCATTAGTTTTAAACTCTTGGCTTGTTGTGTTTCTAATGGGTTTTCAAGCTTGGCTAGGTGCCACAGTTGTTTTTTCTGTTCTGAATCCCCTAAAAATTACCGTTCACATGGTTATGGCCTTAGTAATTGTTGCTCTACTTATATATATTGTTAGAGAAGCAAAATGTAAAAAGAACGAACTAAAAAAATACCATGGTGCTTTTAAAACTCTAATATGGGTTTCCGTTGTATTCACCTTAATACAAGTAATCTTAGGTACGCAAGTAAGAGAGTTGATAGACGAACAAGTAAATGCAGGAATAGGAAACTCTAATTTATGGCTAAGCGACCCTAATTGGGAGTTTTACGTACACCGCACTTTTTCATTTGTAATTTTATTCTTAAATATGTATCTATTCTATATAAATAGAAAATTGGATTTAGGATTCAATAAAATGAAATGGGTAATGGTTCTTTTAATATTAGAAGTATTTACAGGAGTTTTAATGTATTATGTACATTTTCCTTTCGGAAGTCAAGCGGCTCATTTAATACTAGCTGCTGTCTTATTTGGAGTGCAATTCCAATTAGTACTGGAAGCAAAAAAATGTTACCACTCTGCTAAAAACACTCATTAATTTCTCAAAATAAAAGCTATCGTATGTTTAACAACTATGTTTAAATCATGCGGTAGCTTTTCTTCATTCCACGGATGTCTAGAACCAAAGACATGGTCCGTATCTAGAAAAAATAATTCTGACTTTTTAATCCACTCATGTAATAAAGCAGCCTCCTTCATCGGAACAGCTTCATCACTTGTTCCATGCACAATCAAAGCAGGTTTTGATAAATTCTGAGCAGCATATTGTATATTCAAAGCCTCTTCATTCGCTATATAATCTTCATAAAAAGAAAAATAATGAGGCATCTCTTGTTTTGTTCTACCATTAACAGAGTAATAAACACCTGTTCTTTTCCATTCATCAAAACGAAGTCTTTGAGGAAATCTTTTATTTAAGTTAGAAACTCCTGCCCACGTAATCACACCTGTTACAGCTTTATTATAATAAGCATTCAAAATCACAGCTCCCCCTCCTCTGCTGTGTCCAATTAAATAAACCCGTCTTCCATCAACCTCTTCTTGTTCTTTAAAGTAATCAACAACATAATTTAAATCTCTCTGTTCTTGCGAATACGTATTAGCACCAAAAGCTTCTAAATCCTCAAACTCCATCGGGTTGTCCAATGTAGTACCATTATGAGAGAAATTAAACTTTACAAAATAAAACCCTGATTCTGCAAAATGCCTTGCTACCAATTCCCAAGCTCCCCAATCTTTAAACCCCTTATATCCATGCACAAAAATTACTAGAGGCAATTTATCAACACCATCTTTATAGTAAGAATCAGCTAAAAATGGTCTAGTAAATGAAGGAGATAAAACAATGTTCTTTGTGCATTTAATTTCCATGATGAGATTTTTATTTATTCTCGTCAATATACCAATTTATTTTCATTTGAAATATGACTTCCACTTTCTTAATATACCTCATGAATTTAATTACATCAAAAAAAAATGGGTAATCAATTAAGACTACCCATAAAACATATTAAAAAGTAACTAGTACTGAAAACTTTCTAAAACAAAGCAACAATATAATATACCAAAGCGGCTAATAATGCAGATACTGGTATAGTTAAAACCCAAGCCCATAAAAGACTTATCGTTACGCCCCATCTAACAGCTGAAACTCTTTTAGTTACTCCAACTCCAATAATAGCACCTGTTATAGTGTGTGTTGTAGAAACTGGAATCCCTAAAAACTCTGTAAGATATAGAGTTATCGCTCCTGCTGTTTCTGAAGCAACTCCTTCTAATGGAGTAACTTTAGTAATTTTAGTTCCCATTGTTTTGATGATCTTCCAACCCCCACTAAGAGTACCCAAACCAATAAACAAAAATGAAGCTAAAGGAACCCACCACCAATGATCAACGAATAGTGAAAAGTTATCTCCAGAACCATTAACATATAATGGATCCATATCTACGTTTAAGTGGTAAAAAATAACCGCTGCACCAATAATACCCATTACTTTTTGCGCATCATTCATACCATGTCCCAAACTAAACAAAGCTGAAGAAACTAACTGTAACTTTTTAAACCACTTTTCTGCACGAGCAGGGCTTGCACGTTTACATAAATGCAAGATGATAATCGTTAATATATGTGCTATTAAAAGACCTATCACCGGAGCTAAGAAAATAAACAAAAAGATAGGTATTACTTTAGCATAGTTCACTACATTTTCAAAACTACCCGCATGAGCAATTGCAGCACCCATAAATCCACCCACTAATGTGTGTGAAGAAGAGGAAGGTATTCCCAACTTCCAAGTTGCTAAATTCCATACAATAGCAGCAATTAAACCTGCTAAAATGACTTCTAAAGTAATGAAGTCTTCGTTTACAGTTTTAGCAATCGTATTTCCAATTTTAAACTCACCTATAACATATAGAGAAACGAAATAAGCAATAAAATTAAAAAAAGCTGCCCAAATCACCGCTTGTAGCGGAGTTAAGACTTTGGTAACAACGATAGTTGCAATAGAATTGGCTGCATCGTGAAACCCGTTGATGAAGTCAAATCCTAAAGCCAATACTATAATCACTATAAGCAAAATCCCTTCGGGTCTGCTTATAATATCCAGAAACATATCTAGAAATGTATCCATAATTATAAATTATTTAAAATTAAGAATACTTAACTGTAATAGCTTCTAATACATTAGCTACTTTTCTACAGCTATCTGTAGAACTCTCTAATGCACTCATTACTTCTTTATAACGTATAACATCTCTAACATCAGCTTCGTTTTCAAAAATATCAGATAATGCTTTATCAAATACTTTGTCAGCCTTACGCTCTAAACGATAAATTAATTTACAACTATCAGCAATCTCATCAAGATTCTTCAAATTCTTTAGATACATAATAGCTTTCGCTATTTCTGTACAAGCCTCTAGATTTGCTTCTGTTAACTTTCTCAATGGTTTAGTCACTTTATTCAAATGGTATAAACGCATTCTACTAGCTGCATCACTCAAGTTATCAGCAACATCATCAATAGCAGAAATCAACGCATGAATATCTTCTCTATCGAACGGAGTAATAAAATTCTTCCCTAATTCAATACGTGTTCTCTGTGCTATATTTTCAATTTCACTTTTTAAAACCTCTACAGCCTTCAACTTATCTTCACGCTCTTTGCTTGGCAAATTAACAGCCTCATGCATAGTTTCAGATAATAATTGCAATTTACTTGCAGCAATTTCAAATAAAGGATGGAATACTTTGTCCTTAGGAACTAGAAATTGAAAAATAGAATTTAATGACATGTTTTTGTTGTTTAAAATTGAGGCAAAAATATTACTTTTTCAAATACCCAATGTTTCCAAATCATTAAGTATTCGATAAATTATAGTAATTAATAATAATTCCAATTACGTAGGTAACCTTACTTTTACAATATCTCTTCTAAATGTTATATTTTCTTTATTATTCAAACTAGTACTATGACTATTTCTAATAAGGTTTCTAGTAATATTTGCCTTGCTTTTTGTACATTAGCCAGCAACTAAAAAAGATATTAAAATCAGCATAAATTATGGACATCAACTTCAATATAAACGAAGATCACAACAAGTTACTTTTATCCGATTTAAAACATAAATTATCACAAGTTAAGCTAGGAGGTGGTGAAAAACGTATAGCGAAACTTCACGAAAGTGGAAAAATGACAGCTCGTGAACGCATAGATTATCTTTTAGATGAAGACAAAAATAGTATTGAGATTGGAGCTTTCGTCGGAGATGATATGTATCAAGAACATGGCGGTTGCCCTTCAGGAGGAGTAGTCGTTAAAATGGGATATATCAGAGGTACGCAGTGTATCGTTGTTGCAAATGATGCTACAGTTAAAGCGGGTGCTTGGTTTCCAATAACTGCTAAAAAGAACTTAAGAGCTCAAGAAATTGCGATGGAAAATCGTCTTCCTATTATTTACTTAGTAGATAGTGCTGGGGTTTATCTTCCATTACAAGACGAAATTTTCCCTGACAAAGAACATTTTGGAAGAATTTTTAGAAACAACGCCATTATGAGTAGCATGGGAATTACTCAGATAGCTGCAGTAATGGGAAGTTGTGTTGCAGGTGGTGCTTACCTACCTATTATGAGTGACGAAGCACTAATTGTTGACAAAACTGGAAGTATATTCTTAGCAGGTAGCTATCTAGTAAAAGCTGCAATTGGAGAAAGTATTGATAACGAAACTTTGGGAGGAGCAACAACACATTGTGAAATCTCAGGTGTAACAGATTATAAAGCAAAGGATGATGCTGATGCGTTAAACACAATCAAAAACATCGTCGACAAAATTGGTTCTTTTAATCAAGCGGGATACAACCGAATTAAAACAATAAAACCTGCATTAGATCCTAAAGAAATTTACGGTATTCTACCAAAAGCAAGGTCTGAGCAATACGACATGATGGAAATCATTAAGCGCTTAGTAGATAATTCTGAATTTGAAGAATATAAGGCGGGTTATGGTCAAACTATAATAACAGGTTATGCACGCATCGATGGATGGGCAGTTGGTATTGTTGCCAATCAACGAAAAGTTGTAAAGACTAAAAAAGGCGAAATGCAGTTTGGTGGAGTGATATATTCAGATTCAGCCGATAAATCTACTCGTTTTATCGCCAATTGCAATCAAAAGAAAATACCATTGGTTTTTATACAAGATGTAACTGGATTTATGGTAGGTTCAAAATCAGAACACGGAGGAATTATTAAAGATGGCGCTAAAATGGTAAATGCGGTTAGTAACTCTGTAGTACCGAAGTTTACTGTTATAGTAGGGAATTCATACGGAGCAGGTAATTATGCGATGTGTGGAAAAGCATATGACCCTAGATTAATTTTTGCTTGGCCAAGTGCTGAATTAGCTGTTATGGGTGGTTCACAAGCTGCAAAAGTATTATTGCAAATTGAAGCTTCTTCATTGAAAGCTAAAGGAGAGGTTTTAACTCCTGAAAAAGAAGCTGAGCTTTTTGATAAAATAAAAGCAAGATATGACAAACAAGTATCTCCATATTATGCGGCTTCTCGTTTATGGACAGATGCTATTATAGACCCATTAGATACTAGAACATGGATTTCAATGGGAATAGAAGCTGCTAACCACGCTCCTATCGAAAAACCTTTTAACCTTGGTGTTATTCAAGTATAATCTTAGAAAAAAAGGCTGTCTCAAATCAACTGAGACAGCCTTTTTTATTATTAGTAACTTTTCAGTTACTAAATAATTTATTTCTTTTGAGCAATCCAAACTGCTAAATAAGCAAAAGGAATATAAGCGCCTAATAAATCTACTACAGTATACCAAATTGGAGAAGGAAGCATTAATACACTTGCTACACCACCTAACAAAAAGAATACTCCGATTCCTATAGCCAACGACTTTTTATATTGAGCTGCCATCATATAGGCCACCAATGCTCCAACAAAGGTTCCCAATGCATGTGCTAAAAAAGGAAAAATATAATGTTTCGGTTCAAGCATATGCATACCTGCTTGTAATCCCTCTGTAGTTGTCATATCTACCCCCTCTGGTGGTGGAATAATTGAACCACTTATCATTATAATTCCCATATTTACCATACTTCCGATTACTAATCCCAAAAGCACAGCTAAGATATTTCTAACAATTCTCATATATTAAATGTTTTTATCGTTTCTTTTTCACACTATTATCCTTCAAAATTAATAAAATATTTAGTATTTCTTTAAGAATTAATCATTCAAGTGCTATTCGCTTCTTGGATCAGCCTTTAACGGCATTCTTCCACACTTTTGAACTTCAACACTGGGACTTGAATAATCCACCACCACCCTTCCTTCAATTAAAAAAAGCCCGTTAGAAGTCAGAGGATATCTTTGAAGACTTTGTGGAAAATGAACTGTATCAAACAATCTACCTTTACAATCTATAAAAGTTCCAAATTTCATATACTTTCCGGTTTTAGTCTTCACCGTTTTATAAGTCACTAGATAGGCTACTATACGTACTTGTTGTCCTTTTAATTTAATTAAATCTGACACCACAACATTCCCTCTATAATTTGATTTAGCCAAGTCGAAGAAAGTGCCCGAAACCGGAAATCCTAAAAGCTCTACCTCATCATATATGTCCTCTAAAACATTTGTTTGTAGAGCAGGTAATTTGAACTCTTTTGGTTTAACAGCAAATAGACTTGTTACATAACTAGTGTCTCTTTTTTGTTTTTTACGCCATAACAAATGAACTTCCCATAAAAGATTTTTCTTTTCCTTTTCCAAAAAACGAAAAGCTCCACATCGAATTAATATAACTGCTTGTTCTAAACCGACATCTGTTCGTTCCAAAAAATCTTCTAGTCCAACATATTCTCCATTTTCAAAACGTTCTTCTAGAAATGACTTAGTCAAACGTTCTTCTAAATTCAAGAGTACGTCAAATCCTAAATAAACCTTCTTTTCTTGTAAACTCGTTTGAAACTGACTGTTATTTACACAAGGTAACTCTATAATTCCTCCTGCTCTCTTTGCTTCATTTATATATACTTCTCTACTATAAAACCCTCCATAATTATTCAATACACTTACTATAAACTCCAATGGATAGTATGTTTTAAGATAGAGGCTTTGATAGCTTTCTACTGCAAAACTAGCACTGTGTGCCTTATTGAAGCTATAACCTGCAAAAGACTCCATCTGCCTCCATACTTCACTAGCTATCTCTTGGGGATATCCCTTATTCTTGCAATAACTAAAATACTTTTCTTCTATTTCTTTCAGGTGATTTTTATTTCTATATTTCCCACTCATCATACGTCTCAACACATCTGCATCTGCCAAATCCAAACCTCCAAAATGATGTCCTATTTTCATTACATCTTCTTGGTAAACCATCACTCCATAAGTTTCCTCCAACTGTTCTTTAAAAACGGGGTGTAAATAAGATACTTTTTCAGGATTATGGTGTCTTTCAATATATGTCTGCATCATACCAGAAGAGGCAACTCCAGGTCTAATGATAGAACTTGCCGCCACTAGGGTTAAGTAATCGTCACATTGTAATTTACTTATTAATTGCCTCATCGCAGGACTTTCTATATAAAAGCATCCAACGGTATCCGCATTTTTTAAACGAGTGGCAATTTCAGGGTCTTCAAAAAATCTTTTAGGATTCTCTGAAGTAATCCGAATGCCCGTATTTGCAAAAACAAGCTCACAGCAATCTTTTATATGTCCCAATCCTCTTTGAGAAAGTATATCAAACTTTTCAAAACCTATGTCTTCTGCTACATACATATCATATTGTACAGTTGGTAATCCCTTAGGTGGATAATCCAATGCAGAATAACAAGTAAGAGGTTCTTCTGAAATAAGAACTCCCGAAGCATGAATAGTTCGTTGGTTAGGAAAATCTTGCAACTTCGTATAGGTAGACATAACTTTATTTACAACCTCATTTTCATTCAATAGATTTCCTGGTTCTCGAATCAATCGATCGATATCAGGTTTGGGTAACCCATATATTTTCCCGAGCTCTCTAAGTATAGATCGGTCTTTAAAGGTACTCATAGCCCCCATTAATGCAGTATGTGTTGTTTGATATCTATTAAAAATATAAGTATAAATAGAATCCCTATCTTTCCAAGAAAAGTCAATATCAAAATCAGGGGGACTTTTCCTTTTGGGATTTAAAAAACGTTCAAAATACAAATCTAAAGTTACAGGACATACTTCTGTAATCCTCAAACAATAAGCAACAATACTATTAGCTCCACTTCCTCTACCTACATAATGAAAGCCTCTACTTCTTGCATATCTACATATATCATCTGTGATTAGAAAATAACTTGAGAAATGAAGTTCGTCTATAATTCGAAGTTCTTTTGCTAATCTTTCTTTGGCTTCTATGTTGTATGATTCATATCGAGTAGCAAAACCTTCTAAAGCATATTGCTCTAAAAGCTTTTTATCGTCTTCTTTATTTCCTGTAAACGTTTTTTTTGTTTTAGTCCCTTTAAAATCAAATGAAAAACTACACGTCTCTAGTAATCGCTGGGTGTTTTCAATCAATACAGGGAAAGCAGAGAAACATTCTAAAAGCTTATTCTTTTCAATAAAAAAATCAGTTGCTTTAGCACATTTTCTATCATCTAATTGTGAAATCAAAATATTGAAATCAATTGCTCTCAATTGTCTATGCAGTTCTTCTTCTTCAAATCCAAAAGTTATAGGATGCCATACTACATAATACTGCCACAATTCAGGGTTTTGCAGTGCTATAGTGTTTAGGTTATCATTAGCCACTCCTATATATTCTCGTTCTCCTAATTCCTCTGTTTTAACAGCTCCAAACGGATATACTATAAAGACTTCTTCAAAAATTGGAGCGTGATAACCACATGTTTTCTTCTCTGCATTTAGATAAGTCATCCAATCATTAAGCTCCTTAAATCCGCGCTCGTTCTTTGCAATACCTATATATCGCAAAAAGCCATCTTCTCTAAACTCCATTCCCGCCAATCCTCTTATCCCCGCTTCTTTTGTTTTCATTATAAAATCTATAGAAGCTGCAGAATTATTTATATCCGTTAAGACAAGCGTATCATAACCAAAATGAATTACATTTTCAATCAGTTTATCCAAACTAAGAGTACCATATCTCAAACTATAATAACTGTGAACATTTAACAGCATATCTATTGATTTTTTATTTTAAAGGCAATGCAAAACCTCGCATAACCGACTGTGTTCCAAAACGATTTCGTATATGATCCAATGCTTTAGACAAATTCAAGTCTTCTTCTGTATCTTCAAATAGATTTGCTTGATAGCTTCCATAAATGAGCTTAGTAAACTTCACTCCTACCAAGCGAATTAACATACGTCTACTATATAGTTTAGAAAACAACTGAAGTACTTTTTCGGAAATCACTTTTTCAGAACTCGTAAAAGGAAGTGCAGCCTGCATCGTATGCGTATCGAAATTAGTATATCGTATTTTAATCGTAACACATCCCATCAACCTACCACCTTGTCTAAGCTCAAAAGCCAATTGATCTACCATAGTAAGCAATACCTTTTTTAAAAGAAGCATATCTATGGTATCTTGTTCAAAAGTATTTTCTTTACTCAGACTTTGCTGTTGATGAAATGGAATCACAGGACTAGTGTCTATTGCATTGGCTTTTTTCCATATAGTAACTCCATTCTCTCCTAACAATTGTTGCATAGCCATGACATCTAATTCTTGCAGGGTTTTAATTCTACTCACTCCCATCTGTCTAAGCTTAGGATAGGTCTTACCACCTATTCCTGGTATTTTGCGAATAGATAGAGGGGCTAAAAAAGATTTTTCAAAACCTATATCAACCTTTTGTTGCCCGCTAGGTTTGACCTCTCCTGTTGCAATCTTACTCACTGTTTTATTTATCGAAAGACCAAAAGAAATAGGCAATCCTGTTTCCTTTATTATTCTACTGCGCAACTCTTTGGAAAATTGCCAAGTATTAAAAAAACGATCCATACCAGTCATGTCTAGATAGTGCTCATCAATAGAGGCTTTTTCAACTACAGGTGCTTTTTCTTCTATAATCTCTGTTACCATAGTACTGTATTTAGAATACATATCAAAATCTCCTCGTACTACCACAGCCTCAGGACAAAGCTGTCTTGCTAACTTCATCGGCATCGCAGAATGAATTCCGAATCGCCTTGCCTCATAACTACAAGAAGCTACCACCGCCCTATCGGACATTCCTCCTACTAAAACAGGTTTTCCTACTAGACCCGAATTTTGCAATCGTTCTACCGACACAAAAAAAGTATCTAAATCATAATGTACAATCTGTCGTTCCATAACATAACATGTATTAATAGAGTAAAACAAAGAGAATCAATCCTATACAACCTATATACTCAAAGTTACTTTGATTCATTTTTGAGTTTTTTTTCTTTTCCAAAACTACTACAGATTATATCATTTACATTATATTTGTTGCTACAAATTATAGCAATGTCATTTCTAGCCGAAAATATCCGTTATTTAAGAACACAACTCAACAAATCGCAACAGACTGTTGCTTCATCTCTTTTGATTACCCGAGGACGTTATGCCAAGTATGAAGATGGAGCTTCTGAACCGCCTTTGGAAATTCTAGTACGCATCTCTCGATTCTTTCATGTGAGCATTGACTTACTGCTATCGGTAGATTTGAGAAAAGTCCCATTAAATGAAATCATACAATTACCTGATAATAGAATTGTTTTTCCTATCAAGGTAAATGAACATGGAAATAACTGTATTGAAATCATCCCTCATAAAGCCCAGATGGGATACTTAAGCAGTTATAGCGACCCCGAATACATAGAGAACCTCTCTACGCTCTCAATACCTTTTTTGAGAAACGGAAAATTTAGAGCTTTTCCTACAGAAGGAGACTCTATGCCTCCTCACCAAAACGGCAGTTTTATCATCGCTCAATATGTAGAAAACTTGAATGATTTGAAATGTGGACGAACCTATATTTGGGTAACTCGTAATGAGGGAATCACCTACAAACGTTTGAAGGCTGTAGAAGAAAATGCATTACTACTTTGTGCAGACAATCCCATTTATGCTCCTTATTCAATTGAGTTACAAGAACTAATAGAGGTCTGGGAATATAGCTGTAGCATCGCTACAGAAGAGTTTGAACAGGGTATACTCTCTCCTGACTCTGCACAACTCATGTTCCTTATGGAAGAATTGAAAAATGATGTGCAACAAATCAAGAAAAAACTTCTATAATGAAAACCATCGCTGAACAAATAGAGGATTTACCACTTTGTCCAGGAGTATATTTCTTTTATGGAGAAGACAGCCGACTGTTATATATCGGCAAGAGTATCAATATAAAAAAAAGAGTGTTACAACATTTTAGTGGTAAAGACCGAAAATCCAATAAAATTCAACGAACCACTTCTCAAATTAAATATGAAGTAACAGGAAGCGAATTAATAGCATTGCTTCACGAATCTGATTTAATCAAAACACACCAGCCCATCTATAATCGTGCACAACGTCGAACGATATTTCAATATGGTTTATATCTAGAGGATTATGAAGGATATAATGCGCTTCGTATTTCAAAAACACGAGATAACGAAGAAGCCATCACTTCATTTACGAGTATGATGGAAGCAAAAAACACGCTATTCAGAATTACAGAGAAATATCGCCTGTGTCAAAAAATAAATGGTTTATATAAAACTAATGGAAGTTGCTTTCAATATCAGATTAAAGAGTGTTTAGGAGCCTGTATTTCAAAAGAAAGACCTACAACATATAATGAGAGAGTTCAAGACTTTTTAGACAGTCATAGTCTTCAGAAACACTCACAGATTCTACAACTAGCAGGTAGAACAATTGATGAAAAGGCATTTGTATATATAGAAAATGGTATATATAAAGGTTTTGGATTTTGCCCCAATGAAACATCCGAATTTGAGTTGTTAAAATATTTAGACTACAAAACTGACCATAAAGACGCTAGAAGAATCTTGATTCGATATCTAATTTCTATCTAGTGTTTGTTTATTATCTCATCTACCTGCTTTCATAAAAACTAAGAGAATAGATATATAAAAAACTAGCTATACTTATTTTTTAATTCTCTTAATCATTCATGTCATAAATGATATCATTTGATATCATTTGATTCTTAAAAACAACATACATATCTGAAAATCAATAACTAAAAATATCAAAAAAGTGTTTTGTTCGGATATGCTTCGGGAATTTCTAGTGTTTACTGGGGATAGAGGCCCGTTTTCCGAACAAGACCCGAACAAGACCCGAACAAACCCCAAATAAAGAAAGCTTTTAACGACTCTTTTACAGTATAAACATCATATGACGTTTTATAATTAAAAAAAAACGTGAACTCCAAAAATGAATATTCACGTTTTCTGAAATTACATATCACACAATAAGACTCTTATTAAAACCTAATTATATGCAAAATTATTCTGCCTTTTTATTTTCACTTTTCTGGATGAATAATCATTCGGAAAATAAATATAAAAACTCACTATTCTTTACTTCTGTCTTTTCGTTTTGTTTCTTTACTAGCTCTTTTTTCCTTTAAAGTTTTAGTAGGCGCCGTCTTATCCGACTTCTTCTTTCCTTCTTTTTCTCTTGACATAATTGCTTACTTTAAATTTATAATAGGTAAAGGTGCAATTTTAATAATCGTGTTGTATTATAGATACTTATAAAAGAATTGCGTATTTTATCCTTATTTTTTGAACAAGACAAATGGAATGACAGCTCGATAAACATCGTCAATCCTTTTCGAGTAATGATTGTTTTAGGAACTCATGGTTCGGGAAAATCTTATGTCATCGTAAATAATTATATCAAACAACAAATCAAGAAAAGTTTCAGTATGTACAACTAGGATTTTAAATTTGATGATCTTTCTACCATTGCCTGTAATCGTTTGTTGAAACATACGGATAAATAGAAACCACATAAAACACCTAGGTTTCCTTCTGGAGAGGGAAAAAATTAGAATTGATATTTATTTGAAATACTTATGCGGTGTTTCCCTTTGGTATTTTTTAAAAAATTCAATGAAAGCACTATCACTTGAAAATTCTAAATCGTAGGCTGTTTCGCGAACATTTCTTCCTTCCGCTAACAATTCAATTGATTTTTGAAGTCGCCATTGCTGTCTCCATTCCTGATATGACATGCCGGTTTCTTTTAAAAAGATTCGGGCTATAGTCTTTTCACTTGCACCTACTTCTTTTGTAAATTCTTTTAGAAATCTGGGCATAGATTTTCCTTGATTCCAAAGTTCAACATGATGTTTAATTCTTATATCTCGGGGAACTAAGAGCGTTAAATTTTGTTTTGGAGCACTATGGAATTCTTCCCAAAAAATTGATAATGTATTTTTTTGTAAATCAACAGACATATTCCATGGCCAAAAAGAAATTCTTTCTATTAATTCCCTTAATAGTCCATTTACATTTAATATAGCAAATTCGGATGAATTATCTGGAAACACAGACTTGTCAAAATAGATAGAACGATATGCAACCACATTTTTCATCGTAATTCTATGCGGGAAATATGGCGGAATCCAAGCCGCCATTGTTGGGGGTAAGATACTTTGTTGGTTATCACTATTAATAGTCATGCATCCACTTGGAGCAAATAAAAGTTGTGCCATATCATGGTGGTGCAATCCTGAATCATGGTATGTAAAATTTGAGGCAATACCAATTACTGCTGCTTTTATCTCGTCAGGATTAAAATAACTCTCTTTAGATATAAATGCCATTTGTCCTTATTTTGATGTTTTCTGTCTTAATATCATTACTAAGATAGACAAACTAGGATTTACTTTTGTCAAAAAATAAATAAATAAATAAATATAAATAAAGAGTAATGAAAACCAAACCGAGCCTGCTATTACTAATTATACTGATTATGTTTCCCCAGTTTGTTGAAACTATTTATAGCCCAGCATTACCAAGTATCTCAGAGGAGTTTAATGTAACTAATGAGGAAGCCTCACAAACCATATCAATTTATTTTCTAGCATTCGCAATTGGTGTGATTTTTTGGGGTATAGCAGCAGATAAAATTGGTAGACGAAAGGCAATGATTTACGGTTTAATTACCTATTCCATTGGTTCAATACTAGCTTTAATAGCTACTAATTTTAATATAATTATGATTGCCAGAGTAATCTCAGCATTCGGTATAGCTGTAGGATCTGTTGTAACACAAACTATATTTAGAGATTTGTATGATAAAAAAGAACTTGGAAAAGTATTTTCAATTATAGGTATTGCTCTTTCCATCAGTCCAGTTCTCGGACTTCTTCTAGGGGGAATAGTTGTTAAGAATTATGGGATTATAGGTGTTTTTTCCAGCCTTGTCTTCTTATCTTTTGTCTTGGGAATTGCCAGCTTTAAGTTTCTTCCAGAAACAAAAAAAGAATTGGATTTAAAAATAAATTTTAAGGAATTAGTGCGCGCATTGCTCTGTGATCAATTAATTTGGTTGAGTGTGGTTTTAGTGGCTGCGTTTAATATTATGTTGTTTTGTTATTATTCATTAGCTCCATTTATTTTCGACAAATTAGGTTATAGTTCCACACAATTTGGATATAGTGGAATTTTACTAGCGACAAGCTCATTGATTGGGGGGATAATCAATAAAAAAATGATTCACAATAATGTTTCCTCAACTGTTTTAATTTTGGTCGCTTCAATAATTGCCACTATCGGTGGTCTAGGAACATTACTATTACAGGATAGTTTATATTTTTTGGTACCTATGATTTTTGTTGTCATTGGATTTAGCATTGCTATTCCTAATATATTAAGTGAAGCATTGGTTAAGTATAGAGATGTTGCTGGCACAGCAGGAGCTTTATTTGGTCTAATGTACTATATACTCATAGGAATTGGGCTTGCTATTTCGGGATTGATTCAGAATTTGGGTTTAATACTTACTATATTGTCTTGCTTTTCTTTTGTCCTTGCAATAGTTTATAAAAGAGTAACTCCTTCTAATGAACAATAGAGTTCAATAAATGAAAACCTCTTTAATAACTACCACAATTCAGTTTATTATGAGATTAATACATCAACTTAATTTATTGAGTAATGATAGATAAGCAACTTTTTTGTATACTCAAGAGCTAAACTAAGTGTATCTATTTGCAACTTGTATATTTAAACGAGATTTTGTAAAATAGTAGGTATCAAATCAAAAAACTTCAATAAAAAGTTAAGATATGCCAAATGATGAAGACGTTCATCTGTTATGGAACTGGTGTAGCTAATCGAGCAAATTTATCATCTATTTAAAAAGAAATATATCCATCACGATAAATCCCGTGGACTTCGATTATTCTACCATAATTACCTAACTACAATCTTATTATATACGACAAGAACCCTCATATATTTGGGGTTCTTGTCGTATAATTAAAAATATGATTGAAGTTTAATTCACTTTTTCCAAGCGCATTTCTACTCCCTTTTTTCTGTCTTTAAACTTTTCCATAATCAAGATGTATCCTTTTTTTGCAGCTGCAATAGACAACTCGCTTCCATCTTTAGACTTTAAAGGAAGTTTTTGCTCTTTCAAAACTCCGTCTAAACTAGATATTATTCCTAAAACTCTTTGTTTTCTTCCTCCCTCTCCTGATCTCTGTTTATTAAAATAGAAGAATATATAATTATCATCTCCTAAATCTTGGTATCCAGAATAGTCAAAAGCGCCAAAATAATCAGCAGATGTACCTTGCATTTTCACACCGTTTCTAATGTTTTTTGAATCTTTAGCAACTCTTTTGTACTGAACTAAATCCATGTTTTTATCCACTTCAAAAAGAATCATATCGTTTATTTTAACTCCTTGTGATCCAGCTACCATTATAGTACCAGACAAGGTTCTATATTGCTCTGTTACAAAAATAATATTCCCATTAGATTTAAGTATTGCATCGTGAAAATACAAATAACTATTTGGCTCTCCCTTTTCTTTTATATAACCATACTCATCAATTGATAAGTGCTTTGATAATTTATCCCATGTAAAGAAATTTCTACTTATTTCCTTTCCTGTCGAAATCTCGTATTCCGATTTTGAAAATCCTGTAATTTTTTCTTCATCAAAAACAAACTTCTTACCTTTAGTATTCATAATTCGATCCAAGAAGACTACTCTTTCATTTGAATTCATATAAACGTTTATAGTAGAAATATCTTTCGCTTCAATTCCATTTGCCTGTTTAAGTCCGTAGGGTGAGAACTCATTAATCAATTCTCCCGAGTCTTTGTTCAAAAACAAAAATGTATTAAACAATTCTCCCTTTTCCCTCAAGTTTTCATTTTTTGAACCATTATAATATCTCCTACCAACTAAAATATCTGAATGATTTTTATTGTTTAGAAAACTGATCTCCTCATATTTTTTCTTTGTAGCATCTTCATTATAATCTAAAGACCAAACAGGGTCTAACTGTTCGTTGAAATAGTAAATCCCACGTTCTCTCGCTCCTGCGTCTAACATGGTATTTGGAGTCATGGCAAATAGACCTCTATCTATATTATTTTCCACGGGAGTTGTTAAACTATATCCAAATGAATTAGGCCAAAATGTAAAAACCGTACTCTTTCTCGCTGATTTAGGCTCTTCATTATAAACTTTATCAAGGTTCTCATCTAATACAAAGGCATCTGAAAGAGAGTTCGCCTTAATGTCTAACACTCTGTACCTTGATCTTATTTTTGCTGTATACTCACTGTACATCTCATCTATTTTAAATGAGATAAACCCCTCGCGATAAATTCCATTTACATCAATGCTCTTTCCATAATTTCCTAATATTTCTGTAAAATCGCCAGAAAGTACTTTATTTAAATTCTTATCTAACAGTGTGTATTCATACAAAAACTCTTTCTTGTCTAGTTTATCTTTCTTAAAAATAAATAAGTATCCATATACATCATCTTGTGTTTTATTAAACAATGGTTGTCCTTGAACTAGTTCTCCATTGGATAGTTTTTGTAATTCAACAATCTGACTGTGCATCACTGCACTAAATAGCAGTAATAAAAATAAAAGTGTTTTTTTCATAATTATATAAAAGTGTTTTTCGTTTATAAGGATTTATTAATTATCTCGAGATCTTCTAAACCGAGATTAAATATAAAGGTGCTAAACAGATTGTAACTGTCAGTATATTCCACAACACTCACTTGACTGACATACTTATTCAGTCGATAAGCCTTTTTAGCTTCATATAATTTTTTAAAGTTTAAACTAATCCATTTTTTGAGTTGATCATCTGGTTTTCTATTGTAAAGCTTTAAAGCTTCATATAGACTATTTCCATAATTCTTTAAAAAATATTCGTTCTGGATATTCTGATATACAGCACTCTGCTTCCATTTTAAAAATGATTCTGAATCAAGGTTTTTGAATTCAACTGATATAGCTTCTGTTTCTAACTCAGGTGCAATACGAGTCAATTTCTCAATTCTCACATCACAGTTAGGGTGAGTACGCAAAGAATCTGTATTGAACTTAGTGTTTTTTTGATAATGATATTCATCAAAACTTTCCATCTTAAACCATCTTTCTTTGGTAGAAAGCTTAAAAGAATCGAATATCCTTTTATAGTCATCAACGATTAATGAATCAGATTCTTTATCAGAATCTCTCAAATTCTCTAATATTCGAACCACTTGTTTTGGATTGCGATTCAATCGTGAATAAAAAACATAACCTAAAGAATCGGCTTGAATTTCTTTTGCTCTATTAACAGCTGAATTTTTATATGCAAGTTCCTTTAATAAATTCTCAGCACTCGTTTTTCTGCTATATCTCTGTTTCTTAACTTGTTTAGTTTTAGATTTCAACTCGGTTGAATTATTCGTTTTTACATATTTTTTAACGGACTCAAGCACGTGATTCAATGTTTGATGAGCCATTTCATGACATAACACATAGACTAATTGATCTTCATTATCCACCGCATTAAGTAAACTATTATTAATAACAATCGTCCCTTCCCCTCGATTATAGGCGTTGGCTTCATTCTTACGCGAAACCAGTATCGAAAGATTTCTAGGAATTTCAGGATTTTCTTTTTGAATTGAAGCTGTGAGTTTATCCAAATAGAGATTTAAAGGTGAATCATACAGCAATTCGTTTTTTTCAATTTTTTCAAAAACATCTTTATAACTCTCTTCAAATATGTTTTTAATTTCTTTTATATCTTCTCCATTTTGCCCACGATCAAGTTGAGCGAAAAATTCCGTTTTTCGCTGATTATATCTGTTTTTTAAAATCATTTTTTGCTTTGATTTTAAAGTATCTAATAATACCGGCGGCTGTTGAGCAAAAACTAAAGAAGAAAAAATGAGGGTGGTTAGTAGGTAAATAATTTTCATGGGAAAACGCTAAGAATTGTAAACTAGTTTTAATTTCACTTTATAAGATTTAAAAATTGATAGTAATTCTTTATGTACCATTATTAAAATTAAGTCAGCTCAAGAATAATACTCTTAAAGGCGCGACGAAAATACACAGAAAAATTTGTTTTACAAATTTTAAGATAAAATATACTTAATCATTATAAAAACGAATGCTTATAATTCCTCGCTATTAAAGCTGTGTTTACTATTTAGACAAAATATCAAGCATAAAAAAAGCGCACGGAACAAAATTCCGTGCGCTTTAATAAAAACATTGAGTATACTTACACTTTGATATATCATTTAAACATCAAAATGCAATTCTTTTAAACCGATTATTTTTTCCAACGTTGTACCAATTCTTCTTTTGGTATTCTAACTTTCTTCATTTTACTCATCCAGTCATTTTCTTCATCGCGGTATCCTAAATATAACATAACTGTACTTCCAAGTCCTTGAGCTTTAAGCCCCAACACTTCGTCCATAACTGCAGTGCTAAATCCTTCAGCTGGTGTACTATCAATTTTCAACTCTGCTGCCTGAGCTAAAGCTAAACCTAACGCTATATAAGTTTGCCTTGCCGCATGATCAAAATGAGCTTTAGCATCCAATTCACTAAAAGAAGCTTTTAGTTTATCTGTGTAGCTATCAAATCTCCCACGCGGTAAACTGCGTTCATCTGTAGTAAAATCATACATATCATCAATCTTTTGATCCGTGTATTCATTCCATGCAGCAAACACGATAACATGTGAACAATCTCTCATACATTCAGGATTCAAAACCGTAGTCATCAATTGTTCTTTCGTGTCTTGATCTTCTATAACAAAGGCTCTAAACTGCTGCAAACCTGAAGACGTCGGAGCTAATTGGATAGCCTCTATAATTTTATCTAAATCAGCTTCTTTTATCTTTTTTGATGGGTTATATGCTTTAGTAGCATTTCTCCATTTTAAATTATCTATTAATGTCATTTGTAAAAATCTATAATTAAACAAAATAACATAAGTGTTATTACTAAAAAAATACACTTACATTAAACAATGTGCAAAATTACAGAATAAAACACAGACCAATATCAGATTTTAGATTACTTTAACCTTCACTTTAATCTTACTAATTTAAAGTACTCTATTTTCAAAAACATTAGTTAAAACAATTACTCTAGCTTTAAAAGATAGTCTTTACCACTAGTTTCATAAAAGTATTTATACACCAAATTGATTCAAATGATGATTCAAATGCTTATAAAACATATTACTCCATTCATTAGACGTTAAAACTCCAAAAGAATGATTCACTTTTCCTTCAAAGAAAAGAGCTCCTTTCTCTTGAGTAAGCTTTAAATACTCAATTAATCTTTCTTTCTCTTTGTCGAATTCCCTAGTTCCTATAATCTTAAATTCTGGTGCTGTAGGACTATTTCTTTTATACTCTTTCTCTCCAACTACAATCGGCTTTACAAAAGTCTTTAAAAGCATTTTTTTTAACCAATTGGGTTTAGATACTTTGTTCTCATAAGTTAGTTCATAAGCAACATTACAGTGCGCTAACATCTGATTTACATTCATTTTCCCCCACTGAGGCATAGAAGATGTATTTAGATTATTAATCCTTGCTATAAGTTCTTCCGAAATGGATTTTTCAAAAATATTTTTCATTTGGTTCAGTTTTAATTTTGGTTTTCAAATATAGCCAAATGTTCTATTTATTGTAACAATAACCAATACGGCGAATCTTCTTTTCTTGTAAATTATAAAGTATCTACCACTTCCATTTTTATAAGAAAAACAAATCCAAAACAAAAAATAAAATCTACTCCTTGCCACACTAGCATTATGTTTATATTTGCTTTTATTTACCAAAAGCGTATGAACAAACAAAGAGAAATCATTGAGCAAGCTTGGGAAAACAGAAGTCTCCTCCAAGAAGCAACCACACAATCAGCAATTAGAGAAGTCATTGAAGCTATTGATTCAGGACACCTACGTGTTGCAGAACCTATTGAAACAGGTTGGCAAGTAAATGAATGGGTTAAAAAGGCGGTAGTTTTATATTTTCCAATTCAGAAAATGGAAACTTTAGAAGCAGGTATTTTTGAGTACCACGATAAAATGCCATTAAAGCGTGGATTTGCTGAAAAAGGTATTCGGGTGGTTCCTAATGCGGTTGCAAGACATGGTTCTTTTATCGCACCTGGTGTTATCTTAATGCCTTCTTATGTAAACATCGGTGCTTATGTGGATGAAGGAACAATGGTTGATACATGGGCTACGGTAGGTTCGTGTGCTCAAATTGGAAAACATGTCCATCTTTCAGGGGGTGTTGGAATTGGGGGGGTCTTAGAACCTCTACAAGCAGCTCCCGTTATCATTGAAGACCATGCATTTATTGGATCTCGTTGTATCGTAGTTGAAGGAGTTCATGTGGCTAGAGAAGCTGTTTTGGGAGCAAATGTTGTGTTAACTGCTTCTACAAAAATATTAGATGTAAGTGGAGATGAAGTTATAGAATACAAAGGTTATGTACCAGAGCGATCTGTAGTAATTCCAGGTTCTTATACAAAGTCCTTCCCTGCGGGAGATTTTCAAGTTCCTTGTGCATTAATAATCGGTAAGAGAAAAGCTTCTACTGATCTAAAAACATCTTTAAATGATGCTTTAAGAGAGCATCAAGTAGCTGTATAAAATTGTTATATGAGTAAAATTTCAGGGGTAATAATTGCCTTTAATGAAGAACAATATATTTCTAAGTGTTTAGAATCTCTTCAAGGAGTAGTTGATGAAATCGTTGTAATCGATTCTTTTTCAACCGATCAAACTGTGAAAATTTGTGAGAAATACGGAGCTCGTGTTATTCAAAGAGCTTTTATCGGTTTTACAGATCAAAAGAACTTTGCAAGTGAACAAGCTCAATTTGATTATGTTCTTTCTTTAGATGCAGATGAAGCTCTTTCCGACGAGTTAAGAGATTCTATATTAAAACTGAAACCTACTTTAAGTGCTGAAGGTTATTCTTTTAATATTCTAAATCACTATTGTGGACAGTGGATTCATCATTCTAATTGGTATCCTGGCACTAAAACAAGACTGTTTAATAAGAACAAAGCCTATTGGTATAGTCCTACAAATATTCATGAAACTATTAAGCTCACTAACCCTAGCAGCCTTGTTAAATTAAAGGGAGATTTACTACATTGGGCTTACGATAGCTATACAGAGCACCATAGAAAAAACGACACTTATACTACCCTAGCAGCAGTAAATTATGTCAAAAATAATGGAAAGGAAATTTCTATTTTTAAGGTCGTAATCAATCCTTTTTGGAAATTCTTTAAAAATTACTTTTTCAAAAAGGGGTTCCTAGATGGTTTTCAAGGTTTTGTAATCTGCTCTATGGCAGGTTATTCTACTTTTTTAAAGTATATTAAAATCATTGAACTACAGAAAAAAGAAGGAAATCAATGAAAATAGGTTTTGATGCAAAAAGGTTGTTTCACAACCAAACTGGCTTGGGAAACTACTCTAGGGATTTGGTTCGTATTTTAAAGGAATTTTACCCTCAAGATACTTATGTACTATTCAATCCAAAAAACAAGACAATTCCTTTCTTTTCAGACACCGAATTGTTTTCAACCGTGACTCCTAAAGGGTTATGGAAAAAACTACATCCTATTTGGAGAACCTATGGTATTGCGAAGGAAGACAGTCTTAAAGAATTGGATATTTATCACGGTCTTTCTGGTGAAATACCCACTAATCTACCTAAAAACATAAAAAAGGTCGTAAGTATTCACGACTTAATTTTTGAACGATATCCCGCTTTATACAGCAGTTGGGATAGACATATGCACAGAAAGAAATTTCAATATGCAGTAGACCATGCAGATATAGTAGTCGCTATCAGTCAACAAACTAAAAAAGACATTGCTCAATTTTTAAAGGTTCCTGAAAAAAATATTCGTGTAATTTATCAAGGATGTTCTAATGTTTTTAAACAGACCTTTAGCGATGATAGTCTATCCGCAACACAAACCAAATTTAATTTACCTAAAGAGTTCGTCTTAAACGTTGGAACTATAGAGGAACGCAAGAATGCTTTTAGCTTAGTAAAAGCTGTTAAAGATCTAGACACTACTTTGGTTTTAATTGGTAGAGAAACCGATTACTGTAAAGCAATACATACCTATATTGAAAAACACCATATACAAGCTAAAGTTGTTTTCTTAAAAAATGTAAGTCAATTGGAATTGGCTCATATATATACACTTGCTACTATTTTTGCATATCCATCTATATTTGAAGGCTTTGGCATTCCAATTATAGAAGCCATGTTTTGCAATACTCCAGTTATAACAACTAACTCTGGTGTTTTCCCTGAGGCAGGAGGTCCTAATAGTGTTTATGTTGATCCTTACAATATTTCTGAAATAGGTTTTCAAATAACTACATTGCTAAAAAATCCGACATTACGCAATGAAATTGCTGAAAAAGGTCGATTATATGTTGAGCAATTTCAAGATCATAGTATTGCTACTCAATGGCATAATTTATATAAAAATCTAATTTAAAATGAAAATCGCTTTTTTTAACTCTATTGCTACTTGGGGTGGTGGTGAAAAATGGCATTACGATGCTAGTGTTTCCTTTGCTAACGCAGGTCATGATGTTTACTTTTTTGGTGCTCCTCAAGGGATTATTGCTAATAAACTGAAAGATAATAAAGATGTGAAGTTCATTCCTGTTCAGTTATCTAACACTAGTTTCTTGAATCCCATAAAGCTTTTACAGTTAAAGGAAAACTTTAAAAGACTAAAATTAGATATATTGGTTATCAATCATCCGGGTGATTTAAAAATTGCAGCTCATGCCGCTCATTTAGCAAAAATTCCACATATTATATATCGAAGGGGTTCTGCAATTCCCATCAAAGATAGATTGCTTAATAGACATATATTTAAAAATTGGGTAACTGATATTTTAGCCAATTCTAAAGCTACTAAAAACACTATTACCGAACTCAATCCAGATTTATTCCCAATTGACAAAATAAAGGTTATCTACAATCCAATAGATATAACCGAGTTTTTAGAACGTCCTTATACCCCTGTTATTCCAAAATCTAATGATGTTTTAACAATAGGTAGCTTAGGGAGATTAGCTCCTCAAAAGAATCAGTTTTTCTTAATTGACTTATCAAAGAAATTAAAAGAACAACAAATACCTCACAAAATTTATATTGGAGGAATTGGATCTCTACAAGAGGAACTACTAGCCTATTCCAAAGAAAACAACACTGAAGATACCGTTGTTTTTCTAGGATTTTTAGACAATGTGAAAAACCTGCTCATGGAAATTGATGTATTCGTACTTCCTTCTCTCTGGGAGGGGTTTGGCTATGTGCTTGCTGAGGCTTCTCTTTGCAAAAAACCTATTATTGCTTTCAATAGTAGTAGTAATCCTGAGTTAGTCTTAGACAATGAAACAGGTTATTTAATTCCTGAGAATAACCTTGATGCCGCAGTAGACAAAATAAAAATATTGCAAGACCCAACATTGCGCTCAAAGCTAGGTGAACAGGGTTTTAACTATTGCAGTCAAACCTTTGACAAAAATAAAATATCAGAGGAACTACATAGATACTTTACTGGACTAGTATAAGTCAAACTACTTTTCCCACCCATATAGAGGAATAGTGAATTGAGCCCATAATGACTGAATAAAAAATAGCAATATTAAACTTAGCGTATTCTTTTCACTCACAAACAATTAACAATAAACTATATAATTACAAATAAAGTAAAACCATATCTAAAACAGTTTACCAAAACGCAATTTAAATTTAAAAAGAAATAGAGACTCCTCTCCTTTTACATCAATTCTATTCAATTCATAACGGTTCAAAGTAGGTATTGTGTTTATCTTGTTTCCAATTCTCAATGCAAACAATATCCCCTCTTCTTTCATTTGTTGGAAAAATGGGGTTTTAAGAGGTTCTTTTTTTGGAAAGCTTCCATAGGGGTAGGCTAAAACTGGAGAAACTTCTAATTTATTTTCCTTACAAAAAGCCTTGCATTTATCGAAATCTTCTGTTATTTCAGCACTAGTCATCTTAGCATAAGCTCTATGATAAAAAGAGTGATATCCCAACTCAATATTCTTACTTAAATCTTTTAGTTGCTCTACATTCATAATTGGTTCGGCACCTTTATTCCATTCATCGGTCTTCCCCACATAGGCAAAAGGAATAAAGAATGTAGCCTTGAGATTGTATTTCTCCAAAAGTGGTACAGCATATTCCAATTGATTTAATGTTACATCATCAAAGGTGATTATTACAGATTTTCCCGATCTATTTATTAACTCATTCCATTCTGAAAAGTGATATGTATTAAAGCCTTTAGTTACTAGGTATTGAAACTGCTTTTCTAGCTTTTCTGCCGAAATAGTTAATCCAATTGATTTTTCAGGGTTTGCTGTTACATTGTGATACATTAATATCGGTAGACGACTCATAACTAGTTTTTTTTATTTCTAAGTTGAAACACACACAAAAGTAATCACTTTTGATATACCATCAAAAACTCTTGAAAAAAGTGTAATCATTCCGTATTTATTTGACTATTTTTACCCAAAGTCTACTTTTATGAGCAACACTTTAGTACTTGGATTCTTATTGCTTTTCGCTATTTTAACACAGTCTTGTCGCAAAGATTTTGATTTTGAACCTAGTCAAGGTAATTTAGAGTTTTCTAAAGACACCGTTTATTTAGACACGGTTTTTACCAACATTGGAACTAGTACCTATACTCTTAAAGTTTACAACAGGTCAAACAACAACATACAAATCCCTAGTATTCGACTCGCAGAAGGAGAGGCATCAAACTATCGTTTATTGCTAGACGGTATGTCTGGTAAAGTTTTTCAAAATGTTGAGTTATTAGCAAAAGACAGTATGTTTGTTTTTATTGAAGCTACTATAGACTATGAAAAATACAAAAATCCAGATGCTTCTTTTCTCTATACAGACAAACTTATTTTTCAATCGCAAAACAAAACACAAAACATTGAAGTGGTTACTTTAGTAAGAGATGCTCATTTCTTATATCCCAAAAAAAATTCAGACGGAGTAATTGAAACACTTCCTATAGGAGATGAACAAATCAAAGGCTTTTATCTTTCAGAAAACGACCCAATTTTCGGAAACTCTTTACTTTGGAAAGCTGATAAACCTTATGTAGTTTATGGATATGCAGCAGTGCCACAAAATAAAGAATTATTAATTGAAGCTGGTTCTGAAGTTTATTTCCACAAAGACTCTGGTATCATAGTAGCTAAAGATGCTGAAATTAAAGCAATTGGAACTATAGAAAAACCAATCGTATTTCAAGGGAATCGACTTGAATATTCCTACAGGTATACACCGGGCCAATGGGGAACTATATGGTTAACCCCAGAAAGCAGTGGTGTTTTCAAAAACGTAACTATTCAAAACCCTACAATAGGGTTGTTTGTCAATAAAAATAAGGGTAATTTAGATCTTAACAACTTGCAAATCTACAATGCCTCACAATATGGAATCTTAGCTAGAACAGCTACTATTCAAGGAGATAATATAGTTATTGGAAGTGCTGGTTTAACATCCTTAGCCTGTACTTTAGGAGGTTCTTATAGATTTATACACAGTACTTTTGTAAACCTTTGGAATTCTCCAGGAACTACTTCCGTTTGGATAGATAACGGGGATGGAAAAGAAGAGTTTCGACTTCACGATGCGCTTTTTGCTAATTGCATTCTCTATAGCCAGTCTAGTGAAAGTTTAATCCTCTCTCCTGCAACTAAGGAGTTATCAGATTTCCCAGTATATTTTGACACAAATTTCATAAAGTTCTATGACGGAAACAATAAGTTATCAGGGCAATTTCCTTACATTTTTAATGACAATAATTCGTTCAAAAGCAATTACATACAACGCAGAAACAGCACTTTCAATCCAATATTCCTAAACCCTTCTAAAAATCAATTACAGTTAACTATCGAAACGATTGAGCTCTTAGGAGTTGCCAACCCTTTCTACACAAAGGAAACACCAATAGATATAACTGGAAAAACCCGATTAAACGAACCCGATTTAGGAGCTTACCAACATATTTTACAAGAGAAAGAATAATTTTTAAATTGTCTTTTTTTGCAGTACTTTTGCATCTTACAACAACTACTAAAAACAGATCGTAATGATTTACTTCTTTGAAAATCCTTCTAGCATTTTTTATGCAGTAGATTCCACTGATTCTTTGACCAACGAAGATATATCAAAGCTAAATTGGCTTTTTGGAAACGCTAAGCATTTAAACGTGTCCTCATTACAAGAGGCTTTTATTGGTCCTCGTGCAACGATGATTACACCTTGGAGTACCAATGCTGTTGAAATCACTCAAAACATGGGAATAGAAGGTATCTTGCGAATCGAAGAATTCATTAGATCAGAAGAGAATAGCAGTTTTGACCCAATGTTATCTCAGAAATTCACTACTTTAGATCAAACTATTTTCGACATCAACGCAAAACCACAACCTATTCTTGAAATAGAAGATATCACTGCTTACAATGAGAAAGAAGGTTTAGCACTAAATGCAGAAGAAATAGAATACCTTGAAAATCTGTCTACTAAATTAGGTAGAAAACTTACAGATTCAGAGGTTTTTGGTTTTTCTCAAGTAAATTCTGAACACTGTCGTCACAAAATATTCAATGGTACTTTTATCATTGATGGTGAAGAAAAACCAACTTCACTTTTCAAATTAATTAGAAAAACATCAGAAACAAATCCTAACGATATTGTTTCTGCATATAAAGATAATGTTGCCTTTGTTAAAGGTCCTCGTGTTACTCAGTTTGCTCCTAAATCAGCAGACAAACCAGATTTTTATCAAGAAACAGAATTTGATTCTGTAATTTCTTTAAAAGCTGAAACTCACAACTTCCCTACTACAGTTGAACCATTTAATGGTGCTGCAACTGGATCTGGAGGAGAAATTAGAGACCGTCTTGCTGGCGGACAAGGTTCTTTGCCTTTAGCAGGAACAGCTGTATACATGACTTCTTACTCTAGACTAGAAGAAAACCGTCCATGGGAAAACGCTATGGATGAACGCCAATGGCTATACCAAACACCAATTGATATCTTAATCAAAGCGTCTAATGGAGCTTCTGATTTTGGAAATAAATTTGGCCAACCGTTAATTACAGGTTCTATCTTAACTTTTGAGCACGAAGAAGATGCTCGTATGTTAGGTTTTGACAAAGTAATCATGCAAGCTGGTGGAATAGGTTATGGTAAATTAGACCAAGCGATCAAAAAAACACCTAAAGATGGTGATAAAGTTGTTATTTTAGGAGGTGAAAACTACCGTATTGGTATGGGAGGTGCTGCGGTATCTTCTGCAAATACTGGTGCTTTTGGTTCTGGTATTGAATTAAACGCTATACAACGTTCTAATCCAGAAATGCAAAAACGTGCTGCAAATGCTATTCGCGGTATGGTAGAAAGCGAAAATAACCCTATTGTTTCTATTCACGATCATGGTGCAGGTGGACATTTAAACTGTTTATCTGAACTAGTAGAAGAAACTGGAGGTTTGATTGACTTAGACAAACTTCCTATTGGAGACCCAACTCTTTCTGCTAAAGAAATAATCGGTAATGAATCTCAGGAACGTATGGGATTAGTGATTGCTCCAAGTGATATAGACACTCTTAAAAGAGTCGCTGATCGTGAGAGATCTCCTATGTATGAAGTTGGAGATGTAACTTCTAACAATCGTTTTACTTTCGAATCTAAAACCACTGGAGAAAAACCAATGGATTTTAATCTTGAAGATATGTTTGGTAGCTCTCCGAAAACAATTATGGAAGACAAAACAATTGTTCGTAATTACCAAGATTTAGAATACACTACAGCTAATGTTCCAACCTATCTAAATCAATTGCTACAATTAGAAGCAGTTGCTTGTAAAGACTGGTTAACAAATAAAGTAGACCGCTGTGTGAGCGGACGTGTTGCAAAACAACAATGCGCAGGTCCTTTACAGCTTCCATTGAACAACTTAGGAGCTATGGCTCTTGATTTCAAAGGAAAAGAAGGTATTGCAACTTCTATTGGTCACAACCCAATTGTTGCTTTAATTGACCCTGCAGCAGGAAGTAGAAATGCAATTGCTGAATCTCTTTCTAATATTGTATGGGCTCCTTTAAAAGACGGTCTAAAAAGCGTCTCACTATCCGCTAACTGGATGTGGGCATGTAACAACCCTGGAGAAGACGCTCGTTTATACCAAGCTGTTGAAGCTTGTTCTAACTTTGCTATAGAGTTAGGTATTAACATCCCTACTGGTAAGGACTCTTTGTCTATGAAACAAAAATACCCTAACCAAGATGTTATTGCTCCTGGAACAGTTATTATTTCAGCAGCAGGAAACTGTAATGACATTACAAAAATTGTAGAGCCAGTTTTAAGTAAAAACGCAGGTTCTATTTACTATATAAACCTCTCTAATGACACATTCAAATTAGGTGGTTCTTCTTTTGCACAAATTCTAAACAAAATTGGTAACGAAGCACCTACTATTAAAGATGGAGCATATTTCAAAAAAGCATTCAATACTGTTCAAGAGTTAATATCTTTAGGCCACATTGCTGCTGGACACGATATTGGTAGTGGTGGTTTAGTTACTACTTTACTAGAAATGTGCTTTGCAGATGTTGATTTAGCTGCTAACTATGATTTAAGTGGATTAAACGAAAAAGACACTGTCAAAGCTTTGTTTAATGAAAATATCGCATTAGTAATTCAAGCGAATGATGATAACGCATTTGAAACATTTGTTTCTAAGCAAGGTATTAAAGCTGTTAAAATTGGGCAGGTTATTACAGGAAATGAAGTTTCTATTACTAACAATCAAGACACATTTACATTCAATGTTTCTGAATTAAGAGATACTTGGTTTAAAACTTCTTACTTATTAGATCAAAAGCAGTCTAAAAACGGAATGGCGCAAGCTCGTTTTGAAAACTATAAAAACCTACCTCTTCAATTTACATTTCCTCAGCAATTCGATGGTAAAAAACCTCATTTAGACAATTCTAAGCCAAGACCTAAAGCTGCTATTATCCGTGAAAAGGGTAGTAACTCTGAACGTGAAATGGCCAATGCAATGTATTTAGCTGGTTTTGATGTTAAAGACGTTCACATGACAGATTTAATCTCAGGGAGAGAAACTCTAGAGGATATCCAATTTATCGGAGCTGTTGGTGGTTTCTCAAACTCAGACGTATTAGGTTCTGCAAAAGGATGGGCTGGAGCTTTCTTATACAATGAAAAAGCAAATACAGCCTTAAAAAACTTCTTCGGCAGAAAAGACACTTTATCTGTGGGTATTTGTAATGGTTGCCAACTGTTTATGGAACTTGAATTAATTCAACCTGAACATGAAGTACACGGTAAGATGCTTCACAATACTTCTGAAAAACATGAAAGTATTTTTACATCTGTAACGGTTCAAAACAATAATTCTGTTATGTTATCTACTCTATCGGGTAGCACTCTTGGAGTATGGGTTTCTCATGGTGAGGGTAAATTTCAATTACCTGAAGCAGAAGATAAATACCAAATTGTAGCAAAATATGCTTACGATAAATATCCTGCAAACCCTAATGGTTCTGACTATAACGCAGCAATGCTTACAGACAGTACTGGTAGACATTTAGTTATGATGCCACATATTGAAAGATCTATTTTCCAATGGCATTGGGCTAATTATCCAGAAAACAGAAATGACGAGGTTTCTCCTTGGATCGAAGCTTTTGTTAACGCAAGAGAATGGATTGAGAAAAACTCATAATCGATAAATTTCTATTCGAAATAAAAAAAGCAGTCCCCTTTATTGTGGACTGCTTTTTTATTATATAATAAACTCAATTGTAAATATTCATTTATAAACTTCTAGAAAACAAAAAAACCTGTATTTGATAATACAGGTTTTTTTTATCTATAAAGAGAATGGTTATGAATACATCTTCTCTCTTAATTCTTTTACTTTTGGATCATCTAAATAATCATCAAAAGTCATATAACGATCAATTACTCCTTTAGGTGTAATCTCAAATATTCTATTACCTACCGTTTGAGCAAATTCATGGTCATGAGTAGTAAACAATATAGTTCCTTTAAAATTCTTTAAAGAGTTATTAAATGCAGTAATAGATTCCAAGTCCAAGTGATTAGTAGGCTCATCTAACATTAAAACGTTAGCTCTTAACATCATCATTCTAGAAAGCATACAACGAACTTTTTCTCCTCCTGAAAGTACACGTCCTGTTTTCAAAGCTTCTTCTCCTGAGAAAATCATCTTTCCTAAGAAACCACGTACATACACTTCATCTCTTTCTTCTTCTGTTTTTGCCCATTGGCGCAACCAATCCACCAAAGTATCATCTGTATCGAAAAACTCATGGTTATCAGATGGCAAATAAGAATGTATTGTTGTAATTCCCCAATCAAACTTCCCTGTATCAGGTGTAAGTCTATCATTTAAAATCTCATAAAAAGCAGTAGTTGCTCTAGAATCTTTAGAAATAACAACAATTTTATCTCCTTTAGCCACATTCAAATCTACATCTTTGAATAGCACTTCACCATCTATAGAAGCTGAAAGTCCTTCAATATTTAAGATTTGGTCTCCTGCTTCTCTTTCTTGATCAAATATAATTGCTGGGTAACGTCTGCTTGAAGGCTTAATGTCATCTAGCTTTAACTTGTCAATCATTTTCTTACGAGAAGTAGCTTGTTTAGATTTAGCAACGTTGGCACTGAAACGACGTATAAATTCTTCTAATTCAGCTTTTTTCTCTTCTGCTTTCTTATTCTGTTGAGCACGCTGTCTCGCCGCTAACTGACTTGACTCATACCAGAAAGTATAGTTACCTGAATAATGGTTAATCTTTCCAAAGTCAATATCTGATATATGCGTACAAACCGAGTCTAAGAAGTGACGGTCATGTGATACAACTAATACTGTATTATCATAGTTTGCCAAGAAGTTCTCTAACCATCTAATGGTTTCAAAGTCCAAGTCATTGGTAGGCTCATCCATAATCAACACGTCTGGGTTTCCAAATAAAGCTTGTGCTAATAAAACACGAACTTTAAGCTTACCATCCATTTCTCCCATTAGGGTATAGTGATGTTCTGCTGCAATACCTAAGTTAGATAACAAAGTGGCTGCATCAGATTCTGCATTCCATCCGTTCATTTCCTCAAACATCACTTGAAGCTCTCCTATTCTATCTGCATTTTCATCTGTATAATCCAAATAAAGAGCATCCATCTCGGTCTTAACCTCATACAATGACTTATTCCCCATAACCACAGTTTCAAGAACTGTATGTTCATCAAACATATTGTGATTTTGGTTTAACACAGACATTCTTTTACCAGGCTCCAGAATAACTTGCCCGGCAGTAGGATCAAAATCGCCTGCTATAATTTTAAGGAAAGTTGATTTACCTGCTCCGTTTGCACCAATAATACCATAGCAATTGCCTTGTGTAAAGGTTGCATTTACTTCATCAAATAAAATTCGTTTTCCGAATTGTACTGACAGATTTGAAACTGTTAACATTTTATCTTGATTTTTATTCGTTTGCAAAATTAGTAAAAAAACATTGCAAAAGCTAGCTTCTTAATCAGACTGAGTTCTATTCGAAGATTTAACTCTCCATTAACTACAGCTAGGGTATCTTAATATTACTTTTGTACCTATACGAACTCTTGTGTCAATTCCTAAATTAAAAGAAACAATGTATTCTTTAAAAATAAATCACTTATTTTTAATACAATCCATTCTAGTACTTACAGTTCTCTCATCTTGTTCTAAAAAATTTGATGACGAAGACTACTCCGCTTATTTTAGAGGTGAGATTGTTAACCCTACTAGCAACTATGTTTTGTTTTGCAAAGATGAAATAGTGTTAGATACTTTATATCTCGACGAAAACAATCAATTCATAAAAAAATTCGATTCTTTAACTCCAGGAATGTACATATACAGACATAATCCAGAATATCAATATGTCTTTTTTGAAAAAAATGATAGTTTAAACTTACGATTAAACACAAGAGATTTTGACCACAGCATAATATATTCTGGTAGAGGTGAACAAAAAAACAACTTCCTGATGCAATTGAATACAAAAAATTTGGTCGACAGGAATAAACTCTATGAATATTATGATGCATCTGTTCCTGATTTCATCAGAAGAACCGATTCTGCACACGCAGCTCGAACTACATTTTACCTCAGAAACAAGGCAAGTATAAATTGGTCACCTGATTTCGATTTGTATGCCAAAACGATGTTAGACTTACACTTCTTTTCACAAAGAGAAATATACCCAGTTGCTCACTTGGTTAGAAATAACGAAGATATAAGAAAAGACCTACCTTTTGACTACTACGATTTCAGAAAAAGAATCAACTTCAACAATGAAAAATTAATTGATTTCTCTTCATTTACCAGATATCTTGGAGTTATGTTAAGCTCTGAAGTAGAACAAACTGAAATCGAATTCGATAGTGAGACAAGTTTTGATAAGAACATTGAAAAACTAAATATCATTGACACTCTTATTCAAAACGAAAAAGTTAAAAACACTATATTAGATAAAATTGCTTTTATATACTTGTTAGACGATCAAAACATAGTTAACAATGAATTATTTCTAAACAGATACTTCGAAATTTCTACAGATAAAAACCAGCATAATGAAATTTTAAAAATTAGAAATGCTATTCAAAATCTAAAGCTTGAAAAACGATTACCAGAAGCCCCCTTAGTAGACACTAACAATAAATATGTTTCTATTAATAATCTAATCAACAAACCAACTCTGATATTCTTTTGGACAAAGAATGCCATAGATCATTCTGATGCTTCTCACAGAAGAGCTCTTTTAATCGCACAACAAAATCCCAATTTACAAATCATTGCAATCAGTATAGACGCTGATCACATCGGTTGGGTTAATCATATAAATAATCACCGCCCTAATACTATTTTAGAACTTCGAACAACTAATTTTCAAACATTGAAAGACCTCTGGATTATTAATAAAATTCAACGCGCTATTAGTTTAAATAGTGATGGAACAATTCACAATCCGTTTGTAAACATATTCGACACTAATATTATAGAGAAGCTAAGTACAGCTAACTAACAATTTGTTTTATTAGGTTTTTTCGAAAACTACAACAATGTTTTACCTGTATACTCTTTGAAATACTCTATTTTATTCAAGAACATTTGAGCCATTTGATTAGCACGCCATTTAGCTTCTTCAACTTTAGGTCCATCAAATAATTCGTCTAAAGTATTTTTAAAAAGTTCTAACCAAGTATCAAAATGTTCTTGAGATATAGGCAAATGCGCATGAGGTGGAAAGGGTCTACCATTATAGGTGTGCTCTTCTAATAAAACTGTTTGCCAAAAATTATACATCTGCTGCAAATGCATTTCCCACCTATCTTGAATTTTAGCATTAAAAATCGGACCTATTAATTCGTTGATACGCACACGCTCATAAAACATATTAACTAATTGCTTTACATCTTCAAGGTTTTCGATATCTTTTTTCATAAATTTGTAGATACTATAATAAATTGAATTCATTGTATAAAAGTATTTTAGACCTATGACCACAATTACAGTACTAGGCTCTGGTAATGTTGCTCATCACCTTATCTTAAACATTTTAAAACATGATTCTCTTTCTTTGCAACAAATATACGCAAGAAACGAACATCATCTAACAGATCTCGTTTCCGAAGAACTAATAACCACTGATATTAAAAAACTAAGACCTAGTGATATTTTTATAATAGCAGTAAGTGATAATGCTATATCTGAAATCTCCAATGCTATAGACGTTCCAAATCAATTCGTGGTACACGTATCTGGAAACACCCCTATGGAGGCAATAAACCCAAAGCATAGATTAGGAGTACTTTATATGTTACAAACTTTTTCTAAAGATAAAGACGTTGATTTTTCCAAAATACCTTTCTGTCTTGAAGCTCGTGAAAAATCTGATTTAAAAATATTAGAAAATATTGCACTAAAATTTTCAGAACGAATCTATTTCATTGATTCTAATCAACGTCAAGCCATTCATCTTGCGGCTGTTTTTGTAAATAATTTTAGCAATCATATGTACACCTTAGGAGAAGAGGTGTGTAAAGAACACGCTGTTCCCTTTGAAATTCTAAGACCACTCATATTAGAAACCGCGCAAAAAATTGAATTCTTAAATCCTTCGAAAGCTCAAACAGGTCCTGCTATAAGAAGGGATTCTCAAACAATTTCCAGGCACTTAGAAATCCTAAAAGACACTAACAAAAAAGATATTTACACACTAATTACTAAATCAATTCAACGAAAATAATGTCAAAACACTTCAAGGAAATTATGAACGACATCACTACATTCATATTTGATGTAGATGGAGTATTAACGGATGGTACTATACATGTAGCTCAAAATGGCGAATTACTACGTGAAATGTATATACGTGATGGTTATGCATTAAAGGCAGCTGCAGAACAAGGATATAACATTTGTATCATTTCTGGCGGAAGTAATGATGGAGTGCGTATCCGTCTTGAAAATCTTGGCATAAAAGATGTTTTTTTAGGTGTTTCTAATAAAGTTACGGTTTTGGAAGACTATCTAAATAAGCACGTTATTAAAGCTGATCAGGTTCTTTATATGGGCGATGATATTCCAGACTATCACGTTATGCAATTGGTTGGTTTACCTACATGTCCACAAGATGCGGCTCCAGAAATTAAAAGGATATCTAAATACATTTCTCACATCAATGGAGGAAAGGGAGCTGTTCGAGATGTTATAGAACAAGTTATGAAAACACAACATAAATGGTTCGAGCATTTCGAAGCAAAATTTGATTAATTACTTTCATGCTACTACAAGATAAACTAAAGGACAGAAAATTAATTTTAGGTTCTAAATCACCTCGACGTCAAGCATATTTAAAAGAATTACATCTGGATTTTTCTATTCAATCACCAGATGTTGATGAAAGTTATCCTAGCGATTTTCAAGGTCATAACATTACAGATCATATTGCACTTCAAAAAGCAAATGCTATTACATTAAATGATAGTATATCCATTGCTATCACTAGTGATACTATAGTTTGGCATGAACAACGAGCTCTGGGAAAACCAAATGATTATGATGAGTCTTTTGCTATGCTTTCAAGCCTATCTGGAAAAACACATCAAGTAATAACCTCTGTATGCATAAAGTCTCTTGACAAACAGGTTCTTTTTCACGATATTACAGAAGTTACTTTTACAAACATTTCACCCGAAGATATAGATTTCTATATTGAAGAATATCAACCTTTTGATAAGGCTGGTAGTTACGGAATACAAGAGTGGATTGGTTTAATTGGCATAAGTTCTATCAATGGTTCTTATAGCAATGTAGTAGGCCTACCAACAGAAAAGCTGGTTTATGAACTTTCTAATTTTTAATTATGGAATTACAACAGTATTACCCACGTATAATTGCTTCGGCAATCTGTTTGATTGTATATCTTTTGACAAAGAATATCTTGTCGAAATTAATCAAAAAATTCTCAAAAAAAGCAGATATTAAAGGAAGTAGAACTTTAGTGATAATCAGACTTTTTAATATTCTACTTGGCTTTTTGTTAGTACTATCTTTATTTGCTATTTGGGGTGTTGATAAAGAGAATTTTTATATTACACTTACTTCAGTATTTGCTGTTATTGGAGTTGCTATGTTTGCTCAATGGTCATTATTAAGTAATGTTACCGCTGGTGTTTTATTATTTTTTACCTTTCCATTCAAAATTGGAGATTTTATAAGAATTCAAGATAAAGACTTTCCAATTGAAGCTCAAATACTTGACATAAAAGCATTTTACACACTTTTAATGACTAAAGAAGGAGAACACATTTCTTACCCAAATAACTTATTACTACAGAAAGGAATCGTAATTTTAAAAAACGAAGATAACGATTACAATTCCTCCTTATAATATGGCATAGCTATTGTGACATTCAGAACATCGATATAGGTTAATAATTCAATTTTGAGACTAATGGTAGAACAGTTGATTAATTTCTTCAAAAAAACAGAATGGAAACGTTCTTACAGTGTGATACTTTTGGTTAACATTTTGTATATACTATTCTTTTATTTTCTAATGGAATTATACAGTTAACTATGCAAAATTTAGATTGGATTATATTATCATGTACTCTCCTATTCATAGTTGTATATGGAACTATTAAAACAAGAAAGAATAGTAATTTTAACGAGTATGTCATAGCGAATAGACAGTCTCCTAGTTGGGCCGTCGCATTATCTGTAATGGCTACACAAGCAAGTGCAATAACTTTTTTATCACTACCTGGACAAGCATATCATGATGGAATGGGTTTTATTCAATTTTATTTTGGATTACCCTTAGCAATGATCTTTATATGTTTGTTTTTCATCCCTGCTTTTTACAAATACAACGTTTATACAGCCTATGAATTTTTAGAAAAGAAGTTTGATGTTAAAGTTAGAAGTTTGGCGACATTATTGTTCTTAACTCAACGAGGGTTAGTTATTGGTTTTACTATCTATGCCCCTTCAATTATACTTTCATCTCTATTAGGTTGGGACTTAAAACTTTTAATTATTAGTATTGGAATTTTAGTTCTTATATACACAGTAAGCGGTGGTTCAAAAGCTATAATTATCACTCAAAAACATCAAATGTTCTTAATTATGAGCGGAATGTTTTTAGTGTTTTTTATTCTATTAAATAGCTTCCCAGACAGCTTAAGTCTTTCAAATGCATTGGGAATTGCTGCCGCAAACAAAAAAATGGATCTATTGAATTTTTCTACTGATCCGAACGAGCGCTATACTATTTGGAATGGTTTAGCAGGTGGTTTTTTTCTAATGTTAGCGTATTTTGGAACAGATCAAACACAAGTAGGTCGATACCTTACCGGAAAATCTATTCAAGAAAGCAGAAAGGGTTTACTTATAAACGGTTTACTCAAAATACCTATGCAGTTTTTTATTCTATTAATAGGTGTTTTGGTGTTTATATTTTTTCAATTTCATAGCACTCCCCTGCACTTCAATCCAACAAATGTTAATCAAGTTACTTCGTCTTCTTTTGAACCTCAATATTCTAAAATTGAAGATGAATTTAAAGATGTATTAGTAGAAAAAAAAGAAATAAGTATGTTGTATACTGGTCAATTGTATCAAGACTACAACAATCCTATCCTTAAAGAAAAAATGGTTAGTCTCGCTAGTAAGGAAAGAGAATTAAGAGACGAGGCTAAACAGATCATTCTACAAGCAAATCCTCGTGCTGAAATTAACGATAAAGATTATGTGTTTTTATACTTTATCATCAATCATTTACCTACTGGTTTTATAGGTCTATTATTAGCAGTTATTTTTTCAGCGGCAATGAGTGCATCTGCTTCTGAGCTAAATGCCTTAGCTGCCACAACTGTAAATGATATTTATAAAAGAAATATTAGAAAAACACATTCAGAATCACACTATTTAAAAGCAACTAAAATATTTACTGTTATCTGGGGGCTTATTGCTATTGCTATTGGATGTGTTGTACCATTATTTGAAAACTTGATTCAAATGGTTAATATTGTTGGATCCGTTTTCTATGGTGTTTTGTTAGGAATTTTTATAGTTGCTTTATTTTTTAAAAGATTAAATTCTAATGCAGTCTTCTGGGGTGCCATTGTATCTCAAGTATCAGTAATTGCCATTTATATGGCTGAATTAGTGAGCTTTCTATGGTTAAACTTTATTGGAGTCCTTTTAGTAATACTTTTCTCATCATTACTTAATTTAAAAAGTAGCACTGCTAGATATTTAAAAAACTAAGCGTGGGAATAAGGTAATTTCCAAGCTCTTTTTACTGCTAAAATTCTAATTCCTATAATCACCAAAGAAGTTATTATATAAGTTAAATCTTTATCTACTTCCAAATAATACAATGCATAAAAAACTAATCCTCCAGCTATACAGGCCGTTGCATAAATCTCACGTTTTAAAATAATAGGTATCGTATTACTAAGTATATCTCGAATTACACCGCCAAAACAAGCCGTTATAGTTCCTAATGTAACACAGATAATAGGATGTAATCCAACACTCATCCCCTTTTCAATTCCAATTAATGTAAAAACGGCAAGTCCAATAGTGTCAAATAAAAACAGTGAAATTCTTAAATAATCCAGATATTTATAAAAGAGCAGAGCTCCCACTACACTGCCGAGAATAGTGTAAAAATAAACCAAGTCTGTCAACCAAGTTACAGGAGTAATTCCAATTATCACATCTCTCAGTGTACCTCCACCAATAGCCGTTACGAAAGCTAGTGTAAGTATACCAAACAAGTCTAGTCTCTTTTCCCTTCCTACCAAAGCACCTGATATAGCGAATGCCATAGTACCCAACAAGTCTAATACAAAAAATAATTCCATTTCTATTTTAAGCTTTTTGTTGACTTAAATAATTATAATCTTTTATCACTATATCAACAAACTGCAAATGTGAAGAGTTCTTACTTTTCACTCCTAGAGTTTTTTCAATTTTCGTAACCAAAGTACTCAGAAGTTTATGATTTCTTGATTTCTTAAAATCATTCATTACTTCCTTAATCAATCTTATGTCATTATCTGATAATTTCAATACCTGATGATAAGTTACGGAATAATTATCATCCAACTCTTGATATATTGTAGATTCTAAGTTTACATTGCTTTTCGTTGATATTACCGCTGTTCCAGCTACTAAATCTCCTAATCTTTGACCTTTATCACTAAAAATAACACTTAACAATCCTATTACCCCAGATCCAATCATAACATCGATGCTCCTAAAAATCCATCTCGTTAAATAATCAGCAAAAGTTGCATGATATCCATCAAGTTTAATAACTCTGAGCTTCATTATTTTTTTTCCTAAACTACTTCCATTAAACAGATTTTCTGTTAACAATGAATAAAAAACAGCTGGTAGTAAGAGAATTAAAATAATACTATAGATTGTCAAGTCATCAGAAAAATAACTAGATAAATCTAAACTATTCCAAAATATAAATACTCCAATACAGTAAATAATCAAACAACATAAATCAATTAAACTAGCAACTATTCTAGAAGATAGCGGTGCTTGGTTAAAATAAATTTTAACATTTTGAGTGGTATTGATTGTTAATTGCATCATATTTTATATTTTAGCTCATATTATGAGAGAAACGGCATTTATTAAGCAAAATAAGGATAAATGGCTTGAATATGAAAAAGCTATTTTTACTAATTTACGTACAAAACCAGATTATCTGGCTCATTTGTATATTCAGTTAATGAATGACCTATCCTATGCTCAAACATATTACCCCAAAAGTAAAACTACAGTTTATTTAAATCATTTAGCCGCACAAACTTATCAAAAAATTTACAAAACTAAGAGACTAGAAGAAAATAGAATAAAACACTTTTTTACAACAGAGATTCCACTGGTTTTATATCAGTATAGAAAATATTTATATTTCAGTTTTTTGGTTTTCTTTATTTGTGTTTTCATTGGTACCATATCTACTAAATATGACTTAAGTTTTGTTCGTCTAATTCTTGGAGACTCCTATGTTAACGAAACATTAGAGAACATAAAGAATGGTGATTCTATGGCTATCTATAAATCTGGAAATAGTTTCTCTAGCTTTATTTTTATTACGGTCAATAATCTATACGTTGGGTTAAGAATGTTTATGTATGGCATTTTTGGTGGTGTTGGAACTTTAATTTTTATGTTTTATAATGGTATAATGATAGGTTCGTTTCAATATTTCTTTATTCAACAAAATGAATTTATTTCAAGTTTAAAGGGTGTTTGGCTTCATGGAACTTTTGAGATTTCAGCTTTAATCATTGAGGCTGCTGCTGGTTTTATTATAGGTGGTAGTTTGTTTTTTCCAAAAACTTTTTCTCGAATAGACTCTTTTAAAATAGGTTTTAAAAATGCTTTTAAAATTGTTTTAAGCACTATACCGTTAACTATTCTAGCTGGTTTTATCGAAGGATACATAACTCGATATTCGAAAGAAATGCCGGATATCTTAAATTATTTGATTATCTTTTTATCACTTGTTTTAGTTGCATTTTATTTTGTTATATATCCTCGTATTCTACATAAATCCATTAACACTAAACTATTTTAAATATGTTTCAACTATATAAAAAAAGAGATGTTTCTTCTTTAATATCTGACACTATATCACTTTTTAAAAGTGAGGGTAAAACTTTTTTTAAAAACTATTTTATCATTAATGGTCCTCTGCTTGCTGTATTGGTAGTTTGTATATATCTTTTAAGTGATAATCTTTTTTCTAGTGTATTTCAAAGTAACACCAATGTTGAAGCCTTATTAGGAAATGATTTTGTTTATTCAGGCTTTTTGGTAGTGATTTTAATTATTGCTTCTATATTATTCTCTGTTATATCATACACTTTTCCAATTCTATATTTAAAAAACATCGAAAATGATGTACCTCACACACCCAGTCTTTATCTAAAACAAATAAAAAGTGTTTGTGGGAGAGCTATCGTTTTTGCTTTAGGAACCTCTTTTTTGATTTTCCCTTTATTGGTTATATGTTTATTCGTTTCTGTTTTATTAATTTTTGTTATAATCGGTATTCCTATAATATTTATTCTCTGTGCATTTTCGGTTTCATGGATTAGCATTTCTTATTATGAATATATACATAATAAAACGTCGTTTTTTAATTCCTATGGAAAAGCTTTCGATATAATTAAAGCAAATTTCTGGACTACTATTGGTAACACTATAATTGTGTATTTAATAATACAAATTGTAACCAGCATTATTAGTTTTATACCTCAATCTTATTACTATTTCAAGCTATTTACTTCTTTGAATGACGGAACATCTATTGAGGATGAACTAAGCCCTTTGTTTGCCCTTGTAATGGGATTGACTATGATAATTTCTTTAATAGCTAGTTTTATTCTAAACAGCATAATGTTAATTAATCAAGGATTGATATATTATAGTGGTAAGGAAAATGAAAAAAGTTTTAACGCTTTTAATAGTATTGAAGAGATAGGCTCAAATGAAATTTAAAAAGTTCTTAACTAGCAGTATTTTGATATTGGGAAGTTTTGTTGTGCACTCACAAACTAATCCCGTAAAATCTGAATTAGATAGTATTATTCAAGATAAAACTTTTGATAAAAAGCTAACTGATTCTTTATCTTTTAAAATCGATGAGAACACCCCTTTAACGAATTATAAATTCAAATCTAAATTCAAAAAAGAATATATCGACGACACCGAATTTCATTATAACGAAGAAGAAAACAATAGTTTAGGCGCTAAACTGAAAAGGATTTGGAACGAAATTAAAAGTTGGCTAATTAGAAATCTAATCCCTTCTTCATCAGACCTAAACTCTTTATCAATATTTGTAAAAATTGGCTTTTGGTTACTCATAATTATTTTTTTATTTTTAATCATTAAATCAATAGTTAATAGAGATATTACTTGGATTTTCACAAGAAAGAAAAAGACTATTAAAACGGCTTTTGACATAATAGAAAAAGATATCAAGTCGATTGAATTTGAAGAGCTATTGGCAAAAACCATCCAAACAAAAGATTATCGATTAGCTATTCGCTATTATTATTTATGGTTGCTCCAAACACTCTCTAAACAACAATATATAAATTGGGAATTAGAAAAAACCAATGCTGATTATTTGAACGAAATTAAAGACTTGGATTTGAAAAATGAATTCAAATATCTTTCTTATCTATACAACAATGTTTGGTATGGTGAATTTCCTTTGGAAATTGAGGTATTCAATAGTGCATCTGCTTCCTTTGTTCAGACTTTAAATAAATTAAACAAATGAATCGTACACTAGTTAAATATGTCGGCTTATTTGTTGCTGTACTCATCCTGATTATTGGATTGGAATGGAGCAAACCAAAGCGCATTGACTGGCATGACACTAGTATGTCAATCAATAGTAAAAAACCTTTTGGACTCTATATATTCGACCAACAAATTGATGGTTTACTAAATGGAAAAAAGATTCATCATGTTAGCTCCTTTTCAGATACTTACTTAAAAAACTGGAATCAAGACAGTTTGGTCAAATCTAGTTTTCTCTACATAAATTACGATGCTTATCTAAGCAAAAGTATGATGGATACAATTTTAAATTTAGCTAATAAAGGAAATTCAATTTTTATAAGTTCTGCTCAATTTGATTACAACCTGCTTGATACTTTAGGTCTATCTAGCTATCAACATTATGTTCCAGAAGAGAATACATTTTCCGTTTGGACAACAAATCAAAACTTATCTAAAGGACGCTTTAATTTAAAAAGGGCTTTTACCAATTATTGCTTTGATATTCCTGATAAAAACAAAATAAATTATGAAGTTTTAGGTTTTCAAAACACTAGTGAAAAAACAGCGCCTAACTTTTTGAAAGCACCCTTTGGTGATGGACTTATCTATCTTCACACTCAACCTCTTGCCTTTTCAAATTATAACTTATTAGAAAGTAACAATCATCTTTATGTTGAAAACATTCTTTCTTACATTCAAACTGATGATGTTTATTGGGTTGCTAAGAAAACAGATTTAACAGAACCAGTATCATATTCATTATTAAGATTTATTTTAACAAATCCAAGTCTTAAATGGTCATGGTATTTCTTCTTAATTGGATTAATAGTATTTATTTGTTTTACAGCTAAAAGAAAGCAAAGAATAATACCCATTATTCATCCTGTTAAGAATACATCCGTTGAATTTACAAAGACAATTTCTGGGTTGTATATTGAAACAAAGGATTATAAAGGAATTATGCAAAAACAAATTAACCAAACACTAGAAGAAATTCGTAGGAAATACAGAATAGATACACGCATATTAAACTCTGATTTTATCGATGTATTTGAGTCTAAATCAGGTATAGATAGAAAAAACATCCAAAATTGGATTAATATAGTCAAATACATCCAATCAAATAGTATTGTAAAAGAAGAGGAATTTCTAATAAAATTAAATCAAGCAACGGAAAAATTATGGAACTAAATAATATGGAAAACGAAGCAAAGAGAGAAGAATTACATTTTGAATCTCGTTTGGATTTGAGCAAGTTACAAAACAAAACCGCAGAAATAAAACAAGAAATTCAAAAGGTGATAGTAGGTCAAGATAAAATTATTGACCAATTATTAGTCGCTTTATTAGTAAAAGGGCACATTCTGCTTGAAGGAGTTCCTGGGGTTGCCAAAACTCTAATTGCAAAATTGCTTTCACAAACCATCTCAACTGATTTTAGTAGAATCCAATTTACCCCTGATTTAATGCCATCTGATATATTAGGAACTTCCATCTTCAATATAAAAGCTTCAGAATTCGAGTTCAAGAAAGGACCAATATTCTCTAATTTAATATTAATTGACGAAATTAATAGAGCACCTGCTAAAACTCAAGCAGCGCTTTTTGAAGTAATGGAAGAAAACCAAGTAACCATGGATGGGATTACTTATAAAATGAAACAGCCTTTCCTAACTATTGCAACTCAAAATCCTATTGAACAAGAAGGAACTTATAGATTACCAGAAGCCCAACTAGACCGCTTCCTTTTCAAAATCATCATTGACTACCCAAATTTAGAAGAAGAAATTTCAATCCTTAAAAGAGAACATATTCGAGAAGAACTTTCTAAACTAGACGAGGTTAAAAGCATATTATCTCCTCTCGATTTAATTGAATTTCAAAATTTGACTAAAAAAATTCTTATTGAAGAAAATCTTATTGAATATATCGCAAAAATTGTTCTTAACACTCGAAATAATACATACTTATTTTTAGGTGCTTCTCCACGTGCTTCCCTTGCTATCTTAAACGCTTCTAAGGGATTTGCAGCATTAAATGGAAGAGATTTCGTTACACCTGAAGATATTAAAGAAGCTGCAACTCCTGTTTTGCAACACAGAATTGTAGTTAACCCAGAACGAGAGATGGAAGGTCTAACTGCACAAGAGATAATTCACCAAATTATTGAAACCATTGATATACCAAGGTAAATAGCCAAATCATGCATATAAAAAAACTCTACCTATATCCAAGATTTTATTATTGTTTTCTAACAATAATATTTCTTTTTATTATCTCTTTTTTTATACCAAAACTATATATAGGAATTTGGGTAGTTGTTTTTATATTTTTCACCATTGTTTTAATTGATTATTTATCTCTATTCGTTTCCAGTAAAAATGGTTTTTTAGCTGAAAGAATTATTCCGAAGAGATTGTCTAATGGGGATGAAAACCCAATTGAAATAACATTACGGAACAATTATTCGTTTAAAATATTTTGCGAAATAGTAGATGAAATTCCATACCAATTTCAAAATCGAAATTTCTCAATTGAGAAAACGCTAAATAAATACACCTCTGATGTTATAAAACATACTTTACGTCCAACCGCTAGAGGAGTTTATAATTTTGGAAAATTAAACATCTACATTGGATCTCCATTGAAATTAGTTTGTAGACGTTATGTTTTTTCGGATGATAATTCAATTTCCTGTTACCCTTCTTTTATTCAAATGAAACAATTAGAACTTCTTACTTTTAGTACTTCTAAAGTACCGTTAGGTTTCAAAAAAATCAGACGAATTGGACATACGCTTGAATTTGAACAAATTAAAAATTATGTCTCTGGAGATGATATTAGAACCATCAACTGGAAATCGACCGCAAAAAACAACCAGTTAATGGTAAACCAGTATCAAGATGAGACAAGACAATCAATCTATCTTTTGATTGACAAGGGACGAGTTATGCAAATGCCTTTTAATGAATTGAACCTTTTAGACTATGCAATTAATGCCACTTTAGCGCTATCAAATATAATTCTTAGAAAAAATGATAAGGTTAGTGTCATGACTTACTCTGACAAAATAAAAACCCTAGCAACATTAAGTTCTGAAAAAGTACAAATGCAGAAAATTATGGAAATGCTTTACAGCATTGACACTAATTTCGTTGAAAGTGATTACGGCAGATTATATGCAACTATAAAACATACCATTTCACATCGTTCCTTATTGATTTTATTTACTAATTTTGAGACCATAGAAGGAATGCATAGGCAACTCCCCTATCTTAGGGCTATGTCGAGAAATCACGTGTTATTAGTAGTGTTTTTTGAGAATACTGAACTAAAAAAATTAACCTCGAAAAGGGCTACAAAAACAGAACACATTTTTGACAAAGTGATAGCTGAACAATTTATATACGACAAGAAATTAATTATTAATGAGCTTCAAAAATTTGGTATACATTCTGTGTTGACTAATCCTGAAGATTTAAGTCTAAACACCATAAATAAATACTTAGAAATAAAAGCTCGTGGCATCATTTAAAATGATAAAAAAAATAGAAAGCGTACAGAATCCTTACATTAAATCTTTAGTGCAACTTCAAGAAAAAGCTAAAGCCAGAAAACAATCAAATAGTTTTATAATTGAAGGTCAAAGAGAAATTCAATTAGCCAAAAAAGGTGGCTATGAATTAATTACAATTCTTTATTGCAATGAATTCATGAATAACATTGATATTAATCAATATGTTGAAAATCACACTGAAATTATAGAAATATCTAAAGATGTTTATCAAAAATTAGCATACAGAGATACTACTGAAGGAATTATTGCTGTTGCTCAACAAAAAACACATTTTCTAGATGATTTAAAGCTTAGTAAGAACCCTCTTATTTTAATTGCCGAAGCACTTGAAAAACCAGGTAATATTGGAGCTATTCTTCGTACAGCTGATGCTGCAAAAGTAGATGCTGTTATTATTGCAAACCCAAAAACAGAGTTATACAATCCGAACAGTATTCGTTCTAGCGTTGGCTGTGTATTTACTAATCAAATTGCACTAGACACTACAGAAAGAGTGATACAGTTCTTAAAAGATAAAGGAATATCAATCTACAGTGCAACTCTTCAAGATTCAAATGCCTATCATTTAGAGGATTTCACTACCCCAACTGCACTAGTGGTGGGAACTGAAGCAACAGGTCTTTCCTCTTTATGGAGACAAGAAAGCTCTCAAAATATAAATATACCGATGAGTGGAGAGATAGATTCGATGAATGTTTCTGTCGCTGCTGCTATATTGGTTTTTGAAGCAAAAAGACAACGTAACTTTGAATAGATCATGAAAAACTGGTTTTTATATAGCATTTTTTTAGTCTCTACCTCAATCTACTCTCAGGAAATCAACAATGAAATAGATAAAGTAACTCTTAGAGCTATGGAACTTTTTGACGTTCCAGGAATAGCAGTTGCTGTTGTCAAAGACGGAAAAGTAATCCATTCTAAAGGTTATGGAGTACGTTCTATCAAACACCAAGAAAAGGTAGACATCTATACTAATTTTGGTATTGCTTCTAACAGTAAAGCATTTACTAGTGCTGCACTGGCTATATTAATTGATCAGAACAAACTAAATTGGGACGACAAAGTTATTGAATACATACCTGAGTTTAAAATGTATAACGAATATGTTACTCAAGAATTCACTATCAGAGATCTATTAACTCATCGAAGTGGTCTAGGTTTGGGAGCAGGTGATTTAATGATCTGGCCCGATGGACATAATTTTACTTCCAAAGATATTATTCACAATATACAATTCTTAAAACCCGTGTCTTCATTTAGGACAAAATATGACTACGACAATTTACTGTATATTATTGCAGGTGTGATTATAGAGCGTGTAAGCGGAATGAGTTGGGCTTCATTTGTAGAAAAAGAGATAATGGACCCCCTACATATGACGAATAGTGCTGGTAATTGGAATAGACTAGTGGATAAATCTAATGTAATAGACCCACATGTACCAATAGATGGTAAGCTTCAAGTAATTGATCGCTACACCAATACAATATTTGACGCAGCTGCTGGGATCTACAGCAATGTGGATGATTTATCTAAATGGGTATTAATGCAATTAAATGCTGGTAAAAATGGTGATGAAATTATATTTTCAAAAAAACAGCACGCTGAAATGTGGACACCTCAAACATTGATGACCAATCAAACAATTTCTCCTTACTTTTCATTATTCAAAGCTTATGGATTAGGTTGGCAACTTACAGACGTATCAGGAAAACTTCAAGTTTCACATACTGGTGGTTTAGAGGGAATTGTTACTCAAATAACCTTGTTACCTCAAGAGAATTTAGGAATAATTGTTTTAACTAATCAACAGTCTGGTTATGCTTTTAGCGCAATAACGAATACTGTCAAAAACTATTACTTAGGCTTACCATACTTTGACTTTAATCAAGACTATTTTGATAAAAGTCATACTAATCTAAAAAATGCTGACAGTATTACAGATGCTGTTTGGTTAAAAGCTACGAACAAAAGTAAAGAGGCCATTGAACAATTGGATTCTTTGGTCGGAAAATATAAAGATAATTGGTTTGGAAGTGTATCTATTTTCAAAAAAAATGGCATATACATCTTCAAATCAGACCGTTCTCCTCAATTAATAGGTGAACTTATGTACTACGATAAAGACACGTTTACTATAAAATGGTTTAATAGATATTTCAACGCAGATGCGTTTTTATATCTTGAAAATATTCAATCAAAGTCCAATCGATTTAAAATGAAAGCGATTTCTCCTTTAACAGACTTTAGCTATGATTTCCAAGATTTAGACTTCGTTCGTCTAAATGAAATCAACTTATGACAAACAAATTTTAATTTTTATTTGCTATATAGATTAATTAATCTAAATTTGGTAAACTTTAAATTTTATTTAACATTCAACAATAGCCTACAAAAATTGTATAAATATGAACAGACTTAGTAATTTTAATTTCAATCTAAACAAACGAAAATCATTGAGTTACGCTATACTAGCTGTCTTTATGGTGTTTGGTTTTCAGTCAAATGCTCAAATCGCTAAACACAAGAGGTTTGCAAGTGACTATAAATGGAAAGTTAACTTACAAACAAACTTTATGGATACTAATTTCGATAAAGAGAAACCAGTGAATACAGAGAATTGGAGTATGTTACCTTACCCTTCAAAAATTTCCATTGAAAGAAAACTTATTGATCATTTATCAGTAGAAGTTGGTTTTTCAATGAATAAGATTGAAAAAGGAAAGAATGTAGGAGGGTTTATTACCAATGATGAATTAAATGCATTATCTATAGACGGTACTTTTAAATATAGTATTGGTGGATTATTCCAAATCCCAATAGTAGATCCATACATCGGAGTTGGTATGGGATACTCTGAAATAAATAGTGAGAGCTTTCCGACCTTCAACTATGGAGGTGGAGTTAATATTTGGTTAGCTGATACTGGCTTATTTGGAGATTATGTATATACCAGAGATAGAATTGTAAATAGATTAGGATTAACTCTAGAGGCATACGGAAAGAAAAATCTTGACAATGGTCCAGGTAGTAATCTACAATTGGCTGCTGGAGTATTTTTCGTATTCTAAGAACAAAATTAAACAAATAAAAAAACCGCTTTATAAGCGGTTTTTTTATTTGAGCGCTATTCAAATATCCCCCCCCTTTACTTGCTTTTTATATTTCTTTCTTCTACTTTTAGTACATAAGTTTTCAACAATTAATATATGACTGAGGTAGAAATTGAAAAGGAAAATAAAGCTATTGCACAAGAGTACAAAGAGCTACTTCGCATTAGTTATCAAACACTAACAGATGAAGACAAAAAATTAATAAGGAAAGCCTTTGATGTTGCTGTAGAGGCACATAAAGATCAACGAAGAAAGTCTGGAGAAGCCTATATATTTCATCCCATAGCAGTAGCTAAAATCGTAGCAGCAGAAATTGGATTAGGTCCGACCTCTATTGCGGCAGCTTTAATGCACGATGTGGTAGAAGATACTGACATAACTATTGAGCAAATTTCTAAATGGTTTAATCCAAAAATAGCTCAAATTGTAGAAGGTCTTACTAAAATGGCTATGCTTGAACCAGATACTCACATCTCCATGCAAGCTGAAAACTATAGAAAAATGCTACTGACTCTAAATGATGATGTTCGTGTTATTCTAATTAAAATTGCTGACCGTTTGCATAATATGCAAACAATGGATAGTATGGCTCCTTATAAACAAGCTAAAATAGCATCGGAGACTTTATACATTTATGCTCCTTTAGCACATCGTTTAGGTCTTTTTAATATTAAGACAAAACTAGAAGATCTAGGACTAAAATACACAGAACCTGAAGTTTATCAATCTATCGTTGATAAGATGAAAGAAACTAAGGAAGAACAAGAGGCCTATATAGAAATGACTTCCTCAGTATTAAGAGATGCTCTGAATCAAGAAGGTATTGAATACACCTTAAAAGGCAGGCCGAAATCCGTCTATTCTATTCGTAGAAAGATGAAAGCTCAAAACGTAACATTTGAAGAAGTATATGATAAGTTTGCTATCCGTATTATCTATAAATCATCTCAACATGAAGAAAAATTTATTGCTTGGAAAATCTATTCTATAGTAACAGATTTTTACAGACCTAGCCCCAGTAGATTACGAGATTGGATTTCCGCCCCTAAGTCGACTGGTTATGAAGCACTTCATATAACTGTAATGGGACCAAAAGGTCGATGGGTTGAGATTCAGATTAGAAGTGAACGTATGGATGAAATAGCCGAGAAAGGTTATGCAGCTCATTATAAATATAAGCAAGGTTTTAATGAAGAAAATAGTCTTGATATTTGGTTAAATCAACTTAAAGAAGCATTAGAAAGCGCGGAAAGCAATGCTGTTGACTTTGTTGAAGATTTTAAACTAAACTTATATTCAAAAGAAATATATGTATTTACTCCCAAAGGTGAGTTAAAGTCATTGCCTAAAGGCGCCACCGCTTTAGATTTCGCTTTTAGTATTCACTCAGAAGTTGGATTACGCACGCGAGGAACACGAGTTAATGGTCGGTTAGTACCACTAAATCATGTATTAAACAGTGGAGATCAAGTAGAAATTATCACCTCTGAACATCAAAAGCCAAACGTTAACTGGCTTGATTATGTAACAACTTCAAGGGCTAAAAATAAAATTAAAAATGTTCTCAATGAAAGCACAAAGAAGATAGCAGAAGAGGGTAAAGAACAATTGATTCGAAAATTGCGCCATCTTAAAATAACTTTAGATGAGAAGACTATAAATGAAATGGTTAATCTATTTAGATTAAAAACAAGTCAGGATTTATTCTATAGAGTTGGAGCTGGTATTATAGATAATACTCAGCTTAAAGAATACGCTTCTCAAAGAAACAACTCACTTTTTAATTTTTTCAAAAAAACAATTAAGCGACACCCATCTCCTCACTCAGAAATAACATCTATTAAAGATTCATCTAATCTTGATTTGTTAGTTTTTGGAAAAGAAAAGGAAAAACTAGATTACAAACTAGCTAGTTGTTGTAATCCTATACCTGGTGATGAGGTTTTTGGTTTTGTTACTATTAATGAAGGTATTAAAATTCATAGAGCCGATTGCCCAAATGCAATTAGTTTACAATCAAATTATGCTTATAGAATTCTACAAGCACAATGGGTTGATTCTTCAAAAGAAAACTTTGAAGCTACCATAAAGATCACAGGTTTAGACTCTATAGGTCTTACAACTCAAATAACTAAAATTATCACGAATTCTATGGGTGTAAATATTAAAAGTATTTCTTTAAGTGAAAATGCAGGAGTCTTTAATGGTCAAATCACAGTAATCGTTCCAAACAATACAGTCCTTAAGAAAATGATACTAAATATTAAGAAAATAGAAGGAGTTGACAAAGTCTTACGTTCAAATTAACGAATAGCTCATCGAAGACTTTTTCATTTAAAACATTTCTAAATTCAAAACTATAATCACAATAAAAAATAGCCTTATATTTGCAGTAATATTATCAAGATAAATGGGAACTCAGAACAACCAAGAAATAGTTAAAAATGTATTTACTAAGTATTTAGAAGAGCGAGGACATAGAAAAACTCCAGAACGCTATGCTATTTTACAGGAAATATATGATAGTGAAGATCACTTTGATATTGAATCTCTATATATCAAAATGAAGAATAAGAATTATCGGGTTAGTAGAGCGACACTTTATAATACAATTGAACTTCTATTAGAATGTGCCTTGGTGAGAAGACACCAATTCGGTCAAAATCAAGCGCACTACGAAAAGTCATATTTTGACAAACAACATGACCATATCATTTTAACCGATACGGGGGAGGTAATTGAATTTTGTGACCCAAGAATTCAAACAATAAAAAAAACGATTGAAGAAGTATTTAACATTGAAATACACAATCATTCATTATACTTATATGGTGTTAGAAAAGAGAAATCTGACATTGAAACTAAGAACGACTAACAATTAACAACACAATAAAAAATGACAGTAGATTTACTACTTGGTTTGCAATGGGGAGATGAAGGAAAAGGAAAAATAGTTGATGTCCTTACTTCTAAATACGATATTATTGCACGCTTCCAAGGCGGTCCAAATGCAGGACATACGCTAGAATTTGACGGAATTAAACATGTATTACGTACCATTCCTTCTGGGATATTTCATACCAACTCTATCAACATTATTGGAAATGGAGTAGTAATTGATCCCGTTGTATTTATTAAAGAAATTGAAGGTCTTGAAAAATTCAACATCGACTTATACAGACGATTGTTAATTTCCCGAAAAGCCCATTTAATTCTACCTACTCATCGTCTTCTTGATGCTGCTTCTGAAACAGCAAAAGGAAAAGCGAAGATTGGTTCTACTCTAAAAGGTATTGGTCCAACATATATGGATAAAACAGGTAGAAATGGACTTCGAGTAGGAGATACTGAATTGGAGGATTTTAAAACTCGTTACCGTCACTTAGCGGATAAACATGAAGCGATGATTTCTTTTCATGATGTAAATCTACAATACAATCTACAAGAATTAGAAGATGAGTTCTTTGATGCAGTTGAGCAATTGAAAAAATTCCAATTCATCGATAGTGAAGGATACATCCATAACGCTTTAAAGGAAGAAAAAAGTATACTAGCAGAAGGTGCACAAGGCTCTCTTTTAGATATTGACTTTGGTACTTATCCTTTTGTTACTTCTTCTAATACTACAGCTGCTGGAGCTTGTACAGGTTTAGGAGTTCCTCCAAATAAAGTTAAAAACGTATTCGGTATTTTTAAAGCATACACTACACGTGTTGGAAGTGGACCTTTTCCTACTGAGTTAATGGATGAAATTGGAGCAACAATGGCAAAAGCTGGTAATGAATTTGGTTCTGTTACCGGGAGAGCTAGACGTTGTGGTTGGTTAGACTTAGTTGCACTAAAATATGCTGTTCAAGTTAATGGTGTTACAGAGCTTTATATGATGAAGGGAGATGTTCTATCAGGATTTGACACACTAAAAGTTTGTACTGCTTACAAATACAAAGGTGAATTGATTGATCACTTACCTTATAATATTGAGCCTGAAAACGTATCTCCAATATACACTGAGAAAAAAGGCTGGAAAGCAGATTTAACAGGAATGACGACTTACGATGAATTACCTGTTGAATTAAAAGATTACATTAAGTTTATTGAAGATTATCTTGAGGTGCCAATAAAAATAATTTCTGTTGGACCCGATAGAACACAAACTATCCATAAACAATAATATTTCAAAAAGCATCTCTATCTTAATGAGATGCTTTTTTATTATATAATATACTCTTAATAAAAATTTAGTAGCAATTTTTTAATTACATTTGAAGAAATTTTAGTGACTTGAAGACCTATTTCCTATTTTTTATACTATTTTTTTTATCAAATACTGTATCCGCTCAGGACTCAAAAAAAATTATAATCCATCACTCCGATTTTAGTGAAATTAACGAAGCTATTATACCAGACGCAGTTATGCTTAGTGGTAATATTTCTGCGGAACATGATGGTGTATTAATACAATGTAACAAAGCTTATTTCTTCGAAAAAGAAAACTATATCAAACTATTTGGTGATGTTGTTATGAATCAAGGAGATACTATTCATATGAATAGTAAATACGCTGAATACAATGGCATCAACGGATTTGCATATGCAACTGGTGATGTGTTATTGCGTTCCCCAGATTCAACACTAGAAACAGACACTTTACACTTTGACAGAGGTCAAAATCTAGTTCATTATGATTCATTTGCTACTATTATAAACAAGGGAAACACCTTAACTAGTAAGGCAGGTAAATATTTCTTAACCGAGAAGAAATTTCAATTCTTCAATTCCGTAACAATTACCACCGATCAAGGTACTATAGTAAAATCCAATCACCTCGATTTTTATGAAGTTCCTCAGCATTCTTATGTCTTTGGACCTTCTACAATTACGAATGAGGATAATTATATCTACACAGAGAATGGATTCTATGATGTAAAAAATGATATAGGAAAACTAATTAAAAACTCTCATATTATTTATGACGATAGAAAGATTGAAGGAGATTCTATTTATTATGACAAAAACAGAGATTTCTCCTCTGCTACAAATCATGTAAGAATAACAGATACCATAAACAAGACTATCATAAAGGGTCACTATGCAGAAATGTATAGAGAAAGAGATTCCATGTTTGTCACAAAGAAAGCTTTGATAAGTGCTTTAACTGAAGAAAAAGACTCTGTCTATCTTCACGCTAAAAGAATACTTGTGACCGGAAAAACAGATCAACGGGTTATTAGAGCATTTAATGATGCCCGCATATTTAAAACAGACATGAGCGGTAAAAGCGACTCTATTCATTGGAATCAAAATATTGGTCTTACTCAAATGATAGGCCGTCCTGTTTTATGGAATGGAGAAAGCCAACTTACAGGAGAGGTCATCCACCTATTAAACAATCCAATCTCAGAACAACTCGACTCATTAAAAGTTCTGAATAATGCCTTTATGATTCAAAAAGATTCTTTAGGAACTGGTTTTAATCAAGTTAAGGGTGCTAATATGTACGGTAAGTTTAAAGAAAACAAACTCTACGAACTAGATTTGATAAAAAACGCTGAGATCATTTACTTCATGTATAATGATAATGATGAGTTTATAGGTATCAATAAAGGAATATGCAGTCAAATTCACGTTGAATTAGATAACAACAAGATTGAAACAGCAACCTTAATGGTTGCTCCTAAAAGCGAAATTTATCCAAAAGATGAGCTTCCAGAAAATGCGCAGAAACTAAAAGACTTTCAATGGAGAGGTGATGAACGTATTCTAACATTAGATGCTATTTTTCCAGAATCTGAATTAGAGTTGGAAAGTAAAGCCATTGAGAATAGTGTTATCCAAAGACAAGAAGCTGAAGAACCAATGGAGGTACTTGGCGAAACTCTGGAAGTCAATAAAGAAAAACAACCCACTAACAAGCAATAGTTAGACAATAAAAGAAACTTAAAACATAATGTTGAAAGAAGATTTTTTAAAATATCAAGCACAAACTTCCCCTAATCCTATAGGAATGAAAGTCTCTCATGCTAAAGGAAGCTATATATATGACACCAATAATCAGAAGCATTTAGATTTCGTAGCTGGTGTTTCAGCATGTACTCTAGGTCATCAACACCCAAGAGTTACCAATGCTATTAAAGACCAATTAGATAAATATGCACACGTAATGGTATATGGAGAATATATACAAGACCCCGCAGTTGCATTTTGTAAATTATTAGCTGAGCACTTACCTCCTAGCCTTAATAAAACTTATTTAGTCAATTCTGGTACTGAAGCGACAGAAGGGGCTTTGAAACTCGCAAAACGTGTAACTGGTCGCAGTCAGTTAATTTCATGTTTTAATGCATATCACGGCAATACTATGGGATCCATGAGTGTTATGGGGTTTGAAGAACGTAAACGTGCATTTAGACCATTATTACCTGATGTAGATTTTATAAACTTCAACTGTGAGGAAGATTTAAAAAAGATCACAAATAAAACTGCTTGCGTTATATTGGAAACGATTCAAGGAGGTGCTGGTTTTTTACAACCGGAAAATGGCTTCTTAACAAAAGTTAGAAAACGTTGTGACGAGGTTGGAGCTTTAATGATTTTAGATGAAATTCAACCAGGTTTTGGACGAACGGGTACTTTGTTTGGATTCGAAAACTACAATGCAATTCCAGATGTAATAGTCATGGGTAAAGGTATGGGAGGAGGAATGCCTGTAGGTGCGTTTACTGCTAATGAAAAACACATGGATTTATTATTCGACAATCCAAAGTTTGGACATATCACAACTTTTGGGGGACATCCCGTAATCGCTGCTGCTTGCTTAGCAACATTACAAGAATTAGTTGAAACAGATTTAATGCCATTAGCTTTAGAGAAGGAAAAAATATTTAGAAAGCGTCTAGTTCATCCCTTAATAACAGACATTCGAGGAAAAGGTCTAATGCTAGCACCAATGACATTAAGTGCAGATATAACCAATCGAGTAATTGTCAAATGTCAGGAAAAAGGTGTGATATTATTCTGGCTTCTTTTTGAAGGAAAAGCTATACGTATTACTCCACCTCTAACAATTTCGGAAGATGAAATCAATGAAGGGTGTAATCTTATCTTAGAAGCACTTGACGAGGTTCAAAAAGAACTCTCACTATAACATTATTTTACTTTCAAATTATTGGAATTTGAAGTAACTTTATGCAAACTCTATAATTTTACTATGTATTTAGATAACGAAGAAGAAGAGTACAATTTATCGCTTTCCCGTTTTGAATCAATGCTAAAAACCAACAAGGTCTTATTCTTTGATTCAGAAGAGTTTGAAAACATAATACTACACTATTTAGATTCTGGCAAATTGAATTTAGCTAAAAAAGCTCTTAATCTAGGTCTCGACCAGCATCCTCATTCAACAGGATTAAAATTGGTGCAGGTGGAACTTTTTATTTTCCAAGATAAATTAGAACTAGCTGATAGACTCCTAAATGAATTAGAGGAAATCGAATCTAACAACGAAGAAATTTATATCCAAAGAGCTAATATTTATTCAAAAAAAGGATTGCATCATGAAGCGATTAAATCTCTTCAAACCGCTCTTAAATATACAGAAGACTTTCCTGACGTTTATTCTTTATTAGGAATGGAGTATCTTTTTGTTGATGAAATTCAAAAAGCCAAGGAAAGCTTTATTCTGTGTCTAAAATATGATATTGAAGACCAATCCGCCTTATACAACATTGTATATTGTTTTGATTTTTTAGACGAGAATAAAGAAGCAATAACTTTCCTAGAAGAATTTATAAATAGCAATCCATATAGTGAAATAGCTTGGCATCAATTAGGACGTCAATTTTTCACTTTAAAAGATTTTGATAAAGCAGTATGGGCTTTCGATTATGCTACACTCATTGACGAGCATTTTATAGGTGCTTATATGGAAAAAGGAAAAGCTCAAGAGAAACAAAAAAAATATAAGGAAGCAATCGAAAGTTACTTAATGACTATTGAATTAGATGCTCCTACTTCATACGCCTTATTGCGAATTGGGAACTGTTATGAAAAATTGGAAGAATATGTTTTAGCAAAGAAATATTACAAAGATGCTATACATGAAGACCCATCACTAGATAAAGCATGGATTGCAATTGCCGACTTATATGTTACGCTTGAAAGATTCAAAAAAGCATTATTCTATTTGAAAAAAGCAATTCAAATTGACGACCAAAATGAAAAATATTGGGTAAGATACGCTTTGTTCAACAAAACGTTACTTCAATTTAAAGATGCTGAAATAGGTTATAAAAACGCCGCCGAATGTGGAGAGTTCTCTCTAGAACACTGGTTAGATTGGGCAGACTTATTGTGCATTTTAGGTGATTATGACGGTGCAATTGAAAAATTACTTCAAATCTCTGAATTCCACAATGACCATGCTTCTGTAGAATGTAGATTAGCAGCAGTATATTTTATTTTGAATGAATATTCAAAAGGAACTTATCACCTTACTATAGCTTTAAATAAAGATTATAAAAGTGTAGAAATCCTACAAAACAACTTCCCTCTTGTTTGGGAAAATCCAATAATTCAAAACATAATTGCCAAATACAATAAAGACAGTAAATCTTTAGATTAAACTAGTCTCACCTATAAAGAAAATTATATGAGAAAAATATTTCCTGACTACCTTATAATAACATTAAAAGGAATGGCAATTGGAGCTGCTGATGTAGTCCCTGGTGTTTCAGGGGGAACAATAGCTTTTATTTCAGGAATCTATGAAGAATTAATAAAATCAATAAACGGAGTTAATTTTAGTTTAATCACAACCTTTAAAAATGAAGGTATAAAGGCTACGTGGAGACAATTAAACGGAAGTTTTTTAGTTTCTTTATTAATAGGTGTTTTTATAAGTATTCTCAGCTTTGCAAAACTTATTACTCATTTATTACAAGAAAAACCGGTATTAGTCTGGGCGTTCTTTTTTGGATTAGTAATTGCCAGTATTGTTATAATGTGGAAGGAAGTTAGTAATTGGACTCTCAAAAATGGAATAGGATTGGTGATTGGCGCAATAGTAGCCTACCTTATCACCATAATGAAACCCTCGACAGCTATGGATTCTTATTTCTATCTTTTCATCTCTGGTTTTATAGCAATCATTGCTATGATATTACCAGGTATATCTGGTGCTTTTATTTTACTTTTAATGGGTTCTTACAAAACTGTTATAGGTCTATTAAACAGCCTACGAGAAAATACATTTAATTGGAATTGGGAGTTACTCTACCCTATTCTTCTAAAAATCATGACGTTTGCTATAGGAGCACTTCTTGGTATAAAAATATTCTCTAAAGTTTTAAATTGGATGTTTACAAATCATAAAAACTTAACCTTCTCTATTCTTATAGGTTTTATGATCGGTTCTTTGAATAAACTATGGCCATGGAAAGAAGTTCTTGAATCTACGTCGGATTCACATGGAAAAATTGTTCCACTGGTAGAAAAAAACATAAATCCAATTCATTTTGATGGAGATCCACAAATAGTCTTGGTTGGATTGCTTTGCATTTTAGGAATTTTCTTAATTTTGATGTTAGAAAAGTTAGCAAAATATAAAGTTGCATAAAACATTATGGCAAAAATCAAACTATATGGTCTTATAGGTAAAAATATATCCTATTCTTTTTCTGCTAACTATTTTAATACTAAGTTTAAAAAGGAGAAAATTTCAAATTCAGAATATACTAATTTTGATATTGACTCTATTAGCGAATTTATAAAAGTTTTAGAAAACAATGACAACCTTAGTGGTTTAAATGTCACAATCCCCTATAAGCAAGCTATCATACCCTACTTGGATGTTCTTTCAAAAAAAGCAATTCAAATAGGAGCTGTTAATACAATAAAAATTAGCAGTAAAGGCAAATTAAAAGGATACAATACTGATTGGTATGGTTTTTCCAAAGCACTAAAACCTATGCTAAAACCACACCATGATAAAGCACTAATATTAGGAACAGGAGGAGCTAGTAAAGCAATAGAATTTGCTTTAAGAAAAATGGGAATAGGTTTTAAGCTAGTTTCTAGAACTCCGCAAGAGGGTTTATATACATACGAACAAATAACAAAAGAAATTATCGCAGAACACTCCATCATTATAAATACAACTCCTCTCGGAACGTTTCCAGATATCGATAACAAGCCTGAAATACCATATGATTACCTAACACCTAATCATATAGTTTTTGACTTAATATACAACCCAGAAACAACAACATTTTTAAAATTAGCCGCCCTAAAAGGAGCTCAAACACAAAATGGGTATTTAATGCTAAAATTACAGGCCGAAAAAGCTTGGAAAATATGGAATAAGAAAAGCTTTATCCCCAACCTATCAAGAGATTAAATAATTTAAAACTGAATCTGTTTTATTCATAAAACTTTCCATTCTGTTAAAAATATTGTATCTTTCCAAATCAATTTGTACACAATAAGCATTATAAAATGTTAGAAGAAAACAATGATCACCAAGAGCAACAAACAGTTGAAGCTATAAACAGCGCGCAATCAACTAGTAATAACTCATCTCAAAAAGAAATTGCCCTTCAAAATATTGAAGATTTCAATGCAGCTGACAATGAATCTCATACTATTGAGGAAACCAGCGATCTTCCAAAAACAGATTATGAAAATCTGAGTTTAGAATTGCTTGTAGAGCAATTAAAAGAGTTAATTTCAAAATATAAAGTTACTCTTATCAAAGAGCACGTTGAAGAAATTAAAAAGACTTTTTTACAAAAGTTCAACGAACTGATGGATGATAAAAAAGATCAATTCTTGAATGACAATTCAGATGCTTCAGAACATGAATTCGACTTTCATTTTCCACTCAAAAATACTTTTGACTCTTTATTTAACGAATATAGAATCAAAAGAAGTGCACACTTTAAAGATCTTGAAAAGAATCTAATTAACAACCTTGAAAAACGATTATCAATTATCGAAAGCATTAGATCTTTGGTTGACAATTCTGAAAATATGGGTGATGCGTTAAAATCAATTTCAACTCTTAGAGAAGAATGGAAAAATGCTGGTCCTATTCCCAAAGATAAATACAACCATGTTTGGAATAATTATCATTTTCACATTGAAAGATTTTATGATCAACTACATCTAGATAGAGCATCAAGAGATCTTGATTTTAAATACAATCTAGAACAAAAACAGAAGATTATTACACGTGCTGAAGAACTTCTTAATGAAGATGACATAATCAAAGCCTATAGGGAACTAAGAACACTTCACCGAATTTGGAAAGAGGAAATAGGTCCAGTAGATCGAGAAATAAGAGAGGAAATATGGGCTAAATTCAGCGACCTAAGCAGTCAACTTTATGACAAAAAAGAAGAAGTATTTGAGCAGCTTAGACAAGTAGAATTAGACAACTTACGTATTAAAGTTTCTCTAATTTCTCAAATAGATATTATATCAAAAGAAAATTATGCATCCCACAGTGATTGGCAAAAGAAAATAGTCGAAATTGAAGATCTAAAATCTCAATTTTACACTATTGGTAAAGTTCCAGCCGAAAATACGGATGAAGTTTGGAAGCTTTTTAAACTTGCTGGTAGAAACTTCAACACTAACAAAAACAACTTTTACAAATCACTCAAGCACAACCAACAAGACAACTTAAATAAAAAGTTGGATCTTATTAAAAAGGCTGAAGAGCTCAAAAACAGTGAAGATTTCAATACAGTCACTCCTGTTATGAAAGAAATTCAAGAGGAATGGAAATCAATCGGACGTACTCCAAGAAAACATGATGCTGCTCTTTGGAAGCAATTTAGAGAAGCTTGCAATCATTATTTCAATAGGTTACATGAAGAAAGAAACAAAGAAGATGAGAATGAAGCCATTGCCTATAATAAAAAGAAAGAATACTTAGAACTTCTTAAAGGTTTCATGCTTTCAGGAGACCATAAAACAGATTTGGATGAAATTAAAAACCATATTCAGAATTGGAAATCTCTTGGAAAAGTAAGTTCTAGTAAGCGTTTTATTGAATCAAAATTCAACAGAGTACTTGATGTATTATTTAAAAAACTAAGCCTAACTAAAAGAGAAGCCGAATCTGTAAGGTTTAATAATAGAATAGATGATTTAGTTGGACAAAACGACAAATACAAAATACAACAAGAGGTGTTATTCTTACAAAGAAAAATTGAAGAAATACACTCAAATATATTACAACTAGAAAACAACATACAATTCATCTCTAATGCAACAGAAGACAATCCTTTTATTAAAGAGGTGAGAAAAAGCATTAAAAAACATGAAGATGAATTACAAAGTTGGAAATCAAAACTTGATCATCTAAAAAACATAGAGTTTTAAATCATACAAATAAAAAAAAGGCAACCTAAAAGAAGGTTGCCTTTTTTTATTATTCATAGTTATCTTATTAACCCAAAAAAGCTTTTTCAAGTTCCATTGGTGTAATATAATTTCCTGCTTGATAAACACGCATATTACCACCAGAAATTTCGTCAATTAAAATAATTTCGTCTGTTTCTTTGTCTTTTCCAAACTCCAATTTAATATCATAAAGTTCTAAATCTTTTTGAGCTAACTCTGCTTTAACAACATCACAGATTTCTTTAGTAAGGGTTTTTATTTTTTCATAATCCTCATCAGATAATACTTGCAACATAACCAATGCATCTTTTGAAATAGTTGGATCACCTCTCTCATCATCCTTGATAGTAACTTCTACAAATTTATCAAGAGGCATACCCTCCTCACAATAAGCCCCATATCTTCTAATAAAACTTCCTACAGCTCTATATCTACAGATAACCTCTAACCCTTTCCCAAAAGCCTTTGCCTGCTTAACTGTCATAGAAACTTCATCTATATCAGAAGAAATATAATGAGTAGGAATTCCCGTTTTTTCCAATTTCTCAAAGAAATAACTAGTCATTTTCAAACCAGACCTACCTACTCCATCAATTGTTAATCCGACTGTATTTGCTCCTGGATCAAATACTCCATTCACACCAGTTACATCATCTTTAAATTTTAGTAAAACTTGATTGTCTGACAACTTGTAAACATCCTTAGTCTTTCCTTTGTAAATTAATTCCATATATATTATTATGTTGTGTTTATTGTTCAAAATTACTATAAATCATTTTATTTTCTTTTTTTAGTCATTATTTTTTTGAATCTAATTACTAGTATTTTACTTTCTCAAAAATAATGCAAACTGATTGCCGATTATCACTTCTTAAACGCCCTAATCATTCTATCATTTTGCATAATATCTTTTTTCAAAACAACTTCTTTAAAAAGATCTGAATGAAACAATTTGACTGTCTCATCCCCTAAATACTGGTTTATCTCAAAAAATAACATACCTCCCTTTTTTAGTTCTGAAGATGCCAATGATACAATCTTTTCATAGAAAACTAAAGCATTATCATCCTCTACAAAAAGTGCTAAATGAGGTTCATAATTCAAAACATTATTATGAATTTCTACTTTCTCAAGATTCCTAACATAAGGAGGGTTAGAAACAATAATATCAAAAGACTCTGATAAACTTTGTAAGGCTAAGACATCTTGATGAATAAAAGTTACATCTACTTTATTTAACAAAGCGTTACTCATTGCTATTTCTAATGCCTTTTCAGAAATATCCATAGCATATATTTTAGCATTAGGCAGATGTCTCGCCAAACTAATGGCAATACAACCACTTCCCGTTCCAATGTCTAAGATTTTAATTGGCTCCCCCTTATCTGACACTGAATTAATAACCCATTCTACTAATTCTTCCGTCTCAGGCCGTGGAACCAGCACATTTTCATCAACATTAAAAATCAGCCCATAAAAATGAGCTTGCTTAAAAATATACTGAATTGGTCTTTCTTTCACTAACTGCTCTATCACTTTTTCCCATAACTCAGATTTTTTAATTTCTAAATCTCGGTCTAACATTAAATCAAACCTAGTTTTCCCTTCAATATTCTCCAAGCAAATAGAAAAAAAAGAATCTACTTCCGAGCTATCGTAAATATTTTCTAACCGACTTATAAATTCTGATTTAAACTCTCTAATTTTCATGCTAAAAATGGCTACTAGTTCTATTACTAATATTAAAAGTGTAATTTTGTGTAAAGATACTCAAATATCAATGTTTAAAGAACACTACCCCTATATATATCGTTGTTTGGAGCTTGCAAAAAACGGAGTTTTTGAAGCCTTACCCAATCCTTCTGTTGGAGCTGTAATTGTTTACAACAACCTAATAATTGGTGAAGGATCTACATCAAAATATGGTGGCCCTCATGCAGAAGTAAATGCTATTAATTCAGTAAAAAACAAAAATTTACTTTTAAAATCAACTCTTTACGTCAGTTTAGAACCTTGTAGTCATTTTGGAAAAACACCTCCTTGCGCAGATTTAATAATCAAAATGAATATTCCTAAAGTTGTAATAGGTATAACAGACCCCTTTTCCAAAGTTTGTGGCCAAGGAATAGCTAAGTTAAAACAAGCAGGAATTGAAGTCTTAGTTGGGATATTAGAAGAAGAATGTCAGGAATCAAACAAGCGTTTTCTAACATTACATCAGAAGCAAAGACCTTATATTATATTAAAATGGGCTCAAACACAGGATGGTTTCATCGCTCCACATAGCGGTGAAAACCATAAAATATTTTGGATATCAAATTCCTATTCACAACAACTCGTTCACAAATGGCGAAGTGAAGAAGTTTCTTTTTTAGTAGGAAAAGGAACAGTAGAATCTGACAACCCAAGTCTAACTACTCGTTCTTGGTTTGGCAAAAATCCACTTAGAATATTCATTGATCGGACAGCCAGTTTAGATCAACATTATACACTTAAGAACGGAGATGCTAAAACTTTATGCTTCACTGAAAACCCAAATACAACGAATAACAAACATCTTACATATATACAAATAGACTTCAGTAAAAATATAATTCCTCAAATATGTAAAACACTATTCGAAATGCAAATTGCATCAGTAGTAATAGAAGGCGGCTTAAAAACACTTCAATCTTTTATTGATTCAGGTTACTGGGACGAAGCAAGGATTTTTACAAGTCAAAATAGTATAAATCAAGGGATTAAATCACCCTTACTAAACATATACAGTAAGGTTATTTCACAAAAAATAGATAGTGATTTACTTACAATAAAATACCGTTAAAAAGCATCATGTTAGATTTAGATTTATACAAAACTATCGAAATACCATCAGAACCAGTTTTATACAAAGAAAAGAACAGCAAGTTCTTTTCCTATGCTTTTCCAATCCAAAATGAAGACGAGGTAAAATTGCACATCGAAGAAATAAAAAAACAACACCATAATGCCAGGCATTGGTGCTATGCATATCAATTGGGAACTGAACCCGAAAAAATCTACTACAGAGCCAATGATGATGGTGAACCTTCCAATACAGCTGGAATGCCAATATACGGCCAAATACAATCATTTGAAGTTACTAACATACTCATAATAGTAGTTCGTTATTTTGGAGGTATAAAACTAGGTGTTGGAGGTCTTATCACAGCATATAGAACATCTGCACAACTCGCGTTGGAAGAGTCTAAAATTATAGAAAAAACCATAGACAAAAGTTTCATTATTCAATTCGAATATAAAGACATGAATAAAGTTATGCGTGTTATCAAAGAAAAAAAACTCTCAATAATAAGTCAAACATTGGAGTTAACGTGCGAAATAGAGTTATCTATAAGAAGAAGTGAATTTCAAAAGGCCCTTGATGCTTTTAAGCCATTTTACGAAATTCAAATTTTACTACCTGAAGAAAACTAATAGATAAAGATTCTTATCTTCAATCACTTAACAAATTCAGAATACATTTCTGCAACATAAAGTTTATATTCAGGACTTAAGTCAATTGACATTTCATCAAAACCAGGTTGTGCAACAATAAAATAAGCAAAACTGGTAATGTGATTTTCTGCAATACCAAACTCTGACATCAAAATGCTTTTTGTATAAATCTCTAAAAACTTGTTTTTAGCAAACTCCTGTTTTTCGTACAGAATCGCTTTCCTTTGTTCCTTCCTTCTTCCACTAAACAAGTTCACTATTGGATCTAAACCAAATCCACTAATCCCGTCGCCAAAAAACATATTGTTAGAAGTTCTATATCTCCGTTCCGCAGGTGTATACTTAGCGATTTCTCCAAAATAGTTATCTACAAACATTTTCTTTTCAATAACAATTTCATCTAACTCATGTTCCGAAAGTACCACACCTAAATAATCTCCTTCAGTCCCATTAATAACAATACTTCGATCTGGAAAAAATTCAACTTTAAACAATAAAACATCACCTTTCGAGATATTAATAGAAAAGAAACCAGTAGAATCAGCATTAACTTCTTCACCACTAACCTTGTTTTCTACCACAACCTTACGTTGAATACCATCAGAAAAACGAACCCTACCATCTATCAATTGCACACTTTGAGCAAATGAACTAAACGTCAATAAAAACAAAAAACAGCTAAATAATTTCATACAGAAACATTAAAAATCAATATATCTAAACTTACACAAAAGAATCGAAATACACTTTTTTTTAAAGTAATTTTAGCCTTTCTTTAACAGTATCAGGAACCCCAATAGGTCTTCTTGTACTGGCATTCATAAACACTAAAACACTGGTGGCAGTTGTTAATAACTCACCTTGCTCGTTTAGTAATTCATACTCAAATTCTATCCTTACACCACTACATTTTCTGAACATAGTTCGCAACTTTAGCAACTCATCATACAATGCAGGTTTCTTATACTCTATCGACAATGATACTACTGGAAGCATAACTCCTTCTTCCTCTAACTTTTTATAAGAAATCCCAAGGTTTCTAAGCCATTCCACGCGTCCCATCTCAAAATATTGAGCATAATTCCCATGATAAACAACCCCCATTTGATCTGTCTCTGAGTAGCGAACTCGAATGTCTATTTCCGTTATTTTCATAATAATTTGATTCTATTTGTTCTTAGACAAAATTATAAGTACTTACATTATTTTTTTGACAAATACAATGTGCAAAACATTTTTTTTAAACAAAAATTGTTCACATATTTGTCTTCCCAAATAAGACTGAAACACAATCTGAATGTCAGTCTTAAAATTAACTTTTTTAAGAAAATCATAAAATGCTCGAATACACTAACAAGAATGCAAAATCTGTCTGGAATAATTGTCTTAATTTTATAAAAGATAATATTCAAGAACAAGCTTTTAAAACTTGGTTTGAACCCATCCAAGCTATTGAGCTAACAGAAAACGCATTGTATATTCAAGTTCCTAGTCAATTCTTTTACGAATGGCTAGAAGAGCATTATGTAAAAATCTTAAAAGTAGCTCTAACAAAAGAATTAGGAGCTGGAGCAAAGTTATTATATAAAATCCAAATGGAGAACGCCATTGGAAATAAACAACCCTATACAGATCAATTACCAAGTACTCAAAGAGCTCCTGTTAGAACGCAAGAACTTGATGTACCTGTTCAAAATAAAAATCCAGAACTTAAAAATCCTTTTATAATACCTGGTATTAGAAACGTTAAAATCGAATCTCAATTAAACTCAAACTATAGCTTTGATAATTTTCTTGAAGGAGATTCTAATCGTTTAGCCAGATCTGCTGGATTAGCGGTGTCTAACAAGCCAGGAGGAACTTCATTCAACCCATTGTTGATTTTTGGTGGAGTTGGTTTAGGAAAAACACATTTAGCTCATGCAATTGGTGTAGAAATCAAGGATTTATATCCTGAAAAAACAGTTTTATATATATCTGCTGAAGTTTTTACACAACAATACGTTGATTCTGTAAGAAAACAAACTAGAAATGATTTCATCTATTTCTATCAATTAATTGATGTTCTTATAGTTGATGATATTCAATTTCTTTCAGGTAAATCTGGTACCCAAGATGTTTTCTTTCACATATTCAATCATTTGCATCAAAATGGAAAGCAAGTTATTTTAACTTCTGACAAAGCTCCTGTAGACATGCAAGACATCGAACAACGTCTTCTTTCTAGATTTAAATGGGGATTATCCGCAGAGATTCAAAATCCTGACGTTGATACCCGAATTGAAATACTAAAAGGTATACTATACAGAGATGGAGTTTCAATGCCCGAAGAAATCATTGAATACGTTGCACAAAACGTAAAAACAAACGTTAGAGAGCTTGAAGGAGCTATTATATCACTAATAGCCCAATCTTCTTTTAATAAAAGAGAAATAACCTTAGAACTTGCAAAACAAGTAGTTGATAAGTTTGTTAAAAACGTAAAAAAAGAAATAACAATAGACTATATTCAAAAGGTAGTTTCCGACTATTTCCAAATGGATACAGAAACACTTTGTTCTAAGACAAGAAAAAGACATATTGTGCAAGCAAGACAACTAGCAATGTTTTTCGCTAAAAAATACACTAAAGCGTCACTAGCAAATATAGGTTCAGAAATTGGAAATAGAGATCATGCAACAGTATTACATGCTTGTAAAACTATTGACAACCTGATTGAAACAGACAAACAGTTCCGAAAATATCACGACGATATAAATAAAAAATTCAGTATCTAATGAAAACAAAGATACTCATGGTTTGTTTAGGAAATATATGTAGATCTCCTCTAGCAGAAGGTATATTGAAATCCAAACTATCAAATGAAGCATGTTATATTGATTCTGCTGGAACAGGTAATTGGCACACAGGTAAATCCCCTGATCCGCGTTCAATTGCAATAGCACATGAAATGGGAGTAGACATAACCCAACAAAGAGCAAGACAACTAACTCAAGAAGACTTTGTTAAGTTTGATTTCATCTACGCTATGGATAAAACAAATTTAGCCGACATACTTGATTTAGTCCCTAATGAAGAATTAAAAGCAAAAGTATCTCTTTTACTCAATGAATGCCATCCTGGAATGGACTACGAAGTCCCAGACCCTTATTTTGGAGGTAATGGAGGATTTTACCGTGTTTATGACATGATAGACGAAGCTTGTGAGCAAATAGCAGTAAAATTTAAGTAAAGACTCCATTCCCTATAGTCATCTAAAAAGATGAATTCTAATTCATGTTTTTTCCGAAATCTAATTCATATGAACAACTCAAACTTCGGTACCCTTTATCTTATTCCAATTACATTAGGAGATTCAAATCCGCATGATATATTACCACTTACTGTAAAAAGAACAATTGAACTCCTAGACACTTATATTGTTGAAAATGAAAAAGTAGCAAGACGCTTTATAAAAAGTATTGTTCCAGAAAAAAAACAATCGGAATTAGTGTTATTTCCATTAAACAAACATACCGAAAAGAACGAGCATTATAACTACATTCAACCTCTATTAGAAGGAAAGAGTATGGGATTAATGAGTGATGCAGGTTGCCCTGGTGTTGCTGACCCTGGAGCAGTTATAGTTAAAATAGCCCATGAAAAAAATATAAAAGTAGTACCTCTTGTTGGACCATCATCTATCTTACTTTCACTAATGGCCTCAGGAATGAACGGACAAAGTTTTGCCTTTAATGGTTATCTACCTATTGACAAGTCAGAAAAAAAACACACCTTAAAGCAATTAGAGAAACTATCTCAAGAAAAAAATCAAGCTCAACTATTCATTGAAACACCATATAGAAACAATCAGATATTGAGTGACTTAATACAAATACTAACACCACAAACTCAATTGTGTGTAGCATGTGATATTACCTTAGAATCTGAATACATAAAAACACAGAGCATCTCTGCTTGGAGCAAAACAAAGGTAGACCTACACAAACGTCCTTGTATTTTTATAATTCAAAAATCTAACTAGATTTAGTTACTAAAGAGGAATACTAGTAAAGTCTATATAAAAATCCCAACCCCATACGAGTCAGCATCTTTTTAACAAAATTCCAAAAGAATATTCTTTGACCGAAAATAGTTCCGAAAAATAACAATAACACCTTATAAACAGGAAGTATTAGTACAATTCTAAGAACCCAATAAAGAATAGGATGGTAATCCTCTCTAACTATCCCTAGAATATTTAAAATTGGCTTTGTTACATAAGCCGAAGAAGAACCAGTAATAGCAAAAACTATAAAAACTATTACTACTTGGGTGTTTGAAACCAACCCCCAACGTTGCATTAACTTGTCCATAATTTAGATTAAATCCAAACAAAAGTACAGCTTTTTATAACATAACAAAATGTTTCAAGTAAACTAAATAAATAAGTCGACTATTTAGCATATTAATTAGGGGATATATTTGAAAAAAAAAGGCTAAATAAAATTATTTAGCCTTTTTTTTTCAAACTTAAAGTTCCAGATTTGAAAGCGATTCAATAACATACTCATGCATTACTTCTCTATAATCTAAATGTGTAACAATTCTAAAAAGCCCACTACCCATTTCACTAATAGAAATATTCTTTTGTTTCAATTTTTCTAAAAATAAAGCAGGACCAACGCGATCATGTAACGAAAACACAACTATATTAGTTTGAACTGGTAAAACCTCTTTAATCCAGCTTTGCTTTGCAAGGATTAACTCAATTTGCTTTGCTCTATAGTGATCTCTCTGAAGACGACTTACATTTGATTTTAATGCATATAATGCAGCAGCAGCAAAATATCCCGTTTGTCTCATCCCTCCTCCCATTAACTTTCTAAGACGAATTGCTTTAGTAATATCTTTTTTGGACCCTACTAAAACTGAACCTATTGGAGCTCCAAGACCTTTTGAAAAACAAACTGAAATAGTATCAAACAATTCACCAAATTGTTTCGGATGAAGCTGTTTAGCAACTAGAGCATTCCATAAACGAGCACCATCTAAATGTAGTTTTAGCTCTAAAGAATCACACAGTTCTTTAATCTTAACCAATTCTTTCATGTCGTAACATGCACCTCCACCTTTATTGGTAGTATTTTCTAGAGACACTAAAGTAGTTTCTGGATAGTGTATATTCGAACAATCTGTGTATACACTTTTAATTTGTTCCGCCGTAATCCTCCCTCTATCACCAACAATTGTAGCACAGCTAACACCACTATGAAAAGCAGGTCCTCCAGACTCATAATTACAAATATGTGAGGAAGCATCGCAAATAAGTTGTTCACCTGGTTGTGTGTGCAATTTTATTGCTACTTGATTAGCCATAGTACCTGACGGAAAAAATAAAGCAGCCTCCATTCCAAATAAATCAGCTACCGCTGCTTCCAACTCATTAGTACTCCCATCCAGTTTGTAAACATCATCCCCTACTCTAGCTTTCATCATTTGACTCAACATTTCAGGGGTAGGTTTTGTAACCGTATCGCTAATTAAATTAATTTCCATAAATAAAAAGGAATAAGTATTTTTGTGGAGCTAAATATATTAAAAATATGGTAAACACAGAGCAAATTAAAGACATTATTAACCGCCTCGGGGCACTAAGAAGGTATCTTTGACGTCGATAAGAAATTAATTGAGATAACGAACGAAGAAGAAAAAACCTTTTCACCAGATTTTTGGAATAATGCTAAAGAAGCTGAAATTATTGTTAGAAATCTTAGGGCAAAGAAAAAATGGGTTGAAGGATACGAAAATGCGAAAGCAAATTTAGAAGAACTTCAAATTCTAATTGAATTTTACAATGAAGGAGATGCAACTGAAGAAGAAGTCATAGCACAATATAAGGCAACTTATACCGCTATCGAAGATCTTGAGTTTAAAAACATGCTTTCGGACGAAGGAGACAGCATGAGCGCAGTACTTCAAATCACAGCTGGAGCTGGTGGAACAGAAAGTTGCGATTGGGCAGCCATGTTAATGCGAATGTATATGATGTGGGGCGAAAAAAACAAATACAAGATAAAAGAGCTAAACTTCCAAGAAGGCGAAGTAGCGGGAGTTAAAACCGTTACCTTAGAATTTGAAGGCGATTATGCATTCGGTTATTTAAAAGGAGAGAATGGAGTTCACAGATTAGTGCGTATTTCACCCTTTGACAGTAATGCAAAAAGACATACCTCTTTTGCTTCTGTATATGTTTACCCATTAGCTGATGACAGTATACATATTGAAATCGGTGCATCTGATATCTCATGGGAAACCATGCGCTCAAGCGGAGCAGGAGGTCAGAATGTAAACAAAGTAGAAACAGCAGTACGATTGCGTCACCACCCTACTGGAATCATTATCGAGAATTCAGAAACACGTTCACAATTAGACAACAAAACAAAGGCTATGCAACTTTTAAAATCTCAACTTTACGAGATTGAATTAAAAAAGAGGCAAGCATTGCGAGACGAGATTGAAGCGGGTAAAAAGAAAATCGAATGGGGCTCACAGATTAGAAACTACGTTATGCATCCTTACAAATTAGTAAAAGATGTAAGAACATCACACGAAACTACAGACGTGGATGCAGTTATGAATGGAGAATTGGATCCCTTCTTTAAAGCCTATCTAATGATGATGGGGCAAAAAGAAGAAGACGAAACCATATAATCTAAAACTTAAAAATAGATCCTAAAGTCGGAAGATTTCTCTTCCGACTTTTTTATTTAAGCTAAGTGGAATTAATACTCCGTGAGCTATCCTTTAAAGAAAAAAAACTATTTTCCTTAAAATCAATACACATACAAACTTCAGTAGTAAAATTACAATATCACAGATTTAATATTCATCTTATTTTAGAGACCTAAAAACGTAATTTTAAAGAAGTTTTAAAATCTAATAGATTATATTTGTTGAGTAATTTAAAGTGTTATGAAGTTAATGTCCTTAAAGCTCTATCTATGAGTATAGGACATTAACTTTTTTGTCTTATACAAAAAAATTAATTCAAATTAGAATAAAATTCACTAATTTAAACTTCAATAAAAAACAATCACTTTTATTTTTTATATTGATATAGCCTATGAAATGGGAAGGAAGACGCGAAAGTAAAAACGTCAAAGACAATAGAGGAATGTCTTCTGCTGGAAAAACAGCAATTGGAGGCGGGATATTAGGTATTGTTGTTGTTTTACTTACTTTATTTGGTGGTGAAACTGGACAACAAATTGCTCCTATATTAGAGCAACTTAATCAAGGTGGAACTACAGAACAAGTTCAAACCCGAACATTAAGCAAAGAGGAGGTCAATATGGGTAGCATGGTTAAAGTTATCTTTGCAGATACAGAAGATGTATGGCACCGAATATTTCAAGAGAACGGAAAGAACTATCGAGAACCAGCGATGGTATTATTTGATAATCAAGTTAGAACTCAATGTGGCGCAGCAACGGCCGCTGTAGGACCTTTCTACTGCCCTGCTGATGAAACAGTATATATGGACTTGCGTTTTTTCGAAGAACTTCACACACGTTTCGGGGCTGAAAAAGGAGATTTTGCGATTGCTTACGTTATAGCCCATGAAGTTGGGCACCACGTCCAAACACTCCTAGGTACATCTTCTCAAGTTAGAAAACTACAACAATCTAAAAGTGAAAAAGATGCTAATCAACTTTCTGTAGCTTTAGAATTACAAGCCGATTTCTACGCAGGAGTTTGGACCAAACACATCAGTAAATACTTAGAAGCAAAAGACATAGACATAGCATTAAGTGCTGCTCAAGCAGTTGGTGATGATGCTATTCAAAAGAAGGTTCAAGGGCACGTTAATCCTGATTCATTTACACACGGAACATCAGCTCAAAGAAAAGAATGGTTCTTAAAAGGTTACAACACAGGTCAGTTATCCGAAGGTAATACTTTTGAGGAAATACAATAATAGACATCCTCTTTTAAAGCTAATAAATATCGTACTTTTGCACTTTCGCATTTTTTAATGCAGAGTAACACTATGAAAAACATTTTTAAAAGATTACAGCAAATAGATGCTGACGGATTGGAAATTAACACTCGAAACATCATTGATGAATCGTTTAAACTTTATACGAAAATTGTTGTAAAATCTGGATTAGTTCTATTATTAGTAGCCATGGTAGCTGCTATAATTGGAAGTATTGTGATTTCAACAAATTTTGAAAATCCAGAAGAAACCTTAAAAAACCTTATTACAATCAATCCTTTAAATTTTGCATTTAATGAATTGGTAGCTTATATAGTTGTATTGTCTGCAGCAACCGCGATTGGGAGTATATTAACTGCAGGTATGATACAGATGGCTGCTGATGCATCTAAAGATAAAAAAATAAAAACTTCAACAGCATTTCTATTTTTTACAAAAAAGAATGGCTTTTATGTTTTTATAGCTCATTTTTTAATCTCCCTAGCATTCACTAGTATATCATATCTTTTACAATACAGTGAATTAAGTTTAGTTTCATTAGCTTTAAATTGGATTATCAACTCTTTAACTGCATTAGTAACACCTTTACTTATTTTTGGAAACTTATCTATTACACAGGCTTTCAAATACAGTGCTCAAGTTGTTAACAAAAGTCCCTTAACGATCATTTTTCTATTAACATGGAACAGCTTTTTAGCAAGCGCTGGAATTTTATTTTTTGTAGTTGGTATATTCTTTACTCTTCCCTATTTATTTTGTGTACATTTAGTTTTGTATAAACAAACAGTGGGTCTAGAAGAAGAATACGAACAAGAAAAATATGAATAAATATAAAATTCATAAAACATAGTATAACAACACAGAAAAGGTCTGTATTACAAATTGTAATACAGACCTTTTTCTTTATAGAAGCAAAAGTATATAAAAGTCCAAATTTTTACTAATCTAGTCAAATTACACTCTAATTCTATTTGTTTATTTGTTTTCAATCAATCTAATCAACACTACGACTCTGATAATCCTAGCATTGTAATTCCAAAAATCATAAAGAAGAAAATTGCTAATACTATTGAAATTAAAAACATCACCAACTGAGCTTTAGCCCAATTAGAACGATTTTTATTTTCAGTATTGCTAAAAGCCCATATTATTAAACAAATAATATTCACTAAAGGGATCATCATAATCAGCAACGTAATAATCCATTTTTGTACTGAAACTACTTTTTCAACTTCACCTTGAGGGTGAGTTATGGTATATTCTTTCGTATTTTCCATAATTATTTTTATTTTTAACTCCAACAAATATAAATAAACTTTAACACACTATTATGAAATTGGAAATACTAAATAAATAATTCCGATTTGGAAATAAATTTATAATAGCTGCATCCCTAAAATAAAAAAGGTAAGACGGTTTTAAACTGTCTTACCTTTTATTTATAAATATTTTTTATTTATTAGCTAATTACTCGACCACTTCATCGAACCCTTCATCAGTTCCAATTAATTTTAATTCAATAGTTTTTGCAGCTGTAAATTTTAATTGACCTTTATAAGACAACTTCATATTCCCTCTTACATCAAGTTCCCATCCATCTTTATTAAACAAGCCTTTAACAGCAGTTTCTTCTATAACAACACCATTTATTGAATTTGGTAAAAAGAACTCTGCTTTATCTTTATTAGAATCGAATACTACAAAGCAACTCACATCATTATCCTCTAACTCATTCTCTTCTGGTGCTCCCTCAAGTAGTTCAATAGGGTTTAAACGAAAACCCTCAGCAAAAATACGTATACAATCATTTTTCAAACTACTCCATCTATATCCTGACTGAAAATCACAATTTTCCTTCTCATTTTCTGCATCGAAGTAGTTCTCTTCCTTTGTATAAATAGAAGAATCCTCATCAAATAAAGAATCTTTTTTTAACATAAAATCACAAGAAGAAACGAACAGGGCTAATAAAACACCCAAAAACACAGTTATTCTCATTTAATATATCTCGTTAGTATAGTTACAAATATAACCAATTAGTTGTTCACCGCTGGATATAACACGGTTTCCAGCGTGTTAAATTCTGTTGGAGTATTGTCTGAAACAAAATACTGAATCAACAATTCACCTTTTACATTCCCCGCATAAAAATCTGCGATAATCCAACGATGATTTAAAATCTTTATCTTATTAATAATGAATTTATTCCCATCAACTGGACCATATGGAACTAATGGATTTCCATTTTCTTGATGATTCAAAGCAAGAAGTTCATTGTGTATCTTTTGAACACTACCTTCGTAATCCTTAACCGGAAAATATTCTTGTGCCGTTTCATTCTGATTTAATGAAAAATAATCAGCATCAATTAAGTCCTTTTGCAAAAGATGTATAGAGTCACGAACAATATCGACACGTTTCTTTAAAATATCGAACTCCTGTTCCTTTCCATCGAAAATACGATTAGCATTTACATATTGGTACACATTATAGAATACAGATAAAACTAAAAGGCAAAAAACTACTTTTTTCATGGTATAAATTAAATATCTACTACTAGGTTATCAAACGCCAAATATACATTATCTGGTAATTCTTTTTGTACTTCTTCATGAAAACCTAAATCCTGTGAGATATGAATTAAATAAGTTTTCTGAGGTTTAACTTTATCTATAAATGCTAGAGTTTCCTCCAAATTAAAATGAGTAGGATGTGGACTTACTCTTAGACAATTAACAATCAATACTTTTGCACCTATAATCTTAACTATTTCATCATCATGAATCCATTTCACGTCAGTCAAATAAACCAAATCATCAAAACGATAACCTAAAATATCAATATCTCCGTGTTGAACACTAATGGGAATAATAGACTGATTTGTTATTGTAAATACCTCCTTGGATGATATTTCAAATGGGATTACTGAAGGTGCACCAGGATATCGATTTTCGGTAGCGAAAATATAAGCATAGCGTTGTGTCAATGCATCTAAAACTCTAGATAGCCCGAAAATAGGCATAGATCCTTGTCGAAAACAAAAAGGTCGAATATCATCCAAACCAGCAATGTGATCAGCGTGTTCATGAGTAAATAGAATAGCATCTATCTCTGTACATTTAGATATCAGCATCTGCTGTCTAAAATCAGGACCACAATCAATCAAATACGTATAATCATCACCGTATATAAGAACAGAAGTCCGTAATCTCTTGTCTCTTATATCCATGCTTTTACCTACAGGGTGGTTACTACCAATTACTGGTATGCCCTGAGAAGTTCCTGTACCTAAAAAATATACTTTCAATGCAACTTGGTTTTATACAAAAGTAAGCTTTTATCTTTTTTAAGAGCGTATTATTTGCTACGTTTGTTGGAATTACGACTTTACCATGAAAAAATTTGCTGACGATTTGGTTTTAGATGGAGACCGCCATATTGAACAACAACAGGCTATATCAGATAAGGCCTTACGAATTAATTTAAACAAAAATATTTACGGATCATTTGCTGAAATTGGTGCTGGACAAGAGACTGTACGTCATTTTTTTAGAGCAGGAGGATCTTCGAGAACCATAGCAAAAGCGATGTCTGCCTATGACAAAAGCTTTAGTGATGCTATCTATACTGTAGAAGACGACAAAAGATATGTTACAGAAAGTCGATTAATTAAAATGTTGAGTTATGAAACTAAATTAATCGAAGAACGTATTTCTCGTAATGAAAATCCAAACAGAACCTTCTTTAGCTATGCAAATACAGTAGCAACTATCGATTTTGCTAAACAATTTAAAGGTCATGGATGGGTAGGAATTAAATTCCAAACAACTCCGGGTGAAGAATACAGCGAAATAGTACTACACATACAGTTCAAAGAAACTGATTCAAAACTACAACAAGAAACCCTAGGAATATTAGGGGTTAACCTTATCTACGGAGCATTTTATCAGCATCACGATCCAAAGAAACTAATCAATTCTTTATATGACCATCTCGATAAGGACCAACTTGAAATTGATAGTATCAATTTTTCTGGACCAGCCTTCCAAGGAGTAGATAACCGATTAATGAGTTTATATTTAGTTAAAAACGGTATGACCGAAGCAGTAATGTTCGGTCCTAATGGTTTGAGTCTTTTACCCGCAACTACAATATATAGAAAAAATGTATTAGCATTACGCGGGAGCTTTAGACCTGTTACCTTGGTAAACACTAATATGTACAAAAGATCGTTGAACTCTTTTTTAGAGGAAAACAACCTAACTGAAGATAAAACTCTCGTATTATTTGAAATAACTCTCTCAAATCTATTGCATGAAGGAGTTTTAGATGAAGAAGATTTTTTACATCGTGCAGAACTTTTATGCTCATTAGGTCATACTGTAATGATTTCAAATTTCAAAGAATATTACAGAATGGTAGAATATCTATCTCAATTCACTAAAGAAAAAATAGCTCTTACAATAGGAGTTAGTAGTTTACTAAACATCTTTGATGAAAAGTATTACACCAAATTAAATGGGGGAATATTAGAAGCATTAGGAAAGCTATTCTATAAAGACTTGAAAATTTACTTATACCCAATGAAAAATGAAGAAGGAGAAATCATTAACTCTAATAATCTTAAAGTAGCACTTCATATAAAAGATCTATACAAGTACTTCAAAAAAGCGGGTAAAATTGTAGATATCGATTACGATGAAGAAAATCTAAGCATACTTTCTCGTGAAGTATTAAAGCAAATTCAACAAAGAGAAGACGGATGGGAGAAAATGCTACCAGAAGGAGTAGCTTCAATCATTAAGAATAAGGAACTGTTTGGATACAAAGAAAAACAGAAAATATAAAAAAAATGAAACAGTAGTCCAATAGGCTACTGTTTTTTTATTTTATCACATCATCCCCCTACTCTTTATTGTTTCGCTTTTACTAATTTAAATCACTAAATAATAGTAATTTTGTATTTCATTTTCCAAAAGAATCAATGATATCAATACATAACAAAACATTACAAGACTTAGAATTTCAAACGGTATTAGAAACCGTATCCGAACTTTGTACAACAGAAGCTGCCAAAGAGAAAGCCTTTGAGATAACTCCGTTTCAAAATAGTAATGAAACTATAATTTCATTACTACAAACTTCGGAGTATGTATCTTCCTTTTCCAATAACAATATTATTCCAAACCATTACTTTGATAGTTTGGATTATGAACTCAAATTTCTTGCAATTGAGGACAGCTATTTAGAAACGCATAGTTTCAAGAAAATAGCGACCTTAGTAGAAACAGCTATAACTCTATTACAATTTTTAAAGAAATTTGAAGAATATTATCCCACAATTCAGCAATATGCCTCAGAAGTAGCGATTGAAAAGAATATATTAAAAGAAATTGACGCTATTTTTGATAAATATGGTGAAATTAAAGACCAAGCCTCATTAGACCTATCTAACATTCGCAAACAAATAAACTTGGTACGCGGCAAGATAAACCAAAGCTTTGGAAGTGCACTATCACAATACATTAGCTCAGGATACTTAGATGATATAAAGGAAACGGTAGTAGAAAATCGTCGCGTATTAGCTGTTTTGGCTATGTATAGACGAAAAGTAAAAGGGACTGTACTAGGACAATCAAAAACGGGGAGCATTGTATATATGGAACCCGAAGCTAGTATGCGTTATTCTCGAGAGCTCAACAATTTAGAATATGAAGAGCGTGAAGAAATCATTAGAATCCTAAAAGTATTAACCAATGTAATTCGTCCATATAGAGAATTGATATTAAACTATCAGGATTTTCTAACACACATAGATATTACATCTGCAAAGGCGAAGTACGCATCAAAAATTAATGGCATACTCCCTGAAATCACAAAAGACAGAACATTGTATTTTCGTGAAGCATTCCATCCTATCCTGCTTTTAAACAATAATAAAAAAAATAAAAAGACCTATCCACAGACTATTCAATTAGAACAAGAAAGCAGAATTATAGTTATATCAGGTCCCAATGCAGGAGGAAAAAGTATTACACTTAAAACAGTAGGTCTACTTCAATTAATGCTACAATCAGGATTCCTAATTCCTGTACATGAACGAAGTAAAACTTTTCTATTTGATAGAATACTAACCGATATAGGTGACAATCAATCTATAGAAAACCATTTAAGTACATATAGTTACCGATTAAAGAATATGAATTATTTTCTAAAAAAATGTAATTCAAAAACCTTATTTCTTATAGATGAATTTGGAACCGGTTCTGACCCAGAATTAGGCGGTGCATTAGCAGAAACATTCCTAGAAGAATTTTACGAAAGAGAAGCCTTTGGGATTATAACCACGCATTACACCAATTTAAAAATATTAGCAGACGAACTTCCTCACACTACTAATGCTAATATGTTATTTGATGAAAAATCACTAGAACCTCTTTACAAGCTACACGTAGGTCAAGCAGGTAGCTCATTTACATTTGAAGTAGCACAGAAAAATGGTATTCCGTTCAGTCTAATAAATAGAGCAAAAAAGAAAGTTGAAGGAGAAAAGGTAAGATTCGACAAAACCATTGCTAACCTTCAAAAAGAACGTCATAAATTAGAGAAAACTTCTAAAATATTAAAGGAGGAAGAACAAAAAGCACGGACTGAAAGTCAAAAGATGGAAGTTATTAATGCTAAAATCCAAGACAAACTTGAGAGTTATCAAGAATTATTTGATTCCAATCAACGTTTAGTGTATTTAGGAATGAAATTGGATGATTTATCCGACAAGTACTTTAATAATAAAAACAAGAAATTATTAATCAGCGAACTTTTAAAGGTAGTTGAAATAGAAAACTCTAAACGTAAGGCCGTAACCGTAAAGGAGAAAAAAACAATTCAGAAGAAGCAAGAAGCCATACTAAAAGAAGTAGAAGTTAAAGTAGAAAAAATACGCGTAGAGAAGAAAGAAGAAAAAATCAAACAAAAACTAGAAGCGCAAAACAAGCCAAAGTTTGAATTGAAAGTAGGAGATCGAGTGCGTATGAATGATGGGAAAGCAGTCGGGACAATAGACGCTATTGAAAAAAACAGAGCAACAGTTAACTACGGATTTTTTGTATCTAAAGTAAATATAGACGAATTAGAAATGGTAGAACGCAAAAAATAATAAGTATGGAGACATGGCCTAGGAATAAAAAGATAATACTATTTGATGGAGTTTGTAATCTGTGTGATACAACCATACAAAAAGTTATTAAAGCTGATACCAAAGATCAATTTAGATTTGCTTCTTTAGATTCAAACATAGGAAAAGCTATTTTAGATCATATAGGTGTTGATCGTGAAAAAACAGACAGCATGGTTCTTTATGTGCCGGGAGAAGCCTACTATATAAAGTCAGAAGCAGCTATTAAAATCGCAACTTATTTAGGAGGACTGTATGGTTTATTACAACCACTCTCAATCTTTCCTAAAAACCTAACAGATTCAATCTATAACTATGTAGCAAAAAATCGTTATAAATGGTATGGTAAGAAAGAAAGCTGTATGGTTCCAACACCAGAATTAAGGGAAAAGTTCCTATAAGTCCTAATTCCCTTAATTACATATTAAAAAAAGGTAAATAATTTCACTTAAAAATTGGCAATGCTTATATTTGCCTACTCATAAAAATTATTCTAATGCATATTTCATACAATTGGTTAAAGCAATTCATTAAAATAGATATAACTCCAGAAGAAACATCTGTATTATTAACAGACCTAGGACTAGAAGTAGAAGGTTTAGAAACCTACGAAAGTTTAAAAGGCGGTTTAAAAGGAGTTGTAGTTGGACATGTATTGTCATGTGAAAAACATCCGAATGCAGACAAATTAAACGTTACAAAAGTTGATTTAGGCAATGGAGAAATTGTTCAGGTTGTTTGTGGAGCTCCCAATGTTGCTGCAGGTCAAAAAGTACCCGTTGCTACTATTGGAACAGAACTTTACGATGCCGAAGGAAATGCATTTCAAATAAAAAAGGGGAAAATAAGAGGTGAAGAAAGTTTTGGAATGATTTGTTCCGAAGTAGAACTTGGAATTGGAACCAATGGAAATGGTATTTTAGTATTAGAAGACAAATGGGAAGCAGGAACACCAGCCGCTACCCTATTTAATATAGTAACAGATTCTGTATTCGAAATCGGATTAACTCCTAACCGTTCAGACGCAATGAGTCACTGGGGAGTAGCACGTGATTTAAGAGCAGGGCTAATCCAAAACGTACCTAACAGTGCGACTAATGAAATTATCACACCATCTGTAAGTAAGTTTAAAGTTGAAAAACGCACACTTAAAATGGATGTGGTTGTTGAAGATTTCAAAAAAGCTCCTCGTTATTGTGGTGTAACCATATCTGGAATAGAAGTTAAACCTTCTCCAGAATGGCTACAGAACCGTTTGAAAGCGATAGGAATCACTCCTAAAAACAATGTAGTCGACGTAACCAATTACGTTCTTCATGATTTAGGTCAGCCTCTACACGCTTTTGACATTTCAAAAATAAAAGGAGGTAAAATAAGAGTTAAAACATTAGAAGCTGGAACTGCTTTCACTACTCTAGACGGTGTTGAAAGAAAATTACACCAAGACGATTTAATGATTTGCAACGAAAACAGTCCTATGTGTATAGCGGGAGTTTTCGGGGGACTAGACTCTGCTGTTTCTGAGAACACTACAGCAATATTTTTAGAAAGTGCTTTCTTTGATGCAGTAAGTATTCGTAAAACTGCGAAACGTCACGGTTTAAATACAGATTCATCTTTCCGTTTCGAAAGAGGAATTGACCCAAGTATTACAGAATATGCATTAAAGCATGCGGCATTATTAATACAGGATGTAGCTGGAGGAGAAATAACTTCTGACATAGTAGATCTTTATCCAAAGAGAATTGAAGATCATTCTGTTTTCTTAAATTTCAACCATATCAACCGAATTTTAGGAGAAGAAATTTCTAAAGAAACCATTAAGAAAATATTGGTAACCTTAGACATCAAAGTGACTAATATTTCAGACATGGGGCTTGGAATAACTATTCCAGCTTATCGTTGGGACGTAACAAGAGAAATTGATGTTATTGAAGAAATTCTTAGAGTTTACGGTTACAACAACATCAAGATGTCTTCAAAATTAAACGCTACTATTTCCAATAGCTCTAGATTAGACGACCACAAAGTTCAAAACATAGTAGCTAATCAATTAGTTGCTCAAGGTTTCTATGAAATCATGTCAAATTCTTTAACTACTCCAGAATATTCTAAATTATCGGAACAGTTAAAAGATACCACTCAAGTAAATGTACTAAACGCACTAAGTGCAGATTTGTCAATAATGAGACAAACATTGTTATTTGGAGGTTTAGAAGCGATGTCATATAATATCAATAGAAGACATAGTGATTTGAAATTCTTTGAATTTGGAAAATCATATAACAATATGTTTTCTAACTACGAAGAAGTAAAACACTTAGCACTATTTTCAACTGGGAATAATGTAAAAGCTTCATGGAATACAAATCAGACGCCAACAGATTTCTTTGAGTTTAAAGGGTATATCAATGCTATACTAAGCAGATTAGGAATCAGTAAATTCACTACGCAACCTATTCACAACGATGTCTTTTCAGAAGGTATTGCATATTATATAGGTAATGAAATGATAGTTGAATTCGGTATCCTTAAAAAAGCTATTTTAAAGCATTTTGATATTAAACAAGAAGTGTGCTATGCGAATTTTATTTGGGAGCAAGTATTAAAAGTACTTTCAACGAAAATTAAAGTAGCTGAAATCAATAAATTTCCAACAGTAAAAAGAGATTATGCACTTTTAGTAGATGAGCATATAACATTTGAGCAAATTTACAACTTGGCAAAACAAGTAGATAAAGCCCTTATAAATGATGTAAGTCTATTTGATGTTTACCAAGGAGACAAAGTAGCAGAAGGCAAAAAATCTTACGCGATATCAGTTTATATGCAAGATGCTAACAAAACATTGACAGATGCGCAAGTAGACAAAGTAATGTCTAAAATAAAACACCAATTAGAAACTGAGCTAGCGGCACAATTGCGATAGTACATTCTAAAACAAACATAAAAAAGGTCGATTTCATCTATTGAAATCGACCTTTTTTTATATTAATAATGACACGACTAAATCAGAAGCAGCAACAATTTAATTTTAAACTAAAGATAAACTATCGTGTATAAAAGATTTCATATATAACACTCTACATCTGAAAATGAGTAAATTAAAACAACATTCAAAGGTTAATAATTTGAAATTTAAACTGTTTTATGGTATTTTTACGATATTGAAAGTACTGAATACTACGTGTCATTTTAAAGACATATTCTACATAAAAATCAATTTACCCCATGCTATTTAAACTCTTTTACCTCTTTACTAAAATAGGCCTTTTTACTATTGGTGGTGGTTATGCTGTTATACCTCTAATCGAAAAAGAGATTGTCTCTAGAGATTGGCTATCACAAGATGAATTCTATGAACTATTAGCTATAACTGAGTCATTACCCGGAGTATTTGCAACTAATATTGCAGCCCTTGTTGGTTTTAAAATAGCAGGAATAAAAGGGGGAATTATAGCCGCTTTAGGAACAATTATAGCACCATTTTTTATAATTCTTATAATTGCCGCATTCTTTAGTAAATTCCAAGAGAACCTATATGTTTCTAAAGCTTTTAAAGCACTTAGACCTGTCGTTGTTGCCTTGATAGCTGCCCCTTGCTATAATGCCATTAAAGCGAACAAAATGACTTTAAAAAGTCTAATCATACCAATGTTGGCATTATTTCTAATGTGGGGTTTAAACGTATCTCCTATTTGGATTGTAGTGGCTGGTTGTATTGGTGGTGTTGCTTATAATGAAATAAAACAGAAGACAAACTATTTTAATAAGTAAGAATGATATTTTTTAAACTATTTTGGGTTTTCACTAAGATTGGAATATTTGGCTTTGGAGGAGGTTATGCCATGTTATCTCTAATACAAGAAGAAGTTGTAGAAAACAATCACTGGATGAGTAAAGAAGAATTTACAGATCTAGTGGCAATCTCTCAAATGACTCCTGGTCCCATTGGAATTAATACTTCGACCTACGCTGGTTATAGCGCTTTAAAATATGCTGGATATTCTCCAACTATTTCTGTTCTCGGAGCACTTGTTGCAACAATTGCTCTATGCCTCCCCTCTTTCATCATGATTTCTGTTATTTCATATTTCTTTCTAAAATTCCGTTCAAATAAGTATTTCGCATATGCAATGATTGGAATTAGACCTCTGAGTATAGCATTGATTGCATATGCAGCTTTATCTCTCACAAACAACCAAAACTTTATTGATTTACTGAGTCCCATTTTATTCATTATTGCATTTATTTGTTCAGTCAAATTTAAGTTACATCCAATATTAATACTCGCTGTTGCAGCAATAGTAGGTCTATTGGTCTATTAGAAGTACGAAAGGAAACATTTGCTTAACATCAAATAGCACTTTTTCTAATCGTAGTATTGTAATATTGCAATTCTTTAGTAATCCATTCCATTTGTTACCTCGTTACAATATAAGTTTAGTCTATCTTTAATAGTTATTTAAAATGAAGCAAAACATTCCAATAAAGGAAATAGCAAAACTCTTTCTTAAACTTGGCTTTATTGGTTTTGGAGGACCAGCCGCTCATATAGCTATGATGCAACAAGAAGTAGTAGTCAAAAGAAAATGGATGAGCGATCAACATTTTCTAGATTTATTGGGAGCAACAAATCTAATTCCTGGACCTAATAGTACAGAAATGGCGATACACATAGGATATGATAAAGGAGGCTGGAAAGGATTAATAGTTGCAGGATTGTGCTTTATTTTACCAGCAGTTTTTATTACCGGATTTTTTGCTTGGCTATATCAAAAATATGGTCACTTACCTCAATTACAATCTTTCATTTATGGCATAAAACCAGCTATTATCGCTATTATTATTGGTGCTATTTTACCACTAGCAAAGAAATCTATTAAATCAATAAAACTAGCATTTATGGGTATTGCAGTTCTAGTACTATCTTTATTTGGGTTCAGCGAAATTTACTTGATGTTTGGTTCTGGTTTACTTATAATGAGCATTTACTATATCCAAAACAATAAGTCAAAATCGATTAACAGTTTCTTTCTATTTCCGATTTCATACACAATTCAGTTCTCCTTACTATCTGAAACTAATACAAGACTATTTTGGATATTTTTAAAAATCGGTTCTATACTTTATGGAAGTGGTTATGTACTATTTGCCTTCTTGGATACAGAACTTGTGACAACTGGTTTACTAACAAGACAACAATTGATGGATGCAATAGCTGTAGGACAATTTACTCCTGGCCCTGTTTTCACATCTGTTACATTTATAGGTTATCAAATTAATGGAATTGGTGGTGCATTAGTATCTACTATTGCTATTTTTTTACCCTCCTTCATTTTAGTAGGCCTATTAAATCCATTGATGAAAAAGATGAGGCAATCAAAAGGATTATCCGTTTTCCTAGATGCCGTTAATGTTGCATCTGTAGCCTTAATTATCTCTGTATGTTTAACTATGGGTATGGAAACCGCAACCGATTGGAGAGCGCTTTTAATAGCATTAATCAGTATAGCTTTAGTGTTGAAATTTAAAAAGATAAATAGTGCATTTATTGTGCTCGGAGGAGCTATTTTGGGTTATTTGTTATACTTAATCTAAGTCGTAGTACATACCAACAAAAAATTTGTTCCTTCATAATTCCAAAATAGTATAAACAAAAAAAAGACCCCAAAACAATAAAGCTTTGAGGTCTTTCTATAAAATTAAAGTTTCAAATCAGTCTCCGATTTCCCGTCAACCGATTCCTTTCACTTATTATTCATTCACCAATTCAAATCCCCACGTTTTCCCCTTCATAGTAGCAGGAACACCTTTAACCATCCAAACTGGAGCAGCTGCTCCTTTTAAATAATGATCAAAAAACTGTTGCTGTCTAATTTGAATATCCTTTCTATTCTCTCTCTTCATTAAATTGTGTTCATCTCCATTGTAATTCAACATCCATACAGGCTTCTGCAACCTTCTCAAGGCCATAAACATTTCAATACCTTGATACCATGGAACAGCACCGTCATTATCATTGTGCATAATAACAACAGGAGTAGTCACTTTATTCATCGCAAATAATGGAGAGTTTTCTAAATATAAATCAATATTATCCCAAAGAATCTCACCTATCCTACTTTGAGTCTTTTCATATTGAAACTGTCTACTCATACCCGTTTGCCAGCGAATACCGCCATAAGCAGAAGTCATATTAACCACAGGAGCTCCAGACCATGCAGCTGCATAACGATCCGTTACTGTAATAAGATGAGCCACTTGATATCCTCCCCAGCTTTGACCTTGAATCCCAATATGATTCGAATCTACCCATGCAAAATCCTTTAAATAATCAACTCCAGAATTAATATATTCCTCTGCTGATTTACCTGGATATCCATCTATATAAGAAATATCAGGAGTAAAAACCAAATACCCATTACTGATAAAATAACTAATATTAAGTCTAGAAGGTGTTGGTGCAGGTGCTTCGTAACGATTCAAATTATCTGACAGCTTTTCATAAAAATAAACAATCATCGGATACTCTTTAGTAGCATCAAAATTTTCTGGTTTGAACAAAACACCCGTAGCATTAAAACCTTTAGGAGTAGTCCAATGAACTAATTCCGAAGTTCCCCAATTGTATTCAATCTGTTGTTGGTTCGTAGCACTGCGTTGAACCTCTGTTTTTAAATCAGTAGTATATATATTAGGACTATCCACAAAAGAAGATTTCACATAAGCATATACCTCCGCATCTTTAGCCTTTATCAAAGAATTATAGCCCAAAAAAGCATCGCTTCTCAACATTTTTGGTTCCGATGTACCTTGAAGTTTTAAACTATACAACCCAGAATCTTTTGTAAGGGTATTAAACCCAACAGCTAACAATAATTCTTTTCTTGTGTAAAAAGGTTTTTCATCATCTAACTGTAATAATTCCAACTGAATTTTCTCTTTTCTACCAAAACCATTCGTAATCATTCTTGCAGGTTTATCACCTTTTAAATCAAATTCCCAAATATCATATCGGTCTCTAATTAAAACCGTAGCATCATTATCTGTCCATCCATTAATTCCATAAGAATAAGCAACATCAGGCATATCAAACTCTTCATCAAGAAAAGAAACATTTAAACCAGTATTTAAAGGTTTTGTTTTCTCCGTTTTAACATCATAACTATACCAAATACCTGTTTCAAGGTTAATATAAACAATGTAATTTCCAAAAGGAGAAGCATAAGCCGTGCCTCTTAAATTATCCACAACGGTTTTTGCTTTTCCAGTTTGAGTATTTGTTAAAAAATAATCCTGTTTACCTGTAATATCCCATTGTCTTTCTACGCGTTTTCTAAAATCAGACCTATTCAACACATAGTCAGAATTTCCTTTATTCATCAATGTACTGTTGTTTACAGTGTCTGTAGCAAGAGTAACGAATTGTTTGTTTTTAATACCATAAACAGCCAAAAAACTTTTCTTTAAATCTTTTTCCAAATTCGCTAATTGCTGCGGTTGTAGGTAATCCTCATTATAATGCCAGATATCTAATACCGCATGATCCAAAGTAATAAGAGTAGTATCTTTAGCTATAGGCATAGGAGCAATTCCAAAAAATAGTTTTTCACCATTTTCACTAAAAACAGGAGTGTAATTTTCAGAAACCACCCAATCATTTGGCATTCCTTTTTCGAATTGATTAAGCTCTTTTACAATCTTATCCCCTAAAACATAATAAAGTGTATAAGATTTAACCAGTGCTTTTTCGTCATCTTTAGTAGCTATGAATGTCCATTGCTTACCCTTTTTATCAAAATTAAATTGAGTATATAGCATGCTATCCTCCGCAATCAAACTAAGTTTATTTGACTGAGTACTATAACTATAAACGCGATATACTGTATTCTCTTTTGCTTTTTCAGCATCCTTTTTATCTTCTTTGTCAACAGCATCCAACTTCTCATTTCCTTCAATAGAAGTGTCCTCTACCTTGTCAGAATCAACATTAATAGTAGTTTTAGTAGTGAAAACCAATCTGGTTCCCAATTCATCAAAGTAAAAATCCACAACATCCTCAAATGAAGTCGTAAAATCTTTTACAAGATTTGTATATACTAAAGTAGAGGCTTCCTTTTTATCTTTCTTTTCCTTTTTGTCTCCACCGCTTTTAACCAGACTATCCTTCTGTTTTTCTAATACATAAGCTATTAAAGCCCCACCTTTAGCAGGTATTTTAAAACTTTTAACCATTGGAATCTTTACCATCGATTTTGAATCAAGATTCAAAATTCCCAATGTATCTTTTACCAACTCGCTATCTTTCATTTTCTTAGCCTTCACAGCCTTCTGATCTTTATAAAATGGCTTTATAGAAAACACCAAAAACTTAGAATCTGAAGTAAAAACAGCTTGCTCGCCTCTATTTATTTGTTCTTTGAAACCTTTATTAATGCTTTCAATAAACAAAGTTTTATCCCCTTCTTGAACATTTACTGAATACAATAAAAAAGAACCATTATTCGAAAGTTTTTTATCACCAATCGATTGCCAAGAATCATATACACTGTGATCTAATGATTTTTTTTGTCCATAACCTGAACTCGTATTGAAACAAAGAGCTAATAACCCCATAAATGCTCCAATAGTTTTGATGTGTTGACTTCGAATTTTGATATTCTTTTTCAAACCCAAATACCTCATATTTTCTGTGTTTTAATAAGTAAGGCGCAATTTACCAATTTTAATTTTGAGAAGGTTCAAATTTGTTTATTCGATTTCTCTGTTATATGCTAGGGAGCAAAGATATAGATATATGAATGCGCTACTTAGAAAACACATTGAGGGAAAGCTGCTTTTAAAACCAACAAGTCTCCTATCACATTTATTCATGCAGCCCAAATGATTGTTTATAAAAGTTCTGTTCTGGTTATATGTAGGAACAAATTAAGAAGATAGAATTAATGTCCCCCTAACTATGCTTTACAGTTTCCCTAATACTTACCTCATTATACTTTATATCTCTATTAGTAAAGCACTATATATAACTAGTCTAAATTACATTAGGCTAATAAAATATTCTTTCCTACTTTTGCCAAGAATTAATCTAAATAAGATGTATCCCCAAAGAAGTACCAAGTTTTTATTGCAACTGCTCTTCTCATTTCTATTCTTTCAACTACAAGCACAAGAAAAGGAATCGATGAAAATACAATTTCATTTGGTGGATGATTTCAAAAAAGACTTACCCAATGTGAGCATTCAAATTTCGAATGATTCTATAAATAATTTCAACTTAACCAATGAACAAGGAAAAGCTACATTCCAATTAAATAAAGGACACTATCAAGTACAGTTTTTTCATGTTGCTTATACTGGAAAAAAAATACAACTAGAAGTAATTATAAATCAAGAAATTGAAATAGCACTCCAACAAGAAAACAATACCTTAGAAGAGGTAATCATCACGGCAACAGAAGGAAAAGACCTATCCACTAAATCTATAATAAATAGAAAAGCAATGGAACACTTACAGCCTTCTAGTTTTGCAGACCTTATGGAGTTATTACCTGGTGGGCTAGCTAAATCCCCGAACCTTACCAATCCTAATAAAGTATTAATCAGAGAATTTGGAACAGAATCCAACCAATACAACACCAGCTCAATGGGAGTTCAATTTGTAATGGATGGTCAGATTTTAAACTCAGATGTAGATATGCTTACAGCAGTCAACAATACACAAACTATAGGAAATGGAAACATAAGAGTAGCTCAAAAACTCGAAAACAACAATCAAGGAGTAGATATGAGAACCATACCTACCAATGACATTGAAAGCGTAGAAGTCATTCGCGGTATTCCAACTGTATCTTATGGCGATTTAACTTCAGGACTTATTCTTATTCACAGAAAGAGTGGACAAACCAATTGGCAAGGAAGAATAAAAACCGACGGGTTTAGTAAGTCATACTACCTTGGAAAAGGTTTTTCAATAAATCCAACATGGGATATTAATACCAGTATAGACTATTTAAATGCTCAATCCGACCCTAGGGATTTGTATGAAAACTACCATCGTGTGGCGGCATCCATCCGATCTAAGAAAACATATAATCATGGCATTAATAAATTGATTTGGAAATCTAATTTAGACTATAATATTAACCTAGATAACAGTAAAGTAGATCCAGACTCTGGATATGACAAAACGGATTATTTTAAAAACAACCGTCAAAAGATAAGCCTATCAAATAATCTAGAATATATTTTCACAGACAACAATTTGTTTAAAAACATCAAGTTAACAACAAATATCCGTCAAGGAATTGAGAATATCGACCAAAGAATATTTGTACAACACAACGGACCCACAAGTGTATCGATAACTACAGAAGAAGGTGTCAATGATGGCTATTTTCCAGAAATAAGCTTTCTTTCATATACAAGAACGGAAGGCAGACCTATAGATATCAACACTAAACTAGAAACTAATTTACAGTTTAACACCCATTTTATACAACACAATATCGAGGCGGGTCTTGATTTCAAATACGGACATAATTACGGAAGAGGAGAAATGTTTGATCCACTTAAACCACCTTCAACTTCATCCAGCCTGCGCCCCCGTTCTTATAAGGATATTCCCGCTAATCAAAACTTAGCGCTATTCGTTGGAGATAAACTACAAGCAAAAATAAACAATCACGATTTAAACTTATATGGAGGAATGCGCGTTTCCAAAATGTTAGGTTTAGAAGAATCATATGCTTTAAGCAAAAAAGTGTTTGTAGAGCCTCGACTTATTTTTCAATGGGGACTACCTGAAATAACAATTGGAAAACACGCTTTAAAAACAGATATAACAATGGGATATGGGGAACTTTTCAAACAACCCACCGCCATAATGCTATATCCAGACAAAATATATAAAGACTTCATTCAGTTGAGTTATTATCATAACAATCCCGATTTGCGTTATGTTAATTACATGACCTATATAGATGATGTTACCAATAAAGACCTTCTTGCAGCAAAAAACATTAAAAAAGAAATACGCTTCGATTTTAGCTATGCAAAACACGAATGGTTTATAACCTATTTCGACGAGAATATGGCTAATGGATTTAGAAATGACACCTACTTTTTAAGTCACAGTTACAGAAGATATGATGCTTCTAACATAATCGACCCAACAGAAAAACCTTCTATTGATAACCTACCTTATGAAGAAAGAACAGAACTCCTAAGTCGTTCTCAACATGCCAATGGTAGTGGCACTCATAAAAAAGGAATCGAATTTGGTTACTACTCCCCTCGCTTCTCTACCTTAAATACGAAATTCACACTAACAGGTGCATGGTTTAAAGTAGATTATACCAATACAATTCCCGTACACGAAAAACCAAACCGTTCTCAGAATGGACAATCAATACCCTATGTTGGAATCTATAAAAATGATGTAGGTTATTTACAATCCGGCTTGAATTACAACTTTATAGTAGACACTTATCTACCTTCTTTAGACATGAATATATCTACTTCCTTTCAAGGAGTACTATTTAAAGACGAAGAAAGAGCAAACAGAGAAGCAGCTCCAACACATTACTACGGAACAGATGGAATGATTCAACCTTTTCTAGATAGCGATCGAAATGACCCATATAAAAGGTGGTTGGTTAGAGATGTTTCTGCAACAGACAATATGAGTAAACACTACAATTTTGACATGCGAGTAAATCTTAAGATAACCAAAAGAATATATAGAGAAGTAAGAGCTTCCTTGTTTGTAGATAAACTTGTCACTTATTACAGTCCGTATACCTTCAATGGAAATAAAGTTTACCGAAAAGATCAATCTGACCCCTATTTTGGAATGGAATTAACCTATAACTTTTAATATAATGAACAAAAAACTCCTAGTATTCAGTTTTGCTTTATTCAGCCTCTCAACTACATTCACTTCTTGTAGTAGTGATGACAGTATAGTAAACAATCAAAATCAAGAAAGTATTTTAACCGTTAATCTACATGGTAAAGAAATCAAATCAATCCATGAAATGGATATTCGCTTTCTTGAAACCAACACAGGAAAAGAGACGCAATTAAAAATGCAATCCCTTTCTCAAGAATTTAAACTTCCTAAAGGCTCCTACAAGATAATTGCAGATGGAAAAGTAATTCTAGGAGGAGGAGAAGAAATGCAAGCAGGTGCAAACAGCAGTATTGACTTAATCAATGACACACACAATATCTCGATAGAACTATTCGTAAAAAGTTTCAACGAAGACTTCATTATAGAAGAGGTATTCTTCACGGGAGTAACCACCTTAGAAGGAAAAGCCTATGTAAGCAGTAAGTATTTTAAGCTGACGAACAATACAGATAAAGTATTAAGCACCGGAGGACTTTTAATTTGTCAATCAGAGTTTATCACAACAAATAACAACCACGTTACACCAGAGATCAAAGAATCAGACTTCACTGTTAAAGCGATACTTATGATACCACATGAAAACGCTAAAAACATAGAGCCAGGAGACTTTATTGTAATTGCTGATATGGCAGCAAATCACAAACAACCTAATATCCCAGCTTATGACTTAAGCGGAGCAGATTATGAATATCCAAATCTAGATAATCCAAAATTAGGTGATGTAGACAATCCAAGCGTACCGAATGCAAAAGTTATTTACAGTACTTTGAATTATAATATGTTTTTAATGCACAACAGAGGAGCTGAGAGTTACGCATTAGCGCGCTTCCCACAAGAAATAACCATTCAAAGCTGGTTAGCAGGTTATACCTATACTTATGAATACACGAATGCAACAGGAAATGTAACTACAAAAACAGCCAAAACAATTCCAAATGCATGGATTATAGATGGAATAAATTCCTCCCCAATAGAAGGATGGGAACACAATGCATTAGGTACTTCAATCGATAACGGATGGACAGGTGTAGGAGTTTTGAGTTCAGACCCAAACCGTTTTGGAAAATCTGCACGTAGAAAAGTAATAGGAACTATGGAGAATGGAAGAAACCTTTACAAAGACACCAACAATTCAACAGAAGATTTTCATAGAGATGCAGAACCAAGTTTAAAAAACGGTATAAACCATTCTTAAATAAATGAGATATATTTCCACTTGTTTCCTGATTCTATCATGTTGTTTGAATATAAACCATATTCAAGCACAAGACAGTCTTAACTTTTTTCAAAGAGAAAAAAGCAAAACCTCAATGGAATTAGAATTTCTAAAGAATTATTATGAAAACCCATCTAACAAGGTACATTATAGCTCTTTTTCATATTCAGATTTATTCGCTCAATTAGAAAATAAACAAGCAGATTTATATCAAAAACAAGAAGGAAACAATCATAAAGGAATGGGTATTCATGCCCATTCCTTTCAAAAACTAGATAGTGTAACAAGCATTTGGGGAAAAGCAAGTTATGTAAATCAGCGACAAGGAGGAATTCGATGGAACAACAGTCTAGATTTCGATAAAATTCGCCCTTATGTTATAGCAGATTCAACCGCAGCAACCACCAAATTTCAATCTTACGCCTTTCAAGGTGGCTATGCAAAGGAACTAAACAAGTGGTCATTAGGAGCAAGTTTAGGCTATCAAGCTAATATGGGATATAGAACCCGAGATCCTCGTCCAAAAAGCATTTCTTCTACTATAGATTTAAAAATGGGATTGGGATATGATATCTATAAAAACTGGTCAATTGACGTCTATACACTACTTTCAAAATACACCCAAAACACTTCTGTCAAATTTGCAAATGAAGCATCTCAGGCCTCTCTATACCAAATGCAGGGATTGGGAACATGGAATAATTATTTCAGCAATAAATCAAGCAAAGTTACTTTTGAAGAGTTGGGATATGAAATAGGATTTAATATCGCTCAAAACAAAGCCAAGAACTTTGCTATAGGAGCATCTTTTGGACAGTATAACTTAGACAAACTTGTCTTTTCAAGTATGGGGATAAATGAAGGAGGTGATGATATAAATAAGTTAAAAAAAGAACAACTTAAAATACATGCGTTAAAATTATTCCATTGGAACCAACACCAATTGGGGCTAAGATGGCAAACTAATATCACAAATCACTCGGGAATAGATATACTGTATTCAAACAACGATAAATATCTAATTCGTTTAATGGAAAAAGAAAACTATAAATTTGAAGACAATAGTCATACTATTGAAGGTTTTTATTCCTTTACGGCACCTCATTATACCCTATCAATAACACCTTATTTCAAGATTCAGCAAACAATTGAGCAATTAAAAGAAACTGGAGTTGCCCAAAAATTTCAATATCAATTTCTAGGATTAACATTTGACTATTACCAGAAATTAAACACTAAATCAGCATTGAAACTCACTCCAACATTTACCTATCGAAATGTTTCCAATAGTAGCAATATGCTGCAAACCGAAACTAGAAAAGAAAGTATACAAGAGTGGTTAAAACAAGACTATAAATACAACAGTACAAATTATATACATTGGGGAACATCGGCAACCTATCAATTTGAACCTATTAACTTTCCAATGGTCTATGTAACATTTGACTGGAATGCCATTCAGTTTAAGACAAAAGAAAACAATCAGAACATCAACATTACAATAGGAGTTACTTTTTAAGAAATAAGAAATGAAGAAGACAGTAGGATTACTAACACTTATTACAGCTTTTGGACTTTTGAGCTTTGCGCCCTTAGACCAGATACTGAACTTCAATGAACCAGAATACCAGTCCATAATAGAGAACTATAAAAAACCTATTAGTCAATGGCCACAACCAACCATAGACGAAGGAATTAATTGGAAAGAAATGGCAAGTATTCCACAGGATACCCATTATTTCAAAACACAAGACTTACCCAAGGTACAATTGGGAAAACTACTCTTTTTTGACCCTAGGCTATCGAAATCAAACCAAATATCGTGTAGTAACTGTCATGATCCAGAAATTGGATGGACAGACAAAAGAAAAGTTGCAATGGGAACTGACCATCTAATGGGAACACGTAACACCCCTAGTCTCTTTAATATAGCCAATAGAAAAATATTCTTTTGGGATGGACGAGCAACCTCTTTGGAAGAGCAAGCCCATAGTCCATTAACAGCACACAATGAAATGGCTATGGATGTTGCAGAACTACCTAACAAACTCAACAAAATAGAAGGATACAAGCCCTATTTTGAAAAAGCCTATGGAGATGGCGAGATAACCTACGAGCGTATCGTAAAAGCTTTAGCAAGTTTTCAACGAACCATCAAAAGTCAACCGAGTCGTGTAGACAAGTTTATTGATGGTAATCACAAAGCACTTAACGACCAAGAGATTTATGGAATGCACATCTTTAGAACCAAAGGAAGATGTATGAATTGCCACCATGGACAAGACTTAACAGACGATGAGTTTCACAATATAGGACTCACCTATTACAAAAGACAATATGAAGATTTGGGTAGATTCACTATAACCAAGGACCCCGAAGACGTCGGTAAATTTAAAACACCATCCCTAAGAGATTTGTTAAATACAAGACCTTGGATGCACAATGGACTTTTCGACGATTTAGAAGGCATTGTAAACATTTATAATAGTGGAATGCATATGATAGATCCAAGTCCTGAAAAGAAACTAGCAGATCCTCTATACCCAGTAACCGATTCATTGCTAAAACCATTGGAGCTTACTAAAGATGAAAAAAAATCATTAGTAGCCTTTTTAGAAGCATTATCAGGAACTCGTTATAAAATGAAAAGACCTGATTTCCCAAAGGAATAAGATTAATAAAATGAGATTAGGAGATAGATTTGAGGAATGTATTACCTGTTCCCTTTCAAAAACATTTATAGCCTATAAAAAAACGGCTTGAGTTTAAAACTCAAGCCGTTTTCAATCATACTAGTTTCTGTCGCAAAACCGTATCTTTACTTAATGTTTCTAAATTCTAAATTACATTCCAAAAGCATATCTAACTTTTAATCCGAGATAAAACGCTTTCAAACGTTGTTTTCCTTCCTCCGCTTCAATCACGCTATTGAACTTTAAAGGAGTTTCTCCCATGGGTTGATACTCTAACAATCGTTTAGATTCATCACTCCCTGAAGCTAAATCATAGTCAGCAAAGAATCCAACATAAAGCGCATTTTCACTGCCCATTTTAAGCTTAGCTCCTATTTCACCTAGAACAGAAAAGCTATCTTTTAATGAAAACTTCTGTTCTTTTTGTACCGACGGAAAAGTCCCAAACCCCAAAAACTCAGGTTCAAATAACTCTGCATCCCATTTACTAAAATA
>NZ_FORU01000023.1 GCF_900114085.1 Myroides guanonis | reverse complement strand
GAAGTTCTCCTGAAAAGTGAGGACTTTTTTGTTTTATAAAACCAGCGTGTTCGCCCTTTGGGCTCGGTTCGCTGCCTTTTTTGAAGTTCTCCTGAAAAGTGAGGTGGGTTAATTATTTTGTAGTCGTCTGTTAATTAGTCTTTTAGCCTTATATTAGTTTTGCTGACTCCATTACTAATTTAGTAGATTAGACTAAAACTAAACGTTCAACCCTGTTTCTTTGCCCTTTGCTTCTAAGCATATCCTCGAATTAGCGTATTTACGAATCATCTAATTTTCTTCCTTTGCTTCTTAGCTCCTTAGTCTCTTTGCATATCCTCGTTACGAATCACCTAAATTTCTTCTCTTTCTAGTTCTCTAATCCTTTCATATATAAAGTCTAATTCGTAGCCTTTTCTATGTAGGTACCCAATTACTTTTTGTTTTTTATTTTGAATAGTAGATCCCTTAGTTGTTTTCCACTTGTTTTCACTTATCGTATGGAAAGTGTCGAAGTATAGTTCGTCAGGAAGTTCAGAAAGAGATTTAGTTATTAGGTAATCTGTGATTTTACGCTGTTTTAATTCATTAATAATTCTGTTCTTACCCCAATGATTGTTTTTATGTTTTCCTCTCGCAAAACTTCTAGAAAACCGCTCTTCGTTTAAGTAATTCTCATTTATTAAATGAACTGTGATTTCATCATGTAGATCACGGGATATTTCTAATGAATATAATTTAGAAATAACTTCTGAATGACAGCGTTCTTGATAGGCACAGTAATATTCTAATTTACTTTTTGCTTCTGAAATGTTTAAGTACTTCTTTTCCAAAGGACGTAGTTTAAATGTTTTTATGTGTATTTATAATTGCTTGCTCATTTTTGTAATCAATCCATTTTTGACCTTGTAAGCGTCTCATCATATTGTCGAAATAGCGCATACAAGTTATATTATAAGCGGCTTTTATTAGGTTTGATGGCTTCGAAGGTAAAGATCGTAGGCTCATGGATAAGCTTGGTGTTAGATATTTCATGTAGTGCCAATATCCTTCTGGCATATAAAGCATTTCTCCATGTGATAAATTACCTATAAAGCCTTCGGATTTTTTTAATGCAGGCCACTTTTCAAAATCTGGATTATCAAAATCAATATCTTCTCTAGATATGAGTGCATGTGGAACTTTGTATAGGTATTTGGTTTGATCTGGAGAAAAGAGTATGCATTGTTTTGTTCCTTGAAAGTTGAAATGTAAGATATTTGAATAGTCTATGTCGTAATGCATAAACACTTTTGAGTTTTCACCTCCAAAAAACATCATAGGTAATTGTTTTACTAATTTTAAGCCTATATCAGGCCATTTAAAGTCATTCTGTAATGTTGGAACCTCTCTCATTATATTATATAGAAATATGCGAAGGTTGGTTGGCTGAGATTGTAAGATATCTATGTATTCTTTCATTTTCATTTCTGCATGAGCTTGGTTGAATCCATCTTTGTGAGATACTGGACGGTCATCATACAGAGGTACAGTTTTATTGCCAGCTACTTCTTTAATGTAGTTGAAATTCCACTTTTTATATGCAGGCCAATCTTCTGTTAATCTTTCAATTATTAGTGGTTTCTGCTTTTTGTAATACTGATTAACGAAATCTTCTTTGGATATCGTTTGTACTCTTTCTATAGGTTGTAAGTGTAGTTTCGACATAAAAAATAGTTGTTATTTAGAATTTCATCATACACAAATTTAAGAAAGCTTCGTTGAAATATAAGATATGTTCTGAAGTAATTTGAGGTCTTTTAGTAATAAAATGATTTTATTTTTAAAATTTAACTGTAAGAAGTCGTTTTCTTCTGTATAGCGGATTAATAAAAGTACCTGTTGTTTTTTTGTTGCCAAATAACTGAAGAGTAATTGTAGGTGTTTATTCGCATTAAGAAATGCTTTAAAATGAAAAATCCTAGCTACTTATTAAGTAACTAGGATTTTTTCTGTGCCCAGAGTGGGAATCGAACCCACACTCCGAAAAACACGAGTTTGAGTCGTGCGCGTCTACCAATTCCGCCATCCGGGCTATAGACTGTTATTCTTTTGTGAGTGCAAATATAAGTGTTTTTTTTTAAAAACAAATAAAAGAACAAAAAAAATCACTTTCATAAATAATATTTTATAAATTTGCAGCACTTAAGAATTGAGCTTAGGATTACAACTAACAACTAAACAACTAATTACATTTTAAATGTCACAATTTGAGCCAGACGCTAAAATTTTTGCATGTTCACAAAGTATCCACTTAGCTGAAAAAATCGCTAGTCATTATGGAGTTGAGCTAGGTAAAGTTACGTTTTCACATTATAGTGATGGAGAGTTTCAGCCTTCTTTCGAAGAATCTATTAGAGGTATTCGTGTATTTTTGGTTTGTTCTACTTTTCCTTCAGCTGATAATTTGATGGAATTATTACTGATGATTGATGCAGCTAAGCGTGCTTCAGCTAGACATATTACTGCAGTAATACCTTATTTTGGATGGGCGAGACAGGATAGAAAAGATAAACCAAGAGTTCCAATTGGAGCAAAGTTAGTTGCGAAGTTATTGGAGTCAGCTGGGGCTACTCGTATAATGACAATGGATTTGCATGCGGATCAGATTCAAGGTTTCTTCGAAAAACCTGTTGATCATTTATACGCATCGACTATCTTTTTACCTTATGTAAAAAGTTTAGGTCTTGATAATTTGACTATTGCTTCTCCAGATATGGGAGGTTCAAAAAGAGCTTATGCTTATTCGAAATTCTTGAATTCAGATGTAGTGATTTGTTATAAGCAGAGAAAGCAAGCCAATGTTATTGATACAATGGAGTTGATAGGAAATGTTGAGGGAAGAAATGTGATCTTAGTTGATGATATGGTAGATACTGGAGGTACTTTGGCAAAAGCAGCAGATATGATGTTAGCTAAAGGGGCTTTAAGTGTTAGAGCGATTTGTACGCATGCTATATTATCTGGTGATGCTTATGAGAAAATTGAAAAATCTGCAATTTTAGAATTAATAGTTACTGATTCTATTCCTCTGAAGAGAGAGAGTAGTAAAATTAAAGTTTTAAGTTGTACTGAATTATTCGCTGATGTTATGCATATGGTTCAGAATAATAAGTCTATAAGTGACAAGTTTATAATATAAGAATTTTTATTAATATTTAAATATAATCAAATGAAATCGATTACGATTAAAGGATCAGAAAGAGAAAGCGTGGGCAAAGTTGCAACTAAAGCTTTACGTAATGCTGGATTGGTACCTTGCGTGTTATACGGAGGAACAGAACCAGCTATACATTTTACAGCAGAAGAAAAATCTTTCAAAGGTTTAGTTTACACTCCTAACGTACACACTGTTGTAATTGAATTAGGTAATGGTGTGTCTATGAATGCTATTTTACAAGACATTCAATTTCACCCAGTAAGCGGTCAAATTATGCACATGGACTTCTATAAGTTACATGAAGATAAAGAAATTACTATGGAAGTTCCAGTAAAAGTTACTGGTAATTCTAAAGGTGTTATGGCTGGTGGGGTTCTTAACCTTAACCAACGTAAACTTAAAGTAAGAGCTTTACCTGCTAACTTACCTGATTTCGTTTATGCTGATATTACTAACTTAGAAATGGGGAACAAGTTATATGTAACTGATCTTCCTACTGATAACTTTAAGTTATTGCATTCTGACAACACTGTTGTGTGTCAAGTTAGAATTTCTCGTGCGGCTATGAAAGCAGCTCAAGAGGCAGCGAAAGCAGCAAAATCTTCAGGAAAAAAATAATTCAATATTTTATTGTTTTGAAAAAGCATCTCGCAAGAGATGCTTTTTTTGTTTATAGGTTCTGTTGTTTTGTTTAAAAGTTTGTGTGAAGTGTTGCTTTGGCTTATTTTTGCTTTTCGTATGATTTAAAATAAACTAAGGTTATGAAAAAATACCTTATCGTTGGATTGGGGAATATTGGGGCTGAGTATGTGAATACACGTCATAATATTGGTTTTAAGATAGTTGATTTTTTGGCTAATAAGCATGAGACTACTTTTGAAAGTGTGAAATTTGGAGCAATGTCACAGATTAAAATTAAAGGTAGAACTTTACTGTTATTGAAACCGAATACATATATGAATTTGAGCGGAAAGGCTGTGCAATATTGGTTAGAAAAAGAGAACATACCTATTGAGAATCTTTTGGTTGTTACAGATGATTTAAATTTGTCTTTTGGTACGATTAGGATTAAGGCAAAGGGTTCTGATGGTGGGCATAATGGGCTTAAGAATATTCAAACATTATTACAGACAACTAATTATCCACGGTTTAGATTTGGAATCAGTGATGAGTTTAAAAAAGGACAACAGGTTGATTATGTGTTAGGAGAATGGACTGAAGAGGAGAAGGTTGCTTTAAAGGAACGTTTAGAAGTTTCTTCTGAAATCTTGACATCTTTTGCATTAGCAGGGTTGAACAATACAATGAATACTTTTAATGGAAAATAACAATAATATAATGAAAAATTTAATATCATTTATTCTAATAGGATTACTTTGTGCTTGTACACCTGTGAAACGAACGTTGTCTGACAAGCCTGAAGGAGATTTAAATGAGAGTGTGTACAGGATAAGTAGCTATTGTCCTATTGAGGGAGATTGTAAGGTAAATCGCATTAAGAATGTTTCTTTGCAGGTGAAAGAAGTGAGAGATGGGAATAGAGGTGAGATGTACTATGAGTTAATTCCATCTGAAAGTTCTGATGTGGTAATTTATAGTTACAATAAAGCAGTGGATGATGTCCTAATGGATGGGTTTTATAGAGAAGAGATTGTCTTTGAGATACCTAAAGAGAATCAACGCATTATTTTAGAACATAGAAATTTACAAGATGTTAAAATGCTTTTTGGGCGTTTTTGCTATTGTAAAGGAGAGACAGGATATTATAAGGTAAAAAGAGGAAGTGCAAACATTAAGTACAGTGATAGTAGAATTAGAGCGTCTTTAGATATTCAAATTTTAGATGTACCACAATTGATTAAAAAAGTGAGTTTCACAGTTGATTAATTGTAATAAAAAAAAACAGAGTCTAACTTTTAAAGTTAGACTCTGTTTTTTTAAAGAGTTTATTTCTGGATTAAACTAATACTTAATTCATTTAGTTGCTCTTGGTCTATAGTTGATGGTGCATCTATCATGACATCTCTTCCTGAATTGTTCTTAGGGAAAGCGATGAAATCTCTGATGGTTTCTTGACCTCCTAGAATGGCTACCAATCGGTCTAAACCAAAGGCTAATCCACCATGTGGGGGTGCTCCATATTGAAAAGCATTCATTAAGAATCCAAACTGTTCTTGTGCTTGTTCTGGAGTGAATCCAAGATGCTTAAACATAAGTTGTTGGGTTTCTTTATCATGTATTCTAATAGAACCTCCTCCAATTTCATTACCATTTAATACCATATCATAGGCATTAGCACGTACTTTTCCTGGGTCCGTTTCTAATAATGAGATATCTTCTTTCTTTGGAGATGTAAACGGATGGTGCATTGCGTGGAAGCGACCTGATTCTTCATCATATTCGAATAAAGGGAAATCTACTACCCATAATGGTGCAAACTCGTTGGATTTTCTTAATCCTAAACGATTTCCTAATTCCATTCTCAATGCACTTAACTGTGCTCGTGTTTTATTTGCAGGACCTGATAGAACCAAAATTAAATCACCTTCTTTGGCTCCAGTAATTTCTGCCCAAGCCTTTAAATCTGTTTGGTCAAAGAATTTGTCAACGGATGATTTATAAGTGTCATTCGCCTCATATTTACAATATACCATTCCTGATGCGCCTACCTGTGGACGTTTCACCCAGTCAATTAAAGCATCTATTTCTTTTCTAGAATAAGAAGCTGCTCCAGGTACTGCGATTCCTACAACTAATTCTGAATTGTTAAAAACAACAAAATCTTTGTGTTGTGCAACTGCATTTAATTCTCCGAACTCCATTCCAAATCTGATATCCGGTTTGTCGTTACCATATTTGCGCATAGCTTCTTCAAAGGTCAATCTAGGAAATTCCTTTACATCTATGTTGTGAACTGATTTTAATAGATGTTTTGTCATACCTTCAAAGGTGTTCATTACATCTTCTTGGTCAACAAATGCCATCTCACAATCTATTTGTGTAAATTCTGGTTGTCTGTCTGCTCTTAAGTCCTCGTCTCTAAAGCATTTCACTATTTGAAAATAGCGATCCATTCCACCAACCATTAACAATTGTTTGAAAGTTTGTGGTGATTGTGGAAGTGCGTAAAATTCTCCAGGATTCATCCTTGATGGTACAACAAAATCTCTAGCTCCTTCTGGAGTAGATTTGATTAAATATGGAGTTTCTACTTCACAGAAATCCTGCGCTGATAGATAATTTCGTACTTCTTGAGCTACTTTGTGTCTGAATAACAGATTGTTTTTTACCGGATTTCTACGAATGTCTAAATAACGGTATTTCATACGGATATCTTCACCTCCGTCTGTTTCATCTTCGATTGTAAAAGGAGGTACTTCTGATCTATTCAATACAGTAAGGGTTTCGACTAAAACTTCAATATCTCCTGTTGGAATATTGTTGTTTTTTGCTTCTCTCTCGATTACTTTTCCTTTAACTTGAATAACGAATTCGCGGCCAAGGTTTTTTGCAGTCTCAAAAACAGCTTTGTCTGTTCTTTCTTCATCGAAAATCAATTGGGTGATTCCGTAACGATCACGTAAATCTACCCAAATCATGAATCCTTTATCACGGTGTTTGCTCACCCACCCAGAAAGAGTAACTTCTGTGTTAATATCTGAAGCTCTTAAAGCTCCACATGTATGAGTTCTGTACATTCTTGAAAAATTTTATACAAATTTACTAAACTTATTAAGATTGGTAGGTTGTTATAACCAAATAGTTTAATCTGTTTAGAGACTATTTTCTTTCTTTTGTATAGTTAAAAAATACATTGCTATTAATGCTCCTGAGAAAGCCATACCTGCTCCTACCCATTGTGGAGAATTGCTTGCGAAACCATAAGCAATCGGAAGTCCTCCTAAAAATGCGCCTAGCGCATTTCCAACATTAAAACTTGCTTGACCTGCTGATGCCGCTAACATTTCGGATCCTTTTGCATTTCTTATTAACATCATTTGCAAGGGAGAGCCTATTGTAAAGGCTATTAAGCCTGTTATAAAAGACATCAGATATGCTAACCATTGAATGTGTACGGTAGCATAAACCACAATCAGACATATAGCCATTGCTGTGAATGATATTATAACAGCTTTCGTTGGAGAAAAGGTATCAGCGATTTTTCCTCCAATCAAGTTTCCTAATACCATTCCAAGTCCAACAAGTGTCATAATAATTGGTATTTTCTGTTCTTGTATAAGCGCTATTTCAACCATCATTGGAGAGATGTAACTAATCCATGCAAATAGACCACCTGTTCCTATTGAAATCATTGTTACAAGTATCCAGGCTTTCTTTGTCTTAAAGAAAGAAAGTTGTTTCTTAATGTCATTGTCAATTTGTGCGGGGATATTAGGTATCCAGAAATATAGAGAAATAAAGGTGATCATTCCCATAGCTGCTATAATGGTATAGGCAATTCTCCATGAAAAGTGGTGGCCTATGTAAGTGCTTAAAGGGACGCCTGCTAAATTTGCAATTGTTAACCCCGTGAACATAATGGATATGGCTTGTGCTTCTTTTCCTTTTTTCGCCAATTGACTTGCTACCACAGAGCCAACTCCAAAAAATGCACCATGAGGCAGGCCAGATAGAAATCTTGTAATTAATAAAGTATTGTATTCTGGTGAAATTATAAAAAGGGTATGAAATGCTGTAAACATTAGCATAAGTACCATTAATACTTTCTTGGGAGGGTACTTGTTAGATAACATAACCAAAATTGGAGCTCCAATTACCACTCCTAGTGCATAAATAGAAATAAAATGTCCTCCTTGTGGAATGCTTATATTTAAATCTTTAGTGAAATCGTTTAGTAGACCCATCATTGAAAATTCTGTCATTCCAATTGCAAGACCTCCAATGGCTAGGGCTATTAGGCTTTTATTCATAGTGTTTGTAATGTTTGTTTTATTATTTGGTCTCTTTTCCTCTTTCATATTGAGACGGCCATGCTATTTCTTCTTCGAGTTCTTCTGCTGCTCTCAAAACAAATTGAGGGTTTCTTAAAAATTCTCTGCCAACAAGCACAAAATCTGCCTGATTATTTTCAAGTATTTCGTTTGCTTGCTTACCATTTGTTATCAATCCTACCGTTCCTGTGAGTATTCCAGTTTGGCTTTTGATTTTTTCAGCGAAAGGGACTTGATAATTATGACCTGAAATAATGTTTTGATGAGCAACTCCACCTCCAGATGAAACATCAATAGCTTCAACTCCTTTTTCTTTCAATATTTTGCAGAGTTCTACAGACTCTTCTATGTTCCAACCGCTTTCTGCCCAATCTGTTGCAGATATTCTGACCCAAAGCGAAGCTTTGTTTAAAACTTTTTGTACTTCATCAACAATTTCTAATAAAAAGCGAATGCGGTTTTTAAATGTTCCTCCATATTCATCTGTTCTATTGTTGATTAAAGGAGATAAAAATTGATGTACTAAATATCCGTGTGCTCCATGAATCTCGATAATTTCATAACCTGCTTCTATAGCTCTTATAGTAGCCTTTTGAAATTGTTGAATCATTTCTTTGATTTCGGATATTGTCATTTCATGTGGAGGAATATCAGTTGTAGCAAAAGGTATTTTTGATGGACCTATTGTTTGCCAACCATTTTCTTCTTGTGGTGTTATTTGCCTTCTTCCTAACCAAGGTTTTTCAGTACTTGCTTTTCTACCTGCATGGGCTAATTGAATACCAGGAACACTGCCTTGGCTTTTTATGAAATGGGTTATTTGTTTGTATTTTTCTATGTGTTCATCTTTCCATATCCCTAAATCGCCATAGCTAATTCTTCCTTCTGGAGTTACTGCCGTAGCTTCTTGAATAACAGCACCAGCTTTTCCGATTGCAAATTGTCCGAGATGGACCAGATGCCAATCATTTGCGAATCCGTCGATTGCTGTATATTGACACATAGGAGAAACGACAATTCTATTTGGAATAATGTGATTTTTTAATTGGAGAGGTTGAAATATCTTCTTCATGATTATCTGTTTTCATTAAGAGGCAAAATTATTAAATAGATATCAGTTAAAGGGTTTTTCTTTTTAATTTATGGTTGATGTTTTAGGGTTTATTGTCAATTTAAGGAAAAAGGTTTGTGATGCCCAGACAAATGAGTTGATTGAGTGAAAACGGTCTATTCGTCGTTATTTTTTAAGATACTTGAAAAATAAAAGAGTTAAAGATCATATTTTTCATTTTATTTTTCATTTCAATATGTACTTTATATTCTTAATTTAGAATAATATAGAACGTGTTTATTCTTATAGATGTTAAATAAATGTTTATTGTGTTATTATGGTTGTTTAATTAGTGTTTATAATTAATAACGGTCATTTTATTAGGAGTTAATTAACTATAGTTGTTAATGTATAGTTAATTGTTATATTTGACTATTGACTAACTATAATATTACAAAATGAGAAAATTAATACTCTTGCGGAATACTTGGTTCTTATGCCTAGTATTTTTGATTTCAGGCTCAATTTTAGGTAATGAGCTCAAAGATGATTTTTGGATAAACAGTTCTTATGCTCCTAATTTGAGTCTTTTACCATATTACAAATTTGATAAAAGTGATACTTCAAATCTTTTTTCAACTACTTGTGCATCTGCAACCAATGTGGGTTCTAAAGATGCTAAGTCAGATGAGATAACCTTAAAATGGGATAATGTTGCTGGTGTTTCTTGGGAATACATTGTTCAGAAAGTTGGAGGAGCATTTCCTGTGGGGAAAGGAGTCTCAACATCGGTTAATGAAGTGGTAGTGAAACAGGATTTTACGGGGACAAATTTAGCGGAAAGCTCTGATTATGAGTTTTTTGTAAGAACAAACTGTGGAGTTGATGGTTTTGGAAGCTGGGAAGGCCCTTATGATTTTAAGACACTTTGCTTAGCTTTTGCGAGCCCATTTAAAGAAACTTTTAATACCTCTTCGACATCGAGAGATTGTTGGACTAGATGGGATGTTGATAATGATATTTCGGGTACTAATAATGCTTGGACAATTTCAACTAGTGGTTTTGAAGGTAATGGTTCTATGCGATTTTCTGGAGGATATAATAAAAATCATGATGATTGGTTGATTTCTCCAGCTATTACTTTGAATGGTGGAAATTATGCAATTACTTATTATTATAAGGCGTCTACATCTTATAACAATGATATGGAGGTGTTGTTGTCTAAGAATGGTATGAACAAAGGTGATTTTACAACTGTTTTACTTAAAAAGGGTAAAACAAGTGCTGCGAATTACACAAAGAAAACTCTTTATGTTAGTGGTATTACAGGAGATGTTTATATAGCTTGGCGAGTTTCGGCTGTAAGTTATTCTGATATTTATATAGATGAAGTAAGCGTTTCGGAAGTAGATTGTATTGCACCAGAAGATAATGTTGTTGTCTCGAGTTTAGAGACTAATAAAGGAACAGTTTCTTGGACAGATGATTTAAATAAGAGTTGGGAATATTTTGTTCAGGAAGCGGGTGGTGGATCACCGGTTGGAAGTGGTTCAATTATAAACAAGAACTCTGTTGATGTTACAAAAACAAACGGAGTTGGATCGACAAATCTAAAGCCTAATACGGAGTATGAATTTTATGTGCGTTCTAATTGTGGACCTGGAAAATATAGTACTTGGGTAGGACCTATTAAATTTAGAACTCCATGTGCTAGTGTTGCACTGCCTTATTGGGAAGGATTTAATAAAGGTGCTCAAACAATTACATGTTGGAATATTGTTGATAATAATAATAATGCCACCACTTATGATGGTAAATGGCTTGTAAGTACAGGTTCACCGTTTGAAGGAGATCAGAATATGTATTTGTCGGGTTCAGGATCTCCTCATGATGATTGGTTGATTTCTCCAACATTTGATATGGTTGCTACAAAAATATATCGATTGAGATATCATTACATGACAAGCTCTTATTATGATAATAAATTTGAAGTATTATTATCGAGTAAGGGAACGGCTTTGTCGGATTTTACGACTGAATTGGTTCCTAATGCAATTTATAAAAACACAGCATATAAAGAACAAAAAGTTTTTGTTACTGGATTAACCAAGGCTAATATTGCTTGGCATGCTAAAACGGAGGGCTATACCAATATTTATATTGATAATGTATTCTTTGAAGAAGTCATAGGTTGTCCAGAACCATTAGGTTTAGATGTTAAAGACATCAAGGAAAATGGGGCTACATTAGTTTGGACTGATGCTTTTAAAGCTACTAGTTGGGAATATTGGATTCAAGATAAAGGAGGTGCTACCCCTACTGGAGCTGGTACTGTTGTAAGTAAAAAAGAAGCACTAGCAACAAAAGATCATGCGGGAAAAAATCTTACACCTAATACGGAGTATGAGTATTATGTTAGAACAGTTTGTTCGGATGGAAAAACTAGTATATGGTCGGGGCCGTTTTTATTTAGAACTATTTGTAGTGCTTTTACTCTTCCATTTTGGGAAGGTTTTAATTCAAAATCTGAGACCATTTATTGTTGGGATGTGTTGAATGTAAATAAGGACGGAGCAACGGAGTGGAAAACCCAAACTTATGGTCAGTATGAAGGAAATGCAGCTATATATTTTTATGTTTATGATTATAACAAGACTGTAAATACTGATGATTGGTTAATAAGTCCTGATTTTAAATTTGATACTAAGAAAATTTATAGATTTAAATATCATTATAAAACTGACACCTATTCTGAGGACAGTAATTTTGAAGTTTTGGCTTCAAATTCAGGTCGTAATCCAAGTGATTATAAGAAAGTGATAGTAAGTGATAAAAAATATAAGGTTGGGAATTACATTGAGCATAAGTCTTTTATTAAGGATTTTGGAGGAACAGGAAGTATAGCTTGGCATACCATGGGAGTAGGTTCTAAAAACATTTATATTGATAATGTCTTTTTAGAAGAGGTTTTGACCTGTCCTGAGCCATTAGGGTTGGATGTCAAGGACGAAGAAAAGAATAAAGCTACTATTTCTTGGACAGATGATTTTATAGCTACTAGTTGGGAGTATTATGTTCAGGAACAAGGTAAAGGAGTTCCGTCTTCTAATGGAACACTTACTTCAAAAAAAGAGAATATTATAGATAAGGAACAATCTGGAGCTGTGTTAAAACCAAATACAGATTATGAATTTTATGTTCGTACGGTTTGTGGTGGTGGAACATATAGTGTTTGGGCAGGACCGTTTAATTTTTTAACTACTTGTGATGTCTATAGTACACCATTCTGGGAAGGATTTAATACAAATACCAAAACCATTCGCTGTTGGTCGACTATTGATAAGAACAATGCTGTTATGCCTGTAGGTTCAACGTTTAGAACAATTAATTACAGTCAGTTTGAAGGCGATCAAGCGGTTTATTACTATGCATACAATGCTGCCAAAGATCCTTATAATGAGTGGTTGGTTTCTCCTACTATTACTTTGGATGGAGGTATGTATGTGTTGAAATATCATTATAAGACTACAACAACAGCGAGTTATTTAAATGAGTTTGAGGTGTTACTTTCAACCAAAGGGGTAGACGCGAAAGAGTTTACAACTGTCTTGGTTCCGTCTAAGGTTTATCATCTTGGGAATTACGTAGAAGAAGTTGTTTTCTTAAACGGAATTAAAGGTGATGTAAATATTGCTTGGCATGTGAACTCTAAAAATTCTAATTATAGCTATTTATATTTAGATAATGTCAATCTTAAGAAGGTTAATACTTGTCCGGAGCCTTATTATGTTAAAGTGACTGGACAGACAGCTAATTCATTAGATGTAGAATGGCAACAAACGGGTGGTGTAACAGAATGGGAGGTAATAGTAGTGGATTATGATGATGATGAAACAGCGACTCCAATTAAAACGGTTGCTGTAACCGGGACTCCATCTACAACCATTACGGGATTAGCTTCAGGTAAAGCATATAGGGTGTATGTAAGAGCAAAATGTGGAAGTGGAAATACATTTAGTGATTGGTCTACTTCAGCAGTTGGGGGAACCTTAGTTGGAGCAAATGATGAGTGTGTCGGAGCTTTGAATATTCCAATCAATTCTGGAAAAGATTGTTTGCTTACTGTTTCTGGTTCTCTTAATGGAGCAACTGAATCTGCTATCGTTGTGCCATCATGTGGCGGTTCATTTAAAAAAGATGCATGGTTTGAATTTACAGCTACGTCTTCAACTCACACCATTAGCGTTGTGGATTTGATTAGTTTTTCGGGGGCTTATGCAAATTTGAGTTTTGCTATTTATGATCAGTCTTGTAGCGGAATGACAAATGCTGCTATTTCTTGTTTTTCATTAGGAGTTGATGGGTTCAGGGTATTTAAGAATTTTATTCCTGGGCAAAAATATTATGTTAGGGTAGGTTCTAGTAGTACGGTAACAGATTTCTATTTTGATTTGTGTATTACTTCTTTACAATATTTAGTTACTTCTCCTAGTGGGGTGGATTATACGGTAGATGAGTTGGTGGAAGATGTGTTGGTGTTAACTAATTGTGATTTAGTTTCCAATATCACTTATAGAACGGGAACTAATTTTGGGGGAGAAAATGGTATTGGTTATTTTAAGAAAAACGATTCTGATTTTGGTTTTGAAGAGGGTGTTATTTTGGCTACTAATGGGGTTCGTTATGCGATGGGGCCAGGAGGACAGACTGAAGGGAATGATAATTATTCTTGGTTGGGTGATGATGATTTACAAAAATTATTGTCAGATAATGGACAAGATAGAGATAATCACAATGCTTCTGTTATAGAGTTTGATTTTGTTCCTATTGTAGACACTTTGAAATTTGATTTTATTTTTGCTTCTAATGAATATGGACCAAGTTATCAGTGTAGCTACTCCGATGTGTTTGCTTTCTTCTTAACAGATCTTACTACAGATGAGGTTTCTAATTTAGCCGTGGTTCCTGGAACAACAATTCCAGTGTCCGTTACAACGATTCACGATGCTAAATACCAAGGAGGTCAGACCTGTGGAGATGAGAATAAGGAGTATTTTGATAAATATTATGGACAATATGGTCTTCCTGTTCAAAATAACCCTATTAATTATGGAGGTATCACCGTTCCGATGACAGCAAAGTCTGCTGTTGTTCCTGGTAGAAAATATCATATTAAGTTGGCAATTGCTGATTATGGTGATCCTGGTGTTAATTCTGCTGTTTTCTTAAAAGGAGGTAGTTTTAACTTAGGGAACTTAGATTTAGGAGCTGATTTAACTGTTGAGAATGGAACTGCACTTTGTAGTGGTGAGGCTAAGATTATCAAAACTGGATTGGGAACAGAAGGTATTGAGATTAAATGGTATAAGGATGATGTTTTGATTGTTGGAGAGAATGCGCCAGATATAGAAATTAGTGAAAGTGGTACTTATAAAGTTGTTGCTAAATATGTAGATATTAATTGTGAGGTGACAGGTGAAATCACAGCGGAGATATTCCCTGCTATTTCTACCGTTGTTAAAGATCCGAAGAGTATTTCAATTTGCAGAAATAGTTTGAATAGTCAGCAAATCGACCTGAGCTTGGCAGAGTTGGATATGTTTGGTTCTGCTGAACATCCAG
>NZ_FORU01000026.1 GCF_900114085.1 Myroides guanonis | reverse complement strand
CTGGTTGGTTATGTAGTTTTGGAAGATGAATTAGACAAAGAGAGGTTACAAAACCAATTAAAACTAAGCTTGCCTGAGTATATGGTTCCTATGATTTGGATTCAATTGGAGAGCTTCCCTTTAACCACTAATGGAAAGTTAAACAAAAGATTATTACCAGATCCTGATAATTCAGATTTATCCAGTAGAGAATATGTGGCACCTCGTAACGAAACCGAAGTGGAGTTAGCAGAAATATGGCAAGAATTATTAGGGATTGATAAGGTAGGAATTTATGATAATTTCTTTGAATTGGGAGGTCATAGTTTATTGGCTACTCGTTTGGTTTCGATGATCCGAAAGGAGTTACATATAGAGATTTCTATTAGAGAAATATTTGAACATACAACAATTGTAGAGTTATCATCTCTTATTGAATTTTTTGAACAAGATTTTAATGATGATCAGGAAGGTAAAGAAAACTACAATATAACTATTGAAATATAATTTTTAAACATGAACGTAGAAGTTTTAAGTATTTTAAAAGAAGCTTATAATAAAAAAGTTAAAATAGGAGTAAATGAGGGTAGCTTAACAATTAAATCAGCTGCTATTATTGATGCCGATTTATTACAAAAAATAAAAGATAATAAAATTCATATAGTTGAATATATTGAGGGACGTCAAGTAAAAAACAGAAAAAATACTTTATCAAAAGTTACTCCTTATAATCGAGATTCTATCACACAGATTCCTTTATCGTTTAGTCAGGAACGACTATGGTTTTTGGATCAGTTACAAGGAAGTACAGAATATCACATTCCTATAGTCCTTCGTTTAGAAGGAGCATTAGAAGTATTGATACTAGAACAAACCTTACGGGAAATTATATCTCGCCATGAGGTTTTACGCAGTATGCTTCTATCAGAAGGCGGAATCGGTTATCAGGAAATTATCAGCGCCGAGGACTGGTCATTGGATAGCGCCATTGTATCAGATGATTTATCATTGGAAAATACTATAGCAGACTATGTGAATAAACCTTTTGATTTATCAAAAGATTACAAGCTGCGAGCGTGTTTGTATACGTTAGGGAATGAGCAGTATGTTTTGGCTTGTGTTTTCCATCATATTGCCAGTGATGGGTGGTCAGAAGGAATCTTGATCCATGAGTTTATGGAATTGTACAGTGCGTTGCAATCCAACAAAACTCCTGAATTACCGGAGCTTAGCTTACAATACGCAGATTATGCTATTTGGCAGCGCAAGTATTTAGAAGGCGAGATTTTAGGGAATCAGTTATCCTATTGGGAAGAAAAATTAAAAGGTGTTAGCACCTTGTCTTTGCCAACGGATTATGTTCGTCCTTCTGTGCAGAGCAATGAAGGCGCTAGTGTTTCGTTAGAATTAGGAAAAGAGCTGAGAGACTCATTAAGTTCTATCTGTCAACAAGAGGGAGTTACGCTTTTTATGTTATTGTTATCAGCCTTTAAGGTATTGTTATCCCGTTATAGTGGGCAGGATGATATTTGTGTAGGAACACCAATTGCGAATCGTACCCAATCAGAATTAGAAGGAATGATTGGCTTTTTTGTCAACACTTTAGCACTTCGCAGTGATTTAAGTGGCAACCCGAGTTTCAGAGATTTATTGTCAAGAGTAAAACAGACAACGTTAGAGGGTTATGACTATCAGCTGACACCTTTTGAAAAAGTAGTAGATCGTGTGATTACAACTCGAGATATGAGTATGACACCATTGTTTCAGGTGTTATTTGTATTACAGAACGCATCTAATATATTTGGAGAAGATAGGGAAACCTTAGAAGGTGTTACGTTATCAGGATATGAGTTTGAGACGGTTACTTCTAAATTTGATTTAGTATTAAATGCTTCTGAAAGTGGTGATCATATTTCACTCAACATAGTATATTGTACCGCTTTATTTGATAAGGCAACAATAGATAGAATGCTGGTGCATTATCAAGAGCTGCTGGCTAGTATTGTAAGCAATATCACGCAACCGATAAGCAATTTATCTATGCTTACAACAAAAGAAGAGTATCAATTATTATATGAATTTAATGATACAAATGCTATATACCCTAAAGATAAGACTCTAATAGATTTATTCACAGAACAGGTTAAGCAAACACCAGATGCTATAGCAGTAGTTTATGAAGATGAGAAAATAAATTATAAGGAGTTAGATCAACGCTCAAACCAATTGGCATACTATTTATTATCTATTAATGATATAAGTGGAAGTAGTCAAATTGGAGTTGTTTTAGATCGCAGTGATTGGATAATTGTTTCATTTTTAGCAATATTAAAAATAGGAGCAACTTATGTTCCAATAGATCCTAACCACCCAGAAGAAAGAAAAGAATATATAAAGAAAGATAGTAACTGTTCTGTCATCGTAGATGATTTATTACTGGAAATATTCAAAAAGGATCGTTCTAGATATCCTAATAATTTACCTAAAATTGTTGTAGGACCTACTGATTTAGCATATATAATTTATACATCAGGTAGTACAGGGAAACCGAAAGGGGTAATGATTGAACATAGAAGTATCGTAAATACAATACTATCTCAAATTTCTGTTTTTTCAATTACCAATAAAGATACCTGTCTACAATTTGCAAGTATTTCATTTGATGCCTCTATTTGGGAGATTTGTATTTCCCTTTTGAGTGGTAGTCGTTTATGTATCATAAAAGAAGAAGTAAAATCAGACATTATCTCTTTTAGAAACTTTATAGCAAATAATGCAATTACTTTTGCAACGTTACCACCAGCATTTTTACAATTATTGTCGGTTGAAGATATAAAAAGTATTACCACTCTAGTTACTGCGGGAGAGTCAATACCTTTAGAATTAGCGAAGACATTTTCTCAGCATTACAATTACGTTAATGCCTATGGTCCTACAGAAGCAAGTATTTGTTCTACAACTTTCCAAGGAGATATAAAAAATATTGTATCCATTGGAAAACCTATTGATAATACTCAGGTGTATGTTATGAGCGAGGAAAATAATCTTTTGCCTGTTGGAGTAGTTGGTGAGTTATGTGTTGGAGGAGCAGGTATAGCGCGAGGTTATTTAAATCTTGAACAATTAACCCAAGAAAAGTTTATAAACAATCCTTTTATAGAAGGAGGCCGAATTTATAAAACAGGAGATTTAGCACGCTGGTTACCAGATGGTAATCTTGAGTATTTAGGTAGAAAAGATGATCAGGTTAAGATTCGAGGATACCGTATTGAATTAGGAGAAATTGAAAATGTATTATCAGTATTATCAGGGGTTAGACAGTGTTGTGTTTTGGCCAAAGAAGATGTAAATAAAACTAAGCGTTTGGTAGGTTATGTGGTTATGGAAGGTATATTAGATAAAGAAATGCTGCAAGAACAATTAAAGCTGCATTTGCCTGAATATATGATTCCTATGATTTGGGTATCAATAGAAAAGATGCCAATAACCACTAATGGAAAATTAGATAAAAAGTCATTACCAGATCCAGAGAACTCAGAGTTGTCAACCAGTAAATATATTGCTCCTCGTAACGAAACAGAGAATCAATTAGTAAATATCTGGCAGGGACTATTGGGTATAGAAAATATAGGAATCCATGATAATTTCTTTGAGCTCGGGGGACATAGTTTATTAGTTGTTCAATTAATATCTCGCTTGCAAGCGCTGGATTTTCATATAAAAGTCAATGATGTTTTTGCTGGACCTACGATAGCTTCCATCAGTGATAAATTATCTTCCACATCTTTAGTTTATAGTATTCCACCTAATGGAATTAAAAATACAAGTGACCGTATTATTCCATCAATGGTGCCATTATTGGTTGATTTTAATCAAAATGATTTAGATAAAATAGTGACAATGGTTCCGGGTGGTGTTTCAAATATTGAAGACATCTATCCATTATCTCCCTTGCAAGCAGGAATTCATTTTCATAATTTAATGAGCAATCCTGCCCAGGGAGACCTCTACATTGTTCCAACTTTGCTTTCATTTTCTGATTCAGCAAAGCGAGTAGCTTTTATCGAGGCATTACAATTTGTAGTGAACCGTCATGATGTTTTACGTACTTGTTTTCTAAGTGATGGTTTACCTAATGCTGTTCAAGTAGTATTGCGAGAAGCAAAATTAGTATTAGATGATTTAGATTTAGAGGAGTCCAAAGCTATTTTGCCACAATTGGAATTGCTAATAGCTTCTGGTAGTCATTGGATGGACATTTCAAAAGCTCCATTATTAGAATTGAAATCGGCTGATGATCCAATTAATGGATGTTACTACTTAATAATATATCAACATCATTTAATAATGGATCATGTTGGTTTAGAAGTTATTACAGAAGAAATAATGTTGTATCTATCAGGAGAAAGTACAAATCTTCCAACGCCTGTTTTATACCGGAACTTTATTAGCCACACGTTATATGCACAATCAATCAATGACGGAGAATCTTACTTTAAATCTTTATTTGACGGAATAGAAGAACCAACCTATCCATTTAATCTATCCAATATTTTAGGTGATGGTACAGGTATCGAAGAGTCCACTAGTATGCTCTCTCAAGATATAAGTTCATCATTGCGTAATACCTGTATTAATCTTAGTATGAGTCCTGCAGTATTATTTCATGCTGCTTTTGGTTTAGTTATAGCTAGATGCAGTAATAAAGAGTATGCTATTTTTGGATCTTTATTTTCAGGGCGTTTGCAAGGCTCTATTGGTGCCGCTGATTCTTTAGGTTTATTTATTAATACACTTCCTGTTGCGTTGAAATTAAAAGGAAGTGTTAAAGAATATTTACAGGAAGTCAAGGTAAGATTAGAAGAGTTATTATCCTACGAACAAACACCTTTATCTGACATTCATCATTGGAGTAATATCTCCAATGAGACGGCTTTATTCAGTGCTTTATTAAACTATCGTCATTCCTCATTATCTTCATCTGAAGAAAATAATGCTAGAGATATTGATTTAGGAATAACGCTTATTGGAAGTCATGAAAGAACAAATTATCCATTTAATCTAAGTATAGATGATTTTGGTGTTGATTTTGGATTAAAAGTATTAGTAGATGAAAATCTAAATGCTGATCGCATACTTGCATATATAGAGCAAGCATTAATTCAGCTCATAGAAGGAGTAACAAGTGAAGAAGAAGTAAATGTTGATGCTTTAAATATATTACAAAGAGAAGAAAAACATCAACTATTAGATGTTTTTAATAATACACAAATATCCTACCCTTTAAATAAGTCTCTAATACATTTATTTGAAGAACAAGTTGATCGTACTCCGGATGCTATAGCTATAGTTTATAGAGAAAAAGAATTAAGTTACAGCGCGTTAAGTAAATGCTCAAATCAATTGGCACATTACTTATTATCTAATATTAAAAGTAATGTAGATAATTTGATTGGAGTAACTTTAGATCGCAGTGACTGGTCAATTATTTCGTTTTTAGCAATATTAAAAACGGGTTCGGCTTATGTGCCAATAGACCCTAATTATCCCGAAGAAAGAAAAAAATATATTAAAAAAGATAGTAACTGTAGTATTATCATAGATACACTATTCTTAGATTCTTTCAAAGAGGGCATTTCTAAATATCCTGATAGTTTACCTGAAATAGTTTTGAAAGCAGATGATTTAGCATATGTTATTTATACATCAGGAACAACAGGAAAGCCCAAAGGAGTAATGGTGGAGCATAGGTCAGTTATAAATTTATGCTTTAACATAATCAATACTTTTGAGATCAATCAATTCACGATATGCTCTCAGCTAATTTCTGTATCATTTGATGCGTCTGTTTCTGAAATCTATCCATCTTTAATTTCAGGAAGCAGTTTACATATAATTGATGATGAGATTAAAAATGGAGCTACAGTTGTCGATTATATTAAAATTAATGAAATAAACCATCTAACAATACCTTCAGATCTTTTTGGACAGTTTGTATGGGAAGAATTGCCAGCTCTGAAAAGCGTTCATATTGGAGGTGGAGTTTCATCATATAATACACTAAAGGAATGGAGTAATACACAACTATTAGTCAATGGATATGGTCCTACAGAGTGTACTGTATGTGCTACAATGCATGATTTTAAAGAAGGAGATTTAAATACTAATATAGGCAAACCTCTAAACAATACGAATATTTATATTCTTGATCCTTCGAATATTTTATTGCCTATAGGAGTAATTGGCGAATTATATATTGGGGGATCTGGAGTAGCCCGAGGTTATTTAAACCTAGAAGAATTAACTCAAGAAAAGTTTATAGCGAATCCATTTAAAGAAGGGGAACGAATTTATAAGACAGGCGATTTAGCGCGTTGGTTACCGGATGGCAATATTGAGTTTGTCGGCAGGAAAGACGATCAGGTTAAAATCCGTGGTTATCGAATTGAGTTGGGAGAAATAGAGAATGTATTATCTTCTTTACCGGGAGTAACCCAATGTTGTGTACTGGCTAAGGAAGATGCAGGTGGAAACAAGCGTCTGGTCGGTTATGTGGTTTTGGAAGACGCATTAGACAAAGGGAGATTACAAGAACAATTAAAACTAAGTCTGCCAGAGTATATGGTTCCT
>NZ_FORU01000028.1 GCF_900114085.1 Myroides guanonis | reverse complement strand
TCATAATTAATTCCTGCACTTAAAGAACCTTGATTAATAGAATACATACCCACATTTTCACCCGTATCACGACTCAACGTTCCTGTTAACACATTAGAAGCTTGCTCGTTATTTTTCAATCCTGAAACCGTATAAGTTAACTCAGGATCGACATTCCCATACAATTTAGTCTGACCTGCATTTACAGATACTGTAAGTTCTGCAGGCATAGCATTAAGTACAACTTTAATTCTGTGACTTTCACAGCCATTAATATTAGCACTAATCAAATACAAATATTGTCCTACATTAAGCGTTGCTATATCAGGTGCAGGAATACTATTACCTCCAATCTCATCTCTAAACCACGTCAAGGGATAATTCCCTAACAAAGAATCAATCATTGTCATTATACTTTGTGTATCAGTTCCATAATAAAAATCGCTTTGTAATCCAGCCACATTTAAAGTAGGCTTTTTCAACTCAACCTTTACAGCAGTTCGAGTTTCACTTGTACAAGTTCCAATAGTTTGAGAAGCATAATAGGTCGTATTATCTTCTAAAAGTGTCGTGTGAGGTAAAGCAACACTTCCTGTTTCTGTAGCATACCATTGTATTCCACTTCCCTGAATACCAATACTATTTAAAGTCGGATCTGAACTTGCACAGAAAGTTTGGACAGGTGTATTCGCAATAGGTGCAGCTATATCAATAACATTAGCTATAACCTCTGTTCTAGGAGAAATACATTCTTTCTCATAAATAATATTATAAAAATAGTAGTAATGGTCCCTTGTAAATCCATCAAAAAAACCTGAAGTAACAGTCATGATGCCATTATCCTCTTTATATGGAAAAGAGACAGGTGAATCTCGATATAATGTAATATCTGAAAATGATTTAATAACCATTCTATACCCAGTTCCTGCCGCTAATTTGAATTTTAAAGGTATTGTTACTCGTTTATTAATATCGGCCGTGTTCACAGAAATATCACCTGTTGAAAATAGTTCTTTACCTTGATTATCTCTTATTGCAATATTCAAGGTTCCATAATTTCCTACAAAAACATCTGTACTCTTTAATATCACATCTTGATTTAAGTCAAAAATAATTCCCCAGTCTTTAAAAGTATTTATATCATTTGCTGAACTATGTAAATCTGTTTTTCCACCACTTGAATTTAAAAACTCAGAGGCCATAGCCTCAACCCAATAAGATTTAGAGCTACTTAGATTAGGAGTGGCAAAACTATTCCCTACTGCTAATGGAATTTCAGATGTTGGACTATCATACCACCTTACAATGCCACTATTATAGTTAGCACTTAAGTAAGCAGAACTATTTTTACATGCATTCTGTGAAGAAGTAGAGATTATCTTTGGAATTTCACAATTAGTTAAAAACGAAATAGGTCCCATCCAATCTTGTACGCCTTTAGCACCACAATTAGAACGTATATAAAAGTACAATTGTTTTAAAGGAGGCAAACCCGTTAATTTATGAGTGGTTGCATCAAACGAAATTGTTCCAGTACTCACCAAACCAACAGCACCAGATCCAGGAACACCAGAAGTTCTAACCTCATACTCATAACCTAATAAGGGAAGCACTGAAGGCAAAACTAAATTCACTTTAGCTGTAGCTCCAATAATATCACTGATTGTAACCGCTAGCGGATTGTCGCAATCGATATATTTTTGAGCCGATACAGCAAAAATATTTACAACTCCACTAGAGTTAGGCTCTCTAACAAATTGAATAGATTTAATAGATTTATTCTGATATATATTAGAGATATCAATAGTAACCTCATACAATCTAGGATTTGATGCTGGGTTCTCAACTACATTATTCATTCTACCTATCCTTCCAAAATCATGAAAAGCTATAGCAGACAATGTTCCACTATACCAATCGCTTATAAAAATATTAAGAAAAACCATTGCACTGTTATCTTCAAAAGTAACTTTACAAGTTAAATTAGATGATCCACTTCCTGAGGTAACCAACATAAATAACTTTTTTGCCTTAACTGATCCACTAACATTAGAAATAATAGAGGAATTAGAACCATTTAATTGAATAGAGTTAGAATCACTATAATCTTTAAGTTGATATTTCAACCCCATAGTAGCTTCTGAGTTTATAATACCATCAACAGGAAACCCCTTAGTTTGAGGAGAAGAAGTTGAAGTTAACATCCAATTAATGGATTTAAATGAGAAACTAACACCATCAACATCACTCGTGGTTGAACTAGCTGCTGTTCCAATACCATCTGCAATCACATCTTGATTAAAACCATCGATACTCAAAGTTTGGTATACTTTGTAGGCTTCCCCAAAAACAGGACAGTTGTTAATTCAAATTTATTAAATTTAAAATTTTAAACTGTCATTATGAAAACGAGCAATTTTAGCGAGAGTCAAATCCTTAAAGCCCT
>NZ_FORU01000029.1 GCF_900114085.1 Myroides guanonis | reverse complement strand
TACGAGGATTGTCCAATAGCTAAAGGGATTTCACCAAATGGAGATGGTTTGAACGATAGTTTTGATTTGTCTTTACACGGAGTGCAGAGTTTGAAGATTTACAACCGTCTTGGTGTTGAGGTTTTCTCTTTTGGTTCTAATTATACGAATCAATGGGTAGGACAAGATAAATCTGGAAATCCACTTCCTGATGGTACTTATTATTATGTAGTTACGGCACATGATAAGATAAGAACTGGTTGGGTGCAAATCAATAAGTAAGAGTATCTATTTGTTTTAAGTTATAATAGAGGCTATTCCGTAAGGAATGGCCTCTATTTGTAATAATATCCCTGAATAAAGAGGTGTTTTATAGTTAAATTTTTCATAATCTAGAAAATTAACCTTACTTTTCAACTTTATAATACTATGTATGAGAACGAGATATATTTATTTTTGCTTTGTTGTGTGTTTTGGGATTGCTTGTTTGTTTGCTGCGAACAAAAGTGTTATCTCTGGTAGGAGTAATAGTGCTTTACCATCATATAAAATAGAAGAGGTTATATTACAAAAAAATGAGGGAAACTTATTTGCAGCTCCTCTTAATGATGATTGTATTGGCGCTGTTGATTTACCTATAAATACGAGTGTTGATTGTGCGAGTTTTGTGTCAGGAAGTTTTTTTGATTCAACTTTAAGTACGACTGTTCTAGCGGGTTGTATGGGAAATAAAATTACAAAAGATGTATGGTATAAGTTTACTGCCACTGCGACGACTCACCAGTTGGGTGTTTTTGATGTAAATAAGACTAGTTATAATATTTATGGAGCTATTTACGATAAAACTTGTGGAGCAATTAATAATGTTGCTGTTGCATGTTTTGAGTATAATTCTTCAAATGATGCCTTTAAAATCTTTAAAGATTTAAAAATAGGACGTACTTATTATGTCAGATTGGGTGTTGTTAGTGGAGATGACATTACATTTAAAGCTTGTGTTTCTGCACCTCCTGCTGCAATATATGTAAACCCAAGCAATGATATTTACACTGTAGAAGAACTTGTTAAAGAGGTGTTGGTAATAGCTGGTTGTGATTTAGTATCTAATATTAAATACGTAACAGGTACTAATTTTGGGGGAGAGAACGGTATCGGTTACTTCAATAAGAATGGTTCCGATTTAGCTTTTGATGAGGGAATTATCTTGGCAACAAACGGTGTTAAGTATGCGATGGGACCAGGAGGGCAATCAGAAGGTTCAGATAATACTAGTTGGTTAGGTGATAAAGATTTGCAAAAATTATTAATAGACAATGGTCTAACGTCTGCTAATCATAACGCATCTGTAATAGAGTTTGATTTTATATCGATTTTAGATACTTTGAAGTTTGATTTTATTTTCGCTTCTAATGAATATGGCCCTAGTTTTCAATGTCAATATTCCGATGTTTTCGCTTTTTTTCTAACCGATTTAACAAGCGGTGTCGTTACAAATCTTGCCGTTGTTCCTGGAACTACTACCCCAGTTTCTGTTACTACCATTCATGATGCAAAATATCAAGGAGACTTAACATGTGGAGATTCAAATAAGGATTATTTTGATAAGTATTATGGTTTATATGGTTTACCAGTTAAGGATAACCCAATAAATTATGGAGGGAGAACGGTTCCTATGACAGCAGTTTCTCCAGTTGTACCAGGACGTAAGTACCATATTAAATTAGCAATCGCAGATTATAGTGATTCTGGTGTTAATTCCGCTGTTTTTCTAGGTGGAGGGAGTTTTAATTTAGGTGTGCCAGATCTAGGAGACGATATGGTTGTCGAAGGTGGAAATGCTTTGTGTCCAGGAGAAACGATGGTGTTGAAAGCAAATTTGAATCCAAATGATTATATTATTCAATGGACTAAAGACGGAATGGATTTAGTTGGAGAGAACGGTCCTACCTTAACTATTAATTCTAAAGGTTTATACGGCGTAAAACTGGAATACAAAAACGTAAACTGTTATCTAGAACCGAAAGCTGTTAAGATTGAATATTTCGACGAGATCATCATCGAAAAACCACCTTTAAATCTGGTTCAGTGTAAGTCACCAAC
>NZ_FORU01000030.1 GCF_900114085.1 Myroides guanonis | reverse complement strand
TATGCTATTTGGCAGCGCAAGTATTTAGAAGGCGCTGTTTTAGAAGAACAGTTATCCTATTGGGAAACAAAATTAAGTGGTGTAAGCACTTTGTCTTTGCCTACCGATTATGCTCGTCCTTTACAATATAATAATTCAGGTGGAATTATTTCTTTTAAACTAGATAAGGATTTAAGTTCCTCTCTACGATCTATGTGTCATGAAGAAAATGTAACACTGTTTATGTTATTACTATCTGTTTTTAAGGTTTTGTTGTATCGCTATAGTGGACAAGAAGATATTTGTGTAGGGACACCAATAGCGAATAGAACGCAATCAGAGTTAGAGGGCATGATTGGTTTTTTTGTCAATACCTTAGCACTTCGCAGTGATTTAAGTGGTAACCCGAGTTTCAGAGATCTATTGGCAAGGGTTAAGCAGACAACTTTGGAGGGGTATAATCATCAATTGACTCCTTTTGAAAAGGTTGTAGATCGCTTGGTTACTACTCGAGATTTGAATATGAAACCTTTGTTTCAGATCATGTTCATATTACAGAATGCTCCTGAAACCAATAAAGAATTGGAATTAGAGAATATTAAGATTTCAGATTACGATTTTGACAGAGTAACTTCTCAATTTGATTTAATAATGGATGTGTCTGATATAAAAGGGGTTATTTGTTTTAATTTAGAATATAGTACAGCTTTATTTGATCAATCTACTATCAAGCGAATTCAAGAACATTATCAAGAGCTATTGAAGAGTATTTTGAGTGATACTACTCAATCCATAAGCAATTTATCAATGATAACTAAACAAGAAGAATATCAATTATTAGATGTTTTCAATAACACTGATATCGCATATCCAAAAGATAAGACAGTAGTTGATTTATTCACTGAACAGGTTAAACGAACACCAAACGCTATCGCGGTTGTTTATGAAGGTGAGGAACTAAGTTATAAAGAATTAGACCAACGCTCAAATCAATTGGGGCATTATTTATGCAAACAAGGCGTAGAGCCAAATAATCTTGTAGGTATCTGTCTGGAGCGAAGTTTAGAGATGCTCATTGGTATTCTGGGGATATTAAAATCAGGAGGTGCCTATGTTCCAATCGATCCAGAGTATCCAAGAGACCGAATAAATTATATGCTTACAGATGCTAGTATTGACTTGGTGTTGAGTAGTGAGTTAAGTCGTAAAGTTATAGATAAACGTGAAGGTTTGTCAATTTTATCTTTAGACAGTGATTGGGATGTTATCTCGGACTGCTCTAAAAGAAAATTGAGTCTTGTATTATCACCTTCTAATTTGGCATATGTTATTTACACCTCGGGAAGTACAGGTGTTCCTAAAGGAGTTCCTGTTGTTCATACTAGTTTAGTTAATTTTTCATTAGGTATTATTAATCGTTTAGGAATGAGTGGGTTGAAAAAATTTCTTTCAGTAACAACATATACTTTTGATATTTTTTATTTAGAGTTTTTTACTCCTTTATTACTGGGAGCTAAAGTTATTATCTTAGATAGTATTTCTGTAAAAGATGTAGATAAACTTCAATCTTTTATAGCTGATTACCGTCCTGATTTTATGCAGGCAACACCATCAACTTGGCAAATGCTTATTGATAATGAATGGGACAATAAAGAAGAAGTTACTATTTTAACTGGAGGAGAAGCTATTAAGGAATCTTTAAAGGATAGCCTTACTTCTATAAGTAAATTTGTTTGGAATTTATATGGTCCAACAGAGGCTACTATTTGGGTTACAGCTCAAAGATTAAATCGTTTTCAAAAGGTTAATATAGGGAGAATGACTGATAATGTTAAGATATACATATTAGATAATTATGATAAGATAGTGCCAGTAGGTATAATAGGAGAATTATGTATTGGAGGCGTTCAGGTAGCGCGAGGCTATTTGAATAGGGAAGACTTAACT
>NZ_FORU01000031.1 GCF_900114085.1 Myroides guanonis | reverse complement strand
TTCTATGTTTTTATAATAGAAAAGGGTGAGATAGTGATGTCTCACCCTTTTTTACTTCTGTTAAAGTTAATTAAATGTGAAATAAAAAAAATATTTTAAGATTTTTTTTATACTTTTAATGATTAATTATTCATTATGAAAACAGCTTTAGTTAAAAAAGGTACTGTCTTATTTTTTGTTTTTTTTCTATCGATTTTCTTTTTATTCGCTAGTAAGAATTTTGAGATGTCGGAGATTGAAGTGGCTGAGCTTCCTACGGATTTATATTCCACTATTTTGTCTACTGTTGAAGATGTTTTTTTAGTAGCACCTTCGAATGATGACTGTGTAAATGCTATATTAGTTCCTGTTAATGAAAAGATAACCTGTACTTTAACTGCTTCTGGAAGTTTGATAGATGCGACTCTTAGTACTACGGTACAACCCAGTTGTCATCCGACAAAATATTCAAAAGACATTTGGTTTAAGTTTGTTGCGACTGGACCAATCCATCAAGTAAAGATTTTAGATGTAAATAAAGTCAACTATAGTATTTATGGTGCTGTTTATGACAGGACTTGTAATTCTATTGACTCTAAAAGTGTAGCTTGTTTTAATGTAAGTAACTTTACAAATAATCCACTAGTTTTAAAGAACCTTGTTATTGGTAGGACTTATTTTATAAGAATTGCTATTACGGATAATTCTGATTATGATTTTAAAGTATGTGTATCCACTGCTCCTCCTGCAATTAGAGTGAGCCCTAGTGGAGAGCAATATACGGTTGAGCAATTAGTTAAAGATATTTTAGTACAATCGGGTTGTGATTTGGTATCTAACATTAAATATCAAGCAGGTGATGGTAAGAATAAAGTAAATACTTTAGGGTATTTTAATAGCAACGGTGCTGATTTTCCTTTTGAAGAGGGTATTGTTTTGTCTACTAATGCTGTTGAATATATTCCTGGGCCTTATAGGGGTTTCGAAGCACCCAAAGAACGTGTACCTTTTTGGATTGGCGATCCAGACTTAAATAAGGTTATTGATCAAGTAGGTGGTGTTGGTTTTGGTAGTCAAAAGGCTGTAGCTGTTTTAGAATTTGATTTTGTTCCGATTAAGGATTCTTTAAAATTTGAGTATTTATTTGTTTCGGATAGTTATCATAAGAATTGTTCCGTTGTTTGCCAACCGGGGGGAGCTTTGTTTGCAGCTTGGCTTACTGATATAACTTCCGGTGTTGGACAGAATTTAGCATTAGTTCCTGGCACTACGCAACCTATAGCTTTATCAACGATTCGTGATTCTAATAAGTCAGGTGCAGCATGTGCAAGTTTTAATCCGCAATATTATTGGCAACATTTCGACAATAATCAACAAGATCCGTTGGGAGCTCCTGTTAATTATGCTGGAATGACAGTGCCGATGAGTTCAGAAATGGTTTATGTTAAACCAGGTAATAAATATCGTATAAAATTGGCAATTGCAGATTTTTGTGGTTTTTATGCAGATGCATCATCTGTTTTCTTCAATGCTCGAAGTTTTAATTTAGGTACACCAAGTTTAGGAGACGACTTGGTTATCGAAGGAGGAAGTGCTTTGTGTCCAGGAGAGACGATGGTGTTAAAAGCGGATTTGAATCCGAATGACTATGTTATTCAATGGACCAAAGATGGAGTTGATCTAGTTGGAGAGAACGGACCTACCTTAACAATTAGTTCTAAAGGTTTGTACGGAGTAAATTTGGATTACAAATATGTAAACTGTTACCTAGAAGTTGATCCAATTCAAGTTGAATATTTCGATGATATCATCATCGAAAAACCACCTTTAAATCTGGTTCAGTGTAAGTCACCAACAGCAACGACTCTATTTAATTTAGAGTCCAGTATGAAGGG
>NZ_FORU01000033.1 GCF_900114085.1 Myroides guanonis | reverse complement strand
GTTCATTGACATATTGAAACACTTAAAAACAAATTTTTTAAGAAAGAATAATAAAAATAATATAGAAAGTACGTTTGTGTATAATCGTTTATACACAATCTGTAAGCACATAAGCAAAATAAGGGCGTATGGGGAATGCCTAGGCTCTCAGAGGCGAAGAAGGACGTGATAAGCTGCGAAAAGCTGCGGGGACGGGCACACACCGATTGATCCGCAGATATCCGAATGGGGCAACCCACTATGTTGAAGACATAGTATCCGATAGGAGGCAAACCCGCTGAACTGAAACATCTAAGTAGGCGGAGGAGAAGAAAACAAAAGTGATTCCGCAAGTAGTGGCGAGCGAACGCGGAATAGCCCAAACCAATGTTGTTACGGCAATATTGGGGTTGTAGGACCACGATATTTCTTGCGGCTTTAATTAGAATCATTTGGAAAGATGAACCGAAGAGGGTGATAGTCCCGTATAAGTAAGAAAAGATAAGAATAGTGGTATCCTGAGTAGGTCGGGACACGAGAAATCCTGATTGAATCCGGCGGGACCATCCGCCAAGGCTAAATACTCCTGAGAGACCGATAGTGAACCAGTACCGTGAGGGAAAGGTGAAAAGAACCGTGAATAACGGAGTGAAATAGATCCTGAAACCATACGCTTACAAGCGGTCGGAGCCCTTTAGTGGGGTGACGGCGTGCCTTTTGCATAATGAGCCTACGAGTTACCGTTGCTGGCAAGGATAAGGACTTCAGGTCTGGATCCGTAGCGAAAGCGAGTCTGAATAGGGCGCTTTAGTCAGTAGTGGTAGACGCGAAACCGTGTGATCTACCCATGGGCAGGTTGAAGTTTAGGTAACACTAAATGGAGGACCGAACCGTCAAACGCTGAAAAGTTTTCGGATGACCTGTGGGTAGGGGTGAAAGGCCAATCAAACTCGGAAATAGCTCGTACTCCCCGAAATGCATTTAGGTGCAGCGGTATATTAGTTATATAGAGGTAGAGCTACTGATTGGATGCGGGGGCTTCACCGCCTACCAATTCCTGACAAACTCCGAATGCTATATAATGATTTATAC